>NZ_NFJP01000013.1 GCF_002159915.1 Gordonibacter sp. An230
TGTGTATAAGTGACAGCCCTCCCTCCCTTGCGCAGATTGCGCGCGTTTGGATACCGGCCCGTCGAAAAGCGGTAAAATACCGAAGCTTGGTTCCGCATCCGTAGGAGACTGCTCATATGCCAATCGACATCGACACTTTGAATGGGCCGCAGCGCGAGGCGGTCACCACGATAGACGGGCCGCTGCTCGTGCTCGCCGGCGCCGGCTCGGGCAAGACGCGCGTGCTCACGTACCGCATCGCGAACCTCATCGAGAACCACGACGTGGCCCCGTGGGAGATCCTGGCCATCACGTTCACGAACAAGGCGGCCGCCGAGATGCGCGAGCGCCTGTCCGGCCTGGTGGGCCCGCGCTGCCGCGGCATGTGGGTGTCTACGTTCCACAGCATGTGCGTGCGCATCCTACGCGCCGATGCCGAGCGCTTGGGCTTCACGAAGAGCTTCACCATCTACGACACCGACGACCAGAAGCGCCTGTACAAGGAGATCATGGCCGAGCTCGACATCGACCCGAAGCGCTTCCCCGTGAACGCCCTCATGAACCGCATCTCCACGGCGAAGAACGAGCTGGTGGTGCCCCTTGAGTTCGAGAAGCAGGCGAGCGACCCGGTGGGGAAGGTGGCCGCGCGCGTGTACGCGTGCCTGCAGGAGCGCCTCAAGGCCGCGAACGCCTTCGACTTCGACGACCTCCTGCTGTACGCCTACCTGCTGCTCAAGAACCACGCGGACGTGCTCGATGCCTATCAGGACCGCTTTCGCTACCTTATGGTGGACGAGTATCAGGACACGAACCACGCCCAGTACGCCATCACAGGCCTTCTGGCCGCCAAGCACAAGAACATCATGGTGGTGGGCGACGACGACCAATCCATCTACAGCTGGCGCGGCGCCGACATCCGCAACATCCTCGAGTTCGAGCAGGACTACCCCGAGGCCCATGTGGTGAAGCTCGAGCAGAACTACCGCAGCGTCGGCAACGTCCTCGCGGCTGCGAACGCCGTGATCGCCAACAACCAGCACCGCAAGGCGAAGAGGCTCTTCACCGCCGCCGAGGATGGCGACAAGATCCAGGTGTACATGGCTTCCGACGAACGCGACGAGGGCCGTTGGATAGCAGGCGAGATAGAGAAGCAGCGCGCGGCGGGCCTCACGTACAACCAGATGGCCGTGTTCTACCGCACGAACGCGCAGAGCCGTATGCTTGAGGACATGCTGCTGCGCGCGGGCGTGCCCTACCGCATCGTGGGCGGCACGCGCTTCTTCGACCGCGCCGAGATCCGCGATGTGATGGCCTACCTCACGCTCGTGGTGAACCCGGCCGACGACATCGCAGCGAAACGCGTGATCAACGTGCCGCGCCGCGGCGTCGGCAAGACCACCGTCGAGCGCATCGAGCAATTCTCGCGCGAGATGGGCATGCCGTTTTTGGAGGCGGCGGAGCTGGCCATCGTGGATCCGGAGCTGCGCGCATCCGCGCGCCAGGCGGTTGCCGAGTTCGTGGGGCTCTTGAACGAGGCGCGCACTTACGAAGGCGATCTGCGCAAGATCGTCGAGGCTATCGTCGACAAGAGCGGTCTTGTCGATGCCCTTCAGGCTGAGAACACCGACGAAGCGCGCGGGCGCATCGAGAACATCCAAGAGTTCTTGGGCGTCGTGGACGAGTTCTCGGACACGCACGACGAGGAGGATGCCGACTACGCTGCTCCTACGGCGGATGGCGGCGAGGACACGGCGGACGGGGCCGACGAGCCCGTGCGCGTCTTGCGCGGCGACTCGCTCGCCGACTTCATCGAATGGGTTCGCCTGCGCACCGACCTCGACACGGTGGCCGAGGACGGGCATGCCGTCACCATGATGACCGTGCACTCGTCGAAGGGCCTCGAGTTCGACTGCGTGTTCGTGGCCGGCATGGAGGAGACGCTGTTCCCCCATATGAACAGCGTCGGCGATGCGGCAGGCATCGAGGAGGAGCGGCGGCTCGCCTATGTGGCCATCACGCGCGCCCGCAAGCGGCTCTACCTCACCTGCGCCTACGCGCGCCAGATATTCGGTCAGACGTCGTCGAACCCCGTGTCGCGCTTCGTCCAGGAGATCCCCTCCGAGCTGCGCCGGACCACGGGCCTCGGCTCGGCCGGCTTCAGTGGCACGGGCTGGGAGAAACGCGGAAGCCGCAAAGGGATAGCGGGCAGCGGCGCGGAGGCCGGAGGCGGGCGCGTGTTCGGGCGCTCGAGCGCCTCGGGGTCGGCGGGTCGCGCCGACGCGCGGCAGGGCCGCGTGGCCGGCAGCTACGTGCGCCCCGGCGCAGAGAAAAAGGCTGCTGCGAAGATGGCGTTCGCAAAAGGGGATGCCGTGGACCACAAGACGTTCGGCCGTGGAACGGTCGTCAAGGTGGACGGCGACACGCTTCACGTGAGATTCTCCAAGACCGGTCAGACGAAGAAGCTGCTGAAGGACTACGCTCCCATCGTGAAGATCGGCGGCTGACGTTTCGGCGGGTGTCGAAGCGGCGGGTCGACGCGCAGGAGGCGACGGCCCCGGCTGGCGTTGCACCCGCCGGGGCCGTCGCCGTGAGGCCGCTGCGGGGAGGGGCGACGGGCCTCTTGGACGCCGTGTCGGCTACACGCCGCCTGCGTTCTCGTCGGCCAGCTTGCCGAACGCGAGCGCGCGCCGAGCTGCGACTGCCCACGGTGACGGGATACTCCGCCAGATAGCGCCCGTCCTGTATGTTGTCTGCAACGCGCAGTTCCTGATGGGCTCGTCCGCGTCGTCGAGCGGGCGCAGGTCGTCGCACCCAGGGCCGCCATGGGCACGAGCACGCCAGCGCTGTCGAAGCGGCACGCGTAGGCTGGCGGCGCGTCCATGGGGAATAGGCGGCTGGACGCTTGCCGAAGCCCTCGTCGACGCTTTTGCGGTCGGATCGTTGTAGCGCTCGATGGGCGTCTTCGCATTCTCGGCCGGCAGCCCCATGCCCTCGACCGGATCCTCGACGGTGTCGGCTCCGAGGGCGACGACGCCTCGAGCGCCTTTCCGATGCAACGACCGGGATGAAGACCCCGTCGTCATTCCCAGGCGGCGCGGAGGGTGGCGCGTGCGCCGCGACAAGGGCGGTTCGCCAGCTCGATGCAGCCTCCGTGCGCGTGCGCGATATCGGAGGCGATGGAAAGTCCCAGACCGTAATGGGAGGCTTCCGGAGCCGACGGACTGCCCGGCTTGGCAGCTCCTTCACCGCATGCGCGGTCTGACGCGCCGTCTTCGGCGCGCTTGACGTCGCCTGCTGCAGCGCTGTCTGAGCCCCTGCCGCATCCTCGATCGACATCGGCGCCTCCCTTGCGATCGCCGTCCGCGGCTCCGGCACGGCCGCCAGTCGCAATGGCGCCGTCGCAGCGCTCGCGGCCGGTCCCGATACGGGCGCGGGAAGCATCGTCTCGGAAGAAGCGTTCGCAGCCGCGGGAGAGCGCCGCGGGTGTGAAGCCCGCGCCCTCGTCCTCGACGGTAAGGGCGAGCATCGGCGCCGCGCCGCTGAGGGCGCCGTCCTCGCCGGTCGTTCGCTTTCCCGCCTTTCCGTCCTCGCTTTGCTTTCGCGCGCTCGGTGTCCGTGCTGCCTTCTCGTTCGCATCCGTCGCTCGTGCTCCCGCGTCGTCTGCGCTTGTCATCAGCCCTTCTGCCGTCCATGCGCGCGTCTTTTGCGTCTGCGCGTCTTCGAGCGCGGGTGCAGCCTTCGCGTCCGTCGCCCTGCCAGCGCGCAAACGAGCGTCTTCGCATGCGAACGTCAGGCGCACCGTGCTCCCTTTCGGCGCGTGGTCGCAGGCGTTCGCCACGAGGTTGAGCGCCGCGCGTTCGAGCGCCGTCGCATCGCAGACAAGGGGCACTGCCTCCGCGCGCCTGATGAAGCCCCTCTCCCTCACAGCTTCGAGGCGCACGCCAGCCGCATCGGCCACGCGCCGCGCCGCCGTCTCGCATGCGTTCGCCCATGCCGCGGCGTCGATGCGCTCTCGGTGCGCGCCCGTCCCGCCGTCGCGCGACGCATCGATGATCAGGCGCACGTACGCGTCGAGTCGACGGGCGCCCTCGGCCGCCGCCTCTGCGGCTTGGAGCGCGTCGAGGGAGAGCCCCTCCTCCTCGCTGAGGAACTCGGCGTTCGCGCGCACCACGGTGAGCGGCGTCTTCAGGTCGTGCGCGAGCGCCGCCATCTGCGCGCGCTGCGCCTCCTCCGCCTGCCAGCGCCCTTCGAGCGACTCCTTCAGCGCCACGCGCATGCGCTCCATGGCCGCCAGCACGTCGTTCACCTCGCGCACGTTCGTGTGCCCCGTCTCAAAGTCGAGCTCCTGCCGCTCGATATGGGCGGCAGCCAGGACGAGGGGGCGCATCTTCGCCGAGATAACGCGGGCGGCACGTGTGGCGATGAGGGCCATCGCGGCGACGAACAGTATGCCGAGCAGCGCCGTTGCGAGCGATTGCGGGTCGGGCAGCGCGTCGCGCAGTTCGCGCGAGGTGAAGTCGGGCACGAAGTCGTATTGGAGCACGCAGGTGCCGCCGTCGGGAAGCGTCGCCTTCACCTGCAGCATCGCGCTGCCGAGCAGGCCCACGTGCGTCACGCTCTCTCCGGATTCGAGGACGTTTCGCGCTTCGGACGCTTCGGCGGCGGACATGTCGGAAGCGAGCGGGGAGCCGTCGGCGTCGAAGACGGCCCAACGGTAGCACGAGGGAAGCTCTTCGGGGGCGAGCTCGCCCGTCTCCAGCGCGCCGATGACGGCGTCGGCGTTGCTCTCGGCGTAGTTCGCGGCGTACACGACGCCTCCTTCGACGAGTGCGAGGAGCGTGCCGAACGTCGCAACGGCGACGAGCACGGTCGCCATGAGGGCGTAAACGAAGTAGCGTGCGATGACGAGCGCGAGCGGCATCCCTTTGCGGCGCTCCGGGCGACGTCGACGTGCGCCTTCGCCTCGAGCGGACGCAGACGATTCTCGCGCCAACCGCTCGCGCACGTGCCGTCCCGCTCGATCCCTCATCGCCGCCATGCTCCCTCCTTCCCCTCGCCGCCCTCGATGCCGACCGGAGCGCGGTGCCCTACAGCTGCCATTTGTACCCCATCCCCCACACCGTGCCCACCGGGTCGGCGCCCAGTGCGCGCAGCTTCGCGCGAGCACGGCTCACGTGCATGGACACGGCCGCATCGTCGGAGGCGCTGTCCCATCCCAGCACCGCCTCGCGCAGCTGCGCGCGCGAGAACACCTGGCCGCGCCGACGCGCCAAAAACTCGCAGATCTCGTACTCGGTGGGGGTGAGCTGCGCGCGCTCGCCGCCCACGGACAGCTCCTTGGCGCCCAGGTCAAGCCGCACCGCGCCGAACGTGAGAGCCTGCCTGTGCTCTCTGTGCTCGCGGCGCAGATGCGCGGCCACTTTCGCGCGCAGTTCGGCGTTGCCGAAGGGCTTGCGGAGGTAGTCATCCGCTCCCAGTCCCAAGCCCATCACGGCATCCTCCTCGGCCACCTTCGCCGTGAGGAAGATGATGGGCGCGTCCACTTCGTCGCGGATGCCGCGCACCAGCTCGAAGCCGTCCAGGCCGGGCATCATCACGTCGCAGATGATGAGGTCGAAGCGCGAGAGGTCCATCTGCCGCGCTCGCAACGGGTCGGCGCAGCCCTCCACCTCGTGCCCGTCGCGGCGCAACACGCGCGCGAGCACATCGAGGATCGCTTGCTCGTCGTCTATCGTTAGGATGCGCGCCATGTCCGGCCCTCCTCGCGCGTCTCTCTTGGTGCTCGGCTGCCAGAGCCGCGCTCGTCGCGGGCTCGCGCGGCCCGGGCAGCCGGCTTCGTCGGCGGTGGTTGCACGACCGCCTGGGCGGTGCGGGTCGCCGCTGATGGGGCCCGCGCGGCGGTCCAAGCGGGCATTGCCGTCTTCGCCGCTCGAATCGCCGCCGGAACCGGCGGCTTCCGTTCGGTCGTCCGCGACATCGCCCTGGTGGCCGCCGACCGCATGGCTGCCCGAGCGGCTCGTACCGTCGTCCGGGCCATCGCCGTCCGAGCGGCGGGCCTCTCCGCGAACCGTGCGATCATAGCATATCCGCAGCCGCGCGGGGAACGTCCTCTTCGGCGACGTATTCCCATGTCACCGTCGTGGCGCCTTTCACCTGGAGGCGCATCCACGCGAAGGGCTCGTCGCTTGCGGACGGCGCGGGCTCCTCCGCGCTGCCGACCTCCGTGGACGATGCGGGAGCCTCGGCGCCGTCGGCCTCTGCCGTTGCCGCGGGCTGCTCCGCCTCGCCCAGTTTCGAGCCGAACGCGTTCACGCTCACGCGCAACGGGGCGCCTTGGGCGTCGACCGCGTCCACGAGGTAGCGGTAGTCGTCGTAAGCCCCGCTCGCATCACGCCAGGAATCCACGTAGGAATCCGCCGGGGGCACGCGCGCGTACGCTGTCGCGCTCGGTGCGAGCGGGTTCGCGCGGTCGATGAGCTGCGAGACGATGTTTCCCGGGAACAGGTTGGCTGCCAAGGCTGCAGCTGCGAGCGCGACGATGCAGACGGCGGCGAGCGCAACGCCCGAAAACGCGATCTTTCGGCCCATGAGGGGCCTCCTTCCTCTTCGAGTCGGATGAAACGCGGCAGGGCGCCCGAGGTCCCGCCGCAGGTGGTGCCGCGTGCCGCGGCGGACGGTCGGGATGCGGCCGTCCGCAACCGTCCAGGGCGCTCCGAACACGCTGAGCGCAGCGGTGCGGCAGTGGGGCGCGGCGACAGAATCGTGCGACATGCGGCGGCGGGGTGGCGAGATGCGTGGCGTCGGGGTGACGGGCGGGCATCGAAGCTTGCCTAGCGCCCACCGTGCCGCACTCCTCCTGCCGGCAGAAGCGCTCCGCGCGACGCGGGCGGCTATTCCCCGGCGCGACGCCTGTCCTCGTAGCGGTTCGCCCGCGCAAGCGAGACGGCTGCGAGCGCCGTCGTGAGGATCGCGCACGTAACCGCCACCTGCGAGAACGCCGAGACGAGCGCGCTTTCCTGCCCAGCGGCGCCCAGTTGCCCGGCCACTGCCAGCTCCACGGTCAGCGAGGCGAGGCGCGAGGGCCATGCAAAGGGGAGAAACGCTGCCAGCTCCACGCCGAATTCGCCGCTGAGCGTTCCCGTGACCAGCCCGTTCGCCAAACCTCCCATAGAACCCATCGCAAGGAGGAACCCCAGCGCGCCCGCGCCGATGGCGGCGTTGCGCCCGAAACGCAGCGCCGTCCATGTTAGGACGACGTACAGCCCGATGCTGCCCGCCGCCACGCCGCCGGCTGCCGCCAAGCACGTTGCGAGCGGGGGAGTCGCGCGTCCCGCAGCCGCCACCGGGGCGAAGAACGCCAGCGCCGCGACGACGGCCGCTGAAAGCCCGAGAGCCCACAGCGCCGCCGCCTTCGCCGCCAGCGCGATGCGGCGCGAGGGGACGCCCAGGAGGTTCGCGCATTCGCCCGCCTCGCGCTCCGCGTCGAGCGCAAGCCCGCAGGACAGCCCTGCGAGCAGCGGCGCGCCCGCGCCCAGCAGCTGGAAGAACGCGTCCGCGCCGAGAAGGCTGTCCCACGGCGCGTAGCCGAAATAGGCCCCGGCCGCCAGGCCGAGCGCAAGCGCGAGCGCCAGGTGCAGCGGCGCGAGCGGGCTGCGGCGCAGCTTAAGGGCTTCGGAGCGCAAGGCGCGCGTGAGCCTCGCAGCCGCCGACGCGCGCCGCATGCCGGCTTCGGAGCGCACGGCGCGGCCGTCCGCGCCGCAGGGGCGGCGGATCGGCTCGCGCGCCCCATCGCCCCCGCGACCTTGGTCGCAGTCGCGGGCGCGCATGCCCGCGCGGTTTGCGCGGATGCTGTCGCGGGCTTCGCGATGCGCCCCGCGCTCCCCATGCACGCCCTGGGCGCATCTGGGGTTCGAATCCCCAGGCACTCTCGCATGCCCCCAGGATCCTGCCGCCTTCATCGCGCCTCCCTCCCCGCGTACCAGCGCGCGCCCGCTGCGGCGAGCGCGGCGAAGAGCGCAAGCGCCACGAAGAGGCCCGCCGCCGTCTCCCAGCCAAACGCCCCCAGCGCGTCGCCCGGGGCGAGCGGCACGCCCGAGGGCGCCACGCCCACGAGGGGGGATACCGCCACGAGCGCCGTGGTCGGCGGGAACAGGAACCACCAAGGGCTCGTCCACAGCCCGATGCCCAGCCCCAGCTGCGCGAGCGCGGGGATGGCGATGCCCGCAAGCGAGCCGAAGCGCGTGGCCAGCGCAAGCGAGGCCGGCACCGCCCAGGCGTTGGCCGCCGTCAGCATCGCCGCCGTCGCAAATCCCGCCAGAGCGCCGGGCGCGGCCCCGCCGAGCGCGCGCACCAGGATGGAGGCGGCCAGCACCACGAGGTTCGCGGCGAACACGAGCGAAAGCGCGTAGGCCGTCTTCGCCCACCAGGTGCGCGCGGGCGGCACGGGAAGCCCCAGCACCGGGCGCAGCTTCTGGCGGGCATCCAGGTTGGCGACGGAGGTGGCGATGAGCGCGATGGCGATGGGCAGCGGCAGCGCGTACCACCAATTCCAGCCGTAGGTGGAGAACGCCCCGACGGCCCCTCCACCGCCGATGCCGCCTGCAAGTGCTCCCATCAGGCAAAACGGCAGCGGCATGAGCAGCGCGATCTTGCGCGGCGCGCCCCGGCGGCCCTTGAGCGCCTCGGCGCGCAGCGCTGCGGCGAACCCGGCGTCCGTTTCCAGACGTTCGCTTTCGTCGCCTCTTTCGGCGCATCCCTGCATGCCCGAGCGCCCGCACTCTTTCGCGGCGATTCCTTTCGCACCGCTTTCGTCGAGCGTCGCCGCGCGTTCGGCCTGCGCAGCCGTTTGGCCTTCGGCCGCGCATCCGTCCTGCGCAGACGGCGCGCCTTTGGCGCTTGCGGAGCCTGCGCGTCCAGCCCGCGCGGCGACCATGCGGCTGGCGACCTCGGCTCCGGCCCGCGCAGCCGCCCTGCTTTGCGTCGTGGTAGCCGCCCTCGATGCTTCGCGCGTCCTCATCGCTCTCCCCCTTCTCCGTGCGCGCCGCGTCGCGACGCCGCCACCTCGCGGCACACGTCCATGAACAGCCGCTCCAGGTCGGCGGCGGGATCAAGCCTGTCCTCGTAGGCCAGCCTTCCCTGCGCGATGATGCCGATGCGATCCGCCACCTGCGCCACTTCGCCCAGGATGTGGCTCGACACCACCACCGTGATGCCCTGCTCCGGCAATGCGCGGATGAACCCGCGCAGATCCTCGATGCCGATGGGGTCGAGCCCGTTGGTCGGCTCGTCCAAGATGAGCAGCCGTGGCCGCGCGAGAAGCGCGAGCGCTATCCCCAGGCGCTGCTTCATGCCCATCGAGAAGCGTCCGGCGCGCTTGGAGCCCGTATCCGTCAGGCCGACCGTCCGCAGCACCTCGTCGATGCGCTCGTCGGGGATGCCCAGAAGCGTCGTGCGCACGCGCAGGTTCTCGCGCGCGGTCAGGTTGGGGTAGAGCGGCGGCGTCTCGATGAGCGAGCCGATCGAGCGCAAATCCTCCCGCCGCCACGGCCGCCCCGCCACCGTGATCTGCCCTTCGGTGGAGTGCAGCATGCCCGCCACCATTTTGAGCAGGGTCGACTTGCCCGCTCCGTTCGGCCCGAGCAGCCCGTACACCGCGCCCTCGGGCACATGCAAAGACACGCGGTCCACCGCCGCCTGCGCCTGCGCGCCGCGACCGAACCGCTTGGTCAGCATCCGCGTCTCCAACGCCCATTCCATCGAATCCGTCCTTTCCGTTCGCGCTCTTCGTCGTTCACGTCGCACATTCTGCCTATCCGGCCCCGGCGGTCGCGCATGTCATGCGCCGCGCGTCCCGGCGGGTCCTTCATCGAACGGAAACCAGCATGCGCCCTGAATCTAACGAAGCCTTAACGGCGGGGAAGGTTTTTCGCCGGCGCGGCGCGATGCCTCATCGTCGGCGCGTGCCCCGCGCCGTCGCCTGAGGCGACCGCTTCAGGCGCGAAAGGCGATCGTTTCAGGCGACGGCGCCCCGACGCGTCCGACGAGGGTCGGGCGGGGGCGCGGGCGCGCCCGTGGGAGCGGGGTGTCGGGACGGTGCACACGAGGCAGGAGCGCAGACGCACTCGCAAGGGCAGGGGCGCGGGGACGAGGTGCAGACGTGCCCGCAAGGGCAGGGGCGCGGGGCGTGCTCATAGGGAAGTGGGGGAGTCGGGGCGAGGTGCGGGCGCGCGCCCGCAGAGGCAGGGTGCCGGGACGGGATGGGCGCGGGGCGGGTGCGGGCGCGGCCATGGAGAGGTGGGGCGCTTGCGCGACGCGCGCGGGGCACGTGGGCGCGGCCATGAGGGCGCGGACGGTCGAGGTGCGCGGACGCGGCGTTCGGCGCTTATAACCGAACGCCGCTGATGCCAACTTCCAGAAAGGGATGGCGGGTTGTCGCCGATCCGATGCCGTCCTTATCCCCCCGGGAGGCTCAGAGGCGTTCGCCCGCATCCGAGGGCTTTGCAGGGCGTTCGCCCGTGTCGGGAGGGTCTACCTTGCGCAGCCTGGGCACCAGGCGCGGGCCGAGGGCGCGGCGGCGATGCCGCCGAGGGCGCTTTCGCGCAGCTCGAAAGGAAGCGAGCGGCCCACTGCGTACAGGGCTTCGACGGTCTGGTCGAAGTCGACGAGGTTGCCGATGCCCGCGAGCGCTATCTGGGCGCTTGCGAGGGCGACCGCGGCCCCGGCGGCGTTGCGCTTCTGGCACGGCACCTCCACCAGACCCGCCACCGGGTCGCACACAAGCCCCATGAGGCTCATGAGCGCGTTGCCGGCCGCATCGAGGCACTGCTCAGCCGAGCCGCCCAAAAGCTCGACGACGGCCGCGGCGGCCATGCCCGCAGCCGAGCCGACCTCGGCCTGACAGCCGCCCTCCGCGCCCGATACGGTGGCGTTGCGCGTGACGAGGTAGCCCACCGCCGCCGCAGCGGCCAGACCGCGCACGAGGTCGTCGTCCGACAGGCCGTGCGAGCGCTGCAGCGCCAAAAGCACGCCGGGGATGACGCCGGCCGACCCCGCCGTGGGCGCCGCCACGATGCGCCCCATCGACGCGTTCGTCTCGAGCACCGCCATCGAGAACGCGACGGCGTCCGAAAGCTGCGCGTCGCACGCCGACCCTCCGCGTGCGACCAGGGCCGCGAGCTTGCGCGCCTCGCCGCCGATGAGCCCGCCCATCGACGGCAGCGCCTCCTCGCGGGGCCTTTGCGCGGAGCGCCGCATCACGTCGAGCACGCCCGCCAAGTAGGCCCGCGCCCCGTCCGCGCGCCCGAGGCTGGCCGCAAGCGCCGCCTCGCGTTCCAAAAACGCCTCCGAGAGCGTCGCGCCGTGCGCTTCGCACCATGCGAGCAACGCCGCTGCGTTGGGGAAGTCGAGTTCGCGGAAGCGCTCGAGCGCCCCCGCCGCGTCCGCAGCTTCCGTCTGTCGCCCGCCGTCTGCCGACCCTGCGCCGCGCGCATCGCCCGGAATGACGCGCACGTCGAGGATGGCGGGGTGCGCCTCGATGGCGGCCTTCGCCTCAGGCCCCACGCCCTCGTCGGTTTCGAGCACCGTGTAGGCCACCGCCCCCTTGCGCTCGCGGTAGAGGCGCGTCGTGGCGATGTTCACGCCGCGCTCGCTGATGCAGGCGGCGATGTGGGCGAGCACGCCGGCCTCGTCGCGCTGTCGCACGACCACGCTCGTGCTCTCGCCGGTGATGCGCACGTCGATGCCGTCGATGCGCCGGATGACCGCCGCGCCGCCGCCCACGCTCTCGCCGCGCACGGCCATCTCGTTGCCGGCGGCGTCGATCACGCGGATGTCGATGGTGTTGGGGTGCTCGTAGTCCGTCGCGTCGGGCAGGGGCGCGAAGGAAAACGAGAGCCCGGCCTGTTCGGCCAGGGCGAACGAATCGCGAATGCGCAGGTCGTCGGCCGCAAATCCCAGCATGCCCGCCACGAGCGCCTTGTCAGTGCCGTGTCCGGAAAGCGTGTGCGCGAACGACCCCAGAAGCGAGAACTCGACGCGCACGGGCTCGGCCAGACACAGGCTGCGCGCCATGGAGGCTATGCGCAGCGCGCCCGCCGTGTGCGAACTCGAGGGCCCCACCATGACGGGCCCGATGATGTCGGTCAGTCCGAGCGTTTCCATGTCGTTCTCCTTCGCTGCCTCGTTGTGCGCGCGGGGCCATCGTAACGCATGCGGGGCCTTTCGTCTGCACTTTCGCAAGATTCGGCGACGAAATGCGGGCGGCGTCCCGACGGCGCGCTATACTAGGGCGCGCCAAAGCGCGGCGTCGGCGGGGCCGCTGGGCGCGCTTTGGGGATACGAAGCCTCGGCCCGTCCGTTTCGGGCCTTACCGTTGAAGGAGCATCGCATGCCGGCATCGACACCGATCATCGTGGTGGGGCACAAGAACCCCGACAACGACGCCATCTGCGCGGCGGTCGCGTACGCGCATCTCAAAAACGAGCTCGCACGCCGCGACGAGGCCGCCGGCCGCCCGGCGAGCTCTTACGTGCCCGCTCGCCTGGGGCCGCTGCCGCCCGAGACGGCGTGGGTGCTTAAGAGCAACGGTCTGCCCGCGCCCGAGATCATCGGCCACATTCACGCGCGCGTGCTCGACGTCATGACGCCGAGCCCCCTCTCCATCGGCCGTGACGCCACCATCTTGGAGGCCGGTCGGCTGCTGCGCCAGCACAACATCCGCGCTCTCGTGGTCACGAACGACGACGGCACGTACCGGGGCCTCGTCACCACGCGTATGATCGCGGAGCGCTACATCGCGGCGACCGACAAGCTCGAGGAGGGCGGCGCCGACGAGGTGGCGGTGGCGAACGACCTCATCGCCTCGCTCGACCAGAAAGTAGAGGACATCACCGAGACGGACGTGCTCGTGCTGGACAAGGACGGACTGCTCAAGGAAGCCGTCGAGGACCTCATGGCCAGCGAGCTGCGCGAAGCCGTGGTGCTCGATGCGGACGGGTTCGCCATCGGCATCGTCACGCGCTCGGACGTGGCGGTGCGGCCGCGACGGCGCGTCATCCTCGTGGACCACAACGAGACGCGTCAGGCCGTTCCCGGCATCGAGGAGGCCGAGGTTGTCGAGATCATCGACCACCACCGCATCGGCGACGTCATGACGACCTCGCCCATCAAGTTCACGAACCTGCCTGTGGGCTCGAGCGCCACCATCGTCACCATGGAGTACCGCCGGTTCGGCATCGAGATCCCGCGAGCCATCGCCGCGGTGCTCCTGTCCGCCATCATGACCGACACGGTGGTGCTGAAGTCGCCCACCACCACCTACGTCGACCGGGAGCAGGTGGAGCACCTCGCGGGCATCCTCGACGTCGACCCTGTGGAGTTCGGGCTGTCGGTGTTCAAGTGCCGCGGGGGAGAGGCGGGCATGCCCGTGGAGAAGCTCGTCGGCGCCGATTCGAAGGAGTTCCAGATCGGCGACGCCACGGTGCTCATCGCCCAGCGCGAGACGGTGGACCTTCCCGGCGTCATGGAGCGCGAGGAGGAGATCCGCGAGTACATGCGCCGCCTGAGGGAGGCGCACGGCTACGAGTTCGTGCTGCTCATGGTCACCGACATCGTGGCCGAGGGCAGCCAGTTTCTCTGCGAGGGGAACCGCCGCATCGTCAACCGCGCGTTCGACATCGAGTGCACGGGCGTCGGCGGCACGTGGATGCCCGGCGTGCTGAGCCGCAAGAAGCAGGTGGCCGCCAAGATACTCGGCGCATAGAACGCGCCGCGCCGTCGCGTCGCCGGTGCGGCGCCCATTGCGATTCGCGCGCCCGTCGCTTCGGCGAAGGGCGTGGTCGGTCGCGGTCTTACGCGCCGAGCGGCGAAGGCTCGCTCCATCGATCCTCGAGAAACGATACGAGGAAGTCGCAGAACATCCGGGCCTCCTCTGAGGAGGATCCGTCGTGGCGAAGCACTTCGAGCGTGCGGACGAACCGCGCGTCGGCGAGCGGTTCGAGCCGGGCGTTGCCGTCGGCGAGGCCTCCCCAGCTGCGTTCGGGCCAGAACCCCACGCCCAGCCCAAGGCCGATCATGCGCTTCACCACGGCGGGGCTGTCGCTTTCAAACGCCACGCGCGGCGCGAAGCCCGCATCGGCGCACGCCTCGTCGCACACCGTGCGGAAGGCGCGGCTTCCCGCCAGGCAGATGAACGGGTCGGCGGCCAGCTCGTCGAGCGCGAGGGGGCCACGTTTTGCGCGCTCGGCCGGCACCGCTGCCCCGATGCGCTCGGTGAAGCGTGCGACGGCAGCCGGATCGCCCGCGCGTCCGCGACCGCCGTCCCCGCGCCGCGCAGTGCGCAGGCGCACGTCCCAGCGCTGATCGGCGTTCTGCATGACGACGAAGCGGGCGTTCGGGCGGCGTGCACGGTAGGCGGCGATGGCCTCGACGGCCAGGGTGGAGGCCGACTCTATCGCGAGGCGCACGGTGGCCTGCTCGCGTCCCGCCGTCTCGGCCAGCTCGGCGGGCAGCGCGTCGAGCGCGGCCAGGACGGGTCGCACGCGTTCGTGCAGCACCGCGCCGCAAGGAGTGAGGCGCACGTTGCGCCCGACGCGCTCGATCAGCTTCACGCCCAGCTCGCGCTCGAGCCGCCTGATGGACTGCGTGAGCGCGGGCTGCGCGACGTTGAGCCGCTTCGCGCTGTTCGTGACATGCTGCGTGCGCGCCACCTCCTCGAAGTACCGAAGCTGCAAAAGCTCCATCTTCGCCCTCCTTCGCTTCTAACTCATAATATGCATATTATCATTTTATAAAAAAGTATATATTAGACAGAGGTGATGGCGAGTCGTACGCTGAGACGCGGAACACGAACGGATGCCGTCGGGGCTTCGGCGGCGAGCAAGGAACGAAGGCGAAGAGCGCATGTCGGAGGTTCTGGAGGCGGCGATGCTCGTCTGCTTCGGTTTGTCGTGGCCGATCAACGGGTACAAAAGTTACAAGGCGGGCACGGCTGCCGGGTCGAGTTGGCAGTTCATCGCGCTCATCACGGCGGGGTATGTGGCCGGCATCGCGGCGAAGTTCGCGTCCGGGACGGTGAACTGGGTGCTCGCCGTCTACCTTGTCAACCTCGTGTGCGTCGGCGCCAACTGGGCCGTGTACTTCCGCAACCGCCGTCTCGACGAGCGGCGCAAGGATGGTGTGCCTTGCCGCCCCGTCTCCGCGCATTCGAAAGCCTAGCCCGCCTGATGCGGGGCGCATGGTTTGCGGTGGGGCGTGCGGCCTGCGGCGGGGACGTGCGGTTCGAGGTGGAGGCGTGTAGCCCGCGGAGGGCGCGCGCGATCCGCAGTGGACGCGTGTAGCTCACGGCAGGGCACGCGCGATCTGCCCGCACCCTTCTCGCCTTCGTCGTGCAGACGCTCCCCATTGCTTGCGCGCCTTCGTCGTGCAGCCCATTACAGTAGATACCAGCCTGATTTGGCCATGCCCAAGGAGCTTGGCGGCTCTGGCTAGGCGATTGCCCAGCCAGCCTTCGCTTATTATCGACATGGCTCCATGCCCCCCCCCTCCCTCGCTCAGGCCCTCCATCGCCTCCGTGCAAAGCGCTCTACAGCAGCACGTCTGCGAGCGCGCGCTTCGGGACGTGATGGACGCCTTCGGCGTCGCGCCAGTAGGCGGTGGAACCGCCGGGGGACATGCTCGTCACGCGCACCTTTTCTGCGGGCTTGCCGAGCGCGAGCACGAGGTCGGGTTGGAACCGCTCGCGGTCGATGCCGAGCGCGTCGGCCACGCCGCGCTTCTTGAACGACCCCACGATGCAGCCGCCGAAGCCGGCTTCTGCCGCTTGCAGCATGATGGTCTGCGCGGCGATGCCCTCGTCCCAGGCCGTGAACGTGTCGGCGAGCGTGCGGTCGCGATCGCGGCAGATCGCGATGTAGCCGCTTGGGCGCTCTCCGGGCTCGGGTCCGTCCCAATCGGGCAGCGCCTTGGCCCAAGCGCAGCAGGAGAACACCTGCGCGCATACGCCTTCGTCGGTTGCGACGGCGTAGCGCAGCGGCTGGGCGTTTCCGCTCGACGCGACGAGGCGCGCGGCGTCCACCCACGATACGAGCGTCGCGCGGCTGAGGCGCGCGCTCTCGTCGAAGCGGCGGTAGCTCCGGCAGGTTGCGATGATGTCTTGCAGCATGGGGCCTCCTCGTTTCGCTGCGCGCCGCGCACCTTCCGTTGCCGGGATCGCCGCGCGCGTCCGTTCGCCCCGCATTATAATGGAGCGCGCCGTTTGCGCATCGCCCATACCCGACAGGCGATGCGCGAGCGCGGCGACGGGAAGCGCGCTTCGCCGAAGACGCCGCGGCGCTTCGCTGCGCACCGCCTCGCGCGTCGGGGCGCAAGGACGTCTGCGCTTCGGCGCCGCCCCTCGTCGCCGCGGGCTTTCGTCGAACCCTGTTGGAAGGAGCCTCATGAACTCGAACCGTCTGCTCGACCTGTTCTGCGAACTCGTCCGCATCGAAAGCCCCTCGCGCCGCGAGGCGGCGATGGCGGGCCGTTGCGCCGACGAGCTGCGCTCCCTGGGGTTCGAGGTGCGCTTCGACGGGTCGGCTTCGCAGACGGGGTCGGACACGGGAAACCTCATCGCGCACCTGCCCGGCACGGCGGGCGGCGCGATCGTGCTCTCGGCCCACATGGACACCGTGCAGCCGTGCGCGGGCATCGAGCCTGTCGTGGAGGGCGGCGTGGTGCGCTCGGCCGGCGACACCATCCTGTCGGCCGACGACAAGGCCGGCGTGGCGGCCATCCTCGAGGGCGTGCGCTCCGCTCTCGAGGACGGAGCCTCCCGCCCCGACATCACCGTGCTGCTCACCACCTGCGAGGAACTGCATCTTCTGGGGGCCGGGGCGCTGGCCGAGGGCGAGCTTCCTGCCGGCGCGCCGTGCTACGTGCTCGATGCCGACGGCGCTCCCGGCACCGTCATCGTCGGCGCTCCGTGCCACTGGGCGCTCAAGGCCCGCTTCTCGGGACGCGCCGCGCATGCGGGCGTCGAGCCGGAGAAGGGCGCGTCGGCCATCGCCATGGCCGCTGCGGCGGTGGGCGCGATGCCGCTCGGGCGCATCGATGAGGCCACGACCGCCAACATCGGGACGATCTCGGGCGGCTGCGCGACGAACGTCGTGCCGGATGCGTGCGCGCTGGCTGGCGAGTGCCGCTCGCTTTTCGCCGAGCGCGCCGGGGCGCAGAAGGCCGCCATGACGGCCGCCCTTAAGGACGCCGCCGCGCGCTTCGGCGGCGCGGTCGAGGTCGAATGGACGAAAAGCTACGACGCCGTGCTCTACGACGAGGATGACGAGTTGGTGCGCGGCCTCTCGTCGGCTATCCGCGCGGCGGGCCTCGAGCCGCGTTTTCATCGATCGGGCGGCGGTGCCGACGCGAACGTGCTGTGCGCCCGCGGCGTGCGCGCGGTGACGCTGGGCATCGGCATGACGGCCTTCCATTCCGTGGACGAGCATATCGCCGTGGCCGACCTCGAGGGCTCGGCGCGTCTCGTGGAGGCCCTTATCGCCGAGGGGGCGCGGGGGTAGAACCCTGCTGCTGCCGGCTCGCCGCGGGCAGTATCCTGCCGCTTCCGGTGCTTTGCCGCAGCCGGCGCGCCGCCGCAGCTGGCATCCTGTTGCCGCGGTCGTCGCAGCCGGCGCGCTGCCGCCGCAGTTGCCGTTACCGGCGCGCTGTCGCCGCGGTCGTTGCAGCTGTCGCGCCGCCGCAGTTGTCGCTTCCGGGGCTTTGCTGTCGCGGGCGGCGTCCTGTTACAGCAGCGGCGGGGCGTCCTGTCCTCGTTTTCGCTTCGCGGGGCCGCTTCGGGCGACGACGGCTCCGCGCGAGCGGAGCCCCCATCTGCGAGCCTCTTGCTCCGCGCCCTCTTTCGCGTTCTCCGCGCTCCGGGCTGCTTCGGACTCCATCTTCCGATGGCATGCGACTTGTTAACCTTAGTTGACACATTCGTGCGTTGTCCCTATAATCAAAACCGCCGGTTTCAAACCGACGGTTTTGATAAGGACACGCGCGAGGCGGCGGGAGAGACGTCCCGGGTCGGGCGCGAGGAAACAGAGCGGCGCGGCGGGGATCGGGCGGCGCGCCAAGGCGAGGCGACGGAAGGGGTGAGGGCGCTGGCGAAGCGCGATGAGGACGCGACCGAGCGGCTTTTGGCCGCCGCGCGCGAGGAGTTTTTCGAGAAGGGCTACGAAGCCGCGTCGCTGTGCGCCATCGCCGAGCGTGCCGGGTCGAGCAAGGGCGCGATCTACGTGCGCTATCCCGACAAGGCGGCGCTGTACGAAGCCGTGGTGGGACCGGTGATCGAAGAGTTGTACGCGAGGATGGAGCGCTGCTTCGACGACTTCGGCCAGATGGATCCCGCGATGCAGCGAACCGAGATGAACGCCTACGCCGACCGGGGCATCGGCTGGATGGTCGATTTCCTGTACGATCACTTCGCCGAGTTCAAGATCCTCGTGTGCGGAGGCAAAGAAGACCTGTACCAACGGTTCATGCACCGCATGGTGGAGCTGGACAGCGCCACGACGTACCGCTACATCGAGGCCGTGGGAAACGACGCCGTGACCTCGGGCCGCCTCACGCCCGAGATCATGCACATGATCAACACGGCGTGCTTCACCGGCATCTTCGAGGTGGTGGCCCACGACATGGGGCGCGAGGAGGCCCATGCCTACGTGGAGCGGCTGTGCCTGTTCTACCGTGCGGGCTGGAACACCATCTTCTACCCCGACTACGACGTGTCCGCGGGCGTGCCGAAGCCGCCGTCCGACCCTGCGGCGGCCGACGAGCTGAAACGGCTCGTGGAGGCGCGGGGAGGCTCGCCGTGACGTCCGCGGACCGGCTGCGCGCCGCGGGCGTGCGCTGCGCGGTCGACGCGCAGGGGTGGGTGCGTTGCCCGGTGTGCGGCTGCAAGACTCGCACGAAGGCGCGTCCCGACACCGTGCTGGCGAACTTCCCGCTGTTCTGCCCGAAGTGCCATCGCGAGACCGTGGTGAGCTTGGGGACGGAGGGAGGTCCGGCCGTCCGTCCGTGAGGACGCGGGCCCGCCTGCGAAGGGCGCGCAGGGCGTCCGCGCGGACGGTCGCGAGAGCTCCCTGGCGGCGCGTCTTGCCACGCGCGATGCGGCGTCCCTCGGCCTTGCTCGGGTTCCGGCCCGCGCGCGGGCGCAAGGGCGTCGCGGGCGCGACGGGCGCGTCTCGGTCTCGGCTTAGCGGAAAGGCGCCTCCGAATGGCGGAAAATCACCGATTTCGGAAACCCTCTGCCGAACGAGGCCGCGAAACGCCTGATCGCAAAGATTCGGGAGCCCTGAAGCGGCGCGAAGCGGCAAGGCGGGCTTCCGAAATCGGTGATTTTTTGCCATTTCGGACGCCGCGCTTGCGCGGAAGTCCGCGATTCGCCGCCGTCCCTGCCGTTCGCCGGGACGGCGAACCTCATAAGAGCCAGACGCATTGACGCAGAGCCGACAGGCCCCTCTGGGAGGAGGGCGCCTGTCGGCTCGTTTTCGTTTGAAGGAAAGCGGTGAGGACAGTGAAAGAGAAGACAGTCCCCTGCGCGACGGACGCGCGGGACGACCCCGGCGAAGCCGCGTCTGTTAGGCCTTCGCACGCACCGAACGAGAAGGCTTCGACGCCGCCGTTCAAGCGGCTGTTCATGTTGGCGGCTCCCCGCAAGGGGACGTACGCGGCCTCCATCGCGCTCGCCGTCGCGGGCGTGGCGTGCGGCTTTCTGCCGTACGCGGCCGTGGCGGCCATGGCCGCGGCGCTCGTGGAGGGCGTGCGCGACTTCGGGTTCTACCTCGCGTGGTGCGGCGTTGCGGCGGCGGGGCAGGTGGCGAAGGCGCTTTTGATGGGGTGGTCGACCACCGTCTCGCACGCAGCCACGTTCGCGGTGCTCTCGGAGGTGCGCCGCGCGCTTGCGGCGAAGCTTTCGCGCATGCCGCTCGGCTACGTGCTGGACACGCCTTCGGGCAAGCTGAAAGCCGCTTTCGTGGAGCGCGCCGAGCAGCTGGAGGTGCCCCTTGCGCACGTGGTGCCCGAGCTGACGGCGAACCTGCTCGTGCCGCTCGTCATCGTGGCCGTGGAGTTCGCGCTCGATTGGCGCATGGCGCTCGCCTCGCTCGCCACCATACCGGTGGGCTTTCTGTGCTACGCCGTCGAGATGCGCGATTACGCGCAGAAGTACGGCGCGGTGGTGGCCGCGAAAGGCCGCATGGGAGCCGCCATCGTGGAGTACATCGGCGGCATCGAGGTCATCAAGGCGTTCAACCAGTCCGCGGCGTCCTACGCCAAGTTCGCCGACGCGGTGCGCGCGAACTCGGGGCTCATGATGGAGTGGAGCCGCACCACGCTGCCGTGGACGGCCATCATGATGAGCGTGTGGCCGGCGGTGCTCATCGCCGTGCTGCCGCTCGGATGCCTGCTCGTGATGGACGGGTCGCTTGCCGTGCCGACGTTCATCACCGTCACGGTGCTGTCGCTCGGCATCATGGGGCCGCTGTTCGCCGCCATCATGTTCACGGACGAGATCGCCAAGATCGCCACCATCGTGGGCGAGATCGGCGAGGTGCTCGACCAGCCGGAGATGGAGCGCCCGAGCGAGCGCGCGTGCGTGCGAGGGCATGCGGTCGAGCTTGCCGGCGTGGAGTTCTCCTACGGCGGCGCGCCCGTTCTGAAGGGCGTGGACCTTGCGGTGGGCGAGGGGCAGACGCTTGCGCTCGTGGGGCCTTCCGGATCGGGCAAGTCCACCATCGCCAAGCTCGTGGCGTCGCAATGGGAGGCCGACGCCGGCGCGGTGCGCATAGGCGGGGCCGACGTGCGCACCATGCCGCTTGAGCAGGCGAACGACCTGGTGGCCTACGTGGCCCAGGACAACTACCTGTTCGACGACACGGTGATGAACAACATCCGCATGGGCCGCCCCGGCGCCTCCGACGACGAGGTGGTGGCGTGCGCCGAGGCGAGCGGCTGCCACGGGTTCATCGAGGGCCTCGAGCGGGGGTATATGACCGCGGCGGGCGGCTCGGGCGGGCGCCTCTCGGGCGGGGAGCGCCAGCGCGTCGCCGTCGCCCGCGCCATGCTCAAGGACGCGCCCATCGTCGTGCTCGACGAGGCCACGGCCTACGTCGACCCGGAGAGCGAGGCCGCCATGCAGGACGCCATCGCGCGCCTGTCGCGCGGCAAGACGCTCATCGTGGTGGCGCATAGGCTGTCCACCGTCACCGGCGCGGACAAGATCGCGGTTATCGACGATGGGCGCGTCGCGGCGTGCGGACGGCACGGAGAGCTGTTGGAGACGTGCCCGCTGTACGCGGACATGTGGAGGGCGCACATCGGCTCTGCCGATGCCGCCGACGACGAGGCGCCCGCGTCCGCGGCGTGCGAGGAGGTGCGCTGATGCTTGCCATCTACCGAAAGTTCTTCCGGTTCGCGGGAAGGCACGCGCGCGACTGGTACGTGTCCATCGTGCTCGAGTTCTTCCAGGCCATCGCCATCGCGGTGGAGATCGTCCCTTTGTTCGTCGTGCTGCGCGACATGCTGGCGGGCACGTTGTCCGCGCAGACGGCGCAGGCGGCGTTCGGGATCATGGCGGCCGCGGTGGCGGCTCAGGCGGTGCTGCACTACGCGAGCCACAAGCGAGAGATGCGCGCGGCCTACCTCATGCTCGACGACAAGCGCATCTCCATCGGCGAGCGCCTGAAGCACGTGCCCATGGGGTTTTTCAACGAGCGCAGCCTGGGCAACCTCACGGCCATCTGCACCTCCACGATGGAGGACATGGAGAGCATGGCGGGCGCCATCGTGGTGCGCATCCTCACGGGCATCATGCACGCGGCGGTGCTCTCCGTCGGGTTCGCCTTCGTCGATTGGCGCGTGGGGGCGGTTCTGCTTGCGGGCATCGCGTGCATGCTGTGGGTGAACTCCCGCATGCTGGCCATGTCGCAAAGGCATTCGCCCGCGCGTCTGGCCGCGCAGATGCGCCTGGTGGACGGCGTGCTGGAATACTTGCAGGGGCTTGCCGTGGTGAAGTCGTTCAACCTCATGGGCAACGCGACCACCTCGCTCGAACGCACCATCCGCGAAACCGAACAGCAGAACTTCTTCCTGGAGAAGAAGAGCATCCCCTACACCGTGGCCCAGCAATGCGTGCTGCGCCTGTTCGCGGTAGCGGCGGTGGCGCTGTCCGTCTGGCTGCATCTGGCGGGCGAGATGGAGCTGTTCGAGTGCCTGCTCATGATCGTCGGCGGGTTTTTCGTCTACAGCCAGATCGAGCAGTCCGGCTCGCTCGCGTTCATGCTGCCGATGGTGGACGCGTCCATCGACCGCGTGGAGGAGGTGGACTCCACGCCGCTCATGGAGGAGCGCGGGGACGTCGAGCGGGCCGCCGACGCGGGGATCGTCCTTGACGGCGTGAGCTTCTCGTACGGAGAGGGGAAGGGGGTGCGCACGGTCGTCGACGACGTGAGCCTGTCCATCCCCGCGGGGACGACCTGCGCCAT
Source organism: Gordonibacter sp. An230 (assembly GCF_002159915.1). GTDB lineage: Bacteria > Actinomycetota > Coriobacteriia > Coriobacteriales > Eggerthellaceae > Rubneribacter. The sequence goes on from NZ_NFJP01000013.1 coordinate 22,494, forward strand.
CGTGGGGCCGTCCGGGTCGGGCAAGACGACGCTCGTGAACCTCATGGCGCGGTTTTGGGACGCGGACGCGGGCGCGGTGCTCCTTGGCGGCGCAGACGTCCGCGACTGGAAGCTCGACGCGCTCATGGGCAATTTCTCGATGGTGTTTCAGAACGTGTACCTGTTCAACGACACGGTGGAGAACAACATCCGCTTCGGCCGGCCCGAGGCCACGCACGAGGAGGTGATGGCCGCGGCTCGCGCGGCGCGCTGCTACGACTTCGCACGCGCCCTGCCGCAGGGCTTCGACACGGTGATCGGGGAGGGAGGGGCCACCGTGTCCGGGGGCGAGAGGCAGCGCATCTCCATCGCGCGGGCGCTTCTGAAAGACGCGCCGGTGGTGCTCCTCGACGAGGCCACGGCCAACGTCGATCCCGAGAACGAGGCCGACCTGGTGGCCGCCATCGAAGCGCTGTGCGCGCGCAAGACCGTGGTGATGATCGCCCACCGGCTGAGCACCGTGCGCCGTGCGGACCAGATCGTCGTGCTGGACGGCGGCCGCATCGTCCAGCGCGGACGCCACGACGAGCTCATGCGCGAAGACGGCCTCTACCGCCGCTTCGTGCAGGGCCGCGAGGCGGCGCTCGGATGGAAGCTGTGAGGGGCGCCGCCCCGCCGCAGGCCGTCCGGCGGGGCGGCCGGCGAAGGCGCGCGCCCGGCTTGGCGGGCGGCCTCGCGCCGCCGATTGCGAAGACGGCCCGCGGCGCGCGGGCCGGACGATAGGACGTTTCGACGAAAAGGAGGCTTCACCATGGAAAAGGCAACGCAGCAGGCGCCGCGCGGCGCGAAGCGGCAGATCGAGCAGAAGCGGGGCATCGGGGTGCGCGATTTGGTGACGTGCGCGGTGTTCGCGGTCATCTACTTCGTCATCTTCTTCGCGTGCGGGTGCCTGGGGATGATCCCCATCATGGCGTATTTGTTCCCGTTGCCGCTCGCCCTCGTGTCGGGCATCTCCCAGATGCTGTTCTACACGAAGGTGAGAAGCTTCGGCATGGTCACCATCATGGGCGCGCTCATGGGGCTGCTCACGTTCTTGATGGGCTACGGTCCCATCGGCCTTGGCTTCGGCATCGTGTGCGGGCTGGTCGCCGACCTCATCTTGAAGGCAGGGGGCTATCGCAGCGTCAAGGCGGCCATCGCGTCGCACTGCGTGTTCTCGCTGTGGATCGTGGGCACGCAGCTTCCGATGTGGATCATGACCGAGGCGTACTTCGAGCCGTACCGCGCCTCGCAGGGTGACGCGTACGTCGACGAGATGATCTCGCTCGTGTCGGGCGGCATGCTGGCCGCCGATCTCGCGGGCATCGTCGTATGCGCGCTTGTGGGCGCGTTCATCGGAACGAAGGTGCTGCGCAAGCATTTCGAGCGCGCGGGCATCGCGTGATGGCGGGCGCCTCGTCTGCCGCGCCCGCCGCGGTCGAGCCCGTCGTTCTCGGAGCGCGCGAGGGCTTTTGGCTCGATCCGCGCACGAAGGTGGCCATGCTCGTGTGCGCGAACGTGACGCTTCTGGCCTCGGGATACTCGCCTGTGGGGTTCGCGCTCAAATCCGCGGCGGTGGCCGTGGCGGTCGCGCTGCTCGCCCAGGCGGGGCGCCGCGCGTTCGCCTTCGGGTTCTCCGCGGCGTTTTTGGCGTCGCTTGTCTTGGAGCTGCTCAACGAAGGGGTCTTGCTGGAGGCCCTCGGCGCGACGAGCCCGCTCGCGGTGCTTCTGCGCCTCGTGACCGCCATGGTGCTGTCGTTTCTTCCCGGCACCGTGTTCGCGTACTACCTGTTCGCCACCACCACGGTGAGCGAGTTCGTGGCGGCGTTCGAGCGGCTGCGCCTGCCGCAGAAGGTGATCATCCCCTTCGCGGTGGTGTTCAGGTTCTTCCCGACGGTGCTGGAGGAGTACCGCTCCATCCGCGACGCCATGCACCTGCGCGGCGTGGGATGGAGGTGCGGGCCTGTCGCGATGATCGAGTACCGGCTCGTGCCGCTCATCGTGAGCCTCGTGAAGATCGGCGACGAGCTGTCGGCGGCCAGCGTCGCGCGCGGCCTTGGCGGCGAGGCGCGGCGAACGAGCCGCTGCCAGGTGGGCTTCGGGGCGGCGGACATCGCGCTTGCGGCGCTCATGCTAGCGCTCGCGGCGTTCACCATGACGAAGGGGGTTCTGGGATGGTAGGGAAGGACGGCTGCGCGCCGGACGCGCGCGGCGGGGCGCCTGATGCGGGGCCGGAGGGCGCGCTTGCGGCGTCGGCGGCGTCGCGGGGCGCGGCAGCCGTGCGGAGGGCCGGCGGCGGTTCCCCGGACGCGCGCGGCGGGGCACCCGTGAGCGTGCGGCACGTGTCGTTTCGGCACAAGGGCGCGCCGGAGGGCTCGTATGCGCTCGACGACGTGTGCTTGGACGTGCCCGCAGGGCAGGTGGTGGTTCTGTGCGGGCGGTCGGGCTGCGGCAAGACCACGCTCACGCGCCTCGTGAACGGCCTCGTCCCCCAGTTCTTCGAGGGCGATCTGTGGGGGGAGGTGCGCGTGGGGCCCACCGACGGCGCGGGCGCACGCGCATCGGGCGGTCGCGCGGCGGCGGGCGCACGTGCGGCGGGCGACGGCGCGGCGGCGGGCGACGGCGCGGCGTGGGCGGCGCTCGATCCGAGCGAGGAGCCCATCGCGCGCACGGCGGCGCTCGTGGGCAGCGTGTTCCAGAACCCGCGCAGTCAGTTCTTCAACGTGGACAGCACGAGCGAGCTGGCGTTTTGCTGCGAGAACATGGGCTGGGACGCGGAGCGCATCGACGCGGCCGTGCTGGATGCGGTCGAGCGCTTCGGGCTTCGCGGGCTGCTCGACCGCAACCTGTTCAAGCTCTCCGGCGGCGAGAGGCAGAAGATCGCGTGCGCGAGCGTGTCGGCCCACGGCCCGCGCGTGCTCGTGCTGGACGAGCCGGCCTCCAACCTGGATGTGCGCTCGATCCGCATGCTCGCGGACGTCATCGCGCGGTGGAAGGCCGAGGGGCGCACCGTCGTCGTGGCCGAACATCGGCTGGGCTACCTCATGGACGTGGCCGACAGGTTCGTGCTTTTGGAGGAGGGGCGCGTCGCGTGGGAGAAGAGCGCCGCGCAGCTGAGCGCGCTTTCGGACGATCAGCTGCATGCGGCGGGCTTGCGCTCGGTGCGCCCCGTGAGCTTCGCCGCCGCGTCGGCGGCCGCGTTTGCGCCACCTCGGCCCCCTGCGCCCGCGCGCCCGCGCGCCCGCTCCCCGCGTCCGCGCATGGCCGTTCGGGAGGGCGCGGTCTTCCGACGGGTGCGGCGGGGGAGGGCGAAGACGCGCCGAAGGCGGGCGCGGCGAAAGGGGATGCGACGGCGGGCCTCGAGGTGCGCTCGCTGCGCTTCGCTTACGGGCGGAGCGGGAAGGCGGCCGTCGACGTGGAGGGGCTTTCGTTTCCCCGCGGAGCGGTCGTGGGCGTGCTCGGCGACAACGGCGCGGGCAAGTCGACGTTCGCGCGCTGCGTGTGCGGGTTGGAGCGCGGATGCGAGGGGGAGGTGGCCGTGGGCGGGCGCCTCTGCTCGAACGCGCGGCGCCGGCGGCTCTGCTACCTGGTCATGCAGGATGTGAACCACCAGCTGTTCACCGAGAGCGTGCGCGAGGAGGTGGCGCTGTCCCTGCGCAACCGCCCCCGCGATCCGCTGCGCGGAGAGGCCGCCGCGCCCGTCGTCGACGCCATCCTCGAAGGCCTCGACCTCGAGAGTCTGGCCGAGCGGCATCCCATGGCGCTTTCGGGCGGCCAGAAGCAGCGCGTGGCCATCGCGAGCGCGGTGGCCGGCGAGCGCGCGGTGTGCGTGTTCGACGAGCCGACGAGCGGTCTGGACTGGGCGCACATGCTGGACACCGCCCGAAACCTGCGCGACCTGTCGGCGCGCGGCGTGACGAGCTTGGTGATCACGCACGATCCGGAGCTCGTGGCCCAATGCTGCGACCATGCGCTGCTCATGGAGCAGGGGCGCGCGGCCTGGTGGGGCCGCCTCGACGATCCGCAGACGGCGCGGCGCGTCGAAGGGTTTTTCGGGTGAGCGGCGCGCGATGCGCGCAGACGCGAAGGAGGCGAGGGCGCATGGCCGTCCGGGAATCGGGCGAAGACTATCTGAAGGCCATCCTTGCGATCGGTCGCGAGCGCGGGTTCGTGCGCGCGGTTGATGTTGCCGGGCGATTGGGCGTGTCGAAGCCGAGTGTGTCGAAGGCCCTGGTCGGCCTTGCCCGCGAGGGCTGCGTCGAAGTGGTGGCGCACGAGGTGCGCCTGACCGAGCGGGGCCGCGCCATGGCCGAGCGCATGCGCGAGCGCCATGAGTTCTTCCGGGCGCTTCTTGTCGGCTGCGGCGTGAATGCGATGGTCGCCGACGAGGAGGCGTGCCGATTGGAGCACTGCCTTTCCGACGAGTCGTTTCGACGGCTCGCGCGGGCGGTCGTGCAAGCCGGTCCGTCGCCGGACGCAGCCGCTGCGGCTCGCACGGCCGAGGCTTTGTGCGAGCCGGGCGGGGTGCCGGGCGGGCAGGGCGCGCGGCCTTAAGCGGTTCGCGGTTGCGGCTCCTGCGTCGGCTCGGTGGCGGGGGAGGCCAAAGGGTCGTCCACCCTTCGGCTCGGCATGGGCGTGCCTTTGCGCTTCCAGCGCAAAAGGAGCGCGGAGTTCGAGATGACGAGGACCGATCCGGCGTTGTGGACGAGCGCGCCCGCCACCGGGTCGAGGATGCCGGCCATGGCGAGCGCGATGGCGGCGAAGTTGAGCGCCATCGAGAACGTCATGTTCAGCTTGATGGTGGTCATCATGCGCTGCGAGACGGCGATCAGGTGGGGCAGCGCGGCGATGTCGTCGCGCACGAGCGCGATGTCGGCGGCGTCGACGGCGATGTCGCTGCCCGCGCCGCCCATGGCGATGCCGACCGTCGCGCGTTTGAGGGCGGGCGCGTCGTTGATGCCGTCGCCCACCATGCACACCGGCGTTCCGCCGTCTTCTAAGCGTTCGATGGCGCGCAGCTTGTCTTCGGGCAGGCAGCCGGCCTCCACGTCCGAGATGCCCGCCTCCTCGGCGATGCGCCGTGCGGCTTGGGGACGGTCGCCGGTGAGCAGCACCGGCTCGACGCCGAGCGCGCGGACGGCGCGCACCGTCTCGCCTGCCGACGGGCGTATGGTGTCGGCGAGCGCCACCAGCCCCGCCGCGCGGCCGTCCACCGCCACGTGCACCACCGTGCGCCCTTCTTCGAGGTGCTCGGCGGCGGCGCTCTCCAAATGGAGCGCTCCGGCCACGCCGTGCTCGAGCATCATGTCGAGGTTGCCCGCCAGCACGCGCCGCCCCGCCACCGTCGCCGCCACTCCGCGGCCGGGGATCATCGCGAAATCGTCGGATCGGGGAAGGGCGCGCGCGGCGCCGTCGGCGGGGGAGGTGCGGGCGCCGGGCGCGACGGCGTCCACGGCGTCCGCAGGGCCTTTCGCGCGTCCCGCCTCGGCTTTGCGCGCGCTCTTCCATCCGCGCACGATGGCCTTGCCCAGCGGGTGCTCGCTCATGCTCTCCGCAGCCGCCGCATAGTCGAGCAGCGCCGCCTCGTCCAAGGGGGCCGCCGCTTCGTCGTGCGCGCCGCAGCAGCCTTCGTGGCGCCCGTGTCCCGACGCGCACGGCACGACGGCCACCACCTCGGGGCGGCCGTGGGTGAGCGTGCCCGTCTTGTCGAATGCCGCCTTGCGCGCCTTCGCGAGGCGTTCGAGCGCGTCCCCCTCGCGCACGAGCGCGCCGAACCTCGTCACGTTGCCGATGGCCGCCATGATGGCCGTGGGCGTGGCCAGCACGAGCGCGCACGGGCAGAACACCACGAGGATGGTGACCGCGCGGATGGCCTCGCCGGTGACGAGCCACGTGCCCGCCGCGGCCGCCAGCGCGATCACCACGATCCGCGTGGCCCAGCGGTCGGCGAGGCGCACGATCTTCGCCTTGCCAGCGTCGGCCGATCTCACGAGCTCGATCATGCGGGCGAGCGAGCTGTCCTCTCCCACGCGCTCGGAGCGCATGTCGAACGCCCCGAAGCGGTTCACCGTGCCGCTTCTCACCTCGTCGCCCACCGTCTTGTCCACGGGAAGCGGCTCGCCGGTCATCGCCGACTCGTCGATGGAGGTGGATCCGCTGACGACGGTGCCGTCCACGGCGATCGTCTCCCCGGGCAGCACGCGCACCACGTCGCCCGCCCGCACGTCTTCGGCGGCGACGACCTTTTCGGTCCCGTCCGGCCGCACGATTCGCGCCGTGCGGGGGGAGAGGCGCACGAGCCGCTCGATGCCTGCGCGCGCCTTCGCCACCGTCAACTCTTCCAGAAGCGCGCCCAGCTGCATGATGAGCGCCACCTCGCCGGCGGCGAAGTCCTCGCCGATGGCCACGGACGCGACGAGCGCGAGCGACACGAGCACGTCGGCCTTGATGTCGAACTCCGTGACGAGGCCGATGACGGCGCCCAAGACGATGGGCGCTCCGCACAGCACGATGGCGATCCACGCCGGGTCGAAGGGCAGCGCGTCGGGCGCGAAGAGGCTGAGGGCCAGCGCTGCGGCCGAGATCGCCAAAAACGCGACGTCCCTCCTCGTGCCCCCGATCTCCAGCAGATCCTCCAGCTTTCCCATCGCGCGGATGCGCAATGGCTCCGAGGGCTTGGCCGCCTCTCCGGTTATGCCGGCCGTGTTCGCTGCGGGTGCTTCCGGCCCACGTGCGCCGCCCGTGCTCGGAGCCGCCCCTTCTTCCGCTTTCGTCCGCGCCGACGCGTCGTTGTCCTCCATGGTTCCTCCGCTCACTGCATTATACCTATACCCCTATGGGTATAATAGCGCAAAGGGGGGAAGTTTTCCAGGGCTTATTCCGCGGGGTGGTTTTGCAAAGCCCGCGTACGACGATGCCGCTGCGGGCGTAGAGGTCGCGGGCTGTAAAGCGGGCGGCGGCGCGGCCTAGCTCATGTTCGAGAAGCGCTCGACCGCCTTCGTGAAGCTCTCGATGGTCTTGTCGGCGTCGCCGTGCTCGATGCCGTCGCGCACGCAGTGCTTGATATGGCCTTCCAGCACCACCTGCCCGCACCGGTGCAACGCCGATTTCGCGGCGTTGATCTGGGCGAGCACATCCTCGCAGGGCACGTCCTCGTCCACCATGCGGTCGATGGCCTGCACCTGGCCGACTATTTTCTTGAGCCTGCGATGCAGGTTGTCGGCATCCATGCACTGCCTCATGACGCTCCCTCCGCTCGCGATGCGCACTGTTTCGTTCAAGGCCCCATTCTAGGCGAAAACCGGATCGGGCGCACGGCGGGGCCTTCCAAGGCGGTGGTTTTTGGAGATTGTTCGGAGGTGGCGCATATATGATAGAGCACGTATAACATTTATGGTAAAGTTTGTAAAGGATAACAATTGGTGCGAGGCGAGAACGCAGATAGGAGCGAATCTCATGTCGATGATCAACAAGGAGATCGAGGACTTCTCCGTCCAGGCATTCCACAACGACGAGTTCAAGACGGTGACGAAAGACGACGTGCTGGGCCATTGGAGCGTGTTCTTCTTCTACCCGGCGGACTTCACGTTCGTGTGCCCGACCGAGCTTGAGGACCTTGGCGCCCTCTACGGGAAGTTCCAGGAAGCGGGATGCGAGATCTACTCCGTGTCCTGCGACACGCACTTCGTTCACAAGGCATGGCACGACGCCTCTGAGAACATCAAGCAGCTGCCGTATCCGATGCTCGCCGACCCCACGCACAAGTTGGCCGACATCTTCGACGTCTACATCGAGGAGGACGGCGTGGCCGAGCGCGGCAGCTTCATCGTGAATCCCGAGGGCAAGATCGTGTGCTACGAGGTGAACGCCGGCAACATCGGACGCAACGCTACCGAGCTTCTGCGTCGCGTGCAGGCCAGCCAGTTCGTGGCCGAGCACGGCGACTCCGTGTGCCCCGCTCGCTGGGTGCCGGGCGCCGACGTGCTGCATCCGGGCATCGATTTGGTGGGCAAGCTGTAAGGGCGGCGTCGCCCTCCGATGTGCAGCGCCCGGCCCCGTTTGGGGTCGGGCGCTTTTTTGCGCATGCGGACAAATGTTTCACGTGAAACATTTCGGCCGGGGAAGGGCGCGCTGGGGTTCTGTGCGGCGGCAGGGGCGGCAGACCTTCTTGCGGCGACGGGGTTTCTGCGGCGGCAGCAGGGTTTCTCGCAGCGGCGGGGCAGGGCTTCCGAGGCGTCGCCGGGGCCTTGTGCGGCGGGCTGCCCGACCATTCCGATGCCGGTTTGGCAGCGAGAGCGCCGTGAAGCGGCACGGATCGCGTCTTGCGCATGGGTTTGCGGGCCCTGATCGCATCGCGGTTTTTCGCGAACTGGGCTTTTGCCGTTCGCGTTTCGGCGCGAAGCCGTTTTTCAGGGAGAAACCTATGCACAAGACGCGATTTCTGCCGGTTTCGGCGATTGTTCGTGTCGCCCCTCCGCTGCGCCGCTCGACGTGCGTCGCCCGCCGGTTGAATGTCAGTGCAAGCGCAAGCTGCGCCGCCCTCCGGGCATGCGCGTTGAGCGGCGCAGCGGGGTTTTCGGGAGTTCGCCCCGCTTGGGTGCCCGCAGGGGCGCCCGCTGCGCTCCGCGAGCCGGGCGTCCGTCTTGCGGAGCGCGACCGTCTCGCGCGGAGCGTCCGTCATGCGGGGAAGTCGAGCGTCACGACGAGCGTGTCTCCGTCGAGGCGCGCCCGAAGCCCGATGCGCAGGGCGCGCGCCAGCTCGGCCACGATGGCGAGCCCCAGCCCGCTGCCGTCGGCCGACCTCGCGTGGTCGCCCTGGTAGAATCGCTCGAACAGCCGGTCGACGTCGATGGCGTCGGGGTCGGCCACGCGGTTGGAGAACGACACCTCGCGGCCGGTGCGCGCGATGCGCGGCGGGGCGCTGCCGTGGCGCAGCGCGTTCACGGCGAGGTTGCGGAAGATGCGCTTGAGCGCGTCGGCGTTCGAGACGACGGAGAGCGCCTCCTCGTCAAGCTCGATGTCCGGCTCCCATGCGCGCTCTTTGAACTGGGGATACAGCGAGGCGAGCGATTCCGTCAGCACCTCGTCCACCTCCACGGGCTCCCACTCGACGCGATGGTCGGGGTCCTGCGTGCGCGCGTAGTCGTACAGCTGGTCGAGCAGGGCTTCCACGTCGTCGAGGCGGCGGGCCACCACGTCCTGGTAGCGCGCCCGCTCGCGCTCGTCCTTTTCGTCGGCCAGAAGCTGGACGTAGCCCTGCGCGCCGGCGAGCGGCGTGCGGATGTCGTGGGAGAGGCAGGTGAGCCCGCGGCGCAGGGCGCGCTTGCTCTCCTCGGCGGCGATCCGCTCGCCTTGGTGCCGGTCGATGAGGCGGTTCACGGCCTGTCCCAGCAGCACGAACCCCCGCGTGCGCATTCCGACGGTGACGCGCGCGTTGCTGTCCGGGTCGCGTTCGGCGAGGAACCGGGCGATGGAGCGCAGCTCGCGTTCCGAGCGCGCAAGCTGCACCGCCAGCGCGATCGCGACGAGCGCGAGGGTGCCCACGAGGAGGCAGACCGCGGAGCCCATGGTTACACGTCCCGCTTCTGCAGCGCGACGGCGCCCAGTCCGATGCCGATCACGATGAACGCCGCCGTCACGAGCGCGATGTGCAGCGGATCGAGCGTCCCTGCCGCGTCCAGGCCCAGCGCAAGCGAGGCCGTGCACGAGTAGGGCGTGTAGTCGGCGATATGCGGCGCGCTCGGGAACAGCGCGAGGGCGCTCTTCAGCATGGCCGTCACCACGCCCGAGGCCAGCACGACGCCGATGACGATGCTCGCGGCCATCTTGCGCGTGGCCCAGGCTCCCAGCGCCGTGAGCATTCCGAACGCCGCGACCGAAAGCGCGACGAGCGCGGCCCACAGCGCCAGGTCGGCCGGCGGGGTGGGGGCGAGCTCGAGCCCCGCGACGGCCGCTATGGCCAGCGTCGCGCCGATGCTCACGGCGGTGAACGCGACGGCGAGCACGGCGATCTCCACGCTGCGCGCGGCGAGGAGCGCAAGGCGGTTCGGCTGGGCGCTCAGCACGTTCTTGGCGAAGCCGCCTTCGAACTCGGCCGTCAGGAAGATGGCGACGAAGATCGCGAACAGGCACGCAAGGGCGCCGCCGCTCAAAAGGGAGCTTCCGACAAGGGATTCTGCCGACAGGTTCTGCACAAGCGATCCTAGCGCCGCACCGGCCTCGGCGGTGCTCTTCGCATCCGAGAAGCCGACGTGTAGGCCCTCCGCAGCCTCGAGGCTTTCCGTAAAGGTGGGGCTTGAAACGTACGCCACCGTGCCCGTGCTGATGGCCGCCAATGCCACGATGATGGCCAAAAAGACCCACAGCGCCTTGCTGTGAACGAGGCGGTACAGATCCATCCGCATAATATTAACCACGATGCTCAGCTCCCATCATCTCCACGAAGAACTCCTCCAGATCGCGCTTGTGCGCGTACAGGCCGCTCACCGCGATCCCCTGCTCGGCAAGGGCCGCACCCACCGCCGCCGCGTCCGCGCCGCCGAACGCGCGCAGCGAGGCATCGGGCATGGCCTGGAAGCGCAGAGCGGGGAAACGCTCCTGCAGAACCGCGAGCGCGCGTTTCGGGTTCGCAGTTTCCACCTGCAGAAAGTCGCTGCATTCCCGTTCGACGTCGGCGGCGGTCAACTCGCGCACCATGCGTCCCTCGCGGATGACGCCGTAGCGCGTGGCCATCCTCCCCAGTTGCTCGAGCGCATGCGAGCTCACCACGACGGTGACGCCGCGCTGCTCGTTCAGCTGCATGATGAGGCGTCGCACCTCTTGGACTCCTTCGGGATCCAAGCCGTTGAGCGGCTCGTCGAGCAGAAGCAGGTCGGGATCGCCCAAAAGCGCGAGCGCAAGCCCCAGGCGCTGCTTCATGCCTAGGGAGAACCGCTTGGCCTTCATGCGGCCCACCTGCCCGAGGCCGACGAACTCGAGCAGCTCGCGGGACTTCCCCTTCGGGTCGACCAGCCCGAGCGCGAGGGCCTTCATCATGAGGTTGTCGTAGGCGCTCATCGAGCCGTACAGCCCCGGATGCTCGATGAGCACGCCGATGCGGCGCGCCGTCCCCGCCTCCTTGGGCGAGGCTCCGAACACGCGCACCTCGCCGCCGGTCGGCTCCGCCAGACCCGCGAGCATCCTCATCACCGTTGTCTTGCCCGCGCCGTTGCGGCCGACGAATCCGTAGATGTCGCCTTTTCCGACGCGCATGCCGAAGCGGTCGACGGCCGTCTTGCCGCCGAAGCGCTTCGTCAGATCGCAGGTTCGCACTGCATCCATGCGCAACTCCTTTCCTCATCGCTTCGTTTGCGCCTGTCTGCCACGATACGGAAAAGGTGTTGAGCGCATGGCCTTGAAATGGTTAAGAAAGGGTAAAGAAACGCGCGGGCATGCGGTCGCCTTCGCGCGGACGGGGCCGCGCGGCGCGGAAGAGAAACGGCGATGGAGGGCGCTTCGGGGGCGTGGCGCGCGCGAGGGGCGCGCGTGCGGACGGCCCTGCGATGCGCGAGGGCGGCTGCGCGCGCAGCCGTGTGACGCGCGGAAGGGGAGGGGTCTGCGGCTGCGCGGGGTGGAAGGGGCGCAAGGGGAGCGGGAGTACGTGCTGGCGGGCATGGGGGCCGGCGGGCGCGGCGGGCTGCGGCCGCGCGGCTCTCGCAGAGCGCCGCAGCTGCGCGGCCGCGTACGTCTAGCCGCCTTCGCGCCGCCGCGCCCGCATGCCCGCCGCGCGTCAGTCCGCGAGCTTGAACCCGATGCCCCATACCGTCTCGATGTAGCCGTCGGTGCCGGATGCCTTCAGCTTGCCGCGGATGTTGCTCACGTGCACGTTCACCGCCTTGTCCTCGACGAAGCACTCCTCCCGCCAGGCGGCCTCGAACAGCTCGCGCTTCGTGAACACCTTTTTCGGGCGGCGCACAAGCGCCTCCACGATGCCGTATTCGAGGCGCGTGAGGCGCACCGGCTGGCCCGCGGCCGTAAGCGTGCGGGCCTCGGGGTCGAGCGTCCAGTCCTTGTAGCGCAGCGCGTCCGGGCCGCGGCCCGCTGAGCGGGCCGCATGGCGCAGCTGCACGGCGATGCGCGCGTGCAGCTCGTCGAGGTCGAAGGGCTTGGACAGGTAGTCGTCGGCCCCCAGTTCGAGCAGCGCCACTTTGTCGGCTGCGTCTGTGCGGGCCGACACCACGATCACGGGCGCGTCGCTTTTCTCGCGGATGGCGCGCACGATGTCCTCGCCGGACGCGCCAGGCAGCATGAGGTCGGTGATGACGAGGTCGTAGGGCGCCTCGTCGCCGGTTTCGGTCGCCCTCAGCAAAAGCCGCGCCTCGCTGCCCGAGTACGCCTGCACGCAGACGTACCCCGCCTTGGAAAGCGAGGTGGCCAGCACGTCGTTGATGTCGGTGTCGTCCTCGATGACGAGTATGCGCGCGGTATCTTGCATGGCGCCTATTGTAGCGGAATCGGCGCGTGCGCGGTACGGGAGCCGGCATGCCGCGGGCCGTGTGGCCGGAGTCGCGGCCGGAGTTGGGTTGCCGTGCCGCGGGAGGGGGTTTCCCGATTGGAAGGGCCCCGATTGGAGGGGGTTCCGGTTGAAGAAGCGCGGCGGCCCGCACCGGCCCCAGCCTGCCGTCGCGGTCCTTCTTGCGAAAAACGCGCGCTTAACGGCGGCTTTTCCGCTTTTCGCCGGAGCTTCGGGCTCGCGGCGCCCCTGAGGCTGCGCCGCTCGGCCTTTCTCTGCGGTTACGCTCCGCAGCGGTGCGTTGACCCGGCCTCCTCCACGGTTGCGCTTGTGGAGACGTGCCGCCGCGGCCCTCTCTCTCCGAATGCGCCCTGCGGGGGTGCGCCGTGCGTTTTGCGCTCGGATGCGCTACCATGATCGCACCGATTGGAAGGCGGGACATGGAACAGAATGCAGCAACGCGCGATGCGCGCGGTGGGCGCGTGCGCGGCGCCGGGGAGGTACGGACGCGCATCATGGCGTGCGCTGTCCGCGAGTTCGCGTCCAAGGGGTTCGCAAAGGCGTCCCTGCGCTCCATCGCGGCCGCCGCGAACGTCACCACCGGTGCGATCTACGGCTATTTCGCCGGCAAGGAGGCGCTGTTCGACGCCATCGTGTCCCCGGCGGGCGAGGAGCTGTACCAACGCTACGTCTCCATGCAGGAGGGGTTCTACCGCCTGCCCCTCGAAGCGCAGACGTTCGACCGCATGGAGGACTACGAGACCGGGATGGTCCATCGCATACTCGATTACGTGTACGACAACCGCGAGGTGTTCGCGCTCATCCTCTTCAGGTCGGCGGGCACTTCGTGGGAGCGCTACCTCGACCGCTTCATCGACCTCGAGGTGGAGAGCACGTTCCGTTACGCTCGCGAGATGCGCGGGCACGGGGTGGCGGTCAACGACCTCGATCCCGCCATGGCGCGCGCTTTGGCCGGGATGTTCTATCGCGGCTACTTCGAGCCGCTCGCACTGGGCATGGATCGCGACGAGGCCCATGCGTTCGTCTCCGACCTGGAGCGGTTCTTCCGCACGGGCTACATCGAGCTTATGAAAGGCGGGGAGGGCGCGACCCCCGTCGAGTGAGGGCGGGGCAGCGCGGTCGGAGCAGCGCGGCCGGATCGGTGCGGCCGGAGCAGCGATGCGGGCCGTGCGTTTCCCCACCCGCCCCGACAGGCTTGTCCCTCCGACTCCGGCGTTTTCGAGCGCTCGGTTTCTCCGCGTGTTCCAATCGAATCCGGACCGTTCCGGGCGGCTCGGAAAGGAGCATCCGCTTCGCACGAGGCACCCGGCTGACCAGCGGTAATGCTACGATCTTCAACTTCCGGCAAAGGGGCACCCGCTTCGAGCGAGGCGCGTGCTCCTTTGCCGCCAGGGGCGCGATCCCCATCCGGCCGCGCCGCACCCTTGCGAGGCTTTGGGTGGTCTGTGCGAAGCGTCGCTTCCTTCGCCGCGCGACATCGGAGCGAATGCGCCGGATTTCCCTTTGGCATGCGCGTCCGGGAGGGACCCGTCTCAGGGCCTGCGGGGCGGGGTCGAACCTTCCCGATCCCGCCCCGTCTCCCGGCAGCCCGCCGAACGCCGATGCGCGAACCCGGCCCCGTCCCGCCTCCCGGCTGTCTGCCAGACGTCCCCGGACGGCCCGATCCCGCTTTGCCTCCCGATGGCCTGCCGGATACCGCCGATCCCTCCCGGCAGCTCATCCCCCCCGGCAGTCCGCTGGAAGTTCCTGGGCGAACCCGATCTCGTTTCGCCGGCATCTCCTCTACCCGGCGACTGCGGCCTGATGCTCCCGATCGGGAAGGGCTCGCCGCATGGCGGGCGGACCCGTGCGTCAAGGGGGCGAACGAATGTTTCACGTGAAACAACATCCAGAAGGGCGCAGAGTTGTTCGAAGAGGGTGAACGGGCCGCCTTTGAGGGGCGAGGGGTTCTCCGTTATCGACGACTGTCGCTTTCTGCCTGTCAGCGGCTTCGAGCGCGATCGGCGTTCCGGGCGGGTGCCGCCTTCCGCTCTTTGCCTTCCGTCCCGTCCGATCAGCAAGTTGTCGTGCGCCCTTCGATGTCGCGTCTCGAGCGCGTGCGGGCTTCGAAAGGCATCCTCGAGCGCGCACCTTGCTCTGGGATGCGCCAATTGCGGTAATGGATTTCAAATTATTTCATGATATTTTACCGAATTTGCCCCCTCGGCAAGAATTCAGACGAAAGAAAGGCCAGAATGATAACATATGGCGAAAAATATTTTGATATATTACCGTAATTTTGCAATTCGAGTCGATCAGCAAGCAGAGTCACGCCCGTTCGGTACTATATCAAGAAAAATTCCCGGATTTTTTACCGTTCGCCCGAGATGCCGAGCATGGGCGGCGCTTCGGACGGGCGCTGTCTGCCGAGCGCAAGGCGGCGCTTCGAGTGGGCACCGCCTGCTGAGCGGCGACCGCCTTTCCGCTTTCCGGTCTTCCGTTCCCGCCTATCGCTCCCGCCCTCCCCCCTTGCTCCGTTTCCACCTCCGCTTCCAACTTCGCCTCGCGCAAGCAAGGCCCTCCTCCCTTCTCTCGCCTCCCATCCTCCCATTCTGCCTCTTGTTTCGGGGCGCCCTTCCTCACCCTCTGCCTCCTCATTCTACTTGCTTTTTCTTGGACGGGCAGGGGACGCCCTCCCTCGCCCTCTATTCCCTCCCATTCTGCCTCTAACTTCTCCTCGGACAAGCAAGGGGCGTTCCCTCCCTCCCTCCCTCCCTCCCTCTCGCCCCATCTTTTCGCAAATCGGTTGTAACAACGTTATATAACAGTGTTATACTACCTTGAGTAACCTAAAGGTAACTTGAGGGAAGGACTGCGTATGGATGCGGGCAATGCAACCGTCGCGGACGAGACGGCCGCAAGCGGCGCGGTTGCGGACGAGGCAATCGCGGACGAGACGGCCGCAAGCGGAACGCTAGCGAACGAGGCAACCGCAAGCAACACGGCCGCAAGCGGCGCGGCTGCGAACGGCGCGGCCGCGCGCGGAGCCTCCTCCACCGAGGCCGGTGCCGCTTCGTCGGGACGGGCGGAGGGGCGCAAGGGGCCGAACCCCGTCGCGCGCCTGCTGGAGTGGGCGGGCGGCGCGAACCGGGCGCGTTTCGCGCTGTCGGTGCTTTTAGCCGTCGTGGGCGTGGCGGGCACCGTCGTGCCCTACTACGCCGCCGGCCAGATGGTCGTCGGCGTGCTGGGGAACGTGCGCGACTTCGGATTCTACCTGGGCTGGTGCGCGACGGCCGCCGCAGGCTACGGGGCCTACCTCGTGTTCCACTACTCCTCGACGGCCCTCTCGCACGTCGCGGCGTTCTCGACGATCTCGAGGATCCGCCGGCTCATCGCCGAAAAGCTCACGCGCGTGCCGCTCGGCTACGTGCTGGACACGCCGTCGGGCAAGCTCAAGAACATCATGGTGGAGAAGGTGGACAGCATCGAGACGACGCTCGCGCACCTGCTGCCGGAGATGACGTCGAATTTGCTGGTTCCGCTGGCCGTCGTCGCGTTCATGTTCGCGCTCGATTGGCGCATGGCGCTCGTCGCGCTCGTCACGTTGCCCGTCGGGTTCGCCGCCTACATGGGCATGATGAAGGACTACAACCTCTGGTACGAGAAAACCGTGCGCGCAAGCGAGGACATGAGCTCGACTTCGGTCGAGTACGTCGACGGCATCGAGGTCATCAAGGCGTTCGGCCAGTCGGCCAGCTCGTACGAGAAGTTCTCGAAGACCGTGGACCGCTACGCGCATTCGTTCATCGACTGGATGCACCACGTGCAGGTGTTCCAGGATCTGGGCCTGGCCATCTGGCCGGCCACGCTCGTGACCGTGCTGCCGGTGGGATGCCTGTTCGTTTTGCAGGGCACGCTCGAGCCGGCGACGCTCGTCATGGTGGCCGTCTTGTCGCTGTCCATATTCCCGCCCCTGTACGCGGCCATGAACTTCATCGACACGCTGGCCCAGATCGGCACCGTGGTGGAGCAGATATCGTCGATTCTCGACGAGCCGGAGCAGCGCCGCGCGTCGGATTCGTCGGGCGCCGCGCCCGCTCGTCCGTCCGGCACACGCATCGAGCTTTCCGGCGTGCGGTTCTCCTACGGGCGCGAAGAGGTGATCCACGGCGTCGATTTGACCATCGAGCCGGGCCAGGTGACAGCGCTCGTGGGGCCGTCCGGCTCGGGGAAGTCGACGCTCGCGCGCCTCATCGCCGGGTTCTGGGACGCGAGCGCGGGCGAGGTGCGCATCGGCGGCGTGTCGGTGAACGACCTGACCGCGTCGCAGCTTGCGGCATGCGTCTCGTTCGTCGAGCAGGACAACTACCTGTTCGACGACACGGTGATGAACAACATCCGCATGGGCCGCCCCGGCGCCTCCGACGACGAGGTGGTGGCGTGCGCCGAGGCGAGCGGCTGCCACGGGTTCATCGAGGGCCTCGAGCGGGGGTATATGACCGCGGCGGGCGGCTCGGGCGGGCGCCTCTCGGGCGGGGAGCGCCAGCGCGTCGCCGTCGCCCGCGCCATGCTCAAGGACGCGCCCATCGTCGTGCTCGACGAGGCCACGGCCTACGTCGACCCGGAGAGCGAGGCCGCCATCGAGCGGGCCGTCGGCGCGCTCGTGGCCGGAAAGACCCTCGTCGTCATCGCGCACAGGCTGTCCACCGTGCGCGATGCGGACAAGATCGTGGTCGTGCGCGACGGGCGCATCGAGGCCGAGGGCACGCACGATGCGCTCATGGCCGGCTGCCCGCTGTACGCGAGCATGTACAACGCCCATATGGAATCGAAAGACGCAGCGTAGGAGGCCGCCATGTTCGCAACGTTCAGGAAGTACTTCGCGTTCGGGGGCAGCTTTTCGGGCTTGCTCAAGCGCGGGATGGCGTTCTCGGTGCTGAACTCGTTCTTCGAGGCGTGGCAGATGATGGCGCTTGCCGTGGTCCTGTTCGCCCTGGCCGACGGCACGCTGTCGGAGGCGACGCTGCTGACGGCGCTCGCCATCATGCTGCTCAGCATCGCCGGCTGCTTTATCACCTCGCATTTCAAAAGCGAGAACTTCTGCAAGGGCAACTTCTCCATGACCGGCGAGAAGCGCACGCAGATCGGCGACAGGATGCGCTACCTTCCCATGGGCTACTTCAACGAGAACAGCCTCGGGCAGATCGCGGGAACCATGACGAACACGCTCGACGACGTGCAGAACGCCGGCGGCCAGGTGTACACGAACGTCATCTCGGGATTCGTGTTCTCGGGGATCATGGCGCTTTTCCTGCTGGCGTTCGACTGGCGCCTCGGCGCGGTCGTGATCGTCACCATAGCGGTGTTTCTGCTGGTGAACGCCTGTATGCAGAAGAAGGCGCGCGATGTGTCGAGCCGGCGCGTGGCGGCCCAGGGCGCCATCGTGGGCGCGGTGCTCGAGTACATCCAGGGCATGGGGGTGGTGCGCGCGTTCTCTTTGGTGGGCGATGCGCGCAAAAAGCTCGACGACTCCATCGCGGAGTGCGAGCGCGCGAACGTGACGATGGAGCTGCGCTTCCTCGTGTTCAACATCCTGCAGACGCTCGTGGTGAAGACCTCGAGCGTGCTCATGTGCCTCGTGGCGGTGGGCTGCTGGCTGGCCGGCACGATGGACGCGGGCGTGTGCCTCGTGGCCGTCGTGGCGTCGTTCATGGTGTACGGCAAGCTGGAGATGTCCGGCGCCTTCGCGAGCCTGCTGCGGCAGATCGATTTGTGCATGGACAAGGTGAACGACATGATCGCCACGCCGGCTTTGCCCGAGGGGAAGGGCGCGGGCGCGCAGCGTGCCCGCGGGCTTGACATCGTCGTCGACAACGCGTCTTTCGGCTACGAGGGGCGCACGGTCGTCGACCGCGTGTCGCTGTCCATTCCCGAGCGCACCACCTGCGCCATCGTGGGGCCCTCCGGTGCGGGAAAGACCACGCTCGTACGGCTGATCGCGCGGTTTTGGGACGTGGACGAGGGGAGCGTGAGGCTCGGCGGCGTCGATGTGCGCGACTGGAAGGTGGACGATCTGCTGGCGAACTTCTCGATGGTGTTTCAGGGGGTGTACCTGTTCGACGACACCGTGCGCGCCAACATCGCGTTCGGTCGCCCCGACGCCACGGACGAGCAGGTCGAGGCCGCCGCGCGCGCCGCGTGCTGCCACGAGTTCATCGAGAGGCTGCCGGAGGGCTACGCCACGCGCTTGGGCGAGGGCGGCGCCGCGCTTTCGGGCGGCGAGCGCCAGCGCATCAGCATCGCCCGCGCCATCCTGAAAGACGCGCCCATCGTCATCCTCGACGAGGCCACGGCCAACGTGGACCCGGAGAACGAGCGCGACCTGCAGCGGGCCGTCGCAGCGCTGACGCGCGACAAGACGGTCATCATGATCGCGCACCGCCTCAAGACCGTGCGCGACGCCGACCAGATCGTCGTGCTGGACGCCGGACGCGTCGCGCAGCGCGGCACCCACGACGAGCTCATGGCTGAAGGCGGCATCTACGCCGACTTCGTGGGCATGCGCGAGAAGACCATCGGCTGGAAGCTGGCGGGCACCGCGGCCAGCGCGTGATCGGGCGCGCCGCGCCTGGCCTCCCTGCCTGCTGCGCCCGCGCCCTTCCTTGGCGCGCCGCGAAGGCGCCCGCCCGCAAGGCGCGTCCTTGCGGGCGGGGGGGGGGTGCGGGCGGTCGCAGCGCCGGAAGCGGCCTGAGCGGTTGGAAATCGTGCCGCGCGCCCTGTCCGCGAGCGAGCGGGCGCAAGGCGAAAGGCGGGCCCCTCCTCGCGTCCGCTCGCTAGCGGGCGCGAGGGGCGAGGGCTTTGCGGTAGGCGGCGGGCGAGCAGCCCATCTCGCGCTCGAACAGCTCCTTGAAGCGCTCGGGCGTCCGGTATCCCACGGCGGCGGCAACCTGGGCGAGCGGCATGTCGCTTTCGGCGAGCAGGCGCGATGCGTCGGCCATGCGCCGGCGCTGCAGATAGCCGGTGATGGTGCAGCCGAAGGCCCGCTTGAACTCGGCCCGCAGCTTCGTCTGCCCCATGCAGGCGATGCGCGCGAGCGTCTCGGCGTCCGCACCTTCGCGCGCGTGCGCGTCCAGGTACTCGATCACGCGCCCGAGCGCACGCGCGCAGGACGCGCTTTCGACCGCCGCAGCCCCGCCGGCCCCGCCGCCGTCGCCGGTTTCGGCCCCGTTGGCGTGCGCGCCGGACAGCTCGCGCGATTTCTCCACGATGAGCGCCACGGCCTCGTTCACCTTGCCGCGATAGTACAGCCTGGCCGACGCCCCTTGGCCGCGGTAGGCTTCGATCTGCTTGAGCGCCACGATGAGCTCCGGAAACTGGGCGATGCCGTCGATGCTGGCGAACGCCGCCTCCACGTCCAGCCCCTCGTCGGCGTACTCGTCGCGCAGGTAGCGCTCGTAGAACGCCGGGGCCAGCATGATCTCGACGCTGCGCGCGGGAACCTCGGCGTACAAAAGCGCGTCCCAGCGCTCGCTTCTCATCACGTGTCCTTCGAGGAACGGCCCCTCGTAGCGTTTGCCGGTGACGAACTCCTCCGCCCTCACCGACTCGAAGTAGCGCACGCCCACGAAGCGCGGGTGGCGGCATCGCTCGCGGAAGTCCCGTTTGAGCGTCATGTCGGTCACCGACACGGCGAAGTCGCCGTCGGCGAAGGTCCAGTAGTAGCCGGAGGCGGTGTCTCGCGGAAAACGGTAGTAGACGCCTGCGCGCTTCGGCAAAAGCGCGGCCATCGGCTCGTCGGCCTTGACGGGGCGCATCCCCAGATCCTCCATGCACGGCAGCTGGATGTCGCGCATGACGTCGGGCACCTGCCCGCTGCCGTGCGCGCGGGCGCCTTCCCTCTCTTCGAGCCGCCCTTTGCCGCGGGCGTCGCCGGTTCGGCGGCCGGCGGGGCGGGCCTCCTGATTCGCCATGGTTTCCTCCCGATTCGACGCAACGCGCGCCAGGCCCTTGCGGACGCGTTGGCGGGCGCATAAGTTGTGCAAGGATAACATATCGAGAGGGCGGTTCGGACCGAGCCGCGTACGCGACAAGGAAGCGACATGATGCAGAAACAGGAATCGAAGCGCGCGATGCTTTTGACGCAGGCGCCCGTGCGGCTCATGGTGAGCCTGAGCCTGCCCGCCATCGTGGGCATGGTGGTGGTCGGGCTGTACACGTTCGTGGACGCCATCTACGTGGGGCAGCTGGTCGGGGCCACGGCCATGGGTGCGGTGGCGGTGGCCTATCCGTTCACGTTCGTCAACAGCGGCCTTTCGTCCCTCATCGGCATGGGGTCGGCCTCGGTGCTCTCGCGCGCCATCGGGGCGAACGATCAGCGCACCATCGACCGGGTGGCCGGCAACCTCGTGTTCATGAACATCGTCCTGTCGTCGGCGGTCACGGTGCTCGGCATCGTGTTCGCGCGCGAGCTGCTCATGCTGGCTGGCGCCGAGGGCGAGATGCTCGAGCTTGCGACGAGCTACCTGCGCATCATCTTCGCAGGCAGCCTGTTCGTGAACTTCGGCCAGAGCTCCAACATGATCATGCGCGGCGAGGGCGAGCTGGTCAAGGCCATGCTCATCATGGCTTCGAGCGCGGTGCTCAACATCGTGCTGGCTCCGGCGTTCATCCTCGCGCTCAGGGGCCAGGGCCTCGGGGTGGAGGGGGCCGCATGCGCGACGGTGCTCTCCCAGGCGGCGCTCGCAGCCCTCATGGCCTGGTGGTTCGCCAAGCGCGAGAAGGTCGCGCGCGTTCACGGGGTGCGCTTCGACGGCGCGCTGTTCTCCGAGGTGTTGAAAGTGGGCTTCTCGGCGTTCTTCATGCAGGTGCTCACGCTCGTGCAGCAGGCCGTCATCTACCGGGCCGCGGCCGAATGGGGCGGGGCGGAATGGCAGATCCTGTTCGGCGCCGCACTGCGCGTGCAGGCGTTCGCGTTCATCCCCCTGTGGGGCGTCAGCCAGGGCTTTCAGCCGGCGGCGGGCACGAACTACGGCGCGGGGCGCTACGCCCGCGTCCGACGCATCGCCGTGACGTTCGCGCTGGGGGCGACGGCGCTTGCGCTCGTGTTCTGGATCCCGGCGCTGCTCGCTCCCGAGGCGCTGCTGTCGCTGTTCATCACCGATCCGGCCATCGTGGCCCTCGGCGCGGGCGACTTCCGGGTGTTCTTCTCCACCTACGTCCTGCTCGGATTCATGATCATCGCCATCACGCTTTTGCAGGCGCTCGGCAAGGGAGGCAAGGCCGCCGTCCTGACGCTCGCCCGTCCCCTCATCGTGTTCCTGCCGCTCGTTGTCGTCGTGCCTCGCTTGGCCGGCCTGGGGATCCACGGCGTTTGGCTGGCGTCGGCGCTGTCGGACGGATGCGTGGCGGTCATCGCCGTCGTGCTCATGCTGGGCGAGTTCGGCCGCATGCGCGCCCTCGAGCGTGACGGCGCATGCTCCTCCGACGCGCCCGAGGGCGAGGGGGCGAGGTAGCGTCGAACGCGCCGGCGGTCGGCGCGCGGCGAGCGGGCGGGTGTGCCGCCGCGGGCGGGATGCCCGCAGCGCCGAAGCCGACCGCGTGTGGAGTGTCTTTCGGCAGTGGGGGCGCGTGCTGCGCGGCACGGCTCCGCTGCGGGCGGCGTGCGGCAGGTCGCCCGCCCGACGTTCCTCTGCGCGCCTTGCCCCGACGCCCTCACAGCAGATGGGGGACGGCGTAGAGGGCCAGGGCCACAACGACGGCGGCGCCCGTCGCCGCGGCCCAGATGCGAAACTCGCGGTCCATCCGCGCGCGCTCGTCCGCAGACGGCTCCTCGGTGGCCACCGCCGCGGGCTTCGGCGTGTCCGCGTCGCCGTGCATCCGGCGGCAGACGGCGAACACGGCCAAGCCCGCCACGCACCATGCGATGCCTGTGACGATGGCCTCGGGTGCGAGCTGCGTCATCATGACCAGGTAGACAACCGCGCTCACAGGCGCGCCCACCATGAGGCCGCGCACCTTGAAGGGCCGCGCGAGGTCGGGCATGCGCCGGCGCAGCCCCACCGCCGACACGATGCCGACGACGTAGTAGAACAGGTCGGCGAACAGACTGAGGTTGGATATGTAGACGAGCGATCCCGTGGCCACGAGCACGACCGAGAGGAGGCCGAGTGCGATGATGGCCACGTAGGGGGTTTGGAAGCGCGGATGCAGCTTCGCGAACGCGCGCGGCAGGGCGCCGTCGCGCGCCATCGTGAACAGGTAGCGCGGCGGCACGGCGATGGAGGCGTTCATGGTGGAGAAGTCCCCGCCGAACGCGATGCCCGCCGCCAGCAGCGCGAGCGGCAGCCCCAAGATGCCCGCCGACGTCATAGCCTCCGCGTAAGGCGCCGACGACGCGGCCAGCGCCGCAAGGCCCTCCGGGGGCACGATGCCCACGAGGAACCACTGGAACAGCGCGTTCACCGCGAAGATGATGAACGGCGAGAGCACAAGCGCCCGCGGGATGGTGAGGTGCGGGTAGCGTATCTCCTCTCCCATGGCGCAGCAGGTCTCGAACCCGGCGAAGCACCACCAGATCATGGCAACCGCCGCTATGAACCCGCCCGGCCCCATGCCCGCCAGGAAGTCGGGCGTCTGGACGAAGTTCGGCAGCGACACGTTGGGGATCATGGTGAGAAACCAGATGAGGGCGCATCCCCAGAAGAAGAACATGAACCCGTTCTGCAGACGGCCCGTGATCTGCACGCCGCGCACGTTCGTGATCGTGAACGCGACGAGCGCGGCGCAGGCAAGCGCGACGTCGTCCACGGGCAGTTCCACGCCGAAAGCCAGAAACACCGTCTTGAAGTAGTAGCTGAACGCGAGCGCCTCGCCGCTCGTCACCGCTACGAGCGAGATGACGAAGCTCCATCCCGCCAAAAAGCCGAACGGACGGCCCAGGCCCAGCGACGCGTACCGATACGTGCCGCCCGCATAGGGCAGAGCCGCGCCCATCTCCGCGTAGAGCAGGGCGGGGTAGACGCTGACGAGCATCGCGATGAACGTGGCGAAGACGACGCTCGCGCCCATCTGGCCCACGATGGCGCCGCCCGTGGTGAACAGCCCCACGCCGATGACCGTGCCCGCCGTGATGGTGATGGCTTCGCGCAGTCCGAACGCGCGCTTGAGCGCAAGGCGCCCCTCCGA
The DNA here is from genome assembly GCF_002159915.1 of Gordonibacter sp. An230. Lineage (GTDB taxonomy): Bacteria > Actinomycetota > Coriobacteriia > Coriobacteriales > Eggerthellaceae > Rubneribacter. The sequence continues at coordinate 46,186 of NZ_NFJP01000013.1, forward strand.
CCCCTTCTCTGGCGACATGGCGCCCCTTTCGTCCGTGCGCGTCCCGCGCGCTGCCGTTCGTTTCGACGCCTCCGTCCGACGTCGGCGATACTTTAGCACAGTACAGTGCTAAAGCGATAGAAGAACGCGGGCTCTCTGCCAAACCGGAATTGACGCGACCCTGCATTCGCTCATCATAGAGCCGAGCCTCCCCTTATCGGACGCTTCGGAGGCCCCCCGTCCAACGGTCTGGGCTTTCCGAAGCGTCGGCAGGCCTTGCCCGACGGGCCGACCCGACCCCTGCCGATCCTGGCTTGACGCAGGGTTCGGCCCGAAGTGGCACGGATCGCGTTTTGTGCATAGGTTTTCCTCCGCAAAAGCGCCCCGAGGGGTCGGAGGCAGCTTCGACAGAGATCCCGACCTGGGGAAACGCCCTTGCCGGGACAGGAAGGCGCTCGGCGACCTATGCACAAGGCGCGATCCGTGCCACTTCGGGCCGACATCCGTGCCGAATCGGGATTGTGCGAGCCCGCGTTCGTCCGATATCGAGCCGACCCTCCTCGGACCGGGTGCTTCGGAAGGCCCGATCAGGATAAGCTCGGCTCGAAACTCGGCGAGCGCGGGCGTGTGCCAATCTTGGTTTGCCGCCCCGAATCCAGCGTCGATGTTTCCTAAAGGCCATCGTGGGGATTGCAGGGATTGCGAAGGGAGGGGGCGAGGGGGTTGCGAGGTGTGGAGAAATTATATACCAAAGCTAACTCTACTTGCCCCGACGATGGAGTTAGCTTATGATAACTTCCGTCGGAAGCGAGGTTTGCAGATGGCGATCCGGTTCAGTCGGTAGTCGATCCGCAGGTTCATCGGCGGCGAACGGATGTTTCACGTGAAACATCCGGCGTGCGGATCGGTCGGCGCGAAGGCGCACGTCCCGCTCGGGGCGGGAACCGCGAAAGGAACCGCGAAAGGAACCGCGAAGGAACCTGCAAAGGATCTGCCACAGGGCTCGCGGCCCATCGCTTCTGGAACGTTTGCCTACCCGGCGGCGGAAGCTCTCCTCTCGTCTGGCTGTCCGTCGCATCGCAAGCGGAGGGAACTCCCCCTTCCCTCCGCTTCTTTTTTGCCTCAAACCCCTCTCGTCTCGCTCGGCGCTTGCTCGACGCTCGCGACGTCCCGTCGCGGATCGCCCGGAGCGCGACGGGACGTCGCGATAGGGAGGCGAAAGGGGCGGGGCGAACCTCGTTTCCCGAACCGCCGCGCCCGCCGCGCCCCGCTGCAGGACGAGGCGTCGCCTCCGCTCTTGCCCCGCAGCGAGGGCACGCCTTCTCGGCCTTAGCCCAGCAGCTTCTCGACGTACGCGAGCTTCACGCAGATAACGAACACGTCGAGGGCTTCGGCGAGCTCCTCGAGCGGCGGCAGAGTCGGGGCGATGCGGATGTTCGCGTCGCGCGGGTCCCGCCCGTAGGGGTACGTCGCCCCCGCGCCCGTCATCTCCACGCCCGCCTCCTTCGCAAGCTCCACGATGCGCCGCGCGCATCCCTGCGGGGCGAAAAACGACACGAAGTAGCCCCCGCGCGGTTTCGACCACAAGCAGCCTCCCGTGTCGGAGAGCCCTTCTGCAAGCTTGTGATTCACCAGGTCGAATTTCGGCCGCAGGATGGCGGCATGCTTGCTCATGTGCGCCGCCAGCCCTTCGGCATCTCGCAAAAAGCGCACGTGCCGCAGCTGGTTGAGTTTGTCGTGGCCGACGGTCTGCACGGCCATGCGCCGCTTGACCTCGGCGATGTTGCCGGGGCTTGCGGCTATCGCCGAGATGCCCGCGCCGGGGAAGGTCACTTTCGAGGTAGAGGCGAACTTGAACGGGCGGTTCTCGGTGCCTGCCTCGCGGCATGCGGCGGCGATGTCGAGGAGCCGGTCCCGCTCGGCCTCGTCGTCGAACAGGTGGTGCACGCAGTACGCGTTGTCCCAGAAGATGCGGAAGTCCTCGGCGGCGCACTCCATGGCAGCCAGGCGGCGCACCACCTCGTCGGAGTACGTGACGCCGTCGGGGTTCGAGTACTTCGGCACGCACCAGATGCCCTTCACGGACGCGTCGGAGGCGGCGATGCGCTCCACTTCGTCCATGTCGGGGCCCTCGTCGGTCATCGGCACGGCGATCATCTCGATGCCGAGCTCTTCGGTCATGGCGAAATGACGGTCGTAGCCGGGGGAGGGGCAGATCCACTTCACGGCGTCGAGTTTTCCCCACGGCGTCGAGCCCAGCGTGCCGAACGTCCAGCAGCGCATCAGGGCGTCGTGCATGGCGTTGAGGCTCGAGTTGCCCAGCACGACGACGTTGCCGGGGTCGTCGTCGAGCATCAAGGCCATGAGCTCCTTTGCCTCGGGAAGGCCGAACCCCACGCCGTAGTTGCGACAGTCGGTGCCGTCGGCGGACGTGCAGTCCTTTGCTGCGACCACGGTTTCGAGCAGGGGCATGCTCAGGTCGAGTTGCGCTTGCGCGGGCTTGCCGCGCGCCATGTTGAGCGCAAGGCCGCGCGCCTTGATCTCGCCGTAGGCCCGTTCCAGCTCCTCTTTGAGCGTCGTCAGCTCTCCAGGTCCCATTTCCGCGTACGTGGGCATCGTGCTTCCTTCCGTCGTCGGTCGTGCGCGCCTGCTTCGGTGTTTAGTATAAAGTCGTATGCTCAGTATAAAGTTGTAAAACCTGATCGTCGATGGCGTTTTCCCGCGGTTGTCCGACTGTCTTTCGCCTTGCTGTTCACAGGATTTCGCTTCGGGAACATCCGCTTTCCCCTGTTGCGGGAGGTCATGAAATCGCCAAATTTGAACTGGGATTATGAAACGCGTTCACAACAGTTTTTGTGCTTGTGCGCAAACGTGCTATCATGCAGTGCAGTTTTTGCCCCTACACGCACCACGTGCTCAATCTAGGAGGATATGCATGAGCGAGCATCTCATCGCACTCGATAGGCGAGCGTTTCTCGGCGGTGCCGTTGCGCTGGGCGTTGCTTCCTTGGTCGCTCCCGACTACGCATTCGCCGAGACGGCCGCCGAAAAGCAGGCCGAGGCCGACGCGGTGCGCAACCAGCTCGTCGGGCTGCAGGCCGACCTCGAGGCCGCGACCGACAGCTATTACAAAGCGGTTGACGAGCGGGACGCCGCGAAGGCGGCCATGGAGGCCGAGCAGGCCAAGATCGACGAGACGAACGATCAGATCGCCGACCTGCAGGGCAAGCTGTCCTCGCGCGCCCGCGACATGTACCGCTCCGGCTCCTCCACGCTCCTCGACTTCGTCCTGGGCGCCACGTCGTTCGCCGAGTTCACGCAGAACTGGGACCTGCTCAACCGGATGAACGAGAACGACGCGGACATGGTCGACGAGACGAAGTCGCTGCGCGAGGAGCTCCAGGCGTCCAAGGACGAGTACGCGCGCCAGGAGCAGATCGCCGCGGACAAGGCCGCCGAGGCCAAGGCCATCCAGGAGCAGGCCCAGGCCAAGGTGAGCGAGGCGACCGAGCTCATGAACTCGCTCGACGCCGAGGCCAAGCAGCTCCTCGAGCAGGAGCAGGCCGCCGCCGCGGCGGCGGCCGCCGCCGAGCAGGCCGCTGCCGCCGAGGCTGCGCTCGCGGCCGAGCAGGCCGCGACCAACAACGGCGGCAACGGCGGTGGCGGCGGCAACGGCGGCGGTGGTGGCAACAATGGCGGCGGTGGCGGCGGCACCGTTGTCTATCCGGGCGGTGGCGGCGGCTCCGTCGGCGACTACAGCTCGGTCGTGGGCTACGCCATGAGCCGCATCGGCTGTCCGTACGTGTGGGGCGCCGAAGGCCCCGACGCCTTCGACTGCTCCGGCCTCGTCACGTGGGCCTACCGTCAGGTGGGCATCAGCCTTCCGCATCAAAGCGAGTCTCAGTACGCTGTTGCGACCCGTGTCGTGTCGGTGTCCGAGGCGCGTCCGGGAGACGTCCTTTGGCGTTACGGTCACGTGGGCATCGCGTGCAACTACGGTGGTTCGCACTACGTGCACGCCCCCACCTTCGGCGCGTACGTGCGCGACACTGATCCGTTGTCATGGGCGCAGTTCACCAACGCGCTGCAATTCTAGGTTTCATCTGCACGAAAAGGGGAGGGCTTCGGCCCTCCCCTTCGTTTTCGTCGGCTTCGCGAGATGAGGAGGCGCCATGCGCATCAAGGTAGAGCTCGAGAACGGGATGCTGCCGGACCGCTTCGGCAAACACGCTCCCGCCGAGTACCAGATCGACGGCCATGCCGTGCGCTCGTTTCCCATCGCGATCGAGGACGTGCCCGAAGGCGCGCGCACGCTCGCGCTCGCGTTCGTGGATTTCGACGCGGTGCCCGTGGGCGGGTTCTGCTGGATACACTGGCTCGCATGCAACTTCCCAGCCGACACACGGCTCATTCCCGAGAACGCGAGCGCGTCGGGAGAAGTGCCCTGCGTGCAGGGGTCGAACAGCGATTGGTCGCCGCTTGCCGGATCGCACACCGATCCGCGCATCATCCGCCGCTACGCCGGCCCATGTCCGCCGGATGCGACCCATTGCTACACCCTTGCCGTGTACGCGCTCGATTGCGAGCTCGACCTGGCCGAGGGCTACTATCTCAACGAGTTCCGCTGTGCCATTCACGGACATGTGCTGGCCAAGGCGACGCTCGAGCTGCCGAGCCGCGCGTAGGATGAGCAGGGAAGGGGAAGGGGCTATGGAGCTGCACGAGGTCCGCCACGAGATCGCGCCTGTGTTCGACGCGCGCTCTCGCGTGTTCGTGCTGGGCACCATGCCCTCTCCGGCTTCGCGCAGCTGCGGATTCTACTACGGACATCCCCGGAACCGTTTCTGGAAGGTGCTCGGCGCGCTCTTCGATGAGCCCGAACCGCTTGGCGTGGACGCGCGCAAGGCGTTTCTGCTCGCGCGCGGCATTGCGCTGTGGGACGTGCTCGCATCCTGCGAGATCGCTGGCGCGTCTGATGCGAGCATCGCTCATGCCGTGCCGAACGATCTTCGCCGCGTTGGCAATGCGGCGAAGATCGAGGCTGTGTTCACCACGGGCGCGAAAGCTGCTTGCCTCTATCGCCGCCTGTGCGCGGACATGCTGCCGGGTGCGGTGCATATGCCGCTGCCCTCCACGAGTCCCGCGAACGCCCGCATGCGCTTGCCCGACCTCGTGACGGCCTACCGCCCCCTCAAAGACGCCGTCGTTGGGTCGCAGGGTCGAGAAAAGGAGAAGTAGTGGAGACACACCCGGGGGCGTGTAAGCGGTTGACAGCCGTAATCGCCTAGCGTATTATTCTCCTGCTCGCGCGTTCAGAAGCTTCTGGGACACGCGGCAGGCAGCTTGATAAATACACATGAATTGAGCAGCGAAACAGGGGCGTGTGCCCGAGTGGTTAAAGGGGACGGGCTGTAAACCCGTTGGCTCTGCCTACCTAGGTTCGAATCCTAGCGCGCCCACCATCTTTCGCCTGTGTAGCTCAGTCGGTAGAGCACTTCCTTGGTAAGGAAGAGGTCGTCGGTTCAAGTCCGATCGCAGGCTCCAGCTTACCTGGCGGTGTAGCTCAGTTGGTCAGAGCACACGGTTCATACCCGTGGCGTCACTGGTTCAAATCCAGTCACCGCTACCATTGCATTTGTCCGCGTCCGCTTTGTCGGACGCGTCGTTATTTTGTTTTCGTTTCGCGAGAAGCGATCCTACTAGAGGAGGATGAAACATGGCTAAGGAGAAGTTCGAGCGTTCCAAGCCGCATGTTAACATTGGCACCATCGGCCACGTTGACCACGGCAAGACCACGCTGACGGCGGCCATCTCCAAGACGCTGTCGAGCAACGACGGCTCTCACGGCACCGCTCACGCCGACTTCACGGCGTTCGAGGACATCGACAAGGCTCCCGAGGAGCGCGAGCGCGGCATCACGATCTCCATCGCCCACATCGAGTACGAGACGGATTCCCGTCACTACGCTCACGTGGACTGCCCCGGTCACGCTGACTACGTGAAGAACATGATCACGGGTGCCGCTCAGATGGACGGCGCCATCCTGGTCATCGCCGCCACCGACGGCCCGATGGCGCAGACGCGCGAGCACATCCTGCTCGCCCGCCAGGTGGGCGTGCCCTACATCGTCGTCTTCCTCAACAAGTGCGACATGGTCGACGACGAGGAGCTCCTCGAGCTCGTCGAGATGGAGGTTCGCGAGCTGCTCGACAGCTACGAGTTCCCCGGCGACGACACCCCGATCATCCGCGGTTCGGCGCTCAAGGCCCTCGAGGGCGACGCCGAGTGGCAAGGCAAGATCTGGGAGCTCATGGACGCGGTTGACTCCTACATCCCGACGCCGGAGCGCGACGTGGACAAGCCGTTCCTCATGGCCGTCGAGGACACGATGACCATCACCGGTCGTGGCACGGTGGCCACCGGTCGTGTGGAGCGCGGTACGCTCCATGTGAACGACCCGCTCGAGATCGTCGGCATCCGCGAGACGCAGAACACGGTCTGCACCGGTATCGAGATGTTCCGCAAGCTGCTCGACGAGGCTCAGGCTGGCGACAACATCGGGTGCCTGCTCCGCGGCATCAAGCGCGAGGAGATCGTGCGCGGCCAGGTTCTCTGCAAGCCCGGTAGCGTGACCCCGCACACCGAGTTCGAGGGCCAGGTCTACATCCTCACGAAGGAAGAGGGCGGCCGTCATACGCCGTTCTTCGACGGCTACCGTCCGCAGTTCTACTTCCGCACGACGGACGTGACGGGCGTTGCCCATCTTCCCGAGGGCACCGAGATGGTCATGCCGGGCGACAACGTGGAGATTCGCGGCGAGCTCATTCACCCGATCGCCATGGAAGAGGGCCTGCGCTTCGCTATTCGCGAGGGTGGTCGCACCGTCGGCTCCGGTCGCGTGACGAAGATCATCAAGTAGCATAACGTTGCAGCACGGTGCGGGGCCCGCAGCACTGCGGGCCCCGTTCATCAAAATTCATGTGTATATCATCAATGCTTGTTTTCGATAAGGCTTAAGGAGAATTATGCGTACGTTGGTCACCTTGGCGTGTACGGAGTGCAAGCGCCGTAACTACACGACCAAGAAGAACAAGCAGAACAATCCTGACCGCATCGAGCTGAAGAAGTACTGCAAGTGGTGCCAGCGCCATACGGTGCATAAAGAGACTCGATAGCGCGTTGGAGGTTTGGACGAGCATAGGCCAGTAGCTCCAATTGGTAGAGCGGCGGTCTCCAAAACCGCATGTTGGGGGTTCGAGTCCCTCCTGGCCTGCCAGCTCGACAGTATGAGCAGCTTGCATTCAGGTTGCTTGCATGAGCAGCTTGGAATCAGGCTGCTTGTTTGGCGTTTAGACGGATACGGAATACCCGGTTAAGGAATCAAATCAGATGGCGAAGAAATCAAAGACACAGCGAGCCAAGGCCTCTGCTGCGCGCGCTGCCCGCAAAGAGCGGGCTCGCCAGGAGGAAGCCGCCGCTGCCGAGGCGAAACAGGTCGCCGAGGACGGTGCCGCTGCGACCGAGACGCCCAAGAGGAAGTTCTTCAAGAAGGCCGAGAAACCCGAAGCGTCCGCCAGTGACGGCAAACAGGCGAATGCCCCGAAGGGCGTCGAGAAAAAGGCTGAGAAAACCCCTGCGAAGAAGTCCAAGAAACATCGCTTAGGGTTTCTCAAGGATGTTCGCGCAGAGCTCAAGCGCGTCACGTGGCCGACGAAGCAGGACGTGCTACGATGGAGCGTCGTCGTGGTCGTCGCCCTGCTGTTCTTCGGCGTGTACGTTGCGGCGCTCGACAATGTTGTCATCGCGCCGATTTTGGTCGCGATCTCCGGCTTGGCTGGGTAGGGAGCTTGGCATGACGAAGAAGTGGTACGTCCTGCACACGTATTCGGGATACGAGAACAAGGTCAAGAAGAATCTCGAGACGCGCATCGAGACGATGGGTCTTGAAAACAACGTCTTCGGCATCGAGATCCCGACGGAGATGGTCACCGAAATCAAAGAAGGCGGCCGTCGCGTCGAAAGCGAGAAGAAGGTGTTCCCGGGCTACGTGCTCGTGCGCATGGAGCTCGATGATCGTAGCTGGGCTGCGGTGCGCAACACCCCAGGTGTAACCGGGTTCGTGGGGGCTGACGGCAATCCCGCACCGCTCACGCGCGAGGAGTACAACAAGATCATGGGTCGCACCGGCAAGACGAAGGGCGACAAGAAAAGCGTTGTGTCCTCAAGCCTTGAGGTGGGCCAGTCGATCAAGGTGGTGTCCGGCCCGCTCGCCGAATTCGACGGCGTGGTGTCGGAGGTTTCGCCCGACGCAGGCAAGGTGAAGGTGATGGTGTCCATCTTCGGTCGAGAGACTCCCGTCGAACTGTCTTTCGACCAGGTGGCGAAGATCTAGCGCTGCGAGCACAAACGGCGCGCGTGCCCGCTGTGGACCGGGGCTTCTCACGTGCGATCGCCGTTTTGTCGATAGAATAATGTAACGTGATCGAGTTTGGTCAGCTGAAAGGATAGCTCACATGGCTGAGAAGAAAGTCACCGGCTTCGTCAAGCTTCAGATTCCGGCCGGCGCCGCGAACCCGGCTCCTCCGGTCGGCCCGGCGCTCGGCGCCCAGGGCGTCAACATCATGCAGTTCTGCCAGGCGTTCAACGCTCAGACGCAGGACCAGTCCGGCACCATCATCCCGGTCGAGATCACGGTGTACGAGGACAAGTCGTTCACCTTCGTGTGCAAGACCCCGCCTGCGGCCGTGCTCATCAAGGAGAAGCTCGGTATCGACAGCGGATCGGGCATTCCGCAGCTGCAAGCCGTTGGAACCTTGACTGAGGGTCAGCTGCGCGAGATCGCCGAGATCAAGATGCCCGACCTCAATGCCAACACCATCGAGGCCGCCATGGAGATCATCGCCGGCACCGCTCGCAGCATGGGCGTGCGCATCGAGGGTCGCGAGATGAAGAAGAAGTACGTGCCGTCCAAGAAGGTGGCGGCTATGCTTCAGGGCAAGACGCTCGAGGACTAAACCGGTTCCGTCAGCCTGACGGTCGACGGAATGAGCCGATCTTGCGGCTTCCCGCAGCACCTCGTCTTGCGGCGATGCCGAAGGCTTGCGTACCTAAGTACACGGCGCCTTCGGCATCCCCACGATTCGGGACGCTGCGGAAACCCTCGCTGGCTTTGACGAGTCTGCGAGATTTGGATTGTTGTGTTGTAAGTGGAAGAGCGCCGCGCGCTCGCTACGAACCACGAAAGGAACCATCATGACGAAACTTCCCAAGAACTACCGTGCTGCTGCCGAGAAGGTGGGCGAGGGCGTTCGCGCTCCGCTCGAAGCGCTTGCGCTTGTGAAGGAGGTGGCGTTCGCCAAGTTCGATGAGACGGTGAGCGTCGACTTCCGTCTGGGTATCGACACCCGCCAGGCCGATCAGCAGCTTCGCGGCACCGTGAGCCTGCCGAACGGCTCCGGCAAGACTGTCCGCGTGGCGGTGTTTGCCGAGGGCGAGGCCGCTCGCGCTGCCGAGGAGGCGGGCGCCGACATCGTGGGCACCGATGAGCTGACCGCCCAGATCCAGGCTGGTGAGTTCAACTTCGATGCCGCCGTCGCTACGCCCGATCAGATGGGCAAGGTGGGCCGCCTCGGCAAGATCCTCGGTCCTCGTGGCCTCATGCCGAACCCGAAGCTGGGCACCGTCACCAACGATGTGGCGAAGGCCATCACGGAGCTCAAGGGCGGTCGCGTTGAGTATCGCGCCGACCGTTACGGTATTGCGCATGTCATCCTCGGCAAGGTGAGCTTCACCGCCGAGCAGCTGGCTGAGAACTACGGTGCCGTGTACGACGAGATTCTGCGTATGAAGCCGTCGGCTGCCAAGGGCAAGTACGTGAAGTCTGTCACGGTGTCCTCCACGATGGGCCCGGGCGTGAAGGTCGATTCCTCCGTGACCCGCAACTACACGGAAGCCGCCGCCGAGTAACGCGCTTTTTTGCATAACGCCGCCTGACGAAAAGGAGCTTTCGGGCTCCTTTTCTTTTTGCCCTGTAAGCGCACAAATATTTGTAGTGAAACATCGAGGTGCGAATGGGCTCTCGGGATCCTAGGCTACCTTGTGAACGAAGCGCGGCGGGAGGTTGAAGGCTCTGCGCGATATCTGCTGCGGCACTTTCGACTGGACCTGAGCGATACTGGCTGCGGCCCTTTCCGACAATGCCGTGCTAAGCTCTTCGGATTCGGTCATTGCACCGCCGCACTTCGGGATGGTGGGGGAGGGCATGTGCCTTGCAGGGAGGGGTATGCGGGGATACGCAGCTTACCTCGAGCCTTTCGCCGGCACATGCATGGACATGCGTCTTGCGCGCAAAGGCATCCCCCCACCTGGAAAGCCAGGAGCTCTGCCTCGGGAAGGCCTCGCCTCGGAAGGTCGCGCGCCCTGTCCGTGCGACTCGCGGGGATCGCCGCGCACCCTGTGGAAGCTATGCGCTCTGCATAGGGCATGCCGCGTATGCTTCGCAACACGATATGAATGTGATATCATAATGCTATCTCCTTGGAATAGAGAAGTGGGTGAGCGCAAGTGGTGCACTGCCCGGGAGAGAAAGGAACCGCAATGACTGGAAAGATCGCGCGTGCGACCGAGGGTGCGTCCGTCGAGAAGAGCGTTCGTGTGAGAAGCGGCTGGCCGATGCTGGCCATCCTGCTCATCGTCACTGCGTTGTGCGTTGCGCTCATAGTTTCCGGGGTCGCTCTGCTGCCGCCTGACGGGGTCCCTATCGAAACCGGGATGCAAGTGCTCGGTGTGGTGCTGCTCGTTGTCGGCATCGTTTCAGTGTGCGTGGCGCCGCTTCTGCTGCTCATGGGCTTCTTCACCATCCAGCCGAACCAGGCGCGGGTGCTCATCCTGTTCGGCGACTACAAGGGCACCGTCCGCGAAGAGGGCTTCCACTGGGCGAATCCGTTCTACTCGCGCAAGACAGGCTATACGGTGGTCAACGACAAGCCGGCAGCGCTGTCCACGAAGGTCTCGCTGCGCGCCCGCACGTACAACGGCGAGCATCTGAAGGTGAACGACAAGTGCGGCAACCCCATCGAGATCGCCGACGTCATCGTGTGGCGCGTCGAGAACACGGCCAAGGCCCTGTTCGACGTGGACGACTACAACTCCTACGTGCACACGCAGAGCGAGACGGCGCTGCGCCACGTGGCCACCACCTACGCCTACGACCAGATGCCCGGCGAGCCCGAGGGTGAGATCACGCTGCGCAGCAACATCGAGGAGGTGTCGGCCGCCCTCAAGGAGGAGCTGGCCGTGCGCCTGGAGAAGGCCGGCGTGGTCATCGATGACGCGCGTCTCACGCACCTGGCGTACGCGCCGGAGATCGCCCAGGCGATGCTGCGCCGCCAGCAGGCCGACGCCGTGATTGCCGCGCGCGAGAAGATCGTACAGGGCGCCGTGGGCATGGTGGAGATGGCGCTGGGCGAGCTGTCGCGCAAGAACGTGGTAGACTTGGACGACGAGCGCAAGGCCGCCATGGTGTCGAACCTCATGGTGGTGCTGTGCGGCGAGTCCGACGCCCAGCCCGTGCTGAACACGGGGACGCTGTACCAGTAGGGAAGGGCGGGCGGCCCGCGCGTTTGCCGGGGTGCCCGCGGTGTGCGGCATGGCGAAACGCAAACAATACCCGCTGCGCGTCGACCCGGCTCTCTGGGAGGCTGTCGAGCGCTGGGCTGCGGACGACCTGCGCAGCGTGAACGCGCAGGTGGAGTTCATCCTGCGCCGGGCGCTGAAGGATGCCGGCCGATTGAAGCCGCCCGGCGACGGTCGTGCCGGCGACGAGGGACGGGACGAGGCGTAGGGCAAAGACTGCGCCCTTCTACCATCTGAAGGCGATCCCGGCCAGACGGCAAAAGAAAACTCCCGCCTCACGAAAACAGGGCGCCCGCCGGGCGCCCTGTTCGCTTGCCAGCAGTGGGTGGTGTGCGTTTACGCGAGCACGGCCTCGCGCTCTTCCTTGGCCTGCCGCTCCACCTCGTGGGCGCTCTTGCCGTAGCCCTGCACGCGGGCGAGCTTGGTGTCGTCGTTCTCGCGGTCGCGCAATTCCGGGATGGGGTTCTCGGCGTCCTCGGAGCGGTAGTCCTCGCCGTCGCGCTCGATGAGCTGGTTCACGGCCTCATGGCTCGGCACATCCTGGACGCGGCCGTTCACCGTGTCGTTCCACGTGAAGAAGCGGAAGTCGCTCGGCACATCGTCGATGTCGACGAACTCCTCGTCCTGCGCGGTGAGCGTGACCTGCTCGGCCAGAACCTGGCGGACGTAGTCCTTCGAGGGGTGGAAGTCCAGAAGCTCGGGGAACTCGCCGTCGGGGATGACCTGCTGCCATTCGGTGTTCTCGTACTTTTTCAGGAGGTCGCAGGCCATGGCCAGGTGCATGCACTCCTGCTCGAAGTGCATCTCCCACATCTTCTTGACGCGAGCGTCGACCTCGGTCTCGTAGAAGGAGTAGTACAGGTAGCATTCCTGGTACTCGTGCCACAGCAGCATCTCGAGCCAGCTCATGGACGGGTCGATGAGCGAGCCGTAATGCGTCACGTGCTGCTCCTCCACCATGCCGATCTCCTGGTAGAGGTCGCGGCCGGGGCCCTCGGGCACCGTGTTGCCCAGGTTCATGTAGAAGTTCATCGTCTGCTGCTCGCCGGCGGTGAGGATCAGCGCGCCGAGCGTGGTGCGGATGTCGCCCGTCTTGGAGTTGCGCGGCATGCGCACGGAGTCGAACGGATGGCGATGATGCGCGATGGTCGGGCGGCCCGGCGTGATCTCGATCGTGTCGCGGACGAGCTTGTGCGCGGGGATATCCTCGTCGAACTTGAGCTGGTCGGCGTAGCGGTACAGGTGGTCGAAGTCCTCGAGGAGCGCGAAGTCCATGCAGGACTTGGCGTACTCGTCGGGTTCGTGCATGGCGAGCCAGGCCGTCAGGTCGACGGCGAGCTGCTCGTAGCCGATGGTCAGTTCGAGCGTGGACTCGTTCGACGGGCTCATCCAGTTGATGCGCTTCTGCTGCTCCTGCTCCATGCGGCGGCACAGGGCCAGGTCGCGGCGCAAGTCGTTGTCCTCGCAGTGGCGGTTGAAGTTGTGGCCGAACATCGCCGCCTCAACCTCGATGCCGTTCATGAGGATGATGCGCGCCTTGGTGTAGGGGTCGGCCTCCAGCTTGTCGTAGGGCTTGACGGCGAGCTGCTTCCAGTTGGGGACCATGTCCATCAACGACTTCTTCGGCTTCTGCTCAAACGGGTTCATAGAGCCTCCTTCTTGCTGGTTCGGTGCGCTCCGGCCGGGGCGGCGCGGACGCGGATTCCCCTCCATGCTAGAGGGGTGCGCAGGCGGCCCCGGGGCGTGCGTGCAGGCGTTTTCCGAGCGTGGGGGATGCGTAACGGGGTGGAAAGGGAGTGCTATACTGGACGGCAGCAAACGGACGCGACGTGCGGAAGGTGTGGGCGAGGCATGATCATCAGGAAGTCACCGGCCGAGATAGAGGCCATGAAGGAAGCCGGTCGTGTGTCGGCCAAGGTGCTGCGAGAAGTGGGCGCGCAGGTGCGGCCTGGCGTGTCCACGCTCGAGCTTGACGAGCTGGCCGAGACGCTCATCCGCGCGGAAGGCGGCATCCCCGCGTTCAAGGGCTACGGTGGGTTTCCCGGCTCCATCTGCGCTTCCGTGAACGAGCAGATCGTCCACGGCATCCCGTCCGCGGGCGTCGTGCTGCAGGAGGGCGACATCATCTCCATCGACACGGGTGCCATCGTGGACGGCTGGGTGGGCGACAACGCCTGGACCTATGCAGTGGGCCGCATCTCGCCGGAGAAGAAGCGTCTGCTCGAAGTGACCGAGCAATGCATGTGGGCGGGCGTGGACGCGGCTCGACCCGGTAATCGGTTGGGCGACATCGGGCACGCGGTGCAGTCCATCGCCGAAGCGGCGGGTTTCGGCGTGGTGCGCGAGTACGTGGGGCACGGCATCGGTCGCGACATGCACGAAGAGCCGAACGTGCCGAACTTCGGCCGCAAGCACACCGGCGTGCGGCTCGAACCCGGCATGGTGCTGGCCATCGAGCCCATGATCAACCAGGGCACCTACAAGACGCGCCAGATGCCGGACGGTTGGCTGGTGTGCACGCGCGACGGCCTGCCCTCGGCCCACTTCGAGAAGACGGTCGCCATCACCGAGGACGGCCCGGTGGTGCTCACCTGCGAGGAGGGGCACCGGCGGCCGGTGTAAGAAGAAGCTCGCATCGCGCGGGCTTCTTCTTACTTCGTGCCGAACGCCATCCAGACGAGGAAGATAAGCTGCCAAACGTTCATGAGGGCGAGGGCGAACAGGAGCAACACGCGCCCGCTGTGCGCGTCGCTGTCGTACTTCGCGGCCAGCCGATCCATGCGCGCGTAGGCGACCGTGGCCAACGCGCCGAAGCTTACCAGGAAGGGGGCTAGTTCGAACGCGTCGAGCTTCGAGCCGATGCGGTCGATGCCGCTTGCGCCTGCATGGAGCGGGATCGTGTCGGGAAGCACGAACAGGACGGCGAGCCCGGTCGTGACGAGCGGCAGCACCGTGAGCACGATCATCGCGACCAATCCCCAGCGTTTCATTCCCGAACCCCTCCGTTTGTCCGTGCTACTTCAGCTGCTTGCCGTCGGTGTCCCAGTAGAAGCGCTTGAACTTGGGGATCTGGTTCACGTGCATCACGCGCGCCCAGAAGTTGTGCAAAAACGAGTCGGGCGCGTAGTGCAGCGGGTAGGGCTCGGGCGTGCGGCGCAGCACCTCGAGGGCCTGCTGGAGGCGCGCACGGTTCTCCATCGAGCGGTCCAGCACGTAGCGCGGCACGCAGGAGTAGACGAAGGGGTCGTACGCCTCGCGGTACTCGATGGGCTCGCCCAGGATGAACTCGCGCACGATGAGCTCGACGAAGTTCTGGCCGCCCAAGCTCATGTAGTAGGTGTTGCGGCCGCAGCGCGTGTTCACCTCGAAGAAGCGGAAGCTCCCGTCGCGCTCGTCGAGCTTGATGTCGAAGTTCGCGAAGCCGCGGTAGCCGACTTCCTTGAGGAAGCGCCGCGCGCCGTCGATGATGGCCTGCTCGCGCTCGCCCATGATGCAGAGCGGGTTCCCGAGCGCGGTGGGGTCGTGGTCCTGCAGGCACACGACGCCGCCCGACACCACGCGCAGCTCGCCCGATGCGTCCGAGAACGTGGTGAGCGTGCGGATGGCGTCGTCGCCGCCGGGGATGAAGTCCTGCAGCACCAGCTCGTTATCGTAGTCCGACGTGCGGATGGAGCGCCACACCTCTGCCAGCTCCTCCGGCGAGTCGATCTCGTAGATCTTGCGCCAGCCCTCGATGGTCGCTTCTTGGAACTGCGCCGAGTTCGAAGGCTTCGCGATGAGCGGGTAGGGGAAGTCGTGGACGGGCAGCTCCTCGGGACCGTCCGGGCCGCACGAGAAGTACCAGGTGCGCGGGTAGGGGATGTCCAGCTGCGCGCACAGCTCGTAGAAGCGGCGCTTCTGCGTGATGTCGTCGAGCAGGGCGAAGTCGAGGTAGGGCACCGTGTAGCCGCCGGCCTCGAGGCGCGGCTTGCCCGACGAGAGCATGCGCGCGTGACAGTCGTCGCAACCGAGCACGAGCAGCACGCGCTCGGGGTCTGCCGCGCGCACCTCGGCGGCCACGCGCTCGAGGGCGTCGTAGAGGCCCTCCGGGTCGTGGACGTTCGGCTCCAGGCGGTAGTCGGTGAAGCGGCTGGTCGAGAGCATCTTGATGTTGTGCGCGGCCAGCACGATGGTGCGCTCCACGCCGTAGGCGCGGTGCAGCTCGCGCACGTAGCTGTACGCGAGGATGTCGCCGCCCACCACGACGGGCTGCAAGCGGCGCGCCACGTCGGCGGCGGAGGCGATGCGGGGGGAGTTGTCGGTCATGTTCGGTGAATCTCCTTCAAGTGCGGTTGACCGGGCTATTATCCCATAGCTCGCCCGTCCTGCGTACGCTCCATGGAAAGAGTCAATAAGCGTACTGTGCGCCGGTGCGCACCGCGGGATGGTGCACGCACCGGCGGCGAATTGGCTCGTAGCCGGTGCGCAGAACCTAAGACCTCATCTCCCTGCCAGCGCCAGCGCGATTGTCAGGGCTTGCATTTTTTGCAAGGCACATACCCGAGGTTGATGGCTTCATCCCTTGACGATAGATAGGCTCGGTTCTTCTCGTCGGGAAGCGATCCGCAGGTCGGGCGGTGAAACTTGTGAGTATTCACGTTTCCGATGTACTCCCCGCCGCTTGAGGGGCTGCTCTGGGATGCAGCGGCGTTTTCGGCTTGGGAGACAGCAGCTGCGGCAGCGGCCGCCGCTGCCGCTTCTTCAGCGGCCTGCCGTTCCGCTTCTGCCTGGGCGGCCGCTTCCGCCTCCTTCTGCCTCTCTGCCTCCTGAGCGGCCAGGAGGGCCTTTTCGTCTTTGACCAATACCAGCGTGAGCAGCTTGTCCTTGGTGCCGTCGAAGGTGCACTTAGGCGAGCTCGCTGTGAACGGGATGCCGTTGCAGACGAGGGACTCCCCGGTAACGGAGATCGCATAGTCGCCGGCATCGCACGGGTACTCGTAAGTTGTGCCCACAAGGACTTCCCGCTGGTCGGAAACGATCGTCCCGTCTGCGGTTTTTCCCTCGATGGACACCTTCACGGGTATGCTCTTGTCGGGCCAGTCGGTTCCGACGACCTTGAAGGTGAGCACGCCGTTGGCGCTTTCGGGTGCTTCCTGCATCGACGTGGGAGGGCTTGCGGCGCCGTCTTGGCTCGACGATGCGCTCGGGGAGGACCCCGAGCAGGAGGCAACCGCCAGGACGAGCCCGAGCAGGATCGATGCGGCGCCTGCCCAAAGCGTCGCCTTGGGTGCCGTTGGATTGCCTGAGGCGCCCTTGCCAGCCTCCTTCGCCCTTAGAAAGAGGCCTGCGCCTCCAAGGATCGCCCCTGGCAGCCCCCATTGCGCAAGGCACAGGGCAAGCCCCAGCGCTACCAGTGCGAGTGGGATGTACTTCCGGTACTTCAGCCAGGTGCTTTCCGCTGCAGCCGAGACGGCTGCAGAGCCGGTTGGCTTTGCCGGCGCGGTGCCCGAGGCTGCGCTTGGGGCAGGGGCCTTGGGTGCTGGCTTGGGCTTTCCCGCAGCGGCTGTGCCCTTTCCGTGTGCGGATTCGTCTGCCGGTTCCGCATCCATACCCTTTGCTCTGTGTGGGGCGTCACCAGGGTTCTTGTGGCCGGCTTCGCCCTGGGTGCGCTCGGCATCCGTGGTTGCGGCTTCGCCTTTGGCCGATGGGGTGGCTTTGCCGGTGGCCTGGTCGGCGCCCCGGTCCGCACCTTTCCGCGCCGCAGCATCCCCTTGCCCTCCGCCGGCGCTTTCCGCGGTGCGAACAAGTTTCATCTTGCCATGTGAGGGGTATTCTATCAGGCCCTCTGCCTTCAGCTCCGACCGCGCTTTCTCGCACCTGTTCTCTAGCAAAGTAGTCTTGCTTCCCTTGATCTTATAACCCCGCTGCTTTGCCGAGAGACCCAGGCTGGACGAGACGTCTTTCACGACGGCCTTGCACGAACGCGCCCGCCCGCTGCCGAGCTCGGCCAGGATGGCAACCTTCAGCTCCTCAACCTGCGGAACGTCGTTGCGGGTGATGTTGTCTTCGTTGCTCATGGAATGGGCCTTTCGCCGTCTTGGCCGGAAACGGGCCTGACGGCTGTCATCCTAATCGGCTATATCTATGCCAGCGATGCTTATATTACCGCTACGGTTTGAGTTTTGGAAGCGTGTGGAAAGGTTGGCGGTAGGGTGCGCGCGATTGAATAGCAGGGTAGCCCGAATGCACCGGCGGGTTTCGCGCATCTGCAAGGCTGATGGGGTTTCCGTTGCCTTTCTTGGGGTTTGCTCGGTGGTGGCGTATCATACCGAAGGATACGGACGAACCGTGCCGCGCCGCTGCGCGCCTTGGCACGCATGCAAAGGAGAACCAGCCACATGTGCGGATTCGTGGGATTCACCGCGGTCGATTACGACCGGGAGACCAACCAGGCCGTCATCAAGGACATGGCCGACCGCATCGCCCACCGCGGGCCCGACGACGAGGGCTTCTTCGTGGACGACGACATCGCGATGGGCTTCCGCCGCCTGTCCATCATCGACCTCGAAGGCTCCCGTCAGCCCATGCAGAACACCGACGGCACGGTGACCGTCACGTTCAACGGCGAGATCTACAACTTCCAGGAGCTGCGCGCCGAGCTCGAGGCGATGGGCTACCGGTTCAAGACGAACGGCGACACGGAGACCATCGTCCATGGCTACGAGGCGTGGGGCGAGGGCGTGTTCGAGCGCCTGCGCGGCATGTTCGCCATCGCCATCTGGGACGCGCCGAAGAAGCGGCTCGTGTGCGCCCGCGACATCTTCGGCATCAAGCCGTTCTACTACCAGCACGACGGCGACCGCCTCATCTACGGCAGCGAGATCAAGGCGTTTTTGGCGCACCCGGCGTTCAAGAAGGAGCTCAACCGCGAGCAGCTGCCGCAGTATCTGTGCTTCGAGTACATGAACAACTCCGAAACCATGTTCAAGGACGTGCACAAGCTGCTGCCCGGTCACTTCATGGTGTTCGAGGGCGGCCAGCTGCGCACCGAGTGCTTCTACAAGATCACGTACAAGATCGACGACTCGAAGTCGCTCGACGAGTGGGCCGACGTCATCGTGGGTGCGTTCGACGAGTCGGTGGCGGCGCACGAGATCGCTGACGTGGAGATCGGCAGCTTCCTGTCGGGCGGCATCGACAGCTCGCTCGCCGCGTACTGCATGGGCCAGCACGCGCCGGACATCAAGACGTTCTCGGTGGGCTACGACATCGGCTGCGAGGACAAGCTGGCCGAGATCGCCGCGCAGTCCGACTTCGAGATCAAGCTGAACGAGCTGGAGGACGCCGAGGAGTTCGCGAAGTGGGCCAACCTGCCGAACTGGCAGGTGAAGGTGAGCGCCGAGGAGTTCCTCGACATCGTGCCCACCGAGCAGTACCACATGGACGAGCCGCTGGGCGCGCCTTCCGCCATCCCGCTGTTCTTTGTGAGCCGTCTCGCGCGCGAGCAGGTGAAGGTGGTGCAGTCGGGCGAGGGCGCCGACGAGCTGTTCGGCGGGTACTGGATCTACCACGACCAGTTCGAGTTCGGCAAGTACTTCAAGGTGCCGCGCCCTCTGCGCGCCGCCGCGGGCGCCGTGGCCGAGAAGCTGCCGCCGTTCCACGGGCGCCGCTTCGCCATGCGCGGTTCGGGCGGGCCGGAGAAGAGCTACCAGCGCGCGAGCATGAACTACATGTGGGACGAGATCCCGAACGTGCTGCGCGACTACGACGGTCCGTGCAAGCCGTGGGAGTGGTGCAAGCCGCACTTCGACGAGGCGGCGAAGCAGGACATCGACATCATCACGCAGACGCAGTACGTGGACATGGTGAGCTACATGCCCTTCGACATCTGCCTGAAGGCCGACAAGATGTCCATGTCGCAGTCGCTGGAGCTGCGCGTGCCGTTCCTCGACAAGAAGGTGCTCGACGTGGCGCTGCAGCTGCCCACCGCGTGCCGCGTCGACGACGAGCACGCCAAATACGCCCTGCGTGTGGCTGCGAGCAAGCTGGGCTTCCAGAAGAAGGTGGCGAACATGCCGAAGCAGCCGTTCATCACGCCCCTCACCGTGTGGCTGCAGACCGACCTGTACTACGATCGCATCAAGGAGGCGTTCACGAGCGAGTCCGCGCACGAGTTCTTCAACGTGGACTACCTCGTGCAAATGCTCGACGATCACAAGTCGGCCGACTTCTCCACGGTGGAGGGTCGCGGCAAACTCAAGATGATGCGCATCTGGAACATCTACTGCTTCCTGTGCTGGTACGAGGTGTTCTTCGGGAAGAGCAGCGAGAAGCTGGCGCCGAAGACGAAGGTGGCGTAGGGGCGCGCTGCAGCACGCTGCGGGTGCAAACGGGTTTGCTGAAAACGGGGCTGTCGCCGGGGGCGTCGGCCCCGTTTGGTTTCTTCGGAGAAGGGGCAGGGCTCGCTGGTACTCGCCCTTCGGCTTCCCGGGTTGCGATCGGTTTGCGCTGGTGCGCGAAGGAGGGAGCCGATACGGTGCCGACAGGCCGACGGGGAAAGCAGGGGACGATCGGCCGTGATCTCGTTTCGCTTGCGATTGCTCGGGTTGGCGGCTGGAGCGCTGAAACGCAATGCAAGGGGGGGGGCGATGGCCGACAGGATCGAGGTGGCGATCTGAATGAGGGCTTCCCGCGTGGGGCTGAGGCGGCTGCGTGATAGAGAGAGGGGCAGCCTCGTAGGAATTGCGTTTTGCGCGGTGAGGCTGGAAGCGCATCGGAGATGGGTTGGTGGAAAGTTTCGTTTTCGCGATCACTTTTTTCGTTTGGTGAACGCTTTCGCTCCGTTCGGGCGCTCGAGCTATTCCGGAGGGCCGCGTTTCAGGGACTTTGCCGTGGTCTAGCGTTGCTTTCTTTGACCGCGGCGTGAAAAACCGTTCACCAAACGTGAAAAATGTGCCAGAAAGGGAAACGCTCTGTCAAGTCGGCGTCGGCATGAATCTATGTTCTTTGGAATTTGGATGGGATCCTTTTCAGTCAAGCGATTGGAAAGGCCTTCACCTTGGACGAAGGCGCTTTTTCATGCCGAAGTCCGGGTTCTGCGCAGTGGATTGACCTCGACTGTGCCAATGGCGCTTTGGCGTAGATACGGAAAAGCTCCTGATGGGCAGGTCCGATGCGACCGTCGCGCTGCCCTCCTCTTGCTCGGAAGCGATCCCTGTTCGCAATTTGGATCGACGGACGGAAGGTACTGAAAGCTCGCCGCGTCGGTCGCAGTCTTTCGGAGGGCGGCGGAGCGTCGCGTGAAGGGGAAGGGCGTGCATTGACAACGGCTCGGCGGGAAAGCGAAAATCGGCTGCGATATCGACTGCGGAGGGGGATGGGCCTTGCGCGGAGCGAATTGAGTGCGGGCTCTTAAAAAACTTTGCACGGATCTAAAACGGATCTTGCGCGGTTCTAGTGCGAAGCTTGCATGGATCTGGCGCGGGGAAAAGTCTGGCGATTACTTGGATTCGACCATGTTAAACTGCGGAAATGCTCGCTGTGATCAGTCACATATCGGCGCTCGAGTACTGGCGTTCGGTGGAGTTTCTCCCTCGCTCCGTCTCTGCACGTGGCGGGGACTTTGTCGGGGTGAGGGCTGCATGCGCGCTTGCGCCTTTCGAGCACGGGATCGTGTCTTCCCCGATCCATCTTCTCTCTCCCTATGCGGCGACTTCGCGTGATCCGGAGAAAGTCGTTTATCACAAATCCCCCTCCCTTCCTCGTGGTGCGCTCTATCGGGTCTCGAGGGACGTTGCGGTCACCTCTCCCGAATGGTGCTTTGTGGCGTTGGCGTCGCAGCTTTCGCTCGCGGAGCTCATAGGCGTCGGATGCGAGTTGTGCGGTTTCTACGCCCCGTCTGACGAGGACGAGGGATTCACAGTGCGTGAGCCGCTGACGACGCCCGTTCGCTTGGGCAGGGCGGTTCGCGCGGCTCGGGGAATGCATGGGGTCAAGCTCGCCCGTCGTGCGTTGTCGTACGTGATGCCGCGCTCCCGCTCGCCGATGGAGACGGCCCAAGCTTTGCTCCTATGTTTGCCGAGATCGCTCGGTGGGCAGGGGTTCGCGCATGCTCGTCTCAACGAGCGTGTTCCTTTGGCGAAAGCCGCGCGCAGCCAGTTGGGCAGAGATCATGTGGAGTGCGACCTCTATTGGCCGCGCATGCGCGTGGCCGTCGAGTACGACAGCGACCGCTACCATACCGGTCCCGAACGCATCGCGCGCGATGCACGGCGAAGAAACGCCTTGGCCGAAGGAGGGGTGACGGTGTTCACCATGACGCGCGACCAGCTCTTCGATCCTGCGGCGTTTCGAAGGTGCGCGAGGATGATCGCAACATGCTTGAAACGAAGAGGCCCCTCATACGACATCGAAAGCCTTCGAAGGGAAGACGATCTCAGGCGGGCAGTGCTCGGATCCGGTGGCGTTTTGCGGTGCCGTCATCCGGGGAAACTGGGATGACGAACGTGCGCTTGCGGAGTCGGAGGCGCTTCGAAGGGCTTGAGGGTAGAGGGGCGCTCTCGTTCAGGGTTCGAGGGGCTTGTCGAGGCCATGACGCTCTCCGACCAGCGAAGCAGCAGGTCGGTCAGCTTTTCTGCCCCTTTGACACCTGCGGGGCGATGCGCCTCCCAATCCCGTCCGACCTCGAGGATGAGCGCCTCTTCTCCGGCAAGGTGCTTTGCGAGGTCGCGCTTCGTTTCGGGATAGCGTCCCGTGCGTGCGAATTGAAGCGCCTGAAGCACGAAGAACGCTTGTTTGAAGAGCGGTTCCAAGATGGTCTGCTCGTCGTCGCCGAAGACGCGGGTGTGGCAGAGCGCATGGTAGATTCCCGACGCGCCGATGCGGGCTGCGCAAAGGGCGTCGTCGGGGACGAAGCGCGCGTCTATGATGGAGCTGAGATCTCCGTGGACGGGGCGTGTGTCGTGGGCGAATTGGAAGAGTTCGTGGCGGGGCCATGAGGCGATGGCCCGCGTGGATCCGACGAAGCCGCAGGCGAGTTCTTTTCGGGGCATCTTCTGAATGACGGCTCGGCAGCGGCCAAGGTCGTCTGCGGTGATGCCGTCGAGCAGCACGACGAGGTCGATGTCGCTGTCCTCGCGAGCCTCGCCCCGCGCCCTGCTGCCTTGAAGGCCGACGAACGAGAGGCGGTCGCCGAACTCGCGCTCGAGCGCAAGCGCCGCATCCTCTGCCCATGTAAGCGCATCCATGAGTATCCTTTCAATCGCTGGTGGACGCGTTATTATATCCGATCATCCAACGAGTCGCCTTTTTTCTCACGCTCGGCGAAGGCTGGGGTGGAGTGATCGTGGACGTAAAGGTGGAGGGCGGAATAGACGATGGGCGTTTCGGGGAAGGGCTTCGCATGCGGAAGGTGCGCCTATGTGGTAAAGAATTTTCGTTTGGTGAACGGTTTGGAGGGTTTTGGGGATGGGAAGGGGGGAGGGCGGAGGAAAAGGCCCAGCGGCGTCAGCCCTCTCGGTCTCAACGGTATTCAGGATGCCGTCGAGGGAGGCAAAACCGTTTACCAAACGACAATTTTCAACAGAATGAGCGGCATCGCTAACGAATCGCCAATTGATGCAGACCGCGTTAGATCGCTTCGCAAAGCCCCGTAGGCGGAGCGGAGGGTTCTTTCGTCCGACGGGGTTTCCGCGCCGCCTGGTCACAACGGGACGATCCGAGTTTCGGCAGATGCTGGCTCATGCCGATCCTGGTTTAACCAGGGGGGGCGATTTCGGCGTTGGAGCGGAGGCGGCGCGAGGCCGTTCTGCTCGACCGGGGTCGATGGAGACGGTTTAGCGAATCTAGGTCGCCCGTCTGCATGCCCCCCTGGCTCGGTGCCCGGGCTCGCGCTGATTGCCGATTGCTGTTTTGCGAAGGGACCGATTCCCGTGCAGCGCGGGGCTTTGTGGAAGATTTCCCACGCCGCGCCCCATCGGCGCGCTTTCGTCGGCATGGGATTTGCTCAGGCGGGGAAAGCGCAGGTCGGCAGCGGGCGGCTTGCGAGCGAGGTCGGAATGCGGTCAGCGGCCTAGCTTCCCCTTCACCTTGTCGGCGATGTTGGCGAGGAACGCCGCCTCCGGCACGCGCAGCTTGAGGGCGAGGCCGAACGTGACGAAGAGCGATGCGAGGCCGCCGGCTGCCACGTAGGCGAGCGCCTGGGGGATGGAGCCCGATAGCGGGGCCGCCCACGTTTGCAGCGCGAACAGCACGCCCGCGCCCACCGCCGCTCCCAGCCCGCCGAGGGCGAGCGAGCATGCCAGCGTGCGCGCCGTGGAGCGCAGCCCGAATGCGCCGAGGTGGTGGCGCAGGTAGGCGAACAGGCACGCGTCGGCCACCGCGTAGAATGCCGCCTCTGCCACGGCGATGGCCTCGAACGGCAGGTCGATCGCGCCCGAGGCGGCCAGCATCGTGAGGCCGATCTGCACGCCACCGGCCACGAAATTGAATCCAGCGAACACGCCCATCTTCCGAACGCTGGAATACACCTTCTGCAGGTAGGTGTTCACGCCGTAGAACGGCAGCGCCACGGCCAAAACGGCCAGATAGTCGGCGATGGCGCCGACGCTTTCCATCGTGAACGCGCCCGCATGGTACAGCGTGACGAGCGGCATGGCGAACACCATGAGGTACAGGGCGAAGGGCACCATGAAAAAGAGTATCTGGTTCGTGCCGCTCACGATGCCGCGCTTCACGCCCTGCGTGTTCCCCTCGGCTTGCATCTCGGCCAGCTCGGTGAACATGGTGGTGGTGATGGGCACCGCCAGAAACGCGTAGGGCAGCGTGAACCACAGGCGCGCGTAGGCCAGGACCGACGGCCCGCTCTCGGAGAAGCTGTACGAGGCGGCCGTCTGCACCGACACCACGGCGAACGAGCAGATCATCACCAGCACGGTGGGCGCGCCGATGGACAGCGTCTCGCGCAGGGCGGGGTCGCGCAGGTTCAGGCGCGGGCGCAAGCGGATGCCGTTGCGCCTGAGCGCGGGCATCTGAATGACGAGCTGGGCGAACACGCCGAGCGGGTTGCCCACCGCGATGAGGTAGAGCGCGAGCTGCGGGTCGTGCGGCGCCACGAATGCGTAGAGGGCGAACGTGGCGATGACGATGACGTTGTTCGCCACGGGCGCGATGGCCGACCACAGGTAGTCGCGGTTCGCGTTCAGCAGGCCCTGCAGGACGGCGCTCGCGCCGTAGAACACCACTTGGACGGCGAAGAACTGGAACAGCAGCGTGGCCGTGGCCATCTCGGCCTGGTCGGAGTAGAAGCTTTGCGTGTAGATGATGGCCGAGGGGAACAGCATGCACAGCGCCGAGACGACGCCGAGGAGCACGACCACGATGGTGAGCAGGTTCGAGGCGTATTCGTTGGAGGCGCGCTGCCCCAGCTTCTTCTTCACCGACAGGTACACCGGCAGAAACGCCGTCACGAGCATCCCGCCCACCACCAGCTCGTAGAGCTGGTTGGGCAGGGTGTTCGCCACCTGGTAGGAGCTGGAGAGCAGCGTCGAACCCAGCGCGAAGGCCATCGCCCACGTGCGGGCAAAGCCTGTGATGCGCGAGATCATCACGCACACGCTCACGAGGGCGGCCGACGCGCCGACGGCGGCCGCGGCGTTCTCGGGCTCGGGGGCCGCCGTCGGCGACGGTTTGGCGCCAGCTCCGAATCCGGCGCTGTCGCTGCGCTCGGTGCGGTCGGGGCCTGCGTGTCGGCCGCCGACGAAGAAGGCGCCGGTCGACTCGGAGCGCGCGGTCCGGGCCTGTGTCGTGAGCGGCTCGGGGGTGGATGGCTCGAAGGGGTCGCGTTGGGGCGTCGTCCGGTCGCATCCTGCGTGGCGTCCTCCGATGCATATCTCGGACGTCTCGCCCGGGGGAGCAGCCTTCAGGCGCGCCTTCGCGCTCGCGGGATCGAGCGGCGGCTCGGGTCTTGGGACGACGTGCTGAGCGACTGCCGCAGCGATGACGGTGCGGTCGAGGCCTGCGTGACGCCCGCCGACGAAGATCTCGGACGTCGAGCCGGGGTCGGCCGCGCGAGCGTGTGACGCCCCGAGGCGGCCGGGTGTTGTCGCGGTGCGCGCGGGATCCGGGACGTTTGCGCGCATATGTCGAGCTCGTGCGAGCTTGTCGGACATGAAAGGACGCTTTCTGGGCATCGGATATAATGGCCCATCATAGCAAACTCGGAAAGAGGACCCTCATGCATATCCTCATCGTACGCAATAACTCCAACTCGCAGGCTGTGGACGCGTCGTTGCTGCTCGCCGCTTACGTTTCCTCGCAGGGTATGGAATGCGCGCTCGTGAATTCCTCCGAACTTTCGGATCGTGACGGTCGCGAGCGCTTCGACGCCGCCCTCGCGGCGGGCGCGAGCATGGCGGTGGTGCTGGGCGGCGACGGAACCATCCTGCGCACGGCGCATCGAATCGGGACGTCCGGAGTGCCCATCCTCGGCATCAACTTCGGTCATCTCGGATTTTTGGCGAATTCGAGCGAAGAGGGGGCGGTCGCCGTCGTCGCGGCGGCCCTATCGGGAGACGTCGTGGCCGAGCGGAGGACGAACCTGCGCATCGACGTGGTGTGCGAGGGGGAGTCCGATCCCTGGGCCGACGGGGCCGATGAAGAGCCCGTATTCGACGGGCGGGTCGAAAGCGGTGCGCGCGACGCGTCCGACGGCTCCGACGATGGGGGAGAGCGGGGGTTCTTCGCGCTCAACGAGCTGGCTGTTACGCGCGGCGCGAACGGGCGCGTCATCGACTTCGGTTTGAGCATCTCGGGCGCGCTCATCGCCGAGATGCGCGGCGACGGCCTTGTGGTGGCCACGGCCACCGGTTCGACCGCCTACGCGCTGTCGGCGGGCGGGCCGCTTGTGGCCCCCGGCTTCACGGGGCTCGTGGCGGTGCCGCTCGCGCCGCACACGCTGCATTCGCGCGCCATCGTCACGGCTGGCAGCGACGTGGTGGAGATGGATCTGTCGAAGAACGCCGACGCGCGCGAGGCGACGCTCTTCGTCGACGGCGAGCCGCTTTCGTTCGATCGGCCGGTGCGCCGCGTCTACGTGAGCCGCGGCGCGGCGCCCACCGTGCTTTTGCGCTACCGGGGGGAGGGCTTCTACGAGCGCGTGTCGAAGGTGTTCTTCGAGCACGATGATGCGGGCCGGTCGCCGCTGGCTCGGAGCTAGGCGCCGCCCGGTCGGGACCGGTCCCGGCCGGGCGGCGCGCTCGGCGAAGGCTCGTGGATGCCGCCGGAATCTCCGCGTCGGACGGCTCCGTCCGGCTTTCCTCGCGCGGGTGTCGCCTATAGCCACAGGCGGTACGTGGCGTTCGCCGCGTAGTCGGACGTCTGCAGGGCGAAGTCCGATGCTTTCGCGTCGTCGAGCGCGGACGGATCGGCGAGCGCGCCGCTCACGAGGCGAAACGGCAGCACGATCTCTTGCGTCTCGCCGGGAGCGAGGTCGACCGAGATATCCTGCTCGCCCTCGCTGGGATTCAGAAGCGAGAACGCCTCTGCGTCGAGCGCGATCCCCGCGCCCATCTCGTCGTCTGCCGCGAGAAGGCCGCTCCACAGCGTGAACGTGGGCAAGGTGGCCCACCAGGCTTCGTAGTGCTCGTCCGAGGCGTTGGCGATCGAGACGGTGACGAGGACCATCTTGCCGTCGGAGGGGATCTTGTCCCAACTGTAGTAAGGGGGATTGAGCTCCCCGAACGACGCGACCGACGCTATGCGGACCTGTGTCGCCGTTACGTCGAGGCGGGGCGTCGTGCGCTCCCACAGCCCCATGCGCTCGAAGCTTCCGATCGCTCGCTCGGGCAGATCGTCTTGGGCGGCGTCGCTCAGCTCGTGCGCGCGTCCTTGCAGCAGCGCGGGCAGCTCCATCGTCGTTCCCGGTTCGAAGTCGATCACGCTTTCGGTGGCGCGGCCGCTTCCTGCCGCAAGCACTTCACGCGCATCGGCGGTCGGCATGGCCGGCTCTCCCGGAACGTAGCGTCCGGCGAACCACCCCATGACGAGCGAGGCGGCGATCAGACAGATGGTTCCGGCGACGATGCGGGTTTTCCGGTCGATCCTCATGAGGGCTCCAATCGTGAGAGACGCGGGCGGCGGTGCGCCCCTTGCGCGTTCGAAGCTAGCATCGCTTGCCGGTTCGCGGCAACGGTGAATTATTTCACCCCTGCGCTTTGCCGCCTCGCGTGCTATGGTTTCCTCTGACGAAACGTTCGGGAGCGGTCGATGACGAGGAGGCGGACATGACGGAGCTCACCTTGCTGGCGACAAGGGGGATCGTGCTCGTCGGCGTGGCCCTGCCGTTCGCGGCGGCGTGCGCCTCCGTCGTGCGCGCGTCGTACTTCGATGAGCCCGCCCGCTCCGACACGCTCCTCGCGCTGTACCGCCTCGTCGCGTTCGCGGGCGCGGTCGTTGGCAGTCTCGCGCTCGGCGAGGCGCAGGGGGACGCGGCGGCGGCCCTGTTCGCAGTCGCGTTCTGCGCGGGGTCGCTTGCGGTCGGGGCAGTGCTCGGACGCACGTGGCGCGCGGCCGAGGCGGCCGAGGCGCGCGCGGTCGAAAAGCTGCGCGCGCTCGTGGAGCGCTATCGCGAAAGCGAGTCGTCGCCGCAGACGCGCTGCGTCCGCGCCGCCCGCGCCTACGGCCTCACGCGGCGGGAGGAGGACATGCTCTTGCTCATCGTGGAGGGGCGCACCCAGCCCGAGATCGCTCGCGAGTTGTACGTGTCCCGCGACACGGTGAAGACCCACGTGCGCAACCTCTACCGCAAGATGGGCGTTTCGGGCAAGGCCGAGCTCGTGGAGGCGATGAGCGCCGCCGAGCCGGCCCGCAGGCTCGGCTGAGCAGCCTTTTGGAAGCCGCCGCGTTGGGGGCCTGCCGGCTCGGCGGCGGTGCCGCGCCGGCAGGCCCTTCCCGCCCGCCGGAACCGTCGCAAGCGGACAGGGAGGGGACGGGAAGAGCGGGGACGCGCTTACTTATGGTAGTAGCGGTGCTGCTCGTACTTCGGCTCGCAGCACACGTTGATGCCGAGCGTGCGGTAGAGCTTCTCGTCGGTGGCCGACAGGATCACGCTGAAGAACGCGTCGCAGCCGCGCAGGTCCTCCACGTGCTCGATGAGCTTCGCGGCGGCCTCGTCGGTGGCCGAGCTGATGGACAGCGCGATGAGCGTCTCGTCCGAGTGCAAACGGGGGTTGCGGCTGCGCAGCTGCTGGGTCTTGAGGCGGCAGATGGGGGTGATGGCCTCGTCGCTCAACACGTCTTTGTCGTCATCGACGCCCGCCACGCCCTTGAGCGCGTTCATGAGCAGCGACGACGCCGCGCCCAGAAGCGCGGAGGTCTTGCCCGTCACCACCGAGCCGTCGGGCAGCACCATGGCGCCGGCCGGGCCGCCGGTCGTCTCCTCCTTCAGCAGCGCCGCCGAACGCGCAGGAGAGAGGCTCGCGTTCACGCCCGCCTGGTTCATCAACAGCTCGAGCCTCTCCAGCCTCTCGTGGCCGATTCCGGTGCGTTTCACCTCCACTGCGGTTTGGAAGTAGCGGCGCACGATCTCCATCTTGGCGGCGTCGCGCACGGCGTCGTCGTCCACGATGGCGTTGCCGGCCATGTTCACGCCCATGTCGGTGGGCGACTGGTAGGGGCTTTCGCCCGAAATGCTCTCCAGCATGGCCTTGAGCACGGGGAATATCTCCACATCGCGGTTGTAGTTCACCGTCGTCTCGCCGTAGGCTTCAAGATGGAACGGGTCGATGGTGTTTGCGTCGTCGAGATCGACCGTGGCCGCCTCGTACGCGATGTTCACGGGATGCTTGAGCGGCAGGTTCCACACGGGGAACGTCTCGTACTTTGCATAGCCGGCCTCGACGCCGCGTGTGTGCTCGTGGTAGAGCTGCGACAGGCACGTGGCCATCTTGCCCGAGCCGGGGCCGGGGGCGGTCACCACGACGAGCGGGCGCGTTGTCTCGACGTACTCGTTTCTGCCGTAGCCTTCGTCGCTTACGATGTGGTCGATGTCGTAGGGGTAGCCGGCGATGGGGTAGTGCAGGTAGCTTTTGATCCCCAGGCTGTCGAGGCGCTTGCGGAACGCGCCGGCCGAGGGCTGGTTCGCGTAGTGGGTGATCACGACGCCGCTTGTGGCGAAGCCCATGGTGCGGAAGATGTCCATGAGGCGCAGCACGTCCTCGTCGTAGGTGATCCCCAAGTCTCCGCGCACTTTGCTCTTCTCGATGTCGTTCGCGTTGATGGCGATGATGATCTCCACGTCGTCCGCGAGGCTTTTGAGCATGCGGATCTTGGAGTCGGGCTCGAAACCGGGCAGCACGCGAGCGGCATGGTAGTCGTCGAACAGCTTGCCGCCGAATTCCAGGTAGAGCTTCCCTCCGAACTGCTCGATGCGGCTGCGGATGTGCTCGGCTTGCAGTGCGATGTACTTGTCGTTGTCGAATCCGTTGCGCATGGGATGGCGGCGCTCCTTTCTGGGGATGGCGGCGGTGCGCGCGGCGCCCTTCGGCGCTCTCGTCGCACGCGACGATTATAGCCTACCTTGGCGCGAAGCGATGTTTCCGGCATGTGAATTTGTCTGGAAGGCAGGCCGACTGCTATCCTGTGGGCGTAGCCCGTAGCCCGTAGCCCGTAGCCCGGAACGCGATCTGCGCGTCGTCATCCGGGCGGGAGGAGGGAGGATCGCGTGCAGGACGAGGACATGGTCCGCGAGTACCTGGTTCATCTGCGCATCGAGCGCGGATGCTCGCCGCTGACCGCGCAGGCTTACAGGGTCGATCTCGCCGACTTCTCCTCCTTCCTCGACGGGCGCGGCGTCGCGCGTCTGGCGGACGTCGATCGCGAGACGGTGGTGGACTACGAGGCCGATCTTATCGAGAGAGGCTATGCGGCTTCGAGCATCGACAGGCGCGTCTCGGCGATCAAGGGGCTGTACCGGTTCCTTGTGCGCGAGGGCTTCGTGCGGCACAGCCCTGCCGTCACGCTGCAGCTGCCGAAGGCTCCCGAGCGTCTGCCCGACGTGCTGAGCGTGTCCCAGATGGACGACTTGCTGTCCTCTCCCGTCGAGCGCGCTCCGATCCCCTTGCGCAACCGCGCCCTCCTCGAGGTGCTTTACGGGTGCGGCTTGCGCGCGAGCGAGTGCACGGGCCTCGACGTGCCCGACGCTGCGCTCGACGAAGGGTACCTGCGCGTTGTTGGCAAAGGCGGCAAGGAGCGCATCGCGCCTATATCGGGCGCCGCCTTGCAGGCGTTGGCGGAGTACCTAGCCGAAGGGCGACCCGAGCTCGTGCGCCCATGCGCGAAGCCCGTGTCGGCCGTGTTCCTCAACGCGCGCGGCGGTCGTCTTTCGCGCCAGAGCGTCCATGCCGTTGTGGCAGAGGCAGGACGCTCGATCGGCGTTGCGAACCTGCACCCGCACACGCTGCGGCACTCGTTCGCAACCCATATGCTGGAGGGCGGGGCAGACCTGCGCGTCATCCAGGAAATCCTTGGACATGCCGACATCTCCACCACGCAGGTGTACACCCATGTGGGTCGTGCGCATCTGCGCGAGGAGTACCTGAGTGCCCATCCGAGAGCCCGCGCCTGCCCGCCCCCCGAAGCGGAACGGCCGTAACGGGCGGGACTCCCCCTCTCCACTGCGCCGACCGGCTTCGTTTCGTGCCCCGTTTTTCCGATCGGCGCCCCTCTCCTTGTTAGAATATCCGGTATTTTGGCCGCGAAAGCCCGTTTTGGCACGCTTCGGGGCGCTCAGGCCTATGCCGATTTTTCCGACCTGGGGTTTTGTCGCGCATCGCATCTTTTTTGACAAGGGAAGCCGGATTTCGCGTCAGAGCGGGGTTCCGTGGCCAAAAAGAGGCGGTTTCTTGGCATGAAGGCGAAACGGACCCGCATTGAGCCTTCGCAAGTATCCGATGCGCGAGGGCCGGCGGGCAGGCTATTTCGCTGCGTGCAAAGAGGGGAGCGCGGCCCGGATGCTGGGAGAAGGCGCAGTCCGGATACTGGAAAACCCGGTCGTTGCGCGTCGCTTTGCTTCTCGCCGTGTCGTCCGATGCGGGGCGTCCGTCCTGCCCAAGGCGCGATATGCCGCCCCGGCTACCCCTCTCGCGGGCGATTCTCCGCCGTCCCTCGCAGCTGGCTTTCCGATTGCCGCGCCTCCGCCTTCCTAGCCCATCCCGCTTCTCTGCAGCCGGTTGCCTCCCTGTCGCGTCGTGCCACTCGCTTTGCCGGTGCCACAGATTCCGCACAACTCTCCCACTTCATCCCACCGGCAGCCAAGCGGCCCATATCTTGTGTGCCTTTCCGCGCTGCCGGCCTACATGTGGATGAGGCTTGTTCGAGGCGGGGCGGGCTAAGTTGACAAGTGGGCGAATGGTGGGTTTCGAAATGCTTAAAAACTGGCCAAATGCCCAATATTTGTTGCGAAGTGGGGCAAAGTGGGATAGAATTCCAAACACCGAAAGGCCGCGCGTACGACGGCGGAAAGGGAGGCATGGCGGAAGACGTCAACAAGGTTGTCGATCTGAACGGGGCGTACCGCCACAAGGTGGACGCGAAAGGCCGCATGTCTCTTCCCGCGTCGTTTCGCAAGGTGCTTTCGACGGACCTGGTGGTAACCCGTCATCCCGACGACGAGTGCCTCTACGTGTTCGAGCCCGACGGCTTCAACGCGTGGGTGGCGGGCGTTTTCGAGGACGCGTTTGGGAAGTTCGATTCGTCGAACGACCTGCACGTCAAGCTGCGCCGCAAGCTCAAGTCGCGCGCGGTGGACGTGTCCATCGACGCGGCGGGCCGCATCATGCTCTCTGCAGAGCAGCGCGCCTCCGTCGGCATCGGCAAGGACGTCGTCGTCGTGGGCAACACGGGTTATTTCGAGGTCTGGGACGCGAAGCGCTACGACGAGCAAGACGAAGAAGTCGATCTCGGCCTTCTCTTCAAAAAGTCGTAAGGCGTGAGCGCTGTGACAAGCGAATACCGGCACATACCAGTCCTGCTCGCCGAGTGCCTCGAGCACTTGAACCTTCAAACCCAGCACACGTTCGTGGACGCCACGCTCGGCGGGGCAGGGCATTCTTTCGAAGCCGCCAAGCGCCTTGGAGGCGCGGGCACGCTCATCGGCATCGATCAGGACGAGGTGGCGCTTGCCGCCGCCCGTCGCAAACTCGGGACGCTGCCGAAGGACGCGAGCCCGCGCATCGAGCTGGTGCGCGGCAACTTCGGAGACATGGACGAGGCGCTTCTCGGCGCCGAGGTTCCCGGCGTCGATGCGGTCCTGTTCGATCTCGGGGTGTCCTCGGTGCAGATAGACACGCCGTCTCGGGGCTTCTCCTTCAAAGAGGACGGGCCTCTTGATATGCGGATGGATCCGGGTAGACAATCCCTCACCGCAGCAGAGATCCTCAACACCTATACCGCAGCAGATCTCGCTCGGATCATCCGCGCCTACTCGGACGAGAGGTGGGCAAGCCGCATCGCCGATTTTGTGGTGCGTGCCCGTCAGAGCGCTCCCATCGAAACGAGCGCGCAGCTCGTGGACATCGTCAAGGCCGCCATCCCCGCTTCGGCTCGTCGGGCGGGAGGCCATCCGGCGAAGCGCACGTTCCAGGCGCTGCGCATCGAAGTGAACGGTGAGTTGGATGTGCTCAAACGGGGGCTCGACGCGGCCGTGCGCTGGCTCAATCCCGGCGGCAGGCTCGTGGTGATCAGCTACCACTCGCTTGAGGATCGCATCGTCAAGGAGACGTTCGCGCGGTGCGCGAACCGCTGCACCTGCCCGCCGGATCTGCCGGTGTGCTCGTGCGGGAAACAGCCGGTGCTCGACATCGTCACGAGAAAACCGATCCTTCCGAGCGCGGAGGAGATCGAACGCAACCCCCGCGCGCGCAGCGCCAAGCTGCGCGTCGCGCAGAAGCGCTGAGCGGCCTGGCCGCCTTCGGCGCGCAAGAGAACAGAACCGCATCGCACACGACCGCCGCACGCATCCGATACGAAGAAAGGGGGTTGGCCATGAGCGCACAGCCGGCGTACTCGCAGTATCCCGAACGCTCTTTCGAACGCGCTCCGCGCGAGCGCATCAGCGTCGTTCCCGGCCGTGGCTCGCGCACCCAGGCCCCGACCCTCTCTCCAGGCGTCGTGTTTCTCGCGAAGCTGGCCGCCGTCGTGTTCGTGGCAGTGGCGCTTGTGGCGTTCGCCCGCATCGGCTTGACGTCGGCGACGCTGTCGGCCACCATGCAAGCCAACGATCTGTCTCAGCAGATCGACGATGCCCGCTCCCGGGGCGCTGAGCTCGAGGTGTCTCAAAGCGCGCTGTCCAACCCGACAAAGGTCAAGCAGCACGCTGGCAAGCTGGGCATGGCTGCGCCTGGGTCGGCCGGTGTCATCGACCTCGAAAAGGATGTCGTCGCCACCGACGAAGCGGGTGCGCTGTCTCTTTCGCAGAGCGTGGCGAACGCGTTCGACCCCGAGGCGTAGGTGCCGTGGTCGACAAGGGTCACAAGCAGAGGGGCGCACGTCCCGCCCGCGGTCGCGGGGGTCGCTGCTCCGCAGCCCGCCCTGCGCAAGGCCGCGCCTCGCGATCCGGCGCGGCCCGTCGCGGTCGCTCCGCGGGCTTCTCTTGGTCGAATCGCGTGACGGCCGACTCCTTCGTGGCCGCGCCCAATCCCAATTCCAGCCGTCCGTTTCTCCCCGTGCTCGCTTTCATCGTCGTTGCGGCGCTGCTCGCGTTGCGCCTAGGGTATTTGCAAGTGGTCGCTGCGCCGGCTCTTGCCGCGCAGGCCGAAGACGCGCGCATGGCCTACGATTGGGTCGAGCCGCGTCGCGGCACCATCTACGACCGCAACGGCGTGGTGCTGGCGACTTCCGTGGAATCGACCACTATCTATGTCGACCCTGCGGAGGTGGACGACGCGAACGTTACGGCAGAGGTGCTTGCCGAGGTGCTCGGCGGCAAGAAGTCGGACTACCTTGAGGCGGCGACCATGGCGAACACGCGCTATGCGCTTGTGAAGAAGCAGGCCGACGTGGAGGTGGGCGAGCGTTTGCGCAAGCGCACGGCCGAGCTGTCGGCAGAAGGCGGCGAGCGCGAGGGCATGGACTTCGGCATCCGCTACAAGACGGAATGGCGGCGCGAATACCCCAACGGCCGCGTGGGCGGCCAGGTCATCGGCTTGTGCAACCTGGAAGTAGATGCGGAGAACAACCGAGAGTACTACGTGGGCGCAACCGGGCTCGAGCTGTACTACGACGACGTGCTTTCGGGCGAGGCCGGCTACACGCGCGAGGAGCGCGCTACCGACGGCACGCCCATTCCCGGAGGCAAGCGAGAGTCGAAAGAGGCTGTTGATGGCGAGGACATCGTCATCTCCATCGATATAGAGCTACAGCAGACCGTAGAGGAGCGGCTGGAAGCCGATCAGGAGAACCTCACGGCCAATGGCGGCAGCGCGATTGTCATGGATGGCGGCACGGGCGAAATCTACGCGGCGGCTTCGCTTCCCCTGCTCGATCCAACGGACAGGACGCAGATGGAGGACGACGCCCCCAGGCTCAAGTGCGTGACCGACTTGTTCGAACCCGGCTCCATCTTCAAATCGGTCTCCACGATGGCCATCCTTGAAACCGGGACGATGGGACCCGACGACATGCTGTTCTGCCCGGCAAGCATCACCGCCGACGGCTACACCATCTCCGACGCGCACGAGCGCGGCGATGCGACGTTCACGCTGCGTCAGATCCTCGACCAATCGTCGAACGTGGGCATCTCCCTGGCCACCGAGAAGATGGGCTTCGAGGAGCTGTACAACCACATCCTCGCGTACAACTTGCACGAGAAGACGGGCGTCGATTTTCCGGGCGAAGGCGAAGAGGGAACCGATATTTTGGGCTTGCTTTCGGACTTGGACCAGTGGAGCACTGTTCAGGCCTACAACGTGAGCTTCGGCCAAGGCGTCTCGCTCACGCCGCTTCAGATCACGCGCTTCTACGGCGCGCTCGTGAATGACGGAGTGGAATGCACGCCTCACTTCCTCGTCTCGAAACCCCAAAGCGGCGAGACGCCCGAGTATGCCACGGAGGACGTCATAGAGAACAAGGATGCGATCGACGAGATGACGAGCATGCTCGAAACGGTGGTGACCGACGGTACGGGCAAGGCCGCTGCCATCGAGGGCTTCAACGTGGCCGGCAAGACCTCGACGGCCGAGATCTACGACGAAGAGAACGGCGGTTATCGAAAAGGGGTGTACAATCTGGCCTTCACCGGTTTCCTTGCCGACTCTTCAAGCCAATTGGTTTGTTTTGTGGGTGCGAACGAGGTTCCCATCGACAACGTGGTCACGCCAATGTTTAAGGATATAATGACAGCAGCCATCGACCGTTTCGACATCTATCCGGAATGAGGGAGTCGCCATGGGTAAGACCTGCACGGAACTGTTCGCGGGCGTCGACTGCACCATCATCGGAAATGCCGACGACGAGGTGAGCGGAATCGCCTACCGCAGCGATCAGGTGCGACCAGGCGACGCGTTTTTCTGCATCGTGGGCTTCACGACCGACGGTCATTCGTTCGCGCAGGACGCTATCGACCGTGGGGCGAAAGTGCTCGTGGTTGAGCGCAAAGTGTACCTGGCCGACGCCACCGACGTGACCGAGGTCGTGGTGAAAGACACGCGCAAGGCCATGGCCGCAGCCGCCGCGAACTTCTACGACCACCCGTCGAAGGATCTCGCGCTCGTAGGCGTTACTGGAACGAATGGGAAGACCACCACCACCTACCTTGTGGAGCATATCGCGCGCGTGGCGGGCAAGCGCACGGGTGTCGTCGGCACGGTGGGCATCCGGATCGGAGACGCTTTGGAGGGCTCGGAGCACACCACGCCCGAATCGCCCGACCTGCAGCGGTTGCTCGCCCGCATGCGCGATGCGCGTTGCGACACGGTGGCCATGGAGGTGAGCTCGCATGCGCTCGATTTGGAGCGGACGTGGGGCACACGGTTCGCCGTCACGGCGTTCTCCAACCTCACGCAGGATCACCTCGACTACCATCACACGTTCGAAGCGTACTTCGAAGCGAAGGCGCGCCTGTTCTCCGAGGACTATCCCGCAAAGCGCGTTATCTGCATAGACGACAAGTGGGGCAAAGAGCTTTTGCGCCGTTGCTCGGTCGCTGGGGACAGCGTGGTCACGACGGGGTTCGATCCGTCGGCGCAGATACACCCCGCAGGCGTGGAGTACGCCCCCACGCACACCTCCCTCGAGCTCGACGTGCGCGGCAGTCGCTTCGCGTTCGACTACCCGCTCGTGGGGCGCTTCAACGTGGAGAACGTCATGTGCGCGTTCGCCATCGGCTTGCAGCTGGGTTTCCCCTCCGAAGCTATCGTCGAGGCGCTCGAGGAGGCCCCTCAGATTCCCGGTCGGCTCGAGCGTGTGAGCGCGGCCTGCGACGGCGGCGTGAGCGTTTTCGTGGACTACGCCCACACCCCCGATGCGCTGGAGAAGGCGCTCTCGTCCATCATGGCGCTCACCCCCGGTCGCACCATCTGCGTGTTCGGCTGCGGAGGCGACCGCGACGCAGGCAAGCGGCCCATCATGGGCAAGGCCGCGCTCGCGGCCGATCGCGCCATCGTGACGAGCGACAACCCCCGCACCGAGGATCCGCGCGCCATCATCGAGGACGTCGTGAGCGGCATGGGCGCGGGCGCGGGTCGATTCGAAGTGGAGCCCGATCGCCGTCGCGCCATCGCGCGCGCCGTGGCGCTTGCGCAACCTGGCGACTCGGTGCTCATCGCGGGCAAGGGCCACGAGGACTATCAGCTCGTGGGGGATCGGGTGCTCAGTTTCGACGACCGCGTGGTCGCCGCCGAAGAGCTCGAGCGCGCCTTCGGATGCGATGCGCCGGGTGCTGCCTTCGCCGATGGGGCGGGGCCTGCAGGCGAGGGCCGATAGCATGCGTCTGAACGAGAAGCAGATTGCGGCGTGCACGGGCGGCCAGTTCGCGGTGGAGCCCGCAGATGCGCGTGCGTTGGCCACGGGCCTTTCGTGGGACTCGCGGGAGGTGAAGCCGGGCGATGTGTACGTGGCGCTTTCGGGCGAGCGCGTCGATGGCCACGACTTCGTGGCCGCCGCCCTGCGTGCGGGCGCCGCATGCGCTCTTGTTATGCAGCCGCTTCCCGCCGAGGTGCTCGCGCTCGCCCGCGAGCTCGGCGCGGGCGTCATCGAGGTTCCCGACACGGCGCACGCCGTCACGGACCTCGCGCGCGAATGGCGCGGGCGCCTCAAGGGTCGCGTGATCGGCGTCACGGGCTCCACGGGCAAGACCACGACGAAGAACCTTGTGCGCGACGTGTTGGCTGCGGCGCACACCGTCGTCGCTACGGAGGGCAACCAGAACAACGAGCTGGGGGTGCCCAAGACGCTTCTCTCTGCGGAGCCGGAGACGGAGGCCGTGGTGGTGGAGATGGGCATGCGCGGCGCGGGCCAGATAGCGCAGCTGTGCTCGTTCGCGCGCCCGCACTGGGGCGTGGTCACGAACGTGGGCGAGAGCCATATCGAGCTTCTGGGCAGCCGCGAGAACATCGCACGGGCCAAGGCCGAGCTTCTGCTGTCGCTGCCCGTTGCGTCGGGCGCGGCGTTCCTGAACGGAGCGGACGACTTGGCCGATTTCGTCTACGAGTGCTCCGATCTGACGAAATGGCCAGCGCCGACCGTATGCTTCGACGGCTCGGGACGCTATGGCGCCGACGGACGCGA
Source organism: Gordonibacter sp. An230 (assembly GCF_002159915.1). Taxonomy (GTDB): domain Bacteria; phylum Actinomycetota; class Coriobacteriia; order Coriobacteriales; family Eggerthellaceae; genus Rubneribacter. The sequence continues at coordinate 84,556 of NZ_NFJP01000013.1, forward strand.
CGCTTCGGGCTGGAGGTTCCGGCCGGCCGTGTGGGCGGAGGACGTGTCGCTCGACGACCAGGGGCGGCCTCGGTTTACGCTGTGCGCCCGCGGCTTCTCGGAAGGCTGGCCTCCCGACATGGTTGGCGACGCGCCAACGGAGCGGCACGAATGTGCGCTTGGCCTGCGTGGCGCCCACAACGTCGCCAACGCCTGCGCGGCCGCCGCGGTCGGGCTCGCTTTCGGCATGGACATCGCCATAGTCGCGCGCGCTCTCGAAGAATCCCTTCCCGAGGCGGGGCGTCAGGAGGTACTGCGCGCCCGAGGGGGCTTCACGGTGGTGAACGACGCCTACAACGCCAATCCCGACTCGATGCGCGCCGCGCTGACGACGTTTTGCGCGCTCGAGGTGCCGGGTAGGCGCATCGCCGTGCTGGGCGACATGGGTGAGCTCGGCGACTTCGCGGCGGCCTGCCATGCGGGCGTCGGCGAGCATGCCGCCGCTTTGCCGCTCGACCGTCTCGTGTGCGTGGGCGAGCTCGCCCAGATCATCGCCGACGCCGCAGAGCGCGCCGGCATGGATGCCGGGCGCATCGTGCGTGCAGGGTCGATCTCCGACGTGTTCGGCGATTTGGATGTCTGCGTCGAGCCGGGGGATGCCGTATTGGTGAAGGCGTCCCGGTTCATGGGTCTCGAACGCGTGGTCGAAGGGCTGGTTAATTGATGCTTTCCGTATTCTCCCACTATCCGACGTTTCTCGTGTTCCTCGCCATCGTGGCGGCCATCGTGCTGACGATGGCGTTCATGCCGGTGTGGATCAAGTTCCTCAAATCGAGCCATATCGGGCAGCAGGTGCGCGCCGACGGTCCCGAGAGCCATCTCGTGAAGCAGGGCACGCCCACGATGGGCGGCGTCGTCATGCTCGTCGCAGTGGTCGTTGTGGCCCTGTTCGTGGGCAAGCCCGTCCCCGAGACGTTCGTGCTTCTGGGCGCGACCGTCCTCACGGGGCTGCTCGGTTTCGTCGACGATGCGTCAAAGGTGGTCAAAGAGCGTTCGCTCGGCCTCACGCCGAAGGCGAAGATCGTGGGCCAGGTGGCCATAGCCAGCGCGTTCATCCTCGTGGCGGTGAACCTGCTGGGGGTCGAGCCCACCGTGGAGATACCTTTCGTCGTCGCGCTCGACTTCGGCATCCTCACCACCGTCGTGCCCGTAGGCGACGGCATCTCCATCCCATGGCTGTACTTGTTGTTCATGAACATCTTGCTCGTTGGCATGTGCAACGCCGTGAACCTCACCGACGGCCTCGACGGTTTGGCGGCGGGCACGGTGATGATCGTGATGATCGTGATGGCTGCCATCGCGTATCGCTCCGACCTGCTCGAGCCCGCCATCATCGCGGCGGCCCTGGCGGGAGCGTGCATTGGCTTTTTGTGGTTCAACTCGTTTCCTGCGGATATCTTCATGGGCGATACCGGATCGCTTGCGCTCGGCATGTCGCTGGGGTGTTTGGCCGTGCTCACGAAGACCGAATTCGTCTCGCTCATCATTGGCGGCCTGTTCGTGGCCGAGGCGTTGTCCGTGATGATTCAGGTGGTCTACTACAAGAAAACTCGCAAACGCGTCTTCCTCATGGCCCCTTTGCATCACCATTTCGAGAAGAAGGGCTGGAGCGAGACGAAGGTGGTCGTGCGCTTCTGGATCGTTTCCGGAGTGCTGGCTGCGACGGGCTTCTCGCTGTACTTCGCCGAGACGCTGATGGCGGTGTCGTAGGCTATGGCGCCGCGGGAGCTCATAGCGAATCGCAAACACGCGCCGCGCCGTCTGGGGCGCGTGCTCGTTTTGGGTCTGGGCAAGAGCGGTCGCGCTGCTGCGTCGTATCTGCTGCCGCTCATGGGCGAACGCGTGGACGCGCTGGCCATTGCTGCAGGAGAGCGCAACGAGGCGTCCGAGGCGTTCGCGAAGGGCGCTCGCGCGTCCGGTGCGCTCGTGGAGTTCGGAGATGGCGCTCCGGGCGTTTTGGCCGCCGAGGCGGGCGGTCCGTTCGACCTGTGCGTCGCGAGCCCAGGCATCTCGCAGTTCGCGACGTTCTACGAAGCGGCCGCGACCGTGTCGGTCGAGGTGGTGAGCGAAGTGGAGTTCGCCTGGCGCGAGAGCGCCGCCGACAGCCGCTGGGTGGCCGTGACGGGCACGAACGGCAAGACGACGGTCTGCGCGCTCGCCGCGCACGTGCTGGCGGGCGCCGGCCTGGCCGCCGCGGCCGTGGGCAACATCGGCGAACCGTGCATCTGCGCGGTGGGCGCGGGCGACACGGACGTGTACGTGGCCGAGGTGTCGTCCTATCAGCTGGCGTCTACTAAGCGCTTCGCGCCGAACGTGGCTGTGCTGCTGAACATCACGCCCGACCACCTGCACTGGCATCGCAGCTTCGAGGCGTACCGCGACGCGAAGCTCAAGCTGCTGGCGAACCTGGCCGAGGTGCCGGGGGCCGTGGCCGTGCTCGACGCGACGAACGACGTCGTGCGCGCCGAGGTGCGCCGCCTGCGCGCCTTGGGCGAGCGCGAGCGCGGCTTCGCGTACGTGCCGATGGGCACGGCCGAGGGCCTGGGCGGCGACATGCGCGCTGCGTGCGGCAGCGACAACGCCGCGTTCGTTGGCAGCGACGGCATGCTGCGCGTGGCGCTGGGTGGGAAGGAGCGCTCGATGGTCCGCGTCGACGAGCTGCAGATCAAGGGGGCGCACAATGCCGCGAACGCGCTGGCCGCATCCGTTGCCGCCCTCGCTCTCGGCGTGGATGCGCGCGATGCGGCCGCGCACCTGCGCGCTTTTGCGCCCCTCGAGCACCGCATCGAGCCGTGCGGTTCTGTCGCGGGCGTGCGCTGCTACAACGATTCAAAGGCCACGAACGTCGATGCGGCGCTCAAGGCCCTCGAGGCGTTTCCCGAGGCGCGTCCCGTGTTGCTGCTCGGCGGCGAGGACAAGGGAACCGACCTCGCGCCTCTCGTCGAGGCCGCGCATGCGCGCGCGTGCGCCGTCGTGTGCTTCGGAGCGGCGGGCGAGCGTTTCGCTGCTGCGTTCGACGCCGCCGCGCAGGCTCCGGATGGGTTCGCCGTCGCGCGCGCTCGGCATTTGGCAGACGCCCTCGATGCGGCCCTCGCCCTCGCGCCGGCGGACGGCGTTGTGCTTCTTTCCCCGGCATGCGCGTCCTTCGACGAGTTCAGCTCGTTCGAAGAGCGTGGACGCACGTTCAAATCCCTCGTCTCCCAGCGCTCGGCGGGCGCTCGCTAGGGGTTTCCATGTCCTGGACGCGTACGAGGCGGGAGGCTCCCGCGCACATCATGGTCCCGCAGATCATCTTGCTTTTGAGTGTGCTCGCGCTCGTTCTCATCGGATTCGTCATGATCTACTCGACCTCGTCGGTCATCACGCTTGCGAATTCCGATGCGCCGGGCGCGGCCAATCCCATGGCCGACGTGCTCGGGCAGCTGCGCTATGCCGTGCTCGGCATCGTGCTCGCTGCGGCCATCTGGAAGTTTCTGCCCTGTTCAATCTGGCGCGGGCCCTTCGTGTACGTGGTGTGGGGCCTTGCGGCGGTTTTGCTCGTGGCGACGATGTTCATCGGCGTGGGCGACGAGGAATGGGGGGCGCGCCGATGGCTTGCGCTCGGCCCGTTCAGCCTTCAGCCGTCGGAGTTCGCCAAGATCGCCCTCGTGCTCGTTGGTGCGCGGCTGTTCGCGGACCTGCGCGATGGCGCGCTGCCCTTCCGGGCGTTTTCCGTGCAGGTCTTCGTGTTCGTGCTCGCACCCATCCTGCTTATCTTGGCCAGGCAATCCGATCTTGGCACCGCGATGATCTGCGTCGTGGGGATCCTCGCGGTCATGTGGCTGGGCGAGGTTCCCGCGCGGACCATGCTCGTCGTGGTTGGCGTGGTGGTGGCACTGGGCCTGGTGGGCATCTTCGGCACGGAGTACCGCCGCGAGCGCCTGATGGTGTTCTTGAACCCGTGGAACGACGGCGAAGGGGGCTACGGCAACGGCTACCAGCTCATCCACTCGCTCTACGCCATAGCAAGCGGCGGCGTGTTCGGCGTGGGTCTTGGCAACTCGCATGAGAAGTACCTCTACCTTACCCAGTCAGACACCGATTTCATCTTCGCCATCATCGCCGAGGAGCTGGGACTCGTGGGGGCGCTCGTCGTGATCGTGCTGTTCGCGCTGTTTCTCTATGCCGGCATGCGCATCGCCCGTTCTTCGGCAGACAACTTCGGAACCATGGTGGCGGGCGGCCTCACCATCATGATCGCGTTCCAGGCGTTTCTCAACATGGCGATGGTCGTGGGATGGTTTCCCGTGGTGGGCAAGCCTTTGCCGTTCGTTTCGTCCGGCGGCTCGTCGCTCATTGCCACGTTGGCGATGGTCGGCCTCATCCTCTCGGTGTCGAAGGAGGCCGCCGCCCCCACCGTCTACGAGCGACGTCGGGCCGACCTGCGTGTCGTGCGCGCTGCATCCGACGCAGAAAGCGCGTCCGCTTCGACCCGCAGAAGACGGGGCGGGACAGGTTCTGACAGGAGGTAGAGAATGCTCGCAGTGCTTTCCGGCGGCGGCACCGCCGGTCATATCAACCCGGCGATCGCCCTTTCCGAGGAGCTGGTCGGGCGCGGTTGGGACGTGCGCTTCGCAGGGACGCCCACGGGTGTGGAGGCGCGGCTCGTCGAGCAGGCGGGCATACCGTTCACGTCGTTTGAGGCTCGTGGGTTCGACCGCGCGCATCCGCTCACCCTCCCGAAGGCCCTTGCGGTGATCCAGAAGAGCACGAGGCTCGCTCGCGCGTGGTTCGACGAGGTTCGTCCCGACGTGGTGGTGGGCTTCGGGGGGTACGTGTGCATCCCCGTGGCGCGCGCGGCCGAACAGCGCGGCATCCCCGTGGTGGTGCATGAACAGAACTCGGTCATGGGCATGGCGAACAGGTATCTGGCCAAGCGCGCCGCCGCCGTGTGCCTCACCTACGAGAGGGCTGCCGAAGCGCTGTCGGCGGATGCGCGTTCGCATGTGGTTGTGACGGGCAATCCCGTGCGCACAAGCGTGCTCGAGGCTACGCGCTTCGAGGGCCGCGTCGCGTTCGGCGTGCCCGGAGACGCGCTCATGCTGTTGGTGACCGGAGGGAGCTTGGGCGCGCGGCATCTCAACCAGGCTGTCGTCGGGCGCAAGGAGATGCTGCTTTCGCATCCCGACTTGCACGTGGTGCATGTGACGGGCCCGAAGGAGCTCGACGCGGTGACCGAGGCCCTCGCGCTCTCGCCCGAGGAGGAGGGTCGGTGGCATCTCATGGGCTTCACCGATCGGATGGGCGAGGCCATGGCCGCAGCCGACGCCATCGTCTCGCGTGCCGGAGCCACCTCGCTCGCCGAGATATCCGCTCGCGCGCTGCCGGCGCTGCTCGTTCCGTTCCCTCATGCGACCGAGGACCACCAGACCATGAACGCGCGCTCCTGCGTGGAAGCCGGAGCGGCTTTCATGGTCGCAGACGCCGAGATCGACGGCCCCGCGTTCGAGAGCGCCCTTCGCGTGCTCGTGGGGGATGCGGACGTGCGCGGGCGCATGGCCGAGGCGGCCCGAGCGCAGAAGGCCCAAGATGCCGCCGCGCTCTTGGCCGATGCTGTGGAGCGGGCGGCGGGGCGGGGCGCGACGGGAGGACGTGGATAGCGCAACGCTTTCTCGCACGCAGGATGCAGCAGGGCATTCGGGGCCGCGGCGTTGTCCCCGGCCTCCGCCGCGTCTCCCTGCGGTACAATGGGAGCTCGCAAAGCACGAGGAATCGAAGGGCGGAAGATGGACACACAGCGAAGCATCGAGCACATCCACTTCATCGGCGTGGGCGGCGTGGGCATGAGCGGCATCGCCCGCGTGGCGTTCGATCAAGGACTGAGGGTGAGCGGCTCTGACCTTAAGGAAAGCCGCTACACCAAGCAGCTTCGCGAAGCTGGCGTCGAGGTGCGCATCGGGCACGATCCCGCGAACTTGCCCGAGGGCGATCCGGTGGTGGTGGTGTCCACGGCCATCCTCGACAATAACCCGGAGCTCATCGCGGCGCGTGAGCGCGGCCTTGCCGTCTGGCACCGCGCCCAGATGCTCGCGTACCTCGGCATGGGGCTCGAAACGCTCGCCGTCGCCGGAACGCATGGCAAGACCACGACCTCGTCAATGCTGGCGAGCGCCCTCGATGCTATGGGGGAGGATCCGACGTTTCTCATCGGCGGTATCGTGCGCGCTTACGGCACGAACGCCCATTCGGGAACGGGACGGCACTATGTGGTGGAGGCCGACGAGAGCGACAAGTCGTTCACGTTCCTTGCTCCGCGCGCCGTTCTCGTGACCAACATCGAGGCTGACCACCTCGACCATTACCGCGACCTCGATGAGATTTACGAGAAGTTCTCGGCGTTCATCGGCTCGGTGCCAGCGGAAGGGGGGCTTGCCGTCGTGTGCGGCGAGGACGAGGCGCTCGTGCGCGTAGCGCGCTCCACGCGCCGGCGCGTGGTGACCTACGGCTTCGGCGAGGGCTGCGACGTGCGCATAAGCTCCTTCGAGCCGTGCGGTGTGGGCAGCTCTTTTTCGCTCTCGCTGCCAGACGGGCGTTCGGTTGCGGGTCGCGTCAAGCAAAATCCCGGCCGTCACAACGTCCTGAACGCCGCAGGCGTCATCGCGCTTTTGTGGGCGCTCGGATACGATCCGGGCGCGGCCGCCGAGGCGCTTGCGGGCTTTGCGGGCGTCAAGCGCCGCTTCGATCTGGTGGGCGAGGCGGCCGGCGTCACCGTGGTGGACGACTACGCGCACCATCCCACGGAGATCAGGGCCACCATCGAGGCGGCCTCGCGTCTTGGCTATGCGCATGTGCACGTGTTGTTCCAGCCGCATCGCTACTCGCGCGCGCCGCTGTTCACCGAGGTGCTGAAAGACGAGTTCGCCTCCGCGTTCGACGCGGCCGACGCCGTCACGTTCATGGACGTGTACCCTGCAGGCGAGGCGCCTGTGCCCGGTGTGAGCGGAAAGACCTTCCTGAACGTGGTGCTCGATCATCCGGGGCATCCCGACGCCGCTTACGTGCCGCGCCGCATCGAGGTGGTTCCGCACTTGACCTCTGTTCTCGAACCGGGGGATCTGCTCGTCACGATGGGCGCAGGCGACGTAACGGCCATCGGCCCGCAGCTTCTCGATGCGCTCGCGCGCGCGGAGGCCATCGCGGGTGCGCGAACCAACGAGGCGGAGTGATGCCTCGATGACCGCACGGCACACCTCCGAACTCGAGGCGCTCCTCGTTGACGACGCGTTCGACGGCGACGTGTATCCAAACGAACCTATGTCTCGTCATACCATGTATCGCATCGGCGGGCCGGCGCGCTTTTACGTGCAGGTGGGCTCCGTGGGCGCGCTCAGACACCTCGTGGAGACGTGCGCGCGTACTGGAGTGCCGTGGACGGCCGTGGGGCGAGGCTCGAACCTGCTCGTTGCCGACGAGGGGTATTCCGGCGTGGTGGTGACGCTCGGGCGTGATTTTCGCACCTGCCGCCTCGACGAGGAGACGAGGCGCTTCTGCGTGGGTGCGGGCGTGCCGCTGTCCTCAGTGGTGCAAGAGGCGTTTCGCCGATCGCTTGCGGGCCTCGAGTTCGCCGTGGGCACTCCGGGCACCGTGGGCGGAGCGCTGCGCATGAACGCCGGAACGCGCGAGGAGTGGATCGGTTCGCGCGTGGTGTCGGTGACCACGCTCTCTCCTGACGAGGGTCTCGTGCGTCGTGCTGGCGATGAGATCGCATGGGGGTATCGGCGAACCTCGTTTCGCTCGGACGAAGTGATCGTGGAATGCGAACTTTCCGTAGAGCCTGCCGACCCGTTCTTCATCCGCGGTAAGATGGAAGCCTCGCATGCGCGCCGCAAGAAGACGCAGCCGCAGACGGGCCTTTCGTGCGGAAGCGTGTTCCGCAATCCCGAGGGATACTCGGCGGGTGCGCTCATCGAGGAGGTCGGCCTCAAGGGGCGCCGCATCGGCGGAGCGCAGGTGTCCGAGGTTCACGCGAACTTCATCGTGAATTCGGGGGGCGCCACGGCCCGCGACGTGAGGGATCTGATCGAACTGGCACAACGTGAGGTGTACGAGGCGTATGGCATCGAACTACAACCGGAAGTCCGCTTCCTCGGGTTCGCGTAAGGCGTCCTCGCGCACTCGGGGCGCCTCCCGTCCCTCGTCTGCGCGCTCCTCCTCTTTGGGCGGCTACCGGGCCATCCCTGGCGGCCAGCTGCCGAAGCGCCGGGGCGCGGGGTCCGGTCGCACGCAGCCTCAAACTCAGACACGCCAGCCTCTGTCGTCAGTGCGCGTAGGCGATCTTGACCGTGTCGAGCGCAACGCCCGCGCCCAACGCGTCTATCGGCGTCATCTCGTGCGGCTCTCCATCGTTGGCGCGCTTCTGCTCGCGCTCGTGGCAGGCGGCGCGGCGCTCTACGTCTCCGATGCGTTCGCCATCGAGAGCGTCCAAGTTAGCGGGGTGGAGCATCTGACCGCCACCGAGATGACCGAACTCGCCGCCGTGCCTGCGGACACGACGCTTCTGCGCGTCGACACGGGCGCTATTCGCGACCGCTTGCTCAAGGACGCATGGGTGGAGAGCGTCGAGGTGCGGCGCGTGTTCCCCCATACGCTCGAGCTCGTCGTCGTCGAGCGCACCATCGCCGCCGTCGTCGAGGTTCCCACGGAGGACGCCGAGTCCACGCAGGACTGGGCGGTTGCTTCGGACGGCATGTGGCTCATGCCCATCCCTCCGAGGGACTCCGAAGCCGGCAAGAGCGTCAGCCCCAAAGTGTACGAGGATGCCGAGAGCGTGCTGCGCATCGTCGATGTCCCATACGGGACGAGCCCTGCGACGGGCGCGTACTGCACCGATGCGAATGTCAACAACGCTTTGTCCATCGTCGCCGGTATGACCACCGATCTGGCGGGGCAGGTGCGCGCCGTCGCCGCCACGGAGACGGAGTCGACCACGCTCACGCTCGAGAGCGGCGTCGAGATCGTGTTCGGCTCGGCCGAGAACATCCGTGACAAAGAGCGAGTTTGCCTCAAGATCATGGAAGAGCATCCCGACGTCGTCTACATCAACGTGCGCGTGGTCGATCGGCCCACCTGGCGCTCTCCGTCGTAGGAACCCTGCTCATGCTCCACGCCGTGTCGGCGCCGTCGCGCGCTGCCGACACCCGAGCTCCGGGCCATTGTCCGGGATCCGATTTGCCGCGGCATCGCCGTGCGTCTGTGCCCCCCCCCATCGACAAAAGGATCAGCGCTTCGATGCCGCCTCAGACGATCCCGCGCCCCCGGATTCTGCGTGTCGCTTCCTCTACGCGTTGCGCGCGGCGCTCGGGCGACTTGGGCGTCGTCATGCTGCCAAGCAGCATGCTCCTCCATACGGCCGCCTCCCCTTCGCATGCTGCCGTTCTCTCCTTTGCCTTTCCGTCTTCTCGCTCCTGCTGCTCGAACAGCCTGCTTCGCAGGGGCGTTCGGCGTTCGGAGGCAAGTCGATGTCGGAAAGGACGCGGGTCCGCGGACGCGCCGAAGGGGAGGGCCTCGGTGCGCCTTGCGGCTGCTGGGGTGATTCTTGCGCAAAAGATTTCGCTTTGCTGCCGGTGGGCGGGCGAAAGGAGGGTGCTTGCGGGTCTTTCGCTGGCGTGATCGCTGCGTCGATCTTTTCAATCTGGCAACGCCGCGTGCAGCCGTCCAGGAGTGAAAAACACCGGTCGTCTCGGTAGCGGTCTGGTGAATTTCGCCGCAAAAGAGGTTCGTCCGCCGTTCAACCGAAATCGACGTGAGCCGGCGTTTTTCGTGCTCCGGCTCGAGCCCCTTGCGACCGTGCGGGCGGAGGCCGCTGCGCTGGGCGAGGGCTCTTTCGAATGCCGGCGGGGTTTCGCGCGGCGGGCCTGCATGGCCTTTGCCGATCTTGGTTTGGCGGCGGTTGGGGCCTTCCGGGCCGGCGGTTCCTCGTCGATGGCGTTTTCGGCACCCTCTCCGCGCGGGGAGGGTACGTCGATCGTTGAGGGCGACGCGTGGGGCATAGCCGTGATCCGGCCCCGCTTTTCAGGCGGGGGTGAAATCCGAAGGACGATGTGGCCGAAGCTCGCAGCCGGCAGGGCGGCCTGGGCGTGTTTGCGACCTTTGGACGCGATGTTGCGAGAAGGGCCGGGTCGTTGCAAACGCCGAAGAGCAGACGCCGAGGCGATGCGAAGGAGGGGGCGTTGCGAAACCGTCCACCGTTTTGTCGTTGCCGTTTGCGCCGTGTGCGGATTTCGTATTGTGGACGTGCGGTTTTCATTGTCACAGCGCAATTTGCAAATGGGTTGTCATCGTGTACAATAACCGCACGTGAGTGTACCCACGAAGGGAAACGCAGCATTTGAAATCGCAGCAGGTGTGGAGGATACAATGCCAAACAAGATAGGTTCCGAGCATTTGGCGGTCATCAAGGTCGTCGGCGTCGGTGGCGGCGGCACGAATGCCGTGAACCGCATGGTCGAGGCCGGCGTGCGCGGCGTGGAGTTTATCGCCGTGAACACCGATCGCCAGGCGCTGCTCATGTCGGATGCCGACAAAACGATCCACATCGGCGAGGAGCTGACGCGCGGTCTTGGCGCCGGTGCGAATCCCGAAGTGGGATGCCAGGCGGCCGAGGAGAGCCGCGCCGAGATTCGCGAGGCCCTCGCCGAGGCGGACATGGTGTTCGTCACGGCCGGCGAGGGAGGCGGCACGGGCACGGGCGCCGCGCCCATCATCGCCGAGATCGCGCGCGAGGAGATCGGCGCGCTCACGGTTGGCATCGTCACCAAGCCCTTTTCGTTCGAGGGACGCACCCGCCGCAACCAGGCGGAGCAGGGCATCGATCTCCTATCGCAGAAGGTTGACACCCTCATCGTCATCCCGAACGACCGTTTGCTCGAGATCGTCGACAAGAAGACGAGCATGCTCGATGCGTTCCGCATCGCCGACGACACGCTGCGACAGGGCATCCAGGGCGTTACGGACCTCATCACCATTCCGGGCCTCATCAACCTCGACTTCGCCGACATCCGCACGGTCATGAAGGATGCCGGCACTGCCATGATGGGCATCGGGCTGTCATCGGGAGAGAATCGCGCGCTCGACGCCGCCCAGCAGGCTACGAACTCGAACTTGCTCGAAGCGTCCATCGCTGGCGCGTCGCGTGTCCTGTTCTCCATCGCAGGTGGTCCCGACCTCACGTTGACCGAGGTCGATGAGGCCGCTCGCACAGTCGAAGCGTGCGCCGACGAGAACGCAAACATCATCTACGGTCAGATCATCGACGAGAGCATGCAGGACCAGGTGCGTATCACCGTTATAGCGACGGGCTTCAAGATGGGCGCTCCGCAGCAGTCTTCGATGGATTTCTCGCGCAAGGACCTGTTCGCTTCGACCGCCGCCCCCGAGCCTGCCGTGCAAGCGGCGAGCGCTCCGACGTATTCGTCGTACTCGGGATCCGGCTCCGCATCGGGTCGTTTCGCCGACGAGGATTACATCCCCGACTTCCTCAAGCGCCAACGGTAGCGAACGTTCGCCGCATGGACGCGATCTGCCGCTTGCCAGCTCCGCATCTGAACGCGCGCCGTTTCGGCGCGCGTTCTCTTCCCGCGCTCACCGACGACGCTCTGTTCGAAACCGTGGGGGTGCGCGTGGCGTTCACCGGCCGCGAAGGCGGTGTGAGCGCTTCGCCTTTCGCTTCCCTCAATCTCGGCGACCATGTTGGAGATGACGCGCGGGCTGTCGACCGCAATCGCGCGCTCCTCCTCGAGGCCCTTGGCGCCGACAGGCTGCCCCTTGTCGTGCCGAGCCAGGTGCACGGCGATGCTGTGGTGGATGTGGGCGATGCCGCACCCGAGGTCGTGGAGGCTGCGCGTGCCCAGGCGCGTGCGGGCGCCGACGCCGTTGCTGTGGCGGTTCCAGGCGTGGCGGCGCTTTTGTGCTTCGCGGATTGCCTCCCCGTCGTCATCGTGTCGCCCACCGGCCGCTTTGCGGTCGTGCACGCGGGGTGGCGCGGCGTCGTGGGTGGCATCGCGACGAAGGTCGTGAGGTTGATGGCGGAGCGAGACGCTGAGGAAGTGGGCGAGCGGGCTGAAGGCGGCTTCAACGTGTACGTGGGGCCGCACATCTGCTCTAGGTGCTTCGAGACGGGAGAGGACGTGCGCGCACGCTTTGTCGAGCGCTTCGGCGAGGCTGTCTGCCCTGACGAGCGCCATATCGATCTGTTCGATGCGCTCAGACGCGACCTTTTGGACGTTGGGATCGTGTCCGAGCGCATCGTCCATGCGAGCGCATGCACCAAGTGCGAGTCCGAAAAATACTATTCCTTCCGTGCTGAGGGCGGCGTCTGCGGACGCCACGGCGCGGTGGCGTTTCGGGAGGTTTGATATGGGATTCCAAGAGCGCTACGAACGCGTGCTCGCCGATGTGGCCGCTTGCTGCGCGCAGGTGGGGCGTGATCCGCGCGAGGTGCGCGTGGTCGCAGTGTCGAAGGCGGCTGACGCCGACGCGTTGGGCCGCGCGATCGCAGCCGGCGTGCGCGACTTCGGCGAGAATCGTCCGGATCCTCTCCTGGAGAGGTCCGCGCGCTTTCCTGGACAAGCTTGGCACTTTATCGGCAACATCCAATCGCGTCGCATTCCCGATATTGTGAGGTCCTCGACGCTTGTCCACTCGCTTTTCCAGGAGCGTCACGCAGCGAAGTTCGAGGCGGCGGCTGCAGAGGTCGGCAAGGTTCAGGACGTTCTTCTGGAAGTGAACGTGTCGGGCGAGGCCAGTAAGAGCGGCCTGGCGCCCGAGGATGTCTCCGCGATGCTCGCGCGCTGTGCGTCTTTGCCCCATGTGCGCGTGCGTGGCCTCATGACGATGGCCCCACAGGGCGATCTCGCGATGGCACGGGAGTGCTTCGAAGGGCTTGCGCGACTGCGCGATGAGCTCAGGAGCGGCCTTGACGGCGAGCGCGCGGCGCAGTTCAATGATCTTTCTATGGGCATGAGCGAAGATTGGCGCGAGGCCGTGGCGGCGGGCGCTACCATAGTGCGCATCGGTCGAGCCCTCTTCGATGACTCTTTCGGAGGGGATCCTCGTTCATGACCATGCGCGGTTCGGCAACGTGAAACGCAACGGCGGTTCGACCGCCGGATGAAACGAAGCAGGTGTGACGGTATGGAGCTGCCAAAGATCAAGAAATCGGAGCATGGAGTGCTCGACGGCATCAAATCCAAGCTTGGCTTTGCCAATGCGGGCCAAGGGTATGATGACTACGACGACGATTACGACGGCGATTACGGTGAGTACGGCGACGATTACGCTGCGGTCGATGATCGCGACGATGATGCGCCTGGCTCGCGCTACGATCCCTATGCTCCCATCACGACGCGGCCGGCCCGTGCATCCCGGGCGCGCGCCTCTTCTCGTGGAGCCGGGGTGGTTCCTCCGAAACTCGTCTCGATCGATGACGTTCGCGCTCGTACGCAAGTTCCCGAGAGCCTCACCCGCGATCCTCTCCCGCCGCGTCGTGTGACTTCGAGCCCGCTGCGCGAGCGCACGATGGTCGATGCCGATACGCCGGTGCCCGCAAACACCCCCAACGCTCGCGCTGCCTCCGCCTCGGCCCGCGAACGTTCGGAGAGCCTGAATGCGCTGTTTTCCTCCACGGCGGAGGAAGCCTCCTCCGCCGCATCCGCTCCTGCAGCCTCGTCTGCTTCGGCGACGTCGTTCGACCCCTATGAGGCGCTCACCGGAACAGGGTCGGCGAAGCATGATCCTTCGCGCTCGCTCACGGTGCTCAAGCCTGCCAGCTACGGCGAGGTCGAGCGCATCGCGAAGGCGCTCAAGGCCGGCGACGCAGTTGTGCTCGCGTTGCGCAACACGCCCGATGCTTTGGCGAAGCGCATTCTCGATTTCTCGTTCGGCGTATCGAGCGCCCTCGATGCGAGCGTTGACTGCGTGGCCGACAAGGTGTTTGTCATCGCGCGCGGCTCGGGACTCACCGAATCCGAACGCGCGAGCCTTCGTAACCAAGGAGTTCTGTGATGGCCACGCGCCATCAGGATAGATCGAAGGAGCCTGTTCCGTGCTGAGCCTGAAGTACCTTATCGTATCGCTTGCCGACGCATACAGCATGCTGCTGTTCGTGTACGTGCTCATGTCGTGGTTTCCAACCGACCGGGGCATCCTCGCGGACATCAACAACGTGCTTTCGAAGGTCTGCGATCCGTATCTCAACCTCTTCAAAAGGATGATACCCCCGCTTGGAGGTATGGTGGACGTCACTCCCATCATAGCCCTGCTTGTATTACAATTAGGAGTACGTTTGCTGATAAACTTGTTTTAATGCATAGAATCGTGTTCGTGCAGGTGCGGACAGGACGAAGGGACGACAGATGGCAATAACCTCGGCTGAGATTCACAACCAAAGCTTCTCGATCGACCGCAAGGGTTACGATGTCGACGAAGTGGACGTGTTCCTCGAGCGTGTCGCCGACGAGATCGACGGCATGAATGCTCAAATCGCCCAGCTTGAGAACCAGCTTGAGGACAGTCGCTTCGACGGCTTCGACAAGCCGGCTCGAGTCGAGGCTCCCGTTGTCGAAGCCGACGAGAGCGCCCTTGCGGAGAAGGACGAGCGCATTGCCGAGCTCGAGCGTCAGCTCGAGGCCAAGAAAGCCGATGACAACGCGATCGCCCAGGCGCTCATTATTGCTCAGCGTTCCGCCGATGAGATTATCGCCAATGCGAATGCCCAGGCTGCCGCTACGGTCAAAGAGGCCGAGGAGGAAGCCGCGCGCATTGTGGGCAAGGCCGAAACCGAGAAGCAGAAGGTGCTCGACGCCATCAAGAAGCTCGAGGATGATCGCGAGGATGCGCGCGAGGAGTACCAAGAGTTGCTTTCCGACTTCATCAATGACGCCACGCGCAAGCTGGCGGAGATCGGCGGTTCGTTTCCCTCTCAGAGCATCGTGTCGACGAGTGCCCATGCCCGTCCGACCGCTGCCGCAGAGGATGGGTCGGCGAGCCATGCGGGCTCTTCGGCCCAAGTCCCCATCAACCGGGACGGTACCAGTGGCTATACCACGCCGCAAACGACTGCGGGTGCAGTCGTGGCGCCCGCCACGCCGAAACCCTCGGGAGTCGAGAAAGACCTCTCCGGTTTCGGTGACGCTGACGATGATTTCGAGTTCGAAGAGATCGACTAGCATCTTCGTTGGAGTAGTGGCGACCCATGCGGTAATGCAGAAGGCCCTCGCTGTTGGAGCGCGAGGGCCTTTTCGTGCGTGCGCTGCGCCGAAATGCGGTTCGCTGTCGTCGAGGCGAGCGGGCCGATAAGCCGGGTTCTGTCGTTGGACGGCCATTTATCTCGAACGCTTGTCGCCAAGCGCCTCAAGCACGCAACCCGAACGCACGACGGGCAACCGTGTCGCGTTCCTATTTGCGCTTGCTCCGGATGGGGTTTTCCAAGCCGCGCCGTTGCCGACGCGCTGGTGCGCTCTTACCGCACCGTTTCAGCTTTTCTCCCGTTGCCGCGCGCCGAAGCGCGTGTTCGCGGGGGAGTTTCCTTTTCTGTGGCACTGTCCGTCGGGTCGCCCCGCCCAGCCGTTAGCTGGCATCCTGCCCTGTGGAGCCCGGACTTTCCTCGCACCGCGGTGCGCGGCCGCCTGGCCCGCTCGCGTACGGTATTCTAGCATGCGGAGGCTGCGTTCGCGAGAAGAATCCTCTCCAGCCGCCTTTCGCGGGTCGATGCTGTTCGGAATCGCGCTTGCCGTGCGCATGTCTTTCTTCGCCGGATGCGGTTCGCGTTCGGACGCGCATATGGTATTCTGGCAAAATTCGATGCCGATCACAGGGGTTTTGCGTGGTTGCCGGTAGGTATCGCTTTGCTGTTTCCCGACAAAGCGTTTTCCGGTTTTCCGAGAGAGGGGTTCGCTTATGAAGACCTGCGCGCTCGTAGGGGCCGCCGATTTCAACGCCGCCGATTTCGTCGCGCGCCGCGAGGCGGGCGCGTTCAGCTTCGTCATCGCCGTCGATGCGGGGTTCGCGCACCTCGAGGGCATCGGCGTGGCGCCGGACATGGCCGTGGGCGACTTCGACTCGCTCGGATACGTGCCGAAGTGTCGCCGCGTGTCGCGTCACCCTATAAAGAAGGACAAAAGCGACATGGAGCTTGCCATGGAGAAAGCCGTCGATTGGGGGCATGGCGAGCTTTTTGTGTACGGGGCGCTGTCGGGGCGGCTCGACCATACGGTCGCGAATCTGCAGCTGTTCGCGAAGTTCTCGGAACGGGACGTTCTCGTCACCGGCATCGGCGGCGATTTCGCCGTGCGGCTCCTCACCGGCCCCGATGTGTTCGAGCTGCCGGAAGGGCTGGATGCGGGCACGGTGTCGGTGTTGTCGATGAGCGATAAAGCGGAAGGCGTCATCGAGTCGGGTTTGCTCTACTCCATTGACGACGAGCCTCTTTCCGCGCGCACCTCTCGCGGGCTGTCCAACGAGTTGACGGGTCAACCTGCCGTCGTTGCCGTTGAGAAGGGCACCCTTTGCGTCTTCCATCCGTTGGGGTAACGCTGCGTTTGCCGTTTGGGAATGCGACGTGCGACACTACGGGCGTTCTTCCAGCCGTTTGCCTATTGTCGAAGTGATTTCGTCGAAGGGGATTTCGAGCGCATGGGCGTAATCGAACAATTCGTGCAGGTGCAGGCTGCGCTCCCCGGTCTCGATCTTCGATACGTAGGACTGGGCCTTTCCCAAGCGCTCTGAGAGTTGCATCTGAGTCAAACCTGTTTCTACCCGCAACTTCCGCAGGCAATCGCCGACCATTCTGTTCCTGTTCGCGTCCACGCGGAAAACAATATGGTATAAAGTGAAATATCCCAATTTGGGATATTTGAGACAGGAATGGATTGGAGGGTTTGCGATGGATCAGGGTCAGAATCAGGATCGAGGCATCCGGGTCATAGACGGGTTTCGCTTCACGATAGGGGCGTTCCTTGCGGTTTTGCTCATTGCCGTTGTTATATTTTTGGTAAGGCTTCTGTTCACGGTGTTTTTCGGAATTGGAATGGTTGGGATTGCCGGCAGCGTTGGTTAGCTCTTTCCGATAACCGCTCATGCGAATGATCGGAACGTTCGGCGCATACGGCTGAATGTCGGAGTATAATCAGCCCGAAGGTTTTTACAACCTCATATCCGGGGAGCTTGCTGTTCGCTGAGGCGACGGGCGGGCTGAGAGGAAGCGCCGGCACACGCTTCGACCCGACGAACCTGACATGGGTAATGCCAACGAAGGGAGCTCTATGACGCAGATCAGCGCCGCAGCGCGCGGCAATCCTGCACCCGTCACGCAGATCGACCACGCCCGCGCGGGCGTGGTCACGCCGGCCATGCGCACCGTGGCCGAGAAGGAGGGGCGCGACCCCGAGTTCATCCGGGAGGGCGTGGCGGCCGGGCGCATCGCCATCCCCGCGAACATCCACCATGCGAGCCTCTCGCCCGAGGGCGTGGGCGGCGGCCTGCGCACGAAGGTGAATGTAAACTTGGGGATCTCGGGCGACGTCGCCTGCGAGGCCGAGGAATGGAAGAAGGTCGACGTGGCCCTGGAGCTGGGCGCCGAGGCCATCATGGACCTGTCGAACAGCGGCAAGACGGCCGCGTTCCGGCGCGCTCTCATCGAGCGGTCGCCGGCCATGATCGGCACCGTGCCGATGTACGACGCGATCGGCTACCTGGAGAAACCCCTCGTGGGCATCAAAGCGGCCGACTTCCTCGACGTGGTGCGCGCGCACGCCGAAGACGGCGTGGATTTCGTCACCATCCACGCCGGCATGAACCGGCGCACCATCGAGAGCTTCCGCGAGGCGGGCCGCCTCACGAACATCGTGAGCCGCGGCGGGTCGCTCATCTTCGCCTGGATGGAGGCCACCGGCAACGAGAACCCGTTCTACGAGTTCTACGACGAGGTGCTTGCCATCCTGCACGAGCACGATGTCACCATCAGCCTGGGCGACGCCATGCGCCCCGGGTCCACCTACGACGCCACCGACGCGGGCCAGATCGCCGAGCTCATCGAGATCGGCAAGCTCGTGCGCCGCGCATGGGACGCGGGCGTGCAGGTGATGGTGGAGGGGCCGGGCCATATGGCGCTCGACGAGATCGCCGCCAACATGAAGCTGGAGAAGCGCCTGTGCCACGACGCGCCGTTTTACGTGCTCGGGCCGCTCGTCACCGACATCGCGCCGGGCTACGACCACATCACGGCTGCCATCGGCGGGGCCGTGGCCGCCGCCTCGGGCGCGGACTTTTTGTGCTACGTGACGCCCGCCGAGCATCTGCGTCTGCCCGATGCGGCGGACGTGCGCGAAGGCCTCGTGGCCACGAAGATCGCCGCGCACGCCGCCGACATCGCGAAGGGTCTGCCCGGCGCGCGCGATCGCGACAACCGCATGAGCGATGCCCGCCGCCGCGTGGCGTGGGACGAGATGTTCGACCTCGCGCTTGATCCCGCGAAGGCGCGCAGCTTCTACGAGAGCGCGCCGCCCTCCACGGAGGGCACCTGCACGATGTGCGGCGAGATGTGCGCCATGCGCACGGTGAACCAAATCATGGATGGCTTGACAGTTGATTTGGGACAAGAATAACCTTCCTCTTTGTCATCCTGAGCGGAGCGCCGCAGGCACGGAGTCGAAGGATCCCGTGCGGTGCCAGCCTTACCCTGCAATTATCTGACTATCAGAAAGAAGAACGACTATGACCCCCTTTGCTCTGAAGAACGCTCTGAACAACGTCCGTGCGACCACGCCGCTCGTGCACAACATCACGAACTACGTGACGGTGAACGACTGCGCGAACGCGCTGCTGGCCATCGGCGCGAGCCCCATCATGAGCCACGAGCCCGCCGACGTGCGCGATATCCAAACCATCTGCGGCGGGCTCACGCTCAACATCGGCACGCTTGACGAGCGCTCCATCGCGGGCATGTTCGCCGCCGGCGAGCGCGCGGGCGAGCTCGGGCACCCCATCGTGCTCGATCCCGTGGGCGTTGGCGCGTCGGCGCTGCGCACGAAGACGGCGGGCGACCTGCTCGACCGGCTGTCCGTGTCCGTCATTCGCGGCAACATGTCCGAGGTGAAGGCGCTCGCCGGCGGCGCGGCCTCCACCCGCGGCGTGGACGTGTGCCCGGACGACGCCGTCACCGAGGGCAACTTGGCCGCGAGCGCCGCGTTCGCGCGCGCCTTCGCCGCGAAGACCAGCGCGGTCGTGGCCATCACCGGCGCCATCGACGTCGTGGCCGACGCCGAGCACGCCTTCGCCATCCGCAACGGCAGTGCGCTCATGGGCCGCATCACGGGCGCGGGCTGCATGCTGTCGTGCGTGTGCGCCGCGTTCGCGGTGGCGAACCCCGATGCGCTCTTGGATTCCCAAGTGGCCGCCGTGGCCGGCATGGGGCTTGCAGGCCAGGTCGCCGAGGAGCGGATGGGCGGCCTTGACGGCAACGGGTCGTTTCGCACCTACCTGCTCGACGCGCTGTTCAACCTGGGCGGCGACGCGCTCGAAGCGGGCGCGCGCGTGGAAGAGCTGGCGTAAGGGGGCGGCTGTGCATTCGCGGGAGAACCTTCGTCGCGCCATGGCGCTCTATGCGGTGACCGATCGCTCGTGGCTCGGCGGGCGTACGCTCGCCGACTGCGTCGCGGCAGCGCTCGCGGGCGGCGCGACCTGCGTTCAGTTGCGCGAGAAAGGGGCCTCGACCGCCGCCGTGGCGGCGCAGGCGCGCGCTTTGCTGCCGCTGTGCCGCGCGGCGGGCGCTCCGCTCATCGTGAACGACGACGTGGAGGCGGCCCTGCTCGCGGGGGCCGACGGCGTGCATGTGGGGCAGGGCGACGCCGCATGCGCCGAGGCGCGGGCCGCCCTCGGTCCGGATGCCGTCGTGGGCGTGTCGGTGCAGACGGCGGCGCAGGCGCTCGCGGCGCAAAAGGCCGGGGCCGACTATCTGGGCGCGGGCGCGGTGTTCGGCACGCCCACGAAAACGGATGCCGTCGTCACGGGCGTGGACGGGCTTTCCGTCATCTGTGCGGCGGTGACCATCCCCGTCGTCGCCATCGGCGGGCTGAACGCGCGCACGCTGCCCGCGCTCGCGGGCAGCGGAGCCGACGGGGCGGCCGTGGTGTCGGCCCTCT
Source organism: Gordonibacter sp. An230 (assembly GCF_002159915.1). Taxonomy (GTDB): domain Bacteria; phylum Actinomycetota; class Coriobacteriia; order Coriobacteriales; family Eggerthellaceae; genus Rubneribacter. Next base: position 104,769 of record NZ_NFJP01000013.1, read on the forward strand.
TCGCAGCGGACGACATCGAAAGCGCGGCCCACCAGCTGCGCGCGGTCGTGCGGGAGGCGTTGGGGGCGTAGCGTTTCGCGCCTTGTGCGGCGCGCCCCGAAGGCATCCGAACGTTCGCCCGCCTTCGACCCTTCTGCTCCGAGCGGCCGTGCGAAGCGGCCGAAGAAAGGACGACATCATGAAAGCAGTGCTCAGCATCGCGGGATCCGATTCGAGCGGCGGCGCCGGCATCCAGGCCGACATCAAGACCATCGCCGCCCACAAGCTGTTCGCTGAGACGGCCATCACGGCCATCACGGCGCAGAACACCCTCGGCGTCGCCGGCGTGCGCGAGGTGGAGCCGGCGTTCGTGGCAGCCCAGATCGACGCCGTGTTCGACGACATCCGGCCCGACGCCGTGAAGATCGGCATGGTGTCGTCGGCCGCTATCATCGAGGCCGTGGCCGAGCGGCTTGCGGCCTACGGTGCGCGCAACGTCGTGGTTGACCCCGTGATGGTGGCCACGAGCGGCGCGCGCCTCATCGACGAGGATGCCGTGGCCGCTCTGCGCGCCCGCCTGCTGCCGCTTGCGGACGTCGTCACGCCCAACATCCCCGAAGCCGAGGTGCTGTGCGGTTTTCCCATCGCCGACGAGGCCGCGATGGAGCGCGCCGCCCGCCAGCTGATCGGGATGTGCGGCGGGGCGGCGCTCGTGAAGGGCGGCCACGGCGCGAACGACGCGAACGACGTGCTGGCCCTTCCCAACGGCACGGTGCGGTGGTTCCGCGCCCCCGCCATCGACACGGGAAACACCCACGGCACCGGCTGCACGCTGTCGTCGGCCATCGCGTGCGGGCTGGCCGCGGGGAAGGACATGGCCGAGGCCGTGGCGGGCGCCAAGGCGTACGTCACCGGCGCGCTGGCCGCCGGGCTCAACCTCGGGCGCGGCAGCGGCCCCCTCGACCACATGTGGGCGTGGGGAGGGAGGTAGGGCTTCTATGGACGTTGCGAGCGCATGCGCGTTCGAGGCGCGGCATCCCGAAAAGGTTCGAGACGTGAGCGGTTCGTCGGGCGCCCTCACCGTGCGCCTCGATGCCGACGACGGCTGCTATTACCTGAAGTCGGGAGAGGCGGGCTCTTTGAGGCGAGAGCACGAGGCGCTTCGCTTCTTCCATCCGCTCGGCCTTGCGCCCGAGGCCTTGGGCTACGAGAGCGGCGAGCGGGATCGTCTGCTCATGCGCCCGCTGCCGGGTTCGCCCGCCGTCAGCTCGCAGCTCATGTCGCATCCCGATCGCCTCGCCCGCGCGCTCGGCAGGGCGCTGCGCGATTTCCACGACCGCGGCATCGGGGACTGCCCGTTCTCCAACAGCGCAGCCGACATGCTCGCGCGTGTGGAGCGGAACCATCGCGCCCGCGAGCTTGACGAGGTCATGGCGCGCGCCATCGGAGAAACGGACATCGACCGCATCTACGAGCGCATCCGGGCAGGGGCCCGTCTGCTTGAAGACGACGTGGTCGTCCACGGCGATTTCTGCCTGCCGAACGTGTTCTTCGACGGCGAATACCGCTTCGCCGGGTTCATCGACCTGGGGATGGCCGGCCGGGGGGATCGGCATTACGACCTGTACTGGGGTCGATGGACGCTGCGCTACAACCTGGGCACCGACGCGTACGGGGATGCGTTCTTCGACGCGTACGGCGCCGCCGACATCGATCCCGCGCGCATAGAGGTGGCGGGCCTTATCTCCTGCCTGGACGGATGAGGCCCCTTTCAGATCCCGATCACGCCTCGAACACGCACCGCCCTCCCGTGAACGTGGCCAGCACCCGCGTCTTCTGCACGTCGTCGGGCGCGCACGAGAGCACGTCGCGGTCGAGCACCGCCACGTCGGCCAGCATGCCCGGCTCGAGCGTCCCCAGTTCGTGCGCGCGTCCGGCGGCCGCGGCGCTGCCCTGCGTGTAGGCGCGCAGGGCCTCGGCCATCCCGATGCGCTCGGAGGCCAGCCATCCGCCCGCCGGCTCGTGCGTGGCCGGATCTTGCCGCGCCGTCGCGCTGTACAGCACGTCCATCGAGTTCACGCCCACCACCGGCGAGTCCGTTCCGAACGCGAGCGTCGCACCCGTGCCCAGAAGCGTGCGGAACGGCCACATGAGCTTCGCGCGCTCGGCTCCCAAATCGCGCTCGGGACCGCCGGGATCGAGCGTCATGTGCGGCGGCTGCACGGCCGCCACCACATCGAGCGCGGCGAGCCGCTCCACGTCGTCCGGCAGGAAGTTCTCCACATGCTCCAGGCAGTTGCGCCGCCCTTCGGGCAAAGGGCCGTACGTCGCGCGGGCCTCTTCGAAGATGTCGAGCGCCGCGTGGATGGCCGCGTCGCCGATCGTGTGGATGCGCACGGGGAATCCCTTTGCCGCCGTGGCCATCACGAGCGAGCGCATCGTCTGCGCGTCCACGGTGGGCCGTCCGCAGTCGCCTTCGAAGCGTGCGTTCGCGTACGGCTCGGTCACCCAGGCCGTGTGCTGGCTCGACACGCCGTCGAAGAACTGCTTGAAGCCGGACGCCTGAAGCATCGGGCCCGTGTACGCCTCCCGCATGGCCTCGAAGCGCCCCATGTCGGCAAGGAGGGTGGGGAAGAGGTGCACGCGCGCCGTCAGCTCGCCGCGAGCGAGCAGCGCCGCATGGACGTCGTCGCGGATGAAGTCGAGCCCGGGATGCGCCATGAGCGACATGTCGCATACGCTCGTCACGCCGTTTTGCGCCAGCTTGGCGAGAAAGCCCCGGTAGGCGTCGGCAACCTCGGAATCGGAGAAGGCACCCATGATCCTTGGCATAAGCTCCATGGCGGCCGCCTCGCGCACGACGCCCGTCAGCTCGCCGTCCTCGAAGCGGTCGTACGACCCTCCTGCGGGCGGCTCGCTCTCGCGCGTCAGGCCCAGTTCGCGCAAGGCGGTCGAGTTGAGCCACAGCGTGTGGGCGTCGCCCGAATACAAAGCCACGGGGCGCGCGGGGAAGGCCTCGTCGAGCGAGCGCTTCGTGGGCATGACGGGAGGGTTCCAGCGGTACTCGCGCCATCCTTGGGCGAGCAGCCAGCCTGTCGGGCGGCGCTCGGCGAAGCGCTTCATGCGCGCCACGCAGTCGGCCTCGCTCTCTCCCAGAAACGTGGTTGCAAGCGCGGACGCGTACACGGCCGAGTGGAAGAAGTGCAGGTGCGAGTCGTGGAAGCCCGGCACTACGAGCGCGTCTTCGAAGTCGCGCACCTCGGGAGCCGCCGCGTTGCCGTTCGTCTCCCGTGCGAGCGCGCGCATCTCTTCGCGCGGCCCGATGGCGGCGATGCGGTCTCCTGAGATGGCCACTGCCGCCGGCATGACCGCGTCGCCGCCGGTGAACACGCGCTCGCTCTCGATGATCGTGTCGATGCGCATACGTTGCTCCTTTCCGAACGTGCCGCTGCGCGTTCGCATCGTCGTCTTGCGCTCCGCTCATCATCCGAGCCTTCCGCGTCGCGCAGCCGCCATTGTACGCCTCGCGAGCGCGGGGCGAAACGGCATGCGGGCCTATGCGAGGGTTTTCGGTCTTCGGACGGCGCTTCGTCGAGGCGAGCGGCGTGGTCGTACGCCTCGGCGGGCGCAAGGCCGTGCACGCTTACGGTCTTGCGTCCGGCACTGGGTTCGGACGGAAGGGCCGAAAGGGTTTTCGGCGGCTTTCTGAAAAAAATCGAAAACAGGGCTTGACGATTCGACGCGCACCCCGTAATATACTTGCTCGCGCTCGCACCTTGCTTTTGAAGTGGCAGGATGCGCATCGGGAATCCGATGGGGTGTCGTCTAATGGCAGGACAGCGGTTTCTGGTGCCGTATGTGAGGGTTCGACTCCTTCCACCCCAGCCATTTCCGACAAGAGAAGCGCAATGATGTGGCTCCGTCGTCTAGCGGTTTAGGACGCCGCCCTCTCAAGGCGGAGGTCGCCGGTTCGAATCCGGTCGGAGCTACCAGGACGCTACAGGCCGGAAGCGGTTTCGCTTCCGGCCTTTCCCTTTTTCGCCATCGTCTGCATCACGAGGCAAGGCTTTCGCGTTCGCTCAGCGTTTGCGCGCGTCGTCTGCGGGGTCTTCGGACTCGGCGGCCCGTTCCTCCAATCCGTCGTCGAATCCGATGGCCGCGTGCATGGCGTTGCAGAAGGGCTTGTTCCCCGAGGCTCCGCAACGGCATAGCGCATAGCGGTTGCGAAGCTCGTACTCCGACCCGTCCGCGCTCGCAAGCGGAATGCCGCCGCGCACGAACAGCGGGCCGCCGACGCCTTCCTCCACGTCCTCGAGCACGGCGATCGACGGCTTGAGGCGCGGCTCGTACCTGGTTCCCTCGAGGGCGTCCACGTGCACGAGGCGTCCGGCCGGGCAGTCCGAGGACGCCTTCACGGCTTCGCGTTCGAGGCGCTCGTCGAAGGAGAGCTCGGTGAGGGTCCAGGCGTCGCCGTCCTCGCGATGGCAGAAGCGGGCGAACGCGCAGCGGCCGTCGTCGAGCAGCGTCACGCGGGGTCCGGGATAGACGTCGGCGCGCTCGTCGAACGGCGCTCGCGAGGCCGTCTCGGCGCCGTCGAAGCCGACGCGGCGGTGCGTGCCGTCGCAGAACGGGGCCTCGTTCGAGCGCCCGCAGCGGCACAGCGCGTACTCCTCTTGGGGAGGAAACGTGCGCACGGTGCGGTACTCGTAGTGGCCGCCTGTCGGCATGATGGCTTGCTGGATCAGGGGGACGCCCCCGCTCACGAGGTACGGCCCGTCGGGCGAAATGGCAATGCTCATGCGCTGCTCTGCGACGGGCTGCCGCTCGGCGGTCGGGCGCGTCGCTGTCGGTGCGGAGATGGAGGGCATGCGTTCCTCGCTTTCGCTCGTTTGGGTTGAACGAGGCAAGTATAGGAGGGACGGCGCGTCGCCCTTTGCTTTCGAGGGAAAGCGTCAAGGCCCGGTCAACCTGCCGTCACGACCGCGCTTTGTCGGCGTGCTCGGCAAGCCATTCGGCGAGGAAGGCGCGCAAGGCTCCGGGGTCGTTGGGCGCTTCGCCGTCGATCACGGCGTCGAGCGCCGCGTCGAGCGCCTGTCCCACGATCGGGCCGGGCTCCGCTCCGAGCGCGAGGACCGTCCGTCCGTTCACGGCGAGGTGTCCAAGCGAGAACGCCTCGTCGGCTGCGAGGATGTCGTCGAGCAGCGCTTCGACCGCGTCGACCTCCTTGATGCGGCTTCGGCAGAAGGGTGCCTGTCCGGCTGCGTCGCCGCGCTTGAGGTCGCACAGCGCGCGGAACAGCTCGACGTCGCCGCCAAGGCTTGCAAGCATTCGGCGCACCGACTTCGGCGTGGGGGAGAGGGCGTCGTCGTGGCGCCTCACCAGTTCGAGCACCCGTGCGGCGAACGCCGAGGAGAGCGAGAGCCGCGCCATCGCCCCGCGGGCCATCGACGCGCTGAGGGCCGGATGGCCGTAGAAATGCCCGATGCCGCGCGCGTCGGCGAAGAACAGAGCCGGTTTGCCCATGTCGTGGAAGAGCGCGGCCCAGCGCACGAGCGGCTGCGGCGGCGTCGCATCGACGACGTGGGCCGTATGCTCGAGGACGTCGTGCACGTGGTAGGGGGTGCGCTGATCGAACCCCTTCATGGCCACGAGCTCGGGCAGCACCGCGGCCAGCACGTCGACGCACGAGAGCAGCGCCGATCCTGCGAACCGTCCGACGAGCAGCTTTTCGATCTCGCGCGTTGTCCGCTCGGTCGACACGCGCACAAGCAAGCCCTTGTTCGCCAGCATGCCCTCGAAAGTCTTCTCCTCGATGCGAAATCCGAGTTGCGCGGCGAACCGGCAGGCTCGCAGGATGCGAAGCGCGTCCTCAGAGAAGCGCCGCGCCGGATCGCCGACGGCTCGAATGATTCCCGCATCAAGGTCGGCCCGCCCTCCGTACGGGTCGAGCAGACCACGCCGGGGGTGGTAGGCGAGCGCGTTCATGGTGAAGTCGCGGCGTGCAAGGTCCTCTTCTATGGAGCGCACGAACGACACGGACTTCGGATGCCGGGCATCCTCGTCGTAGGGTCCGTCTGCGCGATAGGTCGTCACTTCGACGGGGGAGCCGTCTGCTATCACCGTCAGCGTGCCGTGTTTCGTCCCCGTCTCGTGCGTGCGCAAACCCCGCGCCTCGAAGGCCCGTTGCGCCTCGCGCCATGTTGCCGAGGAGGCCACGTCCACGTCGCCGCTCGGACGTCCAAGCAATGCGTCGCGCACGCATCCGCCCACGGCCCAGGCCTCGTGCCCCGCCCCCTCGAGGACGTCCAGCACGCAAAGGGCGGTCGGAGGCAGTGCGATGACGGCGGCGGGCTGCGCAGCGTCTTTCTTTTGGCTGGCGGGTTCTGACATCGCGGACGCTCCTTCGTGTTCGGTCGGCTCTCATGCTCCTTATACTAATAGAAGCGAGGCGTTTCGTCGCGCTGGGGCTTCTGCTTGCTCTTTTGGAGCGCCTTGCCGACGACGCAACTGTTCTGTTGGCGCAGAGGATCGAGTGGCAGCATCTGCCGGACAAAGCCACCGGCTTGTCTGTTCGTGGTTTTCGCAGTTCGGAGAGGCGAATCGCGTGCTTCTTCGGTGTCGCCCAAACTTTTTTCAAAATTTTGAAAATTGGGTCTTGCGCTCATAGGGCCAAGTGAGTATTATATTCGAGCTGCGTTTTTCGGGGAGAGAAACGCAGAGCCGGTTCCCCGGCTTTTCGAGAGAGATGTTCAACGGATCGATCGAAAAAAACTTCCGAGAACTTGGAAAAAAGTTCTTGACAGCGGGGAGGCGGGCGGGTAACATATCTCCTCGCGCTTCGGCGGAAGGCCGGAGCGGAGGGGCCCGGAGGGCCCCGCGGGAACCTTGAGAACCGGATACTGAGGAGCAAGGAAAAGCCAGTCGACGACGAGTCGATTCCGAGACGGCCGCGCGGCCCGCCCCGAGGGGAGGGCCCGCGGAGAGGCGCCAAGATCGAGACTCCGGCGGGGGAGGCCCCGCCATCTCAAACGGAGAGTTTGATCCTGGCTCAGGATGAACGCTGGCGGCGTGCCTAACACATGCAAGTCGAACGGTTAAACCGCCCTCGGGCGGACATAGAGTGGCGAACGGGTGAGTAACACGTGGCCAACCTGCCCCCCTCTCCGGGACAGCCGCGGGAAACCGCGATTAATACCGGATGACGCCCGGGCCCCGCATGGGGCCCGGGCCAAAGCCCAGGCGGAGGGGGATGGGGCCGCGGCCCATCAGGCAGACGGCGGGGTGACGGCCCACCGTGCTTTCGACGGGTAGCCGGGTTGAGAGACCGACCGGCCACATTGGGACTGAGATACGGCCCAGACTCCTACGGGAGG
>NZ_NFJP01000014.1 GCF_002159915.1 Gordonibacter sp. An230
TGATGTGTATATGAGACAGCAATCAAATAGAAGTGGTCGCAAAGTGGTCGCGAGTGCCAATATATAACATATTGTAGCAACCTCAAATGAATTGTGAACTGGGGTTTTACATGCTACAATATACCCTAGCAGTTCAGATCGAATCTTGAAAACACGCGCTCATAACCCGGAGGTCGTAGGTTCAAATCCTGCCCCCGCGACCAAAACTTATCGCCTGAACTGGTAAAACAGTTCAGGCGTTTTCTTTTATCTGCCGCCAAAAACACCAAAAGTAATAAGTATGGTAATGGGTTTCAGCTAAAGGCCGTTTGTCAGGGTCGGCGCTTTGCCATCGCGTCCCGCAGCGCCCGAAGCACCTCTATCGCCACGGGCAGCTCGTCCGCCTCGAAGGAATCCAGAATCTCCTGCACGTCGGCGGAGAGCTTCGCCCTATCGGGCTTCGGCCCGTCCGAAAGCAGTGCGTCCGTGCCGACCGACAGCTCGTCGGCAATCCCTGCCAGCACAGGCAGGCTCAACTTGGTGTTCCCGGTCTCTATGTGGCTCATGTGGGTGACGGAGATTCCCACCCTCTCGGCCAGCGCCTCCTGCGAAAGCCCGCACGCCTTGCGGTAGCGCCGGATTCTCTGGCCAATCTCGAAGTACCTCATATCGTCACCGCCCATCAGAATCAAGTCTTTCTGAATCGTATGGGCGATTGCTCTCACCTATAATAGCCTGCAAGGGCTGAATTATGCCTATATAGTTAAAGTTTGCGCGAGGGCGCAGGGATGCGCCGGGAGACTTGGAAACCCAAGCAAGGGAGGATTCAACATGAAACAACAGTACACGAGAAGAGGCGCGCTGAAGCTGCTCGGCCTGGGAGCCGTGGTCGCGGCCAGCTTCTGCCTTGCTGGCTGCGGAAGCTCGGGCGACGGCATCAAGAGCGCGAGCGAGCCCGTGCCCGCGTCGCAGGCGTTCAGCCAGAAAAGCGTATGGATGGTCTACGACGGCGACGACCAAATCGGCAAAGACGAGGCAATCAAGCGCATCCTCGCGTTCGACGGCAACGGCAACGTCACGGTGTACCAATGCGACGACGCGACCTTCGCCGACCTGAACGGGCTTTCCGACGAGGAGATAATCGACTTCGCCAAGCAGCAGGACAAGGCCGTCTTCGACGCGGCCAAGCAGTCCGCAATCGACAGCACCGCCGAAGCCATCGAGGCGTGGCAGCGGTGCTACGACACCATGAAAGCCGAGGCCGACGCGGGAACGTACGATTCGGTGAACGAGTACGGGGAATACGGCATCGACGCCGTGCCGGAGGAGTATCGCGCAGAGGTCATCGAGCAGTTCCAGACCACTCTGGAGAACACGAAGAACACGCTCGATACCGCCAACGAGGGACAGGCGTTCAACAAGGCGACGGAATACCGGGAGCCGCAGCCCCAGCCCTACACGCTCGCGCTGGAAACCGACGATTCGGGCAACGTCGCGGCGAGCGAGGAAATCCGCTTCGCCGAGCCTCGATTCAGCTTCTATGAGGCAAGCATCGACGACGCATCGGACCTTGAAAGCCCGGAAACGCGCTTCCGCGTCCTGAATAGCGGCGGCTGGCAGAGCAACGTCAAGATTCCCGAGAGCGCCTTTGCAGCCGACGAGGGGGCCGTTGAGCTGTACTCGCCCGCCTACTCCACCACCCAGACCGTCTACGACACGACCTTCGGCGGGTATTCTGGCCTCGCCACCGTCGTGAACGAGGGGCACGCGGGCTTCACATGGGACACCCCCGACACCGAAGGGATAGAGGTGGACTAAATGGGAAAGACAATCGAATGGATTAAGGGGCACAAGCCTCACGCGGCGGCAATCTCAATCGCTGCCGTCGCAATCGTCGCCGTGGCGGTTGCAGCCGCGTCAGGTGCGTTTTCCACGGCACAGCCCGAGCCATCCGACGAGGCAACGGCCAAGACCGCCGACCTCGTCCTCGACGTGACGGCCGACAAGGGCTGGGACGCGGATTCCACTCCCGCCATCGCGCACATCACGGGCGAGGGCGTGGACATCTACCACGCGGTGTCGCCCGACGCCGAGGGCAACAAGGGCACATCCACCGTCACCGTCGGGGAGGGCGACTACACCGTCGACTTCATCAGCCCCGTCAACGCCGACGGCTCCGCCTACGAGCTGTTCGACACGGGCGACGCGCAGGACGTGACGGTCGACGCCGACGCGAAGGACGCGCCCACCGTGACCTGCGAGATGACGCAGATTCCCGCCGAGAAAGTAACGGACGAGATGCTCAAGGCCATCGTCGCCGACACCGAGAAAGCCGTCGACAAGGGCGACGAGACCTTGAAGGGCGACGCGGGCAAGGGCATCCTCGACAAGCTGTCCGCCAACGTCGGGGAGAACCCGAACGCCTCCGACGAGACGAAGAAGGACGCCGACGACGCGGATAGGAACGCGGACCTCGACGGCGAGCCAGGGGACCCGACGGCTCCCGCGGGCAACGCCGACTCCTCGAATGACGCGGGCAACGCCGCCAGCACGGACAGCGGCGGTTCCAGCAGCCCAAGCTCCAACGGCGGAGGCGGAGGCGGTTCTTCGAGCCAGCCGTCCAAGCCGTCCCACACGCACAGCTGGAAGGACCACACCGCCACCAAGCAGACGTGGGTGCCCAACATCGTGACGGTCATCGACTACGACTACAAGAAGGTGGCCGTCGGGACGAAATACATCTTCACGGAAGACGGGTACACGACGACCGACCCCGCAGACGCCAAGGCGCACGGCGTCGAACTCGTCAAGAACGGCGGCACTGGCAGCCACTACTTCGAGACCATCTACGAGACCCAGAAGGTGCAGGTCGGCTCCCACGAGGAGGACCACGGCAGCTACAAGACGGAGTCCTACGTGGACTACCAGTATTGCGACTGCGGGGCGACGCGTTAGCCCCAGCATCGCGCACGACACCCCCGGATGCGTTTCGAGGCGGGGAAAGCATGCCTCCGGCATCGGAGAGGCGGTGCGAAGGGAGGTGCTGCGAATGGACAAGGAAGAGAAGGGGCGGCACGGCGAGAGGGAAGAGACGAAGTGGCGGGCGCAGGTGCTCAGGCGAACCGCGCGCGTCTGCAACGCCCAAGCGAAGATGTACGAGAAGATGCTGAGGGATGACGTGTGGACTTCCGCCCTCGACGTGGATTCGCTGCGCATGGTTCTGAAGCGCATCGACAACGTGATGGACTGGCGGTTCGTGAACCCCATGGGCGAGGTGGTGCTGGATTCCGACATCCTCGCCGAGTGCATAGACGGGGACCTCCTGCGCGCCATGCGCGAGTGCGTCGTCCACGTCCTCGAAGAACTGGAAGGGGGCGAACGTGGCTGAGTTCGGCATCGAGACCTACGCCGACTTGGCGAAAACCTGCGGCGGCGTGGTGCTCGCCAACGAGATGGCCTGCCGCCCGATGGAGCTGATGAGCGGCAATTGGGCGCCTTGGGAGGAAATCTTCCAGTGGTACATCGTGCAGGACCCGAGCTTCCTCATGAACCATACCGACGAGCCGGTGTTCTACGACGGCGAGCTCTGCCTGTACGTGTGGGGGTTGAAAACTTTCGGCACGAGCTGGTCCGTCCTGCCCGCCCCCGAGATTCACTAGCCAATCGTGCCCCATGGGTGCGGCGAGAAATCGCCGCACCCATCTTTTTTTTCGCCCGCCGCGCCCCACGTGGGGCATTTTCGCAACGGCGTCACGAGGGGCGGTTGCCATGCGAAAAACGGGGCGCCCCGACCCCTCGTAAACGAGGGCTTTCGGGGGCGTTTTCGCAAGTTGCGCGAACAGCGAAAACCATCGGCCCGAAAACCGGGCTTCTTTCGCAGCCGTTTCACGGCATAGACGAGGCGAAACTGCCATCGCCCCTCCGCTCTACGCTTCGGGGGCGAAAATGGCAAAAGGGCATAAGGGGGACTGACGCAGCTTGCGCTGCGGTCGGCATAGCCGACAGTCCCCGGTTGCGGCGCGCGCCGCAATCCTGCCGAGCGCCGTGCGCTCGGCAGAGGCCCCGCCATAGAGAGGCCGTACACGAAAAGGGCGGGTGCCCCGAGGCAGCCCGCCCTTCGGCATAACGTCCCCGCGCAGATCGCAAAGACCGGCCGCGCCATGCGCGACCCGTCTTTGCGACTTCGCGGCGCGACCCTAATCGTCCGCGCCCGCAGCGCCGCCCACCGAATGATTCGGAGCGCCGTGGGGAGGGTTGCGGAGAAGCCCGAGATAGCGCTCCTTGAGGTCGGGCATGGCGATGCGCCCGGGGTCGGAGCCCCGATACGCCATGTTCATCCATTCGCGTACGTCGTACTCGAGGATGAGGGCCTCGGGCCAGTCCATCTTGTTCGCGCTGCGCACGGTGTTGGGCGTGACCTCCCATTCGCCCAGCTCCGCCTCGAGCAGCTTTACGTCCTTGACGAAAGCGTTCTTGGACTCCGGCCTGCCAGAGGGGTTGAACCTCGCCATCCAGCGCCGGTACAGGTCGTACAGGAACTGCCACGGAAGCAGGTCCCACGATGCCTCGGGCAGCACATCCTCGAGAAACTGACGGATGGCGTCGTTGTACCCCTTGAAGTCGGCGAGAAGCTCGCGGCATGCCTTCGGCTCGTCCAGTTCGTAGTAGTCCGTCTCCGCGAGAACGCGGTACAGCACGTATTCGAGCACATCCCGCCTGTTGAGGTAATCGCTCTTGATGTACTTACGCTCGCGCCCCTCGAACGATTTGTTCATGGGAACGACCAACAGGCGCCGGTACATGGAATCGGTCTTATCGCGGAGCTTGGGAAGCTCGTTGATGCACTGAATCATGAACCCGTTGAACTTGAGCGACACCGCATCCTTGAACTTCCGGTCGACGAGGAACGGGTCGCCCGTGATGATTGACTTCAGGGCGGCGGCGTCATCGAGGTAGGTGCCCGTGTCGTTCTCGTCGGTGATGATGGCGGAGACGCGGGTCAGCGGTTCGAGCATGAAGTTGTGCCCGAAGTCCTTGAGCTTGATGGAGGCGCACGCCTCCGGCCCGCAGAGGTTGCGGGCGAGCGTGCAGAATGTGCCCTTGCCGTTGTTTCCCCTCGTGGAGTACAGCCAGGCGCTCTTGTTCCAGCGGACGTTCGGACGAATGACCGCCCCGAGCAGCTGCCAGAGGAGGTGAACCGTCTCGGGGTCATCCGAGAGGGAATCCATCCAAGACACCACGTCCCAATCGGTCCCGTCCTCGTCGTTGTGGATAACGGGGTTGCGCGCCCCATCCACGTAGTCGACGCCTATCTTCGTGATGAAAACGAAATCCGGGCTGAAGCTCAGCAGGCATTTGCTTTCGTAGTCGAACACGCCGTTGTTCACGCAGACGAGGTTCGCATCCTGACAGCGCATCACCCTCGGGCACTCCGTCCGCAAGATCGCGACGACCTCATCGATGCCTCGCTTTGTGATCGTCGCGTTATAGCGGCGGATGAGGGCCCGGAGGTTGTCGCGCCTTATGTCGTAACATCCGGCGAGCCGTCCCTCGGTCTGGTACACGCCAATCTCGTAGTTGCCATCCTCCTCCCTGTCCGAGAGGCAGATGAGCTTGGCGTGGTGGACGTACTTGATGGCGAGCGCGACCTGAAGCGGCAGCAGCGTCTTGAGCTTGGAAAGGCGCTCACCCGGCGGCTTCTGGTTGGGGTAGGCATCCTTCTCCTTCGCCCCCGCCGGGGCGTTCGGGTCGCGCGGGCCGAGGCTCCAGTCCTCGATTGCGCCGTTCGTCGCCGAAAGCAGCTCTCGCTCGACGGTGAAGAACGGCGGCGGACAGTCCGCATCGAGCCCGGAGAGGTAGTCCTCGCTCACGGTGCGGTACAGCTCGTTCGGAGTTTGGTTCATTCCTGCCTCCTTAAATCGACTATTGATTACGGGATTTGTACCGCCCGGGAACGAGTGCGTAAAGGGGTGAATTTTCGTAAAACAGCAGGTCAGGGCCATATCTGTTCATATATGAACAGATATGGCCCTGTGTGTTTTCCGTGACGAGCGCGACCCGAGAGCCCGGGAGGGGTTTCGCCGCCCTTCCGCCCCTCCGTCCTTGCCCTCCAAATCAGCCGTACAGGCGGGACGAGAGACAGACGGTAGGGCCGGTAGGCCTCTTTTCAGGTAAGACGAGAGAGCAGGAAATAGGCAATCCCGCCGTGTACTTCATCTGCAATGCCTCGGCGGGAAGGGCTACCGGGGCTACCAGAACGGCCCTAAACCCCAAGTCTCAGGCAAGAAGAGCGCCGCCCGCTCAATGGACATGGCGGCAAGCGAGCAACCATGGCGGCAACCAAGCCCCGGCCGGGCTCCCCGCCATGGAATCCGGGGCTTCATGTAGCTTCCGTGTACTTTTTTTGCCCCAAAAACAGGTTCGGAGAGGGCGGGGTGCCCGGCCGCGCCCAGCCCGTCGGTCTCTCCGGCAAACGCCGGTCAATCTTTGCGGGCTGAGCGTCGTTTGACCGCTGGCGCCCGTCGGGATACGTTCGTATTGGCCGTTTATGGCCGCGTGCAATGACGCCTCGATGCGTTATCACGGGATGCATGTGAGGCCGCCCATGGCCTCTTAAGAGATTGCCCGGGGAAGAGAGCCGCCCCACGCCGCGTCCGGCGCACCAAACCCGCGCGGGCCACGCAGGGCCATTTGACCGCCACAGGTCGGCTCGCGGAGCCACGAGCTCCGCATGCTGAGGAGCGCGGGCGCGCGTATCGCGCCCGATGGGCGCGCCTCCCAGCTCGGCCGCACGCCGCAACCGTCGGCGTGCCTGACGCTGGGAGGCGTTTTCATGACAAGGGTTGTGTACGTTCAGAATCACGACAAGGGAATCCTTCCCGAGAAGCAAATCGCGGTCACCAACGGAGCGGCCGCACGGATGCTCGGCATCAGCCCCCGCACGCTCTCCAATTGGCGCGCGCAGGGCCGCGGGCCCAAGTACATAAAGGTCGGCTCCCACCGCTCTCCGGTGCTGTACCGCGTATGCGATATCGAGGCTTGGCTCAACTCCCGTCTGGTTGGGGGCGACGGCGAGACGAGCGCGGGCGCTCGTCGGTAGGCAGCGCGCAGCCAAAGAGAAAGGAGGCCCCATGCCGCGCGTTGCACTCGAACCGGGCCGGAGCAGCATCGAGCGCGCCGCCATCGTCAAGACCGACGATGGCGGCTACCGGATGCAGTGGAGCGTACGCCTCATGAACGGGCGCATTCTTAATAGAACCACCAAAGGGAGGTGCTCGAAAGGCGAGCTTCGCAGGCGCGCGCACGCCAAGGCCCAAGAACTCATCGCCACGTCTGGAGGGAGCGTCTCCGTTTGGAGAGGCTCCTCCTCCATGAGCGACTTTATCCGTCAGGAGGCTTTGCCGGGCATAGCCGCGACCGACGATTCGATTCTGCGCCCCCGGACGAAAAGCAGCTACAAGCGCGTCCTCGAGCTTTCCGCAGAAGCGCTTAAGGGATTCCGAATCGCAGACGCCGTGCGCCCGCGCAACCTCGAGGAAGCGCTTGCTGGTATCGCAAGCAGGAACGGGACCGCAACCGCGCGCCAGTGCTCCAAGACGCTGAGCAAATATGTCCTAGAACCGCTCGTGCGTGACGAGGTGATAGCGTACAACCCGCTCAAGAGCTTCAAGCCGCGTCTGCCCGAGCACCGTGCCACAAACAAGGCCCCGGGCGGTCAGGCGCTCAGCCCCGGCGAGCGCGAGCGGGTCATTGCCTACCTGCTCTCCATCGACCCCGCCGACGTTGCCCCGCCTAAGAGGGGCCGCTATTCCGTCGAGGATAGGAGCAACCTTCGCCGCGCCGTTACGGAGATCACGTTGCTTCAGGCAGCAACTGGTCTCCGCATCAATGAGGCGAGAACGCTCACGCGGGGGAACGTAGGCGAGAAGGACGGTCTGCTCACCATCACCGTCACCGAAGAGACCTCGAAGACGCACAAGGGCCGCATCATCCCCGTGCTGGACGAGCGAGTTGCCGAGCGCATACGGAAACGTCTGGAAGAGGCCGGGGAGACGCCGGACGCGCTCCTGTTCCCCGCTCCCGCCGCCCCCGGAAAAGAATGGGACTTGAACAACGCGGAGCATGCCATCAAGAAGCTGTACCGTGAGCTTGCTGACGCCTTGGACATTCCCCTCTTGAACAAGGTATCTACTCACGTATGGCGGGCCACGCTCAATACCGAGTGGCTGAATAAGGGAGTTCCGGAAATCCAGCGTGCGGCGTACTTCGGCCACAGCCCGGAGGTCAACAGGAGCTACTATACCGACCTCACCGATATCTCGTATCTGGTGGAGATGCTTCGGCGTCCTGAAGGTGCAAAGTAATGAGTATGGTAATGAGTATCAGCGTGATTTATGGTGATTTATATGACCACGGAGAGCATCCGATTACCGCAAAATACGCACCATGAGCTGGGAGGATATAAAGGTTGACCTCGTGATACGAGAAGCGCCCTTCGCTTGCCCGGAGGTCGTAGGTTCAAATCCTGCCCCCGCGACCAAGAAACCGCAGGCCAGAGGCATCGTTCTCTGGCCTTTTCCTTTTCGCGCATCTGCCCTAACATGCTGGAGGCTTCGCCGGCGCTAACCTACCGACTCGTCGGGATTTCCTCTCGCCCCCCCAAGATCGTGCCCAAAAAAGCGAGAGGGTCTCAAGCGCGCTCGGTTTTGCCAGGGGATGGGTAATAACGCGGCTGCACGGGGATGTCTCCTAGCCCCGTCCCAACCGCGCGCATTCTGCGAGCGAATTCCCGGGATGCCTTGCAGGCCAATGGCGCTTCCTTCGTGACTTGTCCGGGAGTCCCTCCGCCTGTATAAATCGAACTGAAGCGGGGCGGTCCTGCGTTGCACGGGGTTCAGGACAAGGCGTAAGGTTGCAGGAGGTACTCTATGAAGGAGATGGATGGCCGACTGCGGGCGCGCAACCCTCCCGGTGGCGGCAAGGGGAAAGTGTCGGGTTGCCACCCCGAGGTCCGCTGAGGATGGCGGAGGTAGACACGCGGTACCTTGGTGCCCAGGTGGGACTGCTGTTTGTGGCGTGGAGAACTCCCTCCGAGATAGTGCCTTCGACGTCGTTAGGCGCGGCGACTCTTTTTGTCATTATCCCGATCTTTGATCCGGCGGTATTTCAGATCGGACGTGCTTTCACCCTTCGGCGGGGCGTTCATGCTCGAAGATGCACGGCGGTTCGCTCTCGCCCGTGAAATTGCGAACGCGCGCATGCTGCGTTTATGCGAGGAGGGCGCGCGGGGCTATTCCGAAGCCGAGATGAGAATGATCGCAGGAGCGTGATTCGAGCCAGTCGAAAGGCGACGGGTCGGCTCGGCGGCCCGACTTGTGATGGCACGCTTGGTGGGGGACTCATGGGAGGCGCTTCCAAAAGCCCCCCGCAGAGTTTTTCTGCCAAAGGGGGACGGTTTTCGGGCAAGGAACCTAATTGTGGTCTCGAGCCAGCTCCTTTGATACCTGGTGGGTTCGAGATGGTCGAAGAAAGGGCACTCGCGCGCTGGTTGTCGTTCGGGGGAGGGGCAGGCTTGGTTGCATCGAGCGACTCTACATAAGCGACATCATGAAGCGGCCCGTCTTCGAGGTGGGACAGCCTGCAAGCTCGCCCGGTGTGCCGCAGAACAGGATCTCTCCGCCCTCGCTCCCGCCTTCGGGCCCCATGTCGATGACCCAGTCTGTCTGGGCGATCAGCTCCAGCCGGTGCTCGACGATGACGACGGTGTTGCCTCGGTTCACGAGGCGCCGCAGCAGGGAGAGGAGGTCCTCCACGTCCCGCCCGTGCAGGCCGGTGGACGGCTCGTCTAGGATGTAGAGGTTCCCCTCCTTGTGCAGTTCGCTTGCCAGTTTCACCCTTTGGACCTCTCCGCCGGACAAGGTATTCGTGGCCTGTCCCAAGGTCAGGTAGCCCAGGCCGACATTCATCATGCCCCGGAGGCGCCTCCGCACTTTCTCAGTCGGGAAAAACTCCATCGCCTGCTCGACGGTCAGGTCCATGACCTCCTTGATGTTCTTTCCCCGATAGGTGTAGCGCAACGATGTCGGGTTGTAGCGTCGCCCGCCACACTCCTCGCACGGGACGACCACCGGCTCGGCGAAGGCCATCTCGTAGCTGATCTCCCCTTTGCCCCGGCAGGCGGGGCAGCCGCCCTTGGAATTGAAGCTGAACCACTCCGCCCCCACACCGTTCTCCTTGGCGAACAGCGTGCGGATCTCCTCCATCGCACCCGTGTAGGTTGCGGGCGTGGACCGGATGGAGGTGCTGACGGGCTTCTGATCGATGACGATTGCTTCCGGGCAGCGCTCGACTAACTCGCGGCAAGCCAACGTGCTCTTTCCGGAACCTGCGACGCCGGTGATCGCCGTCAGAACTCCCTTGGGGATCGTCACGCTGATGTCTTTCAGGTTGTGGCGGCTTGCGTGGCTGATCAGGATGCCCTCCGACCAGGGAAGCGGCTTCTGGTTGATCCGTACCCCCTCGTTCATGTTCTTGGCGGTTGGCGTGTTCTTGTATAGCAGGCTGGTCGCATCGCCATCGTAAACGATTTTCCCGCCGTGCTCTCCAGCGTGCGGCCCGAGCTCAATGACGTGGTCGGCTAGAGCGATGATTTGCCGGTTGTGCTCGACCGCCAAGACCGTGTTGCCCCTGTCGCGCAGCTCGAAAAGCATGCGGCCAATCTTCTCCGCGTCCGCAGGATGCAGGCCAGCAGTGGGCTCGTCGAAGACGTAGGTGATGCCACTCAGGCTGCTGCCCAGGTTGCGGACTAGCTTGATGCGCTGGGCCTCGCCGCCCGACAGGGTGTCGGTGGGCCGGCCTAACGACAGATACCCGATTCCCACGTCCGTCATGCGGTGCAGGCAGGACGCAATCTGCCTCACCAAGGAGACTCCCCGGGGATCCTCGATCTTGTCCAGCACGGACAAGAGGTCGCGGACTGGCAGGCCGAGGTAGTCAATGATGTTCCGACTGCCGATCTTGGAAGCCAGCGCCTTCGGGTTCAGGCCAGTGCCCTCGCAGGCTGCACAGGGGCCGGTGCGAACGTGGGATAGGATCTCCTCCTGCAGGCTCTTCTTTAGCTTGGAGATATCCCGGTTTAGGTAGAGTCTGCGAAATCGCGGGATGATGCCCTCGTAGTCCACCCTGTCCACTCGGCCCGTCTGGTTGGAGCGGATCTCAATCTTCAAAGGCTCCTTTGTGCCGAGGCACAAGATCTCCCATTCCTCCGCAGAGTAGTCTCGCAATCTCTTGTTTGAGTCGAGGAGTGGGTTGCCCAGATACAGGTGCCGCTGCCAGCCGGCGGCGAACTGGCTGAACAGAATTGCCCCTTCCTTGAGGGATTTGTCCAGATCGAACAGACTTCCCTCTTCAAGTTCGGAGATTCGACCGAGGCCGGTACAGCTGGGGCACGTCCCGTTCGGGTGGTTGAAAGAGTACGCCATGGATCCGCCCGCGCTGGGCTGGCCGACCCGGGAGAACAGCAGCCGGACGAGCGGCGCGACGTCGACCGCCGTTCCCACGGTGGACCGGCTGCCGCTCCCCAGGGGTTTTTGGTCGACCACGATCACAGGGGTTAGGTTCTCGATGCTGTCCACCTTTGGCCGCTCGTAGTGGGGCATCTTGTTCCGCAGGTATAGGGGGTAGGACGCCTGCCACTGGCGGTTACTCTCGACGGCTATGGTGTCGAAGGCCAGCGAGCTTTTCCCGGAGCCGGAAACGCCCGCCAGCACCACCAGCTTGCCCTTGGGTATGTTGAGATTGACGTGTTTCAAATTGTTCTCGGCTGCGCCGATGATCTTGATGTCGTCCATGTGATTCTCCCTATGATTCGGTCTGCTTGAAGCGCCCGTGCTCTGGGCGACTATCTCGGAGGGGCTAGGCCCTCTCCATGCTTGGACACGGTCAGCTGACGCGCATTTGCCGTCGGTTCGAGGTTAGACGCTTGCGGGTCCTTTGCGCTGCGCCAACTCCCGGTAGTCTCGGGGCGTTTTTCCGTAACGGGCTCGGAACAGCTTCCCAAAGTAGCTGGAGCTGCCGAACCCGCAACTGGACGCGATGTCAGCTATCGGGCGGGTCGTGCCCGCGAGAAGAGAGGCTGCAGCGGACAGGCGGTATGTGGAGAGATATTCCGTGGGGGTCTCGCCCAGGGCTGATCGGAAGCAGCGAAAGCACTCCGTTCGGCTGACGGCAGCCGAACGCGCGATGTCATCGACCCCGATGGCCTCCCTGAAATGCGCGTGGACGTAGGAGAGCATCTTCTTCATGTTCCGCTCCCGCGCCGCGGCGCGGGAGCCGGTCCTCGGTGCAGCCTCGTCGCTTTTGATGATGAGGTTCGCAAACAGTCTCCACGCTCGGCACGCCAGCTCGATGAGCCGGAGCTCTCCGCATGGGCCATCGTCGGCCTCGAAGATCTCTCGCATCGTTTCGAGGAGGAGTGCGGCGTCCTCGTTGTCCGCGCGTAGGATCGCATGGGCCATCCCGCTCTCCACGACAGGGCGAACCGCCGAGCTCTCGGCGCCATTGTAGAGCCGCTCGATGAAGGCGGGCGGCACCGCGAACCCCGTCAGCTCCGTTCCCGAGGCCTTTGATCTGACTGAGTGGAGGCGGCCCGAGTTGATGACGATGCCGTCCCCCTCCCGCAGGTTGATGGCCACGCCCTCGTCCCCTTGCCGCACGGTGAAGCGGACGGCGCCCCTCCGCACCACCGCGAACTCGACCTCGTCGTGCCAGTGGAAGCTCCACTCCCTGCTGAGGTACTCGTCGAGTCTATCGACGCAGGCACAAAGGGGGACGAGACTTTCCCCGTAGGGGATAGTCTCTCGGAGATCGGGGCCGATCTGGAGTTGCTTGAAGCGCACGTTTCCTCGCTTATATCGCCGTCGTTTAGTATGAGTTGACACGATAGTTATACAAATTGCCACAAATCTTGCAAAAGACGATAAAAACCGCGCCTATCCTATCATTATCGATAAAACAGTCAAGAACGAATCAACACAGGAGGAGGCGCCTTATGGAGCGACCGTTCATCACGTGTTACATGATGAATTCCCTTGACGGTAGGATCATCGGCAACTATTTCGAAACGGATCGGGGCAGGGAGTTCATTGTCCTGTACGAGAGGATCCACGACAGGATCGGAGCGCCTGCGTTCATGAACGGGCGCACGACCTTCGAAGATTGGCCGTGGCAGCTGGAGCCTGGCAATAGGCTTGACCTTCCGGCAGACGCTCCGCGCATCGAGCGCGAGGACTGCATCTTCGATACGGGTGCCGAGCGGTACGCCATCGCGATCGACGGTTCCGGCAAGTTGGCATGGAGGGGCAACGCCATGATCCATGGGGCGTCGGATCTGTACTCCAACCGGTGCGGCGACCATATCGTCACCGTGCTCACGCGACGCGTGTCCGACGCCTACCTAGCCTTTCTTCGCGACAGGCGAGTGTCCTACATCTTCGGCGGCGACGATGCGCTCGACCTCGCGCTCGTCGTGGGAAAGTTGCGCTCCCTGCTCGGTATTGAGCACCTGCTCCTTGAGGGCGGCGGGCGCCTGAACGGGAGTTTCGTTCGTGCTGGGCTGGTCGACGAGTACAAGGTCCTGCTTATGGCGACCGTTGACGGAGGATCGGGCGAATTCCCGACGAAGACCTCCTTCGATGTGGCTCCCGGCCAAGGCGGCATGGTGCCTGTCGATTTCGCCGTGGGCGATGTGGAGAGGGTGGACGACAGGGGCCTGCTGCTGACGTTTACCAGGGCGTAGCCTCGGCCGGAGTCTTACATTGAGGTGCCCGGAGGCGGAGGGCGCAGCCTCGTGGCGCGTGGGCGGACATGGACATGCGGGGAGCGGGGTGCGGGGGCGCCCCCCTGCGGAAAGAATCGGCCCCCGGGCGCTCTCGGAGACCGGCGGGCCCTAGCCTTGCGCTCCGACGATCCGCTCGACCTGGCGGCACGCCTGGGCGAGCGCGCGGGCCTGGACGTCGAGCCACTCCTCGCGCCGGTTCGGCCGGAGCTCCCCGCCGCGCGTGCGCCTGGGCTCCCACGGCGCGCAGAGGGCGCGGGCTATGTCCGCGTCGTAGACGAGCGCGCAGCCGCCCCAGCTGTAGGCGGGCCAGTCCGCCGCCCCGTCCAGCAGGGCCTTCCGGACGCTCCCAGGCGCGAGCTCGGCGTCCGGCCCCAGCTCCTCGAGCATCCCGACGGCGCAGGAGGTGACGCCCCTGTCCCATGCGCCGCGGTCCCTGCGCCCCTCCAACTCCACGATGACCTCGCTCGCCTTCATGTCCCGCTCCCTTCCGGCCTTCCGGCCCGTAGGATCTCCGCCCGTGGGCAAAGCGGAAGGCGCTTGCCCTGCGGCGCCTTGCGCTTTGCTCCCTGAAGCGCCGCCCCGAGGCAAAAAAAAAGGGGGGGGTCAGGGGATGCTCGCGGCAACCCCCCCCCACCAATCGGAGCGGAGCGCAGGTTTGTATGGGGTTCCGTGAGCGCCCCTGACGCCGCACAGCGGAGGCGCAACACGTGGGAACGCATATGCGAAAGGTGATGCTTCGTCCTCGCCTGGAATTTGGGATCCCCTCGGGAGTGCAATAAAATGTGATCGACGGAATGCTGGGAAAGGAACAGCCATGGACAAACTGACTCGGCAGGCGTTGCCGCCTGACAACTACCTGCTTTTGCTGGGCGCCTCGATGTGCGTATTTAATGCGAACTACGCCTTCGTAGTCGAGAATATTCTCCGGACTTCCTTGTGCACAAAGTCGTGGTACGAATTAATCGACCTGGAATCAGGGTGGCTAAAGCCGCATATCGCCGAAACCATATCGAAAGAGGCGGGAAGCACCGACATAGCCGACTTGTTCGAAGAGGTCGTGGATATGAGGAACCGCATCGTCCATAGCTTCCAGACAACGGTGGAGAACGGGGACCAGATGCTTTCCACCAAAGTTCGGCGTACGCATGAGCAGTTCCGTATCACGGAGGACTATCTTCGCGAGTTCATAGAGAAGAACGAAAGGCTGAGCGGCTTGCTGCATAGCTTTAGGGGGCATTGAGGCCCTGCGCCGCTGCAGCCTATTTAGATTTCGTAGGGCTGGTGCCAGCGGCGCACGCTCCTCCGCGCGTACTCGTCGGTCTCAAGGTGCTCTTCGACCATGGCGGTCCTGGCGATGGGGAGGAAGCATCTGCCATACGATTCCTGGATGGGCGAGTAGTCGCATCCCCATGCGCATTCGATTACGTTCCTGTTGACCTTGCGTTTGCCGGTCTCCTCGTCCCGGTGCTCGAGGCGGAGCCTCGGAGAGCTTCTCGAAGCCCTTCTCGAAGAAGAGGAAGTTGCACCTCCCCTTCCTGACGTGGGACTCGTACATCATGCAGTCGGGCTCCTCGGCCCCGATGCGGTCTATGAGCGACCTGTCTTGGGCGTTCGGCTCCGCCCCGGCGTCGAGCTTTTCGATTATCTCCGCGAACCCCGTCTCCCTGCCGTCCACCACGATGAGAGGCTCGCGGCAGTCCGAAGTCGGAAACGTGCTCGATGCGTCGTCGTATGCGTGGAACGTGATGAGGTCGAGTCCGGGGTTGTACTTCCTGGCCTCCGCCGTCGCCGTCAAGGGGTCGTCCGACCAGTACGAGACCCTGTCTCCGGGGAGCAGGGAGGCGTACCTGCTGCTTTCCGATCTCCTGAGGTTTCCGGCATGGAGCTCGCTGACGGTCCTCCCGTAGAACTTTGGGTCGAAGGAGAGGCACCTGAAGAAATCGAACTCCTCTGTGACCTTGACCATGGGGAGGCGGCGGAGGAAGTACATTGGGCTTGGGGAAACGTGTCATCGAGCGGGTTCATGCGCACTCCTGGTTCGGGTTGTGTCTATCGGCGGAGGCTGCCCAGGAACCTGGGCAGCCATCGGGCGACCTCGTCGGCGCTCCGGCCTATCCAGTCCCTGTGGGAGGACTTCATCCGGGCGAGGAACTGCCGGTTGGAGAGCGTCCGCTCGACGCGCCTGACGACGTCCTCGATGCTCTCGTCCCACATGTCCCGGTCCTCGACGATGGCCTCGTCGATGTAGCGCGCGAGCCTCTCCCTGTCGAGGTCCTTCCTGTGCCCGATGTAGTACATGTCGTAGAGGTCGCGGAAGCGCGTGCTGCGGATGCCGTGGTGGAGCAGGGACTTGAGCTTCTCCGCGAACACCTGCTCCTTCGAGTTCGCGAGCAGGCAGACGCCCTCCTGCCAGTGCGCCACGTCGAACCACAGCTCGTCCTGCTCCATCGCGGCGCTCGCGTGGACCCCCAGGTCGAGCTTGGTGCCGAACGTGCTGCGGCCGTCGCTGATCTTGAGGTTGACGCGCCTCCCCTTGTAGTCCTGCTGCGACAGCTCCTCTATCTCGCCGGCGATGCGGACGGTGATGCCGTCACCGAGGTTCGAGAGGGCGGACACGAAGGAGCGGATGGAGGAGTCGGTCGTCGGGTACCGCACGAAGTCGAGGTCTATGTCCTGGGTCGCGCGGCGGCTGCTCCCCGACAGCGCGCACATCAGGACCCCTCCCTTGACCGTTACTCGGTCGCGCATGCTCGACGCCGCCAGCTTCGAGAGGATCACGTCCTGGCAGACGCGCGCGGTCGCGTTGAGACGGGAGTGGCCCTCCTCGCGCTCGTAGCGTGCCCTCATCTCGCTCAGGTCCATCAGAATACCTCCTGCATGGCGCGCTCGAGGTGCGCCTCGCCGCGCGGGATCGCCTCCGCGTAGTCCTGCAGCCTGTATATGTCCAGCCGCTCCGACCGCCTGCGGAACGAGGCGACGGCCTCCCTGTAGAGGTCGTAGGGCAACTTGTTGCGCGAGCGCATGAGCTCGAGGAGCATGCGCTCGGGGTCGTAGGCGGCCAGCTCGGTCCCGTCCACCGAGACGGTCGACCTCCCGACGCCCAGCCACTCCTCCGGAATGAAGTGCTGGCGCACGGCGGCGTCGCGGATCTTGGTCCCCCCGCGCTTCGTGGCCAGGTCGATCCGGTCGGGCGGCGCGGTCACGAGGCCGTGGGCGTAGAGGGCGGTCTGCCCGGTCAGGATGCCGCCGGGGTACCGCTTCGCGATCACGGCGAGGGCGTCCTCGTCCCTGCTGGTCGAGTACATCCCCCGGCCGACGGGGTGGAGCGCCCCTTCCGACACCGCCTTCCGAACGCGGTACCTGCTCCCGAGCTCCGCGAGCGCCTCCCGGTAGGTGATTACCACGCTGTTCCTCCTTGAAAACCACAAGAGCCTACATCTGATGATAATTGTAGGTCTTTGTGGCTTTTCTGGGAAGCCCGGCATCCCGCCCGGGCGCCGGGGCGGCCTCACGCGCCCCTCGTCATGACGGTGATCCGGCTCCTGTCGATGGCGATGGGCGCGCCCGCCCCGCGCTGGATCTCCAGGAGCTCGGCGGCCGAGGAGACCGTGACCCGCCACTCCTCGACCCAGGCGGCGCGGCCGTCGCGCACGACCTCGCGCTCGTCGGTCTTGTGCGTGAGCGGGGAGAGGTCCTTGAGGAGCTTGCGCTGCTCGTGCCGCTTCCACCCGAGCTCGGGCACTGTCACCTCGTCGGGGTTGGCGAACCCGCTCTCCAGCTCGCGGCGGTAGTCCTCGAGCGCCCGCCCCGCGTCCGACTTGGCGCCGCAGACCGTCCTCTTCGGGGATCGGATGTGCTTCCCCGTGGCGGGGCCTTTCCCCAGATGGTGCCTTATCCTGCAGACCTCGCCCCGCTCGATCTCCCCGATCTCGCCGCAGCCTGTGACCTTCGGCATGGCCGCCCCCTTTTCTCCTGCGTGTTCCGCGCGGCCCTGTCCGTCGGGGCCCCTCGGAACCCCTCCTCGGCGCGAATTGTATCAGGGGGGGGGGTTGTTAGACGGGGTGAACGGAATAAGGGGGGTCGGGGGGATTTTGCCGAACTACGCGGTTTCGTGCAATTGCACGCAGATTGTGGAAATTGACACACATCCACAAATGACCAAACTGTATTACTTGTTTAGTCGCTCATAACCCGGAGGTCGTAGGTTCAAATCCTGCCCCCGCGACCAAAATTTATCGCCTGAACTGGTAAAACAGTTCAGGCGTTTTCTTTTATCTGCCGCCGAAAACGAGCAAGCGTGTAGGTATCCGTGTATGTATCGGCGAAAAGCGAGAATGTTGGCATATAAGCCTGGAAAGATTGGCTGAGCTGTCTTAAACAAGCTTTTGGCGGTTCAATCTGAGGTGTTCGAGTCTTTGGTTGGAAGGACGTCGAATTCGAAAAGCTCCGGGAAGCTAACACCGTAGAGCCTCGTCATCGCATGAAGAGTGCTGAGCTTCGGCGCACGCTTGCCCTGCTCGATGTAGCCAACAGACACCCGGTCCATTCCCAGAATTTCACCCGTTCGCTCCTGCGAAAGGCCGCACTCCTTGCGTCGCGCCTGGAGATGCCTGCCGAGCCTTCTTTTAAATATGTAAAAGTCTTCGTTTTCCATGACGGAAACGCTAACTGCGAGTTAGCACAAAATCCACAAACAGAGAGTTTGCAATAAAGAAAAGATGGCATAAAATGAAAACTATAAGTTTGCTTATCAATCGATCTATCTACCGAAAAGGAGAGCACGTGGAAAGACAGATGAGGGGGTTCAAGTTGCTATTATCAGGCGCTCTTGTCGCGGTGTTGGCGCTTGGCTCGATCGTTCCGATGGCACCTGCTTATGCCGATGAGGCGGTTGCTATCGCTGCGGCGCCGGAGGTACGTGGTGACGCCGAGGGCGGAGACGGCAGCAACGAGAGCTGTGAGCACCTTGCCGGTGAGTGGCAGGCGATGCTCGTTAACAGCAAGACAAACGAGGTCGATGAGTTTTTCGCAATCAATCTCGTCGGTGATGCAAACGCCAAGCTTCGTATCAATCCGGATAATGCGGCTGCGCCCTCTCTGAGCCTTTCCGAAGGCACGCTTATCGTCGAGGGCGGTTTGGGAATCGACTGGAGCAACGACGCGTATCTCGGGCCTTATGGGTGGGTCAGCGGCTACCAAATGGGCAATATTCCCTTGCGTGTTCCCGAGGGGAAGAAGCTCGCCTCCCTCACGTTGACCATCATCTCGGTCGACGAGAGCGGGTACGTCTCGAGGGCGGTGCTCACCCCGGTGTACGCGCTGTCTGACACCGTCGGTGCCGTTGTGACCGACAAGAACGCCCCGATGGACATCCCGTTGCTCAACCCGACCACCGGAGAGCCCGATGACATCTTCTCCGCCACTGGCATCCTGGACGGCGCAAACGTGCCCGAGGGTGCGCACGTCTACCTGGCGCCGGGTGTGCGCGGCGACTGGATGGAGGACGGCGTCATCACCGTTGCAACGTTTGCCTGCAGTCTCGTGGTGAACGGCCAGACGGTGACGGACGATTTCGGCACGATTACGCTGACCATTCCCGCTTGCTTCGATAAGCAGCTGGCCGACGGTAAGGTTCGCACGGTGACTGTGGAGACCTCCGAGGGTGAGAAGTGGAGCGATTCCATCAAGATGACCGAGGACGCGACCCTCACTGCGACCATGACAAAATATGGGTCCGAACTCGGCAGGTTCGAGGTTACGGTAGCTGTTGGTGACGTGGTCGATGACGGCTCGCAGGGCGGCGCCCCCGCCCCGCAGCCTCCGACCGTCGAGGCCCCGGCCGTCTCCGGCGGCACGGGCATCACGGCCTCCGGCGCGCTCTCCGGCGCGAACATCCCCGAGGGCGCCCAGGTCGCGCTGAGCGCGGCCGAGCTCTCCGCGGGCGACGCCGACTACGACAGGCTCGTCGCGGCCATGGGCGCGGGCGAGCTCGCGGGAGTGTACGAGGTCTCGATGTTCGTGAACGGCTCCGAGGTCCACGACGGCTTCGGCGAGCTGACGCTCACCATGCCCGTCGATGAGGCATATAACGGACATTGGGTGACCGTTTGGCACCTCCATGCGGACGGCTCCATCACCTCCGAGCGCGTTGTCGCCGAGAATGGCGGCGTGACCTTCACGGTGTCCGATCTCTCCACCTTTGCGTTAGAAATCGGCGAGCTTGCGGAGGACGGCGGTTCCGAGGTATCGACTGAGGACAAACTCCCCCAGACGGGAGACTCCACTGCGATCCTTGGCATTCTTGCTGTTTCCGGTGCGGCGCTGTCCGGTGCGGGCGCATTCATTTCACGCCGTAAGAACGGTATTCGCTAAGTCAACAGCCTATCTATCGAAGCGGAAACGGAAGGCGCGGCCCGATCAGGCCGCGCCTTCCGTTCGGGCGCCCTACCGGCAAGTTGTATGGGCGGGTTCAGAACCTTCGCCCGATGGCCGCAGCGAATCGAGAGAAGCGGGCGCGTAGGAGCGCTGAGCTCCGGAGTGCGCTTGCCTTGCCTGGCATGAATCGCGGTTGTGCGATCCATGCCAGGCATCTTGCTTGCGCGTTCTTGCGAATGGGCGCATACCTTGTGCCGCACCTATGCGCACGGGCGTCTCCTCGTGTCTGAGCTCCCTGTGGCTGGCCTTGTCAAGAACGTCCGCCAGCGTGCGGCTGCCGACAGCTGCACGCTGGCGAGTGCGAGGCGCCTTTTGAGGAAGGCCTTCGAGGTCTTGCCGAGCACGTCTGTGAGCAAGCGCCTGTGCTCGGGGAGCACCCGATCGAGCGCGACGATGACCCGGCGTTTCAGGTTGACCCGCTTTCGGTCGTGGATTGGCCGAGCCTTGTCGCCTGCCGAAGCGAGAAAAGCCTCTCGTTGGCGAGCCTACTCGGAGCGAAGTCCCCGTAGCGCGGTGTCCCAGCGATGAAGGTGGAGCCGACGACGTCGATCTCTACCTCGACGAGGTTTTGAGGCGGCTCATGGCGTCGGTGCACGGTAAATTGGCGATCACGACGAAGCCTCGCTCCTTCAGGTGCGGAGGCAGGCCATCCGGTAGCGGCTGGTGGCCTCCATGTCGACGAGGATGCCGGACTCGTCATCGGAGAGTGCGTCCAGGTGCATGACGCGCTTCTCGAATCCCGACGGGGAGTTATCGAGCGCCATGGGCTAAGAGGGCGAGCGCTCACGTTCATCCATGGCGTCGACCGGGAATGCCGACGGGCTATTCAGAATCCTTTCGTTTCTTTCGTGCCCTAAAGGATAAGCTGGCGTGCAGCAGGTTTGAGCTTAAGCATCGGGCGGCATGTCGGCATCGGCTGATACAAAAAGCAAGGCGGCCGCTTTCGCAGACCGCCTTGCTTTCGGAGATAGGGTTTCTGGCTTCCCGCTCGTGCGCTATCGCTTGCTCCTGCGTGTTGCTGCTGCGACGCTCAGGGCGACGACGGCACCGCTTGCCAGCGCAGACATCGCCGCTGCCGTTGCCGTATCGCCAGCAGAGGGCAGCGCTTGCGTATCGTTTGGTTGCTGGGGTAGAGGCTGGGGTTGCTGGGGCTGGCTGTCGGTGGCGGGAGGGGTGATGCCGCTCGGGGCGGTGACGGTGAGCGGCGCGCTCTCCAGGGAGGCGAAGCTGCCGCTCTCGTCGGAGGCCTTGAGGCGGAACGCGTAAGTCCCCGGATCAAGCTGCGCCACCCATGCGCCTTCCGCGTCCTGCGTGAGCGGGGCCGGCCCCCACGAGGCGGCCCCGCGCGCGGGCGCCTGCCCGGACGTCGCCGCCATCTCGTAGAGGCCGGCGGCCGCGGCCGCCGGGTCGAACCCGGCGATCACGCCTTGCTGGCCGGGCTCGGAGGGCTGCGACGCGACTCGGAGCTCCACGGAGGGGCGCGACGGCACCCGGATCTCCTTGGCGTAGCCGTTGTGGTTGTCGTCCCCCCGGATGGAGAGGGCGACCGCATGCTCCTCGCCCGGCGCGCTCCACGCCGGGGCGTCCAGGGCTTCGGTCAGGCTGACGGTCGCGCTCCCCGTGCCGGCCGCGACCTCGAGCGACACCCCGTCGGCCGTCGCCTCAACCGAGCCCGCGTCCTCGCCGGTCAAGACGATCAGCTCGTCCTGGTAGTCGATCGCGGGGTCGCCGACCTGGTAGTCGGCCTTGTCGACGACGAGCTCGACGACGACCTGGGCCCCGGAGTATTCGTGCTCGTCGTCTTCCGCGGGCGCCAAGGTGGCCCGCACCTCGTACGAGCCGGCGTTCGTCGGCAGGCCGGCCGTCCACTCCTCGCTAGGTTCCGCGCCGGCAGCCCGATGCTCGTAGCTCATCCTCTCCTCGTCGCCCTCGAGGGAGTTGCCCTGCCCGCGCGTGATGGTCGGCTTGAGCGTCACGGGATCGCCGGTGTACACCTTGCGAAGGTCGGAGGGGTCAAACTTGATGCCGCTCGGGGCGGTGACGGTGAGCGGCGCGCTCTCCAGGGAGGCGAAGCTGCCGCTCTCGTCGGAGGCCTTGAGGCGGAACGCGTAAGTCCCCGGATCAAGCTGCGCCACCCATGCGCCTTCCGCGTCCTGCGTGAGCGGGGCCGGCCCCCACGAGGCGGCCCCGCGCGCGGGCGCCTGCCCGGACGTCGCCGCCATCTCGTAGAGGCCGGCGGCCGCGGCCGCCGGGTCGAACCCGGCGATCACGCCTTGCTGGCCGGGCTCGGAGGGCTGCGACGCGACTCGGAGCTCCACGGAGGGGCGCGACGGCACCCGGATCTCCTTGGCGTAGCCGTTGTGGTTGTCGTCCCCCCGGATGGAGAGGGCGACCGCATGCTCCTCGCCCGGCGCGCTCCACGCCGGGGCGTCCAGGGCTTCGGTCAGGCTGACGGTCGCGCTCCCCGTGCCGGCCGCGACCTCGAGCGACACCCCGTCGGCCGTCGCCTCAACCGAGCCCGCGTCCTCGCCGGTCAAGACGATCAGCTCGTCCTGGTAGTCGATCGCGGGGTCGCCGACCTGGTAGTCGGCCTTGTCGACGACGAGCTCGACGACGACCTGGGCCCCGGAGTATTCGTGCTCGTCGTCTTCCGCGGGCGCCAAGGTGGCCCGCACCTCGTACGAGCCGGCGTTCGTCGGCAGGCCGGCCGTCCACTCCTCGCTAGGTTCCGCGCCGGCAGCCCGATGCTCGTAGCTCATCCTCTCCTCGTCGCCCTCGAGGGAGTTGCCCTGCCCGCGCGTGATGGTCGGCTTGAGCGTCACGGGATCGCCGGTGTACACCTTGCGAAGGTCGGAGGGGTCAAACTTGATGCCGCTCGGGGCGGTGGGTTTCGAATTTGTTTTGAAGGTTGCGTTCAGCGTGCCGCCGTCGCGCCATATCCGGATTGGACCGGAGCCTTGCGTTCCTTCGGGGTTTTCATACTCAATAGGAGTGTTTTCATCGACCACAAATTCCCCTATGACGCTCGTCCAGGGGACGCTTGCGGTGTATTCGGTTTCATAGTCTGCCGTTTCGTCAGGGTCTGCTGGAGTCGGCTTCCAGGTGAGTCCCGTCGGCACGTAAAATTTCTGTGCCTTATCGGCGTTGTCTGAACCTTGCATGTAAAACAACGCCTCGACCATTATATTGCCCTCCTTAGGCAGCTTTTCCCCTGCACGGGGGGAGGCGAAAGACAGTCCGAGAGTTTTAAGAGGGGTTCTTTTTATGAGCTTGTACCTGCCGGAGACTTCGCCATCGTCCTCGGCTCTCGGCAAGCTGTGATGAAGGGTGATGCTTGCATCCTGCGCGCTTTGGTACACCCATACTCCATCGATTTTGAGGAAATCGTCATCGGCATCAAATATGTCGTTCGTGAAGTACAGGCTATCGCTGTTAAAAGATATCGCAGTCAGGTTGTTGCATCCGGAGAACATCTCTTCCATGTTGGGCGCTTCCGCGTCTGCTCCGATTGACATGTTGCCAAGATCGACTTCCCATAACTTCGCGCAGTCCTTGAACATGCGCGAAACATTTGTCGGTTTGACGGGGTTGTCTGACCAGTCAGGATCGAAAATCGTGACGGATTCCAGCTGCGAGCAGCCCTCAAACATGGAACTGCAGTTCGCAGTACCCGTCATGTTCAATTGGGTGAGGTTGTCGACCTTGGTGAGCTTGGGACAGTTCTTGAAAAGTCCCGACATGTCATTCACGTGGGCAGAGTTCCAGCCTTCGCAATCAACGTCCAGCAGGTTTGGGCAGTCTGCAAACCATTCGCTCACAGAGGTGACGTATCCTCCGGAATAGCCCGGTTTCAGATCATCGAATTTAATATGCTCGACCACACTCGATATTGGTGGCTGCCCATTTTGGGAGTGCTTCCAAGGAGCTGCTGAGGGGTCGGAGTTGTTATCCCCTACGTGCTGGGAAAACACTCCAACCCACTATACAACAAAACCGCAGGTAAAACCGCAAATCGCCCTTCACTTCGCACCGAAAGAAAACGCTCCATCGGGGATTCCTCTTGACAGAATTCTTTACTGCCAAGAGCCCCCGAGGGGCACGGTAGCGAAGAAGGGAAGATCCAACATGACGAACGATACCAAGTGGGAAGAGCTTCGGCAAGCCGAGGAAATGGCTTACTTCAAGGCGGATATCTGCCTGTACTCGCCCGAGAGCTACAGCCTGGACGAGAAGAAGGAGATCTGCAATGAGATGATGGCCACCAGCAAGGCCACGCTCGATGCGATGCGCGAGGACTTCCAGAGCTGCCCGCCCGAGTTCCGCGCCAAGCTGCTTGACATGCTGTGCCAGTCTGATGTTGAGACTCCGGAATGGTGGTGGCAGGTGCTCGTGGGTGACGGAGATCCGCTGTACCGCGAGCTGGAGCCGCTCAGCTAGTCAGAACCCACACAGCAAGCAAGAAGGCCGTCTATCATGCGATAGGCGGCCTTCCGCGTTACTTGTCCTCGTAAGCCCTCCGGATGTCGTCGTACATCTCGAAGAGCGGTATGAGCGGCAGCAGGATAAGCATCAGCAGCAGGCTGGCCGCGATTCCCAGGAGCCAGCCCACCTGCTCGCTGAGCCACCGAAGCTTCGACCTCATGACAGCATCTCGTTCACGCGTCGCTGCACGATCGAGTAGTAGGAGCCCAGGCGCCGCTTCCGTTCCTCGCCGTTGCCGTAGTCGCCCCGGATTACCGCGCGCGCCATGGCGTCGACGTCCATGGAGGTCGTGCCCGCGCCGGAGGCACCGAGGATCTCGTTCACGCGCTTCTGCACGGCAGAGTACCTGTCGCCCAGGCGCCGCTTTCTCTCGTCGCCGTTTTCGAACTCGCCGGCGATGACGCGCCGCGCGAGGGCGTCCACGTCGTAGGAGGAAGAGGACGAGCCGCCCGAGAGGATCCGGTTGACCTCCGCCTGGACCTCGTCGTACCGGCTGCCAAGCGCGGCCCTTCGAGCATCGCCATTGCCGAAATCGCCTGCGATGACCCTCGCCGCAAGCTCTGACACGTCGCCGGAGGGCGCACCAGAGCCGGTAGGGGTTGACGCGCCCCCGGTGTCGGCCTTGCCGTTGTAGTGGAGGATGCCGTCCCAGCTGCCGGGATAGTAGTCGTGGATCCAGCTCTCGCGCCCGGTCTGGTCGCCCGGCTCGCCATCGATGCCGCCGGTCTCGCTGATGCTGAACTCGCCCAGGAGGTCGGCCGTGCCGTCGTTGCGGATGCACATGGCCGTGTGGTGCTCCTCTTCGAGGTAGATGTCGCCGCGCGAGGCGTTGAAGCTCATCGGCTTCCACGAGAAGAGGCCAGAGCCCACGAACATCTCGCGCATGCCGCCGGTCCAGTTGTACCGGGTGATCAGGCCGTCGTAGGGAGAGCCCGCGAGCGCCAGCTCCCAGGCCTCGCACACCGCACTGGAGCAGTCGCGGTCGCCCTTGGTCACCTTGATCGTGCCCGCGTCGGTCTTCACGTTGCAGTGCCCAGAGGTACCATGCCGTCCTGGCTGCGAGTACCCGTGCTCCGCGCACGTGCAGAGGTGCTCCATGATCTGCGCCGCCACGTTCGCCCTGCTGATCGCCACTTCCTTCACCTCCTTGGTGCCAGCGGAGGCGCCGGCAACCGCGCAGAGCCCCCGCCAGTCGTCCTTGGTGCCGTAGAAGAGGTCGAGGTCCAGGTGCCCGCCGTATCCGGGGATGCGACCCGTGCCGGTGTACTGGAAGATGAGAGGATCCTTCCAAGCCCCGAAGTCCCAGCCGTCGGTCCATGGCTCGGATAAGAAGCCCGTCTCCTCGTAGTTGGGGTACTGCGCCACCCACAGCGGGTACGTCTTGGCCACGCTCGACCAGTCGTAGGAGAAGAGCACGCTCTTGCTCGTGTAGATGCCGGGCGTCACGCCGGTCTTCGCCTTGACCCTTTCCAGCCACGTCTTCGCCCAGGATGGCCCCAGGTTCAGCGCGTCCGCCTCCCAGTCCAGGAACGGGATCGCCTTGCCGGTATAGGGCTTGAAGGCAGAAATGAAGTGGTCAGCCTCGGACTCAGCCGAGCCCTCGTACCCATGGTCACGCGCGTAGTGGTAGCAGCCCAGGAGCTTTCCGGCCGCCAGCGTCTCGTCGGCGTGCCGGCGGAAGCACTCGTTTGAGTAGCCTGCGCCGCCGGTCGCCTTCACGATCACGAAGTCGCAGCTCCCCATGGCCGAGACGACCAGGTCGTCCTGCCAGGAGCTGATGTCGATGCCGTTAAGCCCCACGGATCTCACCCCTCGGGATCTCCGGCTTGTCGCCGTCGCCTCCGCCGAGAGCCGCCATGACCGGCGAGAGGATCGCCATCACGAACGCCACGACCAGTGCCCGCAGCGTCGGGTCCAGGATCGCGTAGCCCAGGATCAGGTCGATGTTGGCGATTACCACGCCCAAAACCCCCTGCACGATCGTCCGCGCCAGCCTCCACTGCCACTCGTTGCTTGCCAGAAACTCGCTCATCTCATGCCACCTTCCCCTTGATCTCCTCGATGTCGTGCTTCGCCACGGCCATATCCTGCTCGAGCCGGTAGGTGCGCTCCAGGACCTGGTTGTGCTTCTCGACCTTTGCCGTGAGGGCGTCCAGCTTGACCTCCATGACGGCCCTGCTCTTCGAGTTGGAGAGGATCACCCCGACGAGGGTCACCACCCCCGTGATGCACGCGACGATGATTGACTCCATAAAGAACTGCCTCCCGAGATCGACTGTTGTCCTCGGGAGGCAGTGTCCAACCTTGTCACAACTTGCTAGGCAGCCGTCAGATACCCCGGCGTGCTCGCCGTGTCGATCCGCATGTACGTGTAGTTCGTGTTCGAGCTAGACCATGCGGTCCCGTTGCCGCCGACAAGCGAGCGGCAGTTGTAGAAGCACTGCATGCCGCTGATGCCGCTCGAAGGCAGCGCCCAGCTCGAATCCGCGTAGATCGTCGTCAGGCTGCTGCACCCCGAGAAGCAGTAGAACAGGTCCGTGAGCGTGGACGGGTCGAAGCCCCGGAAGTCCAGCTCGGTCACCGCGCAGGAGCTGAACGTGTAGCGCATCGAGCCCACGTTGGCCAGGTTGCCGAGGCCCGTGACGGTCGCCAGGTTCGTGCAGCTGTAGAACAGGTAGATCAGGTTCAGAGCGGCGAAGGAGCCCATGTCGCTCGCGAAGTGCACGCTCGTGAGCTGCGGGCGGTTCGTGCTGTCCCAGGGCGTGAAGCCCATGCCCGTGTACTTGCCGATCGCGCAGATCCGCCCCGTGGCCAGGAGCTCGCGCGTGGCGTCCGGCGTCGCGGTCGCCGTGAGCACGGCCTGCCCGTCCGCGTAGAAGTGCCCGTAGAACCACGTGCGGCTGTCCGCGTTGGGGTTCGTGAGCACGCCGCCGGTGCCGAGCTTGCACACGCTGCCCGCGCTCGTCGACGTGGGAACGTAGCCGTCGGTGCCGCCCACCAGGCGGCTGCAGCCGTAGAACATGGAGCCCGAGCTCGTGATGGCGTTCGTGAAGCTCGTGGCGTAGATGGTCTCCAGCTTCCCGCAGCTCGTGAACATCTGCGTGGTCGTCTTCACGCCGGAGAGGTTCTCGAACCCGCGCACCTCGGTGCACTCAGAGAACGAGTTGAACCAGTACGCGCAGTTGGTCAGGCCCAAGGGACCGATGGTGCTGTCTATGTAGACCTTCCTCACCAGCAGCTTGATGGAGTCGTAGGAGCGTGCGCTCGCGGACGAGTACCCATCTGGGTCGACCTCGAAGACCTGCACGATGCGCCCGCCGGTGACCGACGTTCGCCGTTCGTAGTAGTTGATCTCCAGCGTGCCGTCGTCGAGCAGCAGCGCGCGGATCTTGTAGCCCACGTCCCACTCGAGCGCCAGGATGGCGGCCGCCATGTCGCCCGGCTGGTAGAGCGTCGAGAGCCCGTTCTGCCCGCGTATGGCGTCTGCGATGTCCGAGAAGACCGACTCCGGTAGCACGCCCGATTCCAGCTGCATGTAGGGCTGCGCCTGGTAGTTGCCGGCGTCGGTGCCGTCGAGGGCCGCCACCGCAGCGGCCATCTCGCGCGGCTTGTAGAGCGTGGCCACGCCGGCCTGGTATCGGATAGCGTTCGCTATGTCGGTGAGTATGTGTGTGGAAACGGTACCTACGGCCATCAGAACTCCTCTTCTTCGAGGTTGGCAATGGCGGCGATCGCGTCGTCCACGTACTGCTTGGTGGCGTAGGCGGACAGGTCAGGCGTCGTCCCCGCCGGCCCCTGCGGCCCCTGCGGTCCCGTGGCTCCCGTCTCGCCCTTGAGGTTGTGGAAGGCAAATGCGAACGTCCTGGCGGATGCCGTGCCGCCGAGCGTGACGTTCACGGAAGGCGTGCCGGTGGACGAGTCGACGGTGGCCGAGGCGCCGGTGATGGTCGCGTCCGCGCCGTCGTCGCCCGTATCGCCCTTGGGTCCCTGCGGTCCCGTGGCGCCGGTCGCGCCGGTCTCGCCCTGCGGCCCCGTCTCACCCTGGGGGCCGGTCTCGCCCTGGATTCCCTGGATGCCCTGCGGTCCGCGAAGGTCGGCCGAGCTCGTGCCCGACGCGCTCGTGACGGTCAGCACCGAGCCGCTCCACGAGTGCGTGCAGGGGGTGCCGTCGGCGCCGGCAGGCCCCGTCGCGCCCTGCGGTCCCGTGTTGCCGGTGTCTCCCTTCGGTCCCTGCGGGCCAGTGTCGCCGGTATCGCCCTTCTCACCCTGGGGACCCTGCGGCCCAGTCGGACCGGTCGCGCCGGTATCTCCCGTGTCACCCTTCGGCCCTTGCGGTCCCGTGGCGCCAGTCAAGCCCTGGATTCCCTGCGGTCCCTGCTCTCCAGTGTCGCCCTTGGGCCCCTGCGGTCCAGTCGCACCTGTGTCTCCCGTGTCACCCTTGTCGCCTTTCGGACCTGTCAAACCCTGGATGCCCTGCGGTCCCTGATCTCCCGTGTCGCCTTTCGGGCCCTGGGGACCGGTCTCTCCCGTGTCACCCTTGTCGCCCTTCACGCCCTTGGCGACGTCGGCAGTCGTGGTGCCGTTCTTGTCGGTGATCGTGATGGCGCAGCCGCCCTCGGTCTGCGTGACGGTGGCCGTCGGGCTGAAACCGTCCGCGCCGTCGTAGTCGCCGCGCTGCGCCGCCGCCTGGATGGCGGCAGCCACCGCGTTCGCGCTGTCGGCAGCGTCCTCAGCGGCCTCGGCCGCCTCATTGGCGGCATCGGCAGCCTCGTTGGTGATCTCGATAGCGCCCTCGTAGCGCATGATCGTCTCCACGAACAGGGTGAAGCCGTCCTCGCTCTCGGTGCCGCCGATGATCACGGGCTCCACGCGGATCGTGAACGCCCGCGTGCTGATGCTCTTGCCCTCGTGCGTCACCATGAACTGCGCGTCAACGGCACCCTCGGCCTCCTGCATGGCGGCCGGATAGTACACGACGAACTGCCCGAGGGACGCGTCGATCTCCGTCATCGGCTCGCACCCGCGCGTGCCGGCCATCTTGTGCCGCCAGAGGAAGTAGACCTCCGCGCCGGTCAGGTCGGCAACCGCGCCGCCCTGTCGGACGTGCAGCTCAAGGCCGCGCCCGTTCGCATCGGCAGGCGACGCCACCAGGAAGTCGCCCAGCCGCTCGTCGGCCGAGTCCCATATGATCGTGTGAAGTCCGTACCCGTCGAGCATGCCGCCTCCAATCCTCGGGCAAAAGAGTAGGCCCGCGTCACAAGGACGCGGGCCCGACGCTCGTGCGGGATGTGAGCCAGCTGCGGCGCTACTTGCGCACGACGCTGATGCGCTGGCGGATGTGGTCTCCGGACTCGATCTCGTCGACCATGGCTATGGCGTAGTCGGCGTAGCTGATGACGGACTCGCCGGCCTCGTTGAGCGTCAGCTCCTCGCCGGCCAGGGTGTAGGCCCCAGTGCGCTCGCCCTCGGCCTGGAAGTCCGCGGCGGGCGAGATGAAGGTCCAGCTCACGTCATCGCGCCCGCGAAGCCTCTCAAGCTCTTCGCCCTGGGCGGCGGCCAGCGGCTTGAAGGCGTCGGGGAAGTCGGGGCCGTCGGCCACGCACGCGGTGTGCTCGGGGTTCACGTAGAGCGAGCCCGCGCCGCCCACGACGAGCAGGCGCACATCGGTGCCGGAGAGCACGTCGCACAGGTGCTGGCTCGTGGCCACGTGCCCATCTAGGGTCTCGGGCGCCCAGGCGCCGAAGGCGTCGACCACGGCGTCGAAGCCCGCCAGGTCCTCGGCCGTGATGTCCATGATGTCCTTCTGGACGGCCTTCTCGGCGGCCGTCTGGTTCTCTTCGCGCACGAACACGGTCACGTCGTTCCCGCGCTCCACGGCCTCCTTCACGATGAGCTTGCCGGCCCTGCCGTTTGCTGCGACGACTGCGATCTTCTTCATGGTGGTGCCCCTTTCGTAGGTTGTAACCTTAACGCTTACAGCCTGTACTATGCCATGCCGCCGTTGTAATGTCAACGATTACATCAAGGGCGTCCACAACTCCTCCATAGTTGTAACACGTGACATTACAACCAATGCGTGCTACGCTATCCCAAGAGAAAGAGAGGGATCATGAGGTTCTCGTCCAGACTGCCGGTAGCCACCCACATACTGCTCTGCATCGCCCTGCTCGGCGAGGAGCACAAGACCACGTCCACGTTCCTCGCTGGAAGCGTCGGGGTGAACCCCGTCATCGTGCGCAACGTCCTGGGCCAGCTCAAGGCCGCGGGCCTCGTCGCCGTGGAGCCGGGCGTGGGTGGGGCGTCCCTCACCATGGAACCCGAGGAGATCACGCTGCGCGACGTGCTCGAGGCCGTCGAGGACGACACCGGCGTGTTCCACATGCACGAGCACCCCAGCCCCGAGTGCCCCATCGGCCGCAACGTCCACGCCGTGTTGGGCGCGGAGCTCGAGGCCGCGGAGACCGCCATGCTGGAGAGACTTGCCTCCACCACCCTGGCCGACCTCGCGGACGAGACGCGCGAGCTCATCCAGCAGCAGGAGCAGGGCTAAAAGTCCAGGTCCGCGAGCTCGTCCAGATCGTCGATCGCCTCGGTGACGGTCTCGGTCACGCGCTCGGTTGAAGCCGCGCTCGTCAGGTTGCCGTCGATGCCGACAACGTCGTTCTGCAGCGTGGCCACGTCGGCCGCCAATGCGCTCACCTGCTCGTAGTCGGCCTTCTGGACGGTGCCCACGGTCACGCGGGCAACCACCGTCTCGCCGAACGTGCGCACGCGCCGCACGATCCGTGCCGTCAGACGCCATTCTGGGTCACGCGACGTGTCGATCACGGCCACGGTGTCACCCAGCTCGGCGTCGTCGCCGTCGAGCGCCGCCACGTCGATCTCGTAGCTGACCTTGGGCTGCGTCGCCTCAGCCAGGGCCCGCCTGGTCAGCACGATCAGCCGCTCGGGCTCGGTCACGTCGGAGAACGTCACCTGCCCAAAGGAATGCACCCTGGCGGTGCGGTCCGCGTTCCAGCGACCCCAGACCAGCTTGGCGCTCTCGTCGGCCACGTAGTTCAGGCCGCCATTGATGTCCCCGAAGGTCAGCTTGCGCCGGTACCCGGCCTTGTAGTTGCCGTCCTCGTCGGTGAATGGCAGTCCAGCTCCAAACCCATACAATGCCGTGTACACGTCCTGCTCGAGCACCGTGCACGTACATCCGGCCATGTTCTTGCCGTAGGTGAAGCGCAGGCCTCGCCACTCTCCGCGCTCGTCGTCCAGGCGAATCGCCCTCGATGCCACGCGCCCGTTCGCAACCGTGATGATCGGCGTAACCTCGCCGCCCCACACCTCGGCGACGCGGCGGAGCGCCCAGAGTGCGTTCTGGTGGTAGATGAGCGCCCCGGCGGTGCCGAGGGATGCGCAGTACGCAATCGACCATCTCGTCGGCGCGAGCACAGCCGTCAGCGCCTGCCGCGCCGTGCGGGAAACCAGCTGGGCCTCCTCGATGAAGTCGTCGAGCATCTCGCAGAGGGATGACTCGGCGTAGACGGAACAGAGCCCCTCCAGAGGCTCCTCGGTCCTCACGACCACGTGCTCGCGCCAGGTCTCGCCGTCGAGCCACAGAAGCCGGTCGCCCTTGGCAGGCACCTCGTAGCTGCAGAACTCGAGCGTGTCCTCGCCGTTGAGCTCCTCGGTGTGCACGAGCTCGCCGACAACGCGAAGAAGCCCGATGCGCTCGTCCCAGCGGTCGAACCAGTAGAGCGTCGGCACCATGCTCGCCATCACGCCCACCTTTCGGAGAAGCGCGTCTCCACGTAGGTGCAGTTGGAGGTCGAGAGGATCGCCTCGCCGGGGTCGAGCGCGAAGAAGTCGCTCGCAAGCGCCACGCAGTCACGCGCGTCCACGTCGTTGATGCGCACCGTCTCGCCCTGGCAGTCGACGACGACGGCCTCGCCGCCGGCGAACTCGTAGTCCACGCGGATGCCGCGCCCGATCGCCGGCACCGACACCTGCAGGTAGGTGCCTGCAGCCGCAACGAGCCGGATCTCGGGCAGCGTCGGCCAGTTGCCGCCCACGTCGAAGCGGGCCGTGCGCTCGACGCGCTCGGCGCCCCAGCCGATGGGGTCGAACAGGGTGAACGTCAGCTGGCACTCGCCGTCCTCGAAGAGGTTCGACCAGTCGGCCGCGCCCACGAGAATCACGTCGCGGTACTCGATCTCCGGGTCATCTGGAAGTATCAGGTTCCCGCCGCCAGGCCATGACAGCCAGCGGCGCACCTTGGCCCGCATCTGCGCCATGCCGGTGAAGCCGGGGTTGTAGCCCATGTCCATGAAGAGCCGCACGGTCACGTCGACCGGCGGGATGTAGCCCGAGACGAGCAGCGCCCCGGCACGTCCGGGGACGCGCATGTACTCTGCGATGACGGGGTTCGCGGACCTCGCGACCACCTCCGCGCTGCAGACGTCGGAGAAGTCGTTGCCGGCGTAGACGATCGACCTCATGCGTTGCCCCTCGCTCTCCCGTAGGAGGACGCCCGACGTTGCGACTCACGTGCCGCGCGGTCGTCCTTTCCGAAGGGCTTTGCCCGCTTCACGACGGGCTCGGGCGTGCGCCCCGCGCTATTGACGCGCCTGGTCTTGTCGCTCATAGGCTTCTCACCACCGTAAGCCTCACGTCGAACTCGTACACGAAGCGGCCTGACCCGTCGCGCTCCTTGAAGGCGGGCGCGGTCGTGTCCAGGCCGCAGATGCGCCAGCTGCCGTTCTCGGCGACCGGCTCCCAGCCGTAAGTGCGAATCCAGCGCTCGCAGGCCTGGGCATCCGCCTCGGCCTGGGCCTCAACGTCGCGCACGACGAGCACGGCGACCGTCACGGTCCCGCGCTCCTCGTCCTCCATCCGCGCCTCGCGCTCGAACTTTCCCTCGCGCACGACGATGGGCTCGGGGTCTTCCGCCGCCGACGGAACACTTGCGAAGTAGCTTGCGAAGTCGCCATCTAGCAGTGCCTTCGCGATAAGAAACGAAAGCTGCAAGGAGAATCACCTCACCTTGAGTTCCCAATGGTGCACGCGCCCGAACAGGTCGCAGCAGGCGTGCGACTCGGCCACGTACATCGAGCGGCCGCCGACGGCCACTCTCGATCCCGCCACCACCTCGAACGCGCCGATGGAGTTGACCGCGTCGACGAAGACGGTCCCGCCGCCAGCATCCGCGCTCCTGTGATCGTCGTCCGAGACCCTCTGCGTCCGCTCGAAGCGTACGTTGCAGATGAGCTCGGGCTCGTCGTAGGTGCCGTCGGGTAGCGGCGCTCGCACGGTCATCGT
This sequence comes from Gordonibacter sp. An230, assembly GCF_002159915.1. GTDB lineage: Bacteria > Actinomycetota > Coriobacteriia > Coriobacteriales > Eggerthellaceae > Rubneribacter. The sequence continues at coordinate 34,040 of NZ_NFJP01000014.1, forward strand.
GTCGGGCAGCGCCGATCTCGGTATCGGGCGGATCGACCTCATCAGCACACCCCCGTGAACGCCATGCCGGAGAGCCCGAGCTCGCGAAGCGCCGCTGCTGTCGCCAGCTCCTCGCCGGTCGTCTGCTGGCTCGCGTAGTTCTTCACGCTGAACTCGCCGATCTGGAAGCCTCCGACCTCACCCGCGCCGTACTCGGCGAAGGCGTCGACTGCCGCGCACACGGCGCGCTTGAACACGTTGCAGGTGGTCGTCGCGCCTTTCGCGGCGCAGAGCCACTTCACGTGACTGTCAGCAATGGGCAGCGATGCCGCGAAGGCGGCCTCAGAGAGACCGCCCCCGTAGGTCTGCGAGTAGAACTCGTATGTCACGGTGGACGCCACGGCTACTCCGTGGAGGCCGAGACGTACACGCCGTCGAGCTTGTTGTCGAAGAGCTCCACGATGCCGTACTTGCGGTACTTCATCATGTAGGAGTCCAGCGACTCGAGCTCGTCGGGCGAGAAGACGCGCGACGCCACGTGCTTGTCGAACTTGATGACGGCCGACTTCTCCACGACCATGAAGTTGATGTCCTTGCCGGTCGAGGCCTTGGCGTAGCCGAACTCGGTGTCGCCGGACTTCAGGTCGATTGCGGTGTAGAAGCGCACCTGCGGCACCTCGATCACGCGGGCGAAGCGCTCGAGCACGCGGTTGCTCATGGTGGGGTTGGCATAGGAGAAGTCGTCCAGCACGCCCTTGAGCGTCGGCGTGATGAAGAGGTAGCGCGACCCCAGCGTCACCTGCTTCTCGTCCATGGCGCTTGTCACATCGCGAAGCGTCTGCAGGATGTCGGTGGCCGTGGCCTCCGAGAGGTCCTCCGGGGTCACGGTTACGCCCGTGTGCGATGCAATCTGCGAGAAGGTGAAGGCGTCGGCCTCCGGGGCCACCTGCGTGCGCTGGAGCTCGGCGCCGGCCTCCACGAAGCAGTCGTTCACGCCAGCCTCCTCGACGTCCATGACGTCGGCGAAAAGGCGGATGCCGCGGTCGTAGTTGAAGGTCTTGGTCTCGAACTCGTAGGTGATGGCGCCGGTCTTGTATCCCACGTTGCGCGTGTAGTCGCCGAGACCGGTGACGGAGATCTTCGGGATGAGGATCTCCTTGGCGTTGTGCCCGGCGCGGACCATGCGGCGGCCGGAGTTGAGCACGCCCGAGACGGACGCCCTCTGGTACACCTCGTCGATCACCGAGGTGTAGTTGCGTGCGAATGCGATGTTGTTGCTAGGCATTGCTTAGCCCTCCTTCTTGGTGTCGTCATCGTCGGTGAGTCCCGCGATCTCGCGCCAGTGCTTGAGCGTCTTGCCCTCGTCGCTGGCCGCGCCCGCGTTGGGCAGCCCGGTCGCGCCGGAGCCGCCGGCGTTGCCGCCCTTGGCGTGCTTTCCGGTGGTCTCGAAGAGCCAGGGCTCGGCTTCCTTGAGCTTGTCCACGTCGTTGCCGTGGTCGCCGAGAAGGGCCCGCGCAGCCTTCACGTTGCGCACGCCAGCGAGCTGCAGCTTGAAGTCGATGCGGTCGGACTCTCCCTGGGCCTTGAGCTCGGCGATCTCGCCGCGCAGCTGCTCTGCGGTCTCGGCGTTCTTCGCCGCCTCGGCCACCTGGGCCTCCAGGGATGCGATCTTCTCGTCGCGCTCGGCGATCTGCTTCTCGTAGTCGGGGGCGTTGCCGCCAGTCACTTCCTGCTGGCCCTGTTGTGTCTCCTGCTGCTCTTGGCCCTGCTGTTGCGACGTGTCCTGCGCACCCTGCGTGGCTTCCTGGCCGCCATTGGTCTCACCGTCCATGCTTTACCGCCTTTCGTTTCCTTGGGCGGCCAACAAGAAGGCAGCCCACCAACCTGCGATGAGGTTAGTGGGCTGTCACAAGGTAGATAGTAATTTGTGCGCCAGGGTCGTTTCGTGCTGGTTTACGTCTAGAGGCCCCAGCCTTTCACGAAGACTGCCATCAGGTCCTTTTGGCGCTGCTCGACGACTTCCGGAGTCCACTTGGCTTCATTAAGCACTTGGGTAGTTAATGCATAGGACGATGTGCCTTTACGCCCCGTGAAGTACTTCGCCTTCTTCTTGTCAAAGTCGAAGTTCTGGGCCTCCGAGTTCTTATACCTAGTCAATGGGACGAGGTTCGCGATTTTGTTCAGCCAGGCGTTACGCTGCTCTACATCGGGCCAAATAACAGACCATTCGCTGCCGTCATGCACAGTCTGTGGCAGCACATGCTCAATCGTAAGAATTCGGGAGTCATAGGTGGCTGCTCCATCCGCAACAAAGCTGTCGAGACGGAGTATCACGTAATTTCTCTTGCGAGGTGTCTTCAGGTAAATGTCCCCGTTCAGAGCCGCCAGGAATTGGTTCCGCTCTTCATCAGTGAGGAGCACCGATTCCAGGCGCGGGTTTCCGTTTGTGCCGTGCTCGGGGTGCTCGTCCATTTCGTCGAGTATCTGAACATACCGGTTGATGCGCTGGTTTATGTCCTTGGAAGTGACGTGCATGAAAGACGCGAGCCTTTCCAAAGCAATGAAGAACCACTGCACGTAATCCGAGTCGCTTCTACGGTTGGCAAGGAACTTGAGGGCGACAGGAACCCAGTCCGAGTTATCAATGCGGTTAAGCCAGCCGAGCCGGTCGTTTACGACCTCCGAGCCGGTTGTCGCCGAATAGGCGCAGCCCTTCACATCCAGGTATGCTTCCGTGTAGGGCTCCAGCAGGTCGTCAATGAGGATTTCCGGCGTCATACCGTCTTGCTTCACCACGAACTCCGTGAATTCCTCGTTGAGCGATTTCTTGGCCTTCTTCTTCGCAAACACCATGCGGATGCACGAGAAGACATCATCGAACCCAGAGCGACCCGCCTGGACCTCGAGCTCCTCCCATTTCTCGGCATAACTAGTCCGCTTAGCCTCTGGTATTTCGGCAATCACATTGGCCTTGATAATGTCCATCGGAAGCAAGTCGAGCCCTCGGCTGTTCATAACGGCGAAGACACGATATGCGGATGACTGGCTAGGCGTCGACACTGCGACCATGTAGCATCGCGTCAACAGGAATGTGGCGAAGCTGAAGAGCCGGTCGTCATCGTCCCCGAATTCGTCGCCTATGTCCTTGACGAGCGACCGACAGTTTTCCTGAATGTTTATCTGAGCCTCATCTTCAAGCTGAGCTGGATCAAGCTCAAGCAGTTCATCGATCTCTAGACCCTGTATATACTTCGAGAAGAACGGCTGGTCGCGGTCCCTTAGGAATAGACGCGGTTGGTCCGCAATCCCGAGCAGAGCGTTGCCCTGGGCCTTGATGAACGTCATGCAGTCATCACGCCGCTTTCCCTGCAGCTTGTTAGCGATAGACGCAAGAAGGATCGTGAGCGTCGTCAGGCGCTGCTGCCCGTCGATCACCTCGGCGCGGCGTTCGTCGTCTTTCTTGATAAGGACGGTGCTGCCCAGGAAGTAATTCTCCTCGTCCTCCTCTACGAAGAAGTCCCTAAGGTCGGTGAAAAGGACGTTCGTTTCCTCTGTCGTCCAGGCATAGGGGCGCTGATATTGAGGGATGTGGTATTCGAAGTCGTCGCTGAACACCTTTCCCAATGGATACTCGGCGCCTGTAATCATTTTGCTCATAGTAGTCTCCCGGCCCTATACGCTCACCGTGTGGTACGTAGTCCGCACGTCATATTCCACATCCACCTGCAGTGCCGCGAAGTGCCGCCTAGCGCACCGGATCTTTGTCCTTTCGGCGTCGCTCACGCGAATGTTGTTGTTTCCGCCGCCCTTGGTCTCCACAACGAAGTACACGCGCCGCTCGCCATCCTCCTCGACAACGTAGGCCCAGTCGGGGTTGTAGCTGCCCAGCGGCGTGTCGATCTTGAACTTGTTCGGTAGCTTGGCGAAGACGCGCACCTCCTCGGCTAGGTCGAGCTCCACGGCGAAGGGCTGCTCCACGGTCGAGGAGTCGTACACGACATAGCTGTACAGGCTCTTGCCGCTGCTCGGCATCCATGCGTTCTGGCCCAGGTAGGCCTTCAGCTCGCCGGGGTCCAGGTCCTCCATCGTGTACCAGTCCTCGTCTGGCAGCTTTGTGTACTTAATGCCCTCGGCGATGGCTTCGCCCTTGGCCTTCTCTATCTTCTGCGCCACCTGCGCAAGGAACGTTGCAGGGTCGACCTCGAACTCGTCGTAGCGCCCGCACTCCTCGAGGATGCGCTTGAGCGTTGCGCGGGTGAGCCCTACGGCGTCCTGCAGCTCGGCGATGGGGTCAGGCAGGTCGTACACGCGCGCTCCGCCCGTCTTCACGAACGAGGTGCCAGTCGCCTGCGCGTCCACGCCGCCGTCGCCAACGATCAGGTCGGCGCGCGTCGAGAGCACCTCGAGCGGCTTCACCTTCGGCATGCCCTGGATGCCCGCCACGGCGTCGGCGATCAATCTCTCGCTGTCCACGTCCACTTCGAAGCGCGTGCGCTGGCGAATGCGCTCCCACAGCTCCTGGAAGGCGGGGTCGGCCGTCACGTCCTTGCACAGCTCGACCTCGACCTCCTTGGCCTTGTCCCTGATCTGGAGCTTCTGGGCCTTGTGCAGGATGATGGCCTCGACCTGCGATTGTGCAGATTCCAGCCCTGCGGGCATCTCCACGCAGCCCTTCTCTGCGGCCTCCTTGAGCTCGGGTGTGATGTTGCCCTTCTTGTCGACGAGCCCTTTTGCGGCAAAGCTCTGGTACACCTCGGCGCTCTGCTCGAAGCCCAGCTTCACCTCCTGGCCGTCAGGCAGCTCTATGGTCACCTTCGTGAACGACTCGGGCGTCAGCACGCCGAAGCGCAGGCCGTCCTTCTCGAACTCGGTCTGCAGCCCGCTCGCGAAGGCGTCGTAACTCTCGTTGGCGATGACGGTGAGCACGTTGGCGTCCTCGTCGTAGCAACGCTCGCCGCTCTGGTCAACGCACAGGCGAAGCCCACGCCCGACTTTCTGTCGCTTGGTCATGGTGTCTTTGGTCTCAACCAGCGTGCAGATCTGGAACACGTTCGGGTTGTCCCAGCCCTCCTTGAGCGCCGAGTGCGACCAGATGAACTGGATGCGCTTCTTGGCCCGTGTCTCCTCGTCGTCACCGTCTGAGGGGAAGGAGATCAGCGTCTCCTTCTCGCGCATGATGGTCTCGAAGGTCGATATGTCGGCTGCCGTGCTTGCGGTCGCGCTCGTGTTCTTGATGCGGCCCTTGCCGTCCTGGGCGAAGTAGCCAGAGTGCACGGCCGCGGCGTCGGTGTCGAGCGTAAGCCCGGCGGCGGCGTACTTCTTCTGCCAGCGCGGGCTCGCCACGGCATCGGCGTACTCCTGCTCGAACATCTCGGCGTACTCGCCGTTTCTCACCGGGTCGTACAGGCGGTACTTCTCAACCTTGTCGATGAAGAAGAGGCTCAAGACCTTGATGCCCCTGGGCGCGAGCTCCAGTTGCCGCTGCAGATGGTCCTCGATTGTGCGGCGGATCTGGGCGCGCTTCACGGCCTCGTCGGCCACGTCGCCCACAGCCTGGCCCTTCTCCAGCCACTCGCCGTTGGTGAACTCTATCCATTCGTCGCCGTCGGCGGCCGATATGTTGCTCACGATCCATCCGGCCTCGTAGTCGGTGTTCTCGCCGCTCTTGTCAAAGAGCGAGTCGTGCGTCCTTACGGTCACGGCCTTGCGCTTCTGACTGCCGTCCTTCTGCCTCACGTCGATGGTCAGTCGCGCCGTTATGGACCCGGGCGTCTTGCCCATGCGCGTGGAGTCCAGCCTCACGTACGCGCCGTTCAGGTCCGCCTGTGCGAGCACCGAGTCTACGCAGATGCCTTTCACGAGACCCTGCTGAAAGGCGTCAACAGGTGTTAGGCGGTAGACCTTGTTGTAGCCCTCCTTGTGTGTGGCGGAGTAGCGCAGCACGAAGAGCGGGTTCAGGCTGCGGATGGCTGCCTTTGCCTTGGCGGTGTTGTCAACGCTCTGCGGCTCGTCGATGATGACGATGGGGTTGCAGGCGGCCACAACCTCGCGAGGCGATCGGCCACCGATAAGCCGCTCGCTCGGCCGGTGGAAAAGCGAGCTCGACTCGGCGTTGCCGTCGTTCGAGTAGTCGCGGTTGAACGCCTGAATGTTGATGATCATCACCTGGATGGAGCTGCTGGTGGCGAAGTTGCCCACTGGCCCCATGTCCTTGCTGTCGTAGACGAACACGTCTATCGGCGCGTTGTCGTAGAGCGTGGCGAAGTGCTTCTTAGTGCTTTGGAAGCTCTTGAGCACGCCCTCGCGGATGGCTACGCTCGGCACCACGATGAGAAACTTGGCGATGCCGTACCTCTTGTTCAGCTCGAAGATGGTGCGCGTGTACACGTAGGTCTTGCCGGTGCCCGTCTCCATCTCGATGGTGAAGTCTCGTAGCTTGCCGTCGGTGAGCACGTTCGTCGCAGGGAGGCTGTTCTCTTCTTGGATGTCGTGCAGGTTCTCAAGCAGCTGGTTGGCCGAGAGACGCAGCCCGTTGGCGTGTCCCACGGAAAGCACTTGGCCCTCCATCAGCGTGCCGGCGGCGCCAACCTCGGCTGTGAATTCGCTACGCAGGAACTCCTGCCCGCGGAACAGGTCGGTGATGGCCTCAACGGCCTCCACCTGGTGCTTTTGGTCGGCGGAGTACTTGAGCTCTAGGGTCGCCATGGCTACACCGTCCTCAGCTCGACCTCGCGGCCAGTCTTCTCCTCCACGCGCTTGAACGCCTGCACGGCGTTGAGCTTGGTGGTGTCGTCGAGGATACGGTCGAGCATAAGCACGCGCCTTGGCTCCATGTCGGCTATTGCGTCAAGCACTTGCATGTTCAGGCCATCGGCCAAGCAGCAGACGAGCTCGCCATAGGCGACGGAGTAGCAGGGGTAGCCCGCCGCCTCCACCTTCTCGATGGGGAGGGTGAGCTCGAGGCCCCACTTGAGCATCATCTCGAAGATGATGTCCTCGTCGCTGCGGTCGGGCTTCACCACGTCGAGCAGCAGCTCTCCGGGTTTCGGGCGCTCGATGCCGCTTTCGTCTAGCTTGAGTACGCGGAAGCCGGTGTCTACCTCTCTTTCCGAAGTACCGTCAATAGGCAATTGGAGATTATCTGTCCTGCGTGCTGATATTTGCTCCCCAGCTCGTTTAATCCGCTCCCTACACATGTCGAATATGCTGTTGAATGCGTTGTTGCCATCACCGACTGGTTCGGGTATTTGGACAGAGATACAGCTAACACAAAATTGCGATTCGGTATTGAATTTCATAACCGCATCGGCAGTCGCTCCTGATCCAGCAAAGAAATCCATGACTATGCAATCGCGGTCGACAACAAGCTCAAGCAGATACTTCATAAGAGCCGTTGGCTTTGGGGTGCTGAAAAGGTCTGCAACGGGTAGTTCGGGGAACAGTGCTTTTAGTTCATATTTGGCTGCACGCGTATGTCCTGTTTTATTCAGGTCAATCAACAATGTCGATGGCGGTAGTCCTTTCATATCCGCCAAATAACGCCTCTTTATTACGCGGGTTTCGTCAGGCGAAAAACGTAGCTCACCCGTTTTGAACATTTCGTCCATGCGCTCGCGTGACCAACGCCACCCGTTTGCTGGATGCTTAATCACATTGCCGCTGGGTGTAGTGATGTCAAATTGAAGATTAGGACGTACTCCAGGATTGCTTACATCACCGCCGTCATAATATGGGCCCCTCGGGTCGTTATCGGGATTCTTGTAGTGCTTTCTTTTCTCGGGGTCATTAAGGAAGTTTGGCCTCCAGCCTGGTGTGCGGCAGTATACAAGCACATCGTTGAAATCTTCAGAAAAAGAGAGAGCATTGTTGTTGCTGCTATCGCTAGATCGCCATGCAAGATGAGCTGCAAAGCAGTTTTCTCCAAAGATTTCGTCGCAGAGCTTCTTTAGGTTCGCAAACTCAACATGGTCAATGGTTATCAGTATTACGCCATCTTCTGACAGGAGTTCTCGAGCAAGTCGAAGCCTCGGATATAAGAGCGAGCACCAGTTTGCATGAAAGCGCCCGCTGGTATCAGCGTTTGATTGTTTCCCTAGATTCAGCTGTTCACGGTAATGTTCAATTGTGTCGCCAAAGCTGTCTGGATATATGAAATCCGTACCAGTATTATATGGGGGATCAATAAATATACACTTAATGCGGCCATGGTATGAATGCTGTAGAAGTTTAAGAACTTCTAGATTGTCGCCTTCAATGCAGAGATTCTCGGTCTCATCCCAATCCACGCTTTCTTCAGGACAGGGACGCAGCGTTGCCATGCTAGGGGTCTGACTCTGGCGGATGGCATCGGTCTTGCCGGGCCAGGTGAAAGCGTACCGCTCGTTGCCTTCGTCAACTTCGTCGCCCAATACCAGGCGCAGCTTGTCGAAGTCTATGCCACCTTCGGTGGCGACCTCGGGCAGCAGCTGTTTCAGCTGTTCGATGCGTTCTGCCACCAGGTTGGCAGATGCAAGGTTCATCTTCTCGAACTCAGCCATTGCATAGCTCCTTTATCTCGTTGAGAATCGCGTCCTGCTGGTTCTCGGCCTTTCTTATGCGTATCCGAAGCTTGGCGGATTCATTCAGGGTCACGTCGGGCGCTCGCTTCTGTTCGTAGAGTTGACGCACCTCACTTCGCACCACATCGTAACGGTTCACTAGGACAAGAATTCGTTCATGGTCTCCGGCGCGTGCTTGGGGATAGAAGCCCAGTGCGTCGATAGCGCGGGAGAGCATCACGTCGCTTGCCATAGCGCTCAGGTATTCGTAGAGGTCGCCCTGCGGCAGCATCGGATAGGCGATTGCGTCCAGGAAGGGTTGCCACTCGGGCGCCCGCGGGTCGAAGAGCCCGGTCGACTCAATGGCCTCCATCACGGTGGCGCCGCGCTCAGCATAGCTCTTGCGGGTGAGCGAGACGGACACGCACGTCTTGTCGCCCACGTCCTGCATGATCACGGTCGGGTTCGGGAAGCACTTGTGCACGAGGTGTGCCACCTCGGCCACAGCCTGTGACGTCCCCGCCATCTCGCAGCGCAGGTATATGACGCTTTGGATGTCTCGCTCGTCGTCAACGCGCGGCAGCATCCTCGTCGTCGCCTTGGTTGCCGTTGCGAAGTGCTCGAGCCTCCTAATCTTGTCGAGCGTCTTCTGCTCGTGCTTGGTGAGCGCGGCTTGAGCTACGAGCATCGTCTTGGGCACGCGCTTGTTTCCGGCCAGCGCCGTCTCGGGCAGCTGGAATATGTCGTTCCACCGCGTGCTCATCGCAGCACCAAGAAGGACAGGAGCGAGTAGTCGTTGAAGCCCAGGGTCACGCCGCTGCCCACCTCGCCCAGGCTGAACAGCGACTCCATGCCCTTGGTCTCCTGCACGCCGGTTATGGCGGCCACAACGTCGTCGAGCAGGTCGGTGTAGGCGTCCATGCGAAGCCCGTCCCTCGTCTCTGCATTGAATGTCTTGCATAGGTCGAGCAGGGGCTCGTGTTGTCCGCTACACGCCGCCCGCATTAGGTCCAGTGCAGGCTTGGGCTGCGTGTGCTTGGTCATCCTCGCCCCGTCGTCGGTCACGTAGACAACGTAGTACGGGAAGGTCGGGTTGGTGTCCTTTGGGTCCTTCCGCTCGTCGTTCTGCTTGAGGCAGAAGATCACGCCGGGCCTCACCTCGCCCTTTAGCTCGTCGGGTATGGGCGCAATGGCGTGAAGGCCAACAGGCGACGTCTCCAGCAAGCCGGGGTTATCCTTGGCGTAGCGCTGCAACTCCACGCGGAAGTCGTCGAAGGCGAAGTCGGTGATGGATATGCCGCCCGATATGTCCTCCAGGTCCAGCACCTCGGTGCGCAGCTGCTCGAGCTGCTGGCGGCGGTACTTGAGGTCGTTCATCTCGCCGGCCGCCTTGGACTCCAGCACGTTTTCCTCGCCGGTGGCGCTCGCGTCCATGAGCACCATGCGGCCCTTCACGCGGCCCTCCAGCTGGATGTACTCGTCGAGCGCGATGTCCGGCCAGAAGTTCACGAGCTGGATCTCCTTGTTCTCGCTGCCCAGGCGGTCGATGCGCCCGAAGCGCTGGATGATGCGCACCGGGTTCCAGTGGATGTCGTAGTTCACCAGGCAGTCGCAGTCCTGCAGGTTCTGGCCCTCGGATATGCAGTCAGTGGCAAAGACGATGTCGATCTCGCCGGCGTTGCGGTCGCGTTCCGAGAGCTCCTTCGACTTCGGGGAGAAGTGCGCTAGTATCGCCTCGAACGTCGTGCGCCTCAGCTTGAGCGAGTAGGTGCGGTTGGCCCCGCCGTTCACCTCGGCGCACTCCAGCCCGAGCTCGCGCTTGAGCGGCCCGGCCAGCTGGTCGAAGAGGTAGTCAGTCGTGTCCGCGAACGCGCTGAACACGAGGATCTTGCGGTTGCCCGGGTTGTATGGGTTCGTCACCTTCTCGGCTATGTACTCGCGCAGCCTTATGAGTTTTGCGTCGCGCTCGGGCGTCACCGCGTCGGCGTAGCTGAGAAGCAGGCGCAGCTTCTCGATGTCGTAGTCCAGGTCCTGTCGCAGGCGCAGCGCGTCCACGTCGCGCAGGTCAACGTGCACCCTGCCGCCGGCCACGAACTCCTCGGCGTCATCGTCGTCGTCGAACTCGGTGTCGGTGCCGCGCATGTCGTAGTTCACGCTCGCGCCCACGTTGTCCAGGCGGCCCCGCAGGTCCACGCAGCCGTCCAGGATGCGCCGCAGCGTGATGCGGAAGCTGTTCACGGACGACTCCATGCGCTTGAGCACGTTCACGCGCATCAGGTTGGCCACGGCGGTCGTGCGGTTCACCTGGCTCTGGAAGTCCTTGCCCCACGTGTCGCCGTAGCGGTCCTCGTACTTCCTCTGCTGGTCGTAGCGCACGTAGCTGAGCACCTGGTACTGGGCGAACGTCAGCTGGGCGATCATGTCGTTGAGCTCAGCGATCGGCGGCAGCTCGCCCCTGGCGTCAATGGGCGTCTGGAACGATATGGGCGGTCGCCTCGTCGGGAACGTGCCGGACGCGGCGCCGTAGTACTTGGTGATGTGCTTGCGGGAGCGTGCGATGGTCAGCACGTCGAGCAGCTTGAAGTAGTCGGCGTTCACCGCGTTCACGAAGCTCTCGGTCGTGCGCTCGCTGTCGTCTAGCTTGCTCCACTCGTTGAATCTCTGCTGGGCAACGCGCGTCACCTGCGTGATGGATGGGATGCCGTCCGTCTCGGCGAGGTACTCGTCGTCGCCCTCGGTTATGAGCTCGATCTGGTTGCGCAGGTCGAGCAGCTTGTTGTTCACCGGCGTGGCCGAGAGCATCAGCACCTTGGTGCGCACGCCTGCCCGGATCACGTCGTCGATGAGGCGCGTGTAGCGGTCGGTCTTCTCGGCGTCGGTGCTCTTGTTGCGGAAGTTGTGGCTCTCGTCGATGACCAGGAGGTCGTAGTTGCCCCAGCGAAGGTACTCCAGGTCGATGTCGCCGCTCATGCCGGAGTAGCGCGACAGGTCGGTGTGGTTCAGCACATCGTATGCGAAGCGGTCGTCCGCGAGCGGGTTGCGCTCGTCGTTGCCGCGCGTCCAGAGCGTCCAGTTGTCGCGCAGACGCTTCGGGCAGAGCACGAGCACGCGGCCGTTGCGCTCCTCGTAGTACTTGATGATCGCCAGCGCCTCGTAGGTCTTGCCCAGGCCCACCGAGTCGGCGATGATGCAGCCCTTATACTTCTCCAGCTTGCGGATGGCGCCCACCACGGCGTCGCGCTGGAAGTCGTAGAGCTTACCCCACACGACCGACTCCTCGAAGCGGAGTCCCGGCCGTATCGGGTCCTCGGTCTCGTCCTCCATGAAGTCGCGGAACAGGTGGTAGAGCGTCAGGAAGTACACGAACTCGGGCGAGTTCTCGCGGTAGAGCGTGGAAACCTGCTCGATGACTTCCTCGGTCACGTCCTCCACGAGCGCTGGGTTGTCCCAGACCGAGTCGAACATGGCCTTGAGGCCCATCGCCTCGGCCGACGTCTGGAAGTGGCTAATGCCGGTCACGACGCCGGGCTTGCGCTCGTAGCCGAGGCCTTCCAAGGTGAAGGCGTTGGCCGCGCTACCCATGAAGGCGTGCGACTCCGCATTCGGGTTATCCACGTGGTAGCTGCCGGTCGTGGCGATCATGCCGCGCTGCTTGGCCGTCTTGAAGGTGGCGCGCTGTCGCGCCCACTCGGCGCACTGCCTTGCGAGCGCTCGCTGGTTCAAGTTGTTGCGCAGCGTCAGCTCCAGGCCCGTGCCGCCGACGCCCTTCTCGCGGGACCGCCGGCGCACGACGAACTCGCGCGGGTCCTTCTCGGACTCCATCTGCTTGGCGAAGGTCGGCTCGTCGAAGATGAACCGCAGCTCGTCGACCTTCGAGAGTTCGTCCTTGAGCTCGCCGAACGCGAAGACCGTGAAGTACGACGCGATTATGGAAAGCTTCGCGCCGTCGTCGATGGAATCCCTGAGGGCGTCGCCGAGGCGCTGCCGCCCCGTGTTGTCGAGGTATTCCATGGCGTCAGTCCTTCTTCGTAAGCTTCTCGATGAGGCATTGCTTCACGAGGGAGGTAAACGTGAGGCCGTTGAGGTTGGCGTACTCCTTTGCAGATTCCCGCATGGTGCGCGGAAGCCGAAGGGTGACCGTGACCAGCTCGGAATCGACAAGATACGCCTGCAGCTCTGACGTGGAGGCGCCGGAATCGAGCAGCTCCGAATACTTCATAAGCATCCCTACCAAGTAACGCCGATGTAAATACACAACGCATCACATTCTAACAGACCGCAACAGTACTGAGATTAGCTGGCAGCTAAGAAGGAAGAGGAACGCAGCAGAATGACTCGCAGGTGAACGAAACCGTTAGCGAGAAGACCGTAAGCGGAAAGTAAGAAGTGCATACGGATAGAGAGAAGACCGTGGCGAATGAGAAGAACGCGCACGCCGAGACCGCGACCGTCTGCCAAACGATGAACCTGCGACCGAACCGTTGCTGATCGCCACCGAGACCGTGAGCGTCACGACGCAGAATTTATCTGCCGCCGGGCCGTGCGCACAAGCCACGCAAGCGCGGGCTCATCGAGGGTTGGGCCGCGCCATGGGCAGGGGTGCCGTGGGGCGCGGGTCGGGCCTGCCATGCGGGCAGCGGGCGGCATGCGAGTCAACCGGGGACGGCCGGGAGCGTGGCCGTCGTCCGTGTCTTCGCGCTCCGCCTCACAGCCCCGCTTCGCGGGTCTGTTCGTCGGGCGGCGCTCAGCCACGGCCGCCGTCCACGCTCCCGGCCTGCGCTGGCACACAGGGGGCCGTGGGCGCGTGCGTCTTCGCCACGGCGCTTCACAGCCCGGCTTGCGCCGGTCTGTTCAGCGCTGCGGGCTCAGCCGCCCACGCCCACGGCCCCCTGTGCGCCAGCGCCTGCAAGGTTATCGGGCCGCCCGCTGCCCGCATGGCAGTCCCTCCCTCGCGCGCCCCACGGCACCCCTGCCCATGGCGCTACCGCTTTGGGGTCGTGCGCTTGCGTGGCTTGTGCGCACCGTCGGCGGCAGAGACGGCGGCAGCGGCGGTCACCGTGCCCGGGTCGGCCGTGACGGATCCCGGGCCCAGACAGCAGGAGACGGCCCGCAGGCCGTCCCCGGAGAGCTCGTATGCCGTTGTGCGTGCCCGCGTGGCTACTTCACCAGGCGGAACCCCACCGTGCCGTCAGGCTCCGCCACGTACACGCGCGTGGCCATCGCAGCGTTCATCTGCTCCAGCGTGTCCCAGGCTCCGAAGGCCCAGAGCAGGTCCTCGTACATGGTCTGGTCGGAGGGCACCAGGTCCGGGTCCACGCCGTCAAGCATCTGGCCCAGGGTCATGGGGCCGAGCTCCTCGCAGTGGTAGACGGTGTCCAGGTCGGGGAGCTTCCAGGCGGTTGCTTCCTTGGTGATGGTGGCGGTCATGGCGTCCTCCTTTACGATAGAGATTAGCAACTGATAATATAGTAAGCCCATGGGTAGGTATTATCAAGTGCTAATCATGCCTTCATAGAGATTACATATTGCTAATCCCTGCCAGCTGGGATAGACTGTTCTGGTAAACCCCCACGGGCAGGGAGGAAGAATGAGGATCACCGAGGCGATAAAGCACATGTGCGAGCAGAGCGGCAAGGGCGTCGTGGGCGCCTCCCAGGCGCTTGGTAAGTCCAGGATGTACCTCTCCGCCCTCATAAGCCGTGGGAGCTACCCGCGCACCGACACGCTCGTGCAGATCGCCCAGGCGTGCGGCTACAGGGTCGAGCTCGTGAGGGACAGCGAGAGGATCGAGCTCGAGGCCGAGTAGGGCCCTCACTGCTTTTCACCATCCCCGATACTGCCAGCACCGATCTCGGCCGCCCTGGCGCGTGCCACGCTTTCCTCTTCTCCATACCAGCGCATGCGATACTCCCATGCGCCCATGGTGACGCCCACTTCCTTCATGTCCTGTTCCTTCTCGGCGGCCGTGTCCTGGATGATGGAGTCATCAAATTGGATCCTCGTCTCGCCCTCATTGGGAATGGACTCACCAAAGCCACGCGACACGTGCATGGCCGCCCTGGCTATCGAGACGATCGCGTCTTCCAGGCTGTTCTCATGCCTGCGGATGTTGCGCATCAGGGCCGAGTTATCGCTACTGACCTCCGTGGCCGTCTTCACGTACCCGCGCGAGTCGTCCATGTCGAAGTAGTTGATGCCGAAGCCCGTGAGGTCGCCGAGCATCTGTAGGGCAACGCGGAAGGCCTCGATCTGCCCGCTCGTGCGGAGCGCCGGCGCGAATTCTTGGATGGTGTCTTCCGTCGACATGACCTTGCGGAAGACGGTGCAGTCCTGCTTTCCGAAGGGGATGGTGACGTTCTTGTTGCCATCGGCCTCACGGTCGAAGAGAACATCGCTAAGAAAGACACGCATCTTGCTCAGGTCAATCTCGTTGATGAGCGCGTCGAAGGTGAGGTCCACGGCTTGCACCGCATCCACCGCGTCCGCGAAGACGCTCTGTCCGTAGGGACTCATATCCACCCTGGTATTCGTGACTGCTGGCTTGACGATGCCGAAGGTGGGGAAAGGGCAGCCCGTGTCGTATATGGGGAGAATACCCACCGGCGCGAGCTCGTTACCCTCATGGTCGAAGCACACGGTGACGATCCGGTACGTCTCCTCGCTTTCATTGGCGAGAAGACCTTCCGCGTATTCAGGTGAAGGTGTGGAAGGTGAAGAAAAGTCAGGCGAGAAGACCATGCCGCCCTTGAGGTGCATCTGCAGCTGGTCCACGGCCTTGCCACGATAGAAGGCACGCGTGACGAAGGCGCATTCGCTGATGCCGTCCTCATCCCAGCTCAGGGGAATGACCATGCGAGCGTCGTAATGGCGAATACGGACCTTCCGCTTGCCCAGGTCAATCCAAAGCGCCCAGGCACCAGTGCCGAGCCCGAAGGCACGTACCACGGTGGCCTGCGCCGCGTTCATGAAGTTCGTGGAAGAGAAGAACGAGTTGATCCAGTCGGTGGCCTTCTGGTTCTCACAGACCACCTTCACTTCCTCGTTGAGGAGAAGAGAGCCCCATTCCTTGCAAACGCGCATGGCAGGGTGAATAGACCGACGGTGAACAGCGTACACGCGCCCCATGCCGTCCTTGTCCCTATAGTCGTAAAACTCGCCCCTGGCTGACATCCAGTCATCCCAGCTACGTATCCAGGGCTCCATGTCATCCAGGGGAAGGACAAACCCAAGCTTGCGCAAGTAATCCTTCACGTGCTCCGGCACCCAGTATTCATCGAGACCATTAGCGCCCATGCGTCACCTCCGATAGTCCGGCCGATAAGGTCAGGTGAAGCATCCGCCCGCGTCACAAACACCCACGTGCCTTAAAATGCCGAGAAGAGCTTTCGGTTTGAGAAGAGAAGCCGGGGAGAACATGCAGAACAGGTACACGGGCGACATTGGCGACTACAGCAAGCTTGGCCTCCTTAGGGCTCTGCAGTCGGCAGGCTTCTCGATAGGGCTCAACTGGTACCTCACGCCAGACGAGACGCACAATAGCGACGGCCGCCACGTTGACTACCTTCACCAGGACGAATACCGCGCATGCGATCCAGACCTCTGGCTTGGCCTCAAGGCTATCGTCGATGGAAAGCACCGAGAAGTGCGCTACATGGAGAATGACGGCATCCTGCAGGCCACGTTCTTCTCTGACTGCCTTGATTTCAGGGGAATGAGGAAGGCGAAAAGGATCGAGCGTCGGGCCGAGTGGTTCGCAAAGTCTCTCGACGTCATGGCCAGAAAAGACATCGTGTGCGTGGATCCCGACAACGGCCTGGTCGTTCCATCTGCCAAGGGAAGGCCGAAGGAGAACAAGTACGTGCTGCCCGAAGAGCTCGCCAGGTACTACGCCCAGGGCTCCACGGTCGTCTACTACCAGCACAAGGCAAGGCGAAAGGACCCCTTCTACACGGATCAGCTAAAGGCGCTGTTGAGAAGAGAAGACCTCCCCGGTGCTTCTGGCCTTGCATTGAAGTTCGAGAAGGTCTCGCAGCGCTACTACATGTTCATCGTCCAGCCAAGGCATAGGGAAATGGTCGAGAAGAGCGTGCAGGACATGCTCTCAACCTCCTGGGGCGATCACTTCCGCCAGCTCTAGCACGCAATCGCTTAGGCGCCAATAAGGGCGAGAAGAGCCAACGTCACCAAGGCGCACGCCAGCAGCCGCATGAGCTCGATTATGGCGAGAAGAGCACAGATGCCAACGGCAATAAGAATGGCGAGAAGAACGATGAGAAAAGCCATTGCCTAACCTCGCAATACGTCGTCCATCATGGCATAGCGAACAGCGTCTATGGAATGGTCATTGCCGTCCGGGATCTCGTCGATCCAGTTGCCCTCCTTGTCCTTCTCGAACTCCTTCAAGGTGAATTCGGAGAAGGTCAAGGGGCATCGCTCCGGGTCAATCACGATCTCGCGCAGCCCCGCCAGCCACTCGTAAGACAAGCGCCTCATCCTGGCCTTCCTGGCCGCATGCACGCGGATGCCGAGCTCGCGTCTCCACACGTTCATCTGCACCTTGCTATCAGGCGTGTCGTCGCAGTAGACGATCTGGTCGTGGAAGTATGCCTCCGCGCCCTGTTCGTCCGGGAAGGTGAGAGAATCCACTACGATCCTGCCCGTCTCTGCCGGCATCATCTTGTTCGCGGAATGCTCCTCGAAGACGAGAAGGCGCCGCGCATCAGGCTCCCAGGCACAGCGGACAAAGCGCCAGGGATCAGGGAACCAGCCCCAGTCCACGCCATTGCGAATACGTTGGAAGGTGCGGATGCGAGAGTCGGAAAGCTTCGCCTCGTGCACGTTATCGAAGATGGCGCCGCCAGTGCCGGTGATCTC
Source organism: Gordonibacter sp. An230 (assembly GCF_002159915.1). Lineage (GTDB taxonomy): Bacteria > Actinomycetota > Coriobacteriia > Coriobacteriales > Eggerthellaceae > Rubneribacter. Next base: position 51,430 of record NZ_NFJP01000014.1, read on the forward strand.
GCCCAGGTACTCCCAACGCCATGCCTGCTCGTTCGTGTCGCGCAGGTATTCGGCTTCCTCGACAAAGGGTGCGCCCAGCCAGTCGGGGTGCGTCTCTATCACGTCGAGATAAGAGCTACCACGCACAAGGGTGTCGTCACGCCTCACACGCTCCAGGCGCTCCACGTTCACCCAGCTCCACATAGTCTTCGGCGGGTTGTAGGAATAGAAGATCCAGAAGCGGTCGCCGCCACGGCGCAAAGAGTTGAGGATGGAGCGAACAGCCTCCACGCCCTCGAACTGGTCCAACTCCTCGAACCACACCACCGAGCAATAGCCCTTGGTGAACTTCACGCCCTTGAGCTTGAGAGGATCGTCCGCCCCGCGGAACACGATGCGCTGCCCGGTAGGGGTGTACGTGATTTCCATGGGAGAAACGCGGCAGCGGAAGACGCCCTCCAGGCCGAGCACCTCGATCGCCCACTGGATCTGCTGGTAGACGGAATCGCGCAAGGTGTTGGAGAAACGCCTCACCACCACCGCGTTCGCCTTCGGGTTGGCAATGATGAGAAGGACGATTGCTATCGAGATGAACGAGCTCTTGGTCGACCCGCGCCCGCCCGGCAGCCAGTAGTGCGTGTGGCCATGGGCCATCACGTCGCCGAGCACCGGGTGGAAGCGCGGGATGACGAAGTCGGAGACGTTAGTCGCCATTCGCGTCACCGTCCCCGGCCTCGCCGTCGGAGTCGTCGGCCATGGGCTCGATCACCAAGCCAAGAGTGAGCTGCACCGGCGCGTTGTCGGCCTCCTCGGCCTTGCGCTCCATCTTGCCGTACTCCATGGGGTACTTGCGCTCGAGCAGCCAGGCGGCCGCCGTCCAGTACTGGGCGCGAGACTCCGCCGCCGACTTGATGGTCGTGAGCAGGCATCTCTTGTACTGCGCCTCGGCCTTTTTTAGTTCTTCGTATAACGCGCGTTTCACTCCGGTCTTTGCGTTCTCGCCCTCCTTGAGCCAGCGGTAGAACGTCGCCTGGTGCACGCCGATCGCGGCGATGATGTCCGCGTCGCACAGTCCGTCGCGCTTGAGCTCGACGATCTGCTCCACGAGCGCGTATGTAAGCTTCAACTTCGCGGGCATGGTCAGCCACCTCCTCAAGGTGGCATGGTGCCTTCGCGTCACAAACTGGCATACAAAGGGGTGAAAGGGTGAAAAGCTTTCGGCCTTTGCACCCTTTCACCCTCGCGTCACTTGTCGTCCCTGCGGTCCCGCCTGGACTTCAAGCCGTACTTCCTGCAAAGCCGGCTGTTCCTCTGCCGCATCCGGTCGCGCTCGCGCCGTATCGCGGCCACGTCGGCATCGTCGGCCTTCTCCTCGCGCTCGGCCTGCAGCACCTCGTTGAAGGCCAGCTCCTCGTTCAGGTGCATGAGCTCGGTGCACTTGGGGCAAAGCCCGCTCTGCCTGTTCAGGCGCACGCCCACGACCCCGCACTCGGGGCACACCTGCTGCACGCGCAGGCTCACGTGGCACCGGCTCGCCTGGCTCTCGATGGAGCGCGTAGATCTGTCGGTGCCGCACTCGCGCAGCAAGGCATCGTGCACGGCCTCCACGCCCAGGTGCCCGTTGGCCCGCATCACGTCTATCTCCCGCGTGGTCCACTCGCGCCATTCCTTCGCGCTCATCTGCGGCACCCCCAAAAGGGGGTCGAAAAGGCTTTTCGGGGTCCAAGCCTCGCCGAGAGAGAGCGGGGTTGAGGGGTTGGGGCGCCTCGTCCCCAACCCTCATCCCCCTCTCTAAAAAGATTCCTATATATAAGGCTTTTTAGTGGGGGGTCTAAACCCAAAATTTGGGGCTTTAGGGGGTCAGAGCGGAAGCGCATCCTGGCCCCCTTCGTCCTGTGCGGAGCCAGACCCCGACGGGCCCGAAGTTGCCGCATCATTCGAGGTCGTGCCGGAGGAGGCAGGCGCACCCGACGCGGCCGAAGTTGCCGCATCATTCGCGGGCCTGCGCACGATCGTCGCCTTCGTCGCCCCGCCGCCGCTTATGCGCATGAAGCGCGTCGACTGGTCAACCCAGCGGTTCACGGTGGGCGCTGACCAGTTGAGCGCCGCCATCACCTCGTCGCGGAAGCACTCGGTGCCGTCTCCGATCAGCTTCTCGCACACGGCATCCAGGGAGGTGACCTTGCCAAGGTTCTCGGCCTCGGTGCGCAGCTTCCTGGCCTCGGACACGCCGCCGTAGTTGGGCTTGCAGTCCTCGAGCAACCCGGTTGAGTCCATGGTGTGCAGCGGGAAGGTGAACCAAAGGTCGAGCGGCGCCTTGGGCGGGAACTCTCGCAGCGTGAAGCTCATGCGCCAGCCGGTCAGGTGCTGCGTCTCGGCGAGCTTGTACGACTGCCGCGCCATCTCCAGCGTGCCCGGCTCCAACACGAGCTCGGTCATGTCGAGCACCGCGTCGGGCGCACGCCCGAACACGCCGGAGCCGCTGCCACGGTCGATGGCGGACTTCAATCCCTGCGCGCCCTTGCTGTGGTGGTGGCTGATGACCACGGTGCAGCCCAGGTTCACGCAGATCTCGTCGAGCTTGGCGAAGAACTCTCGGATGTCCTTGGCGTTGTTCTCGTCGCCGTCCTGGACCATGTAGGCCGGGTCGATGATGACCATGCCGAAGTCGCCGGCCTTGCAGCGGCAGAAGAGCTCGGCCGTGATCTCCTCCAGGCCGCAGCTCTTGCCGCGCAGGGGCCACACGGTCAGGTTCTCCCGCACGACCTTCGCGTCGGCGCTCTTGGCGATGCTCACGGTGGAGATGCGCTTCTGCAGCGTGCGGTGGTCGGTCTCCAGGTCGATGTAGAGCACCTTGCGCTGTGCGCATTTGAAGTCGATCCACCATCCGCCGGTCGCCACGCTCACAGCCAGGTTGATGAGGCCCCACGTCTTGTTCGCCTTGGAGGGCCCGGTAAGAAGCATCTTGTGCGTCTCCAGCAGCACGCCCTCCACGATCTCGGCCGGCATCTCGGGCAGCTCGGCGGGGATGACGATGGCCTGCTCGAATGCGGGCAGGCGCGAAGGTCCGTTTGTTGCCGCAATATCCTCGGAGACGACGGAGGCCGCGTCGTTCGCGGCCTCCACGTCGTGCATGTATGCTTCCTTGCTCACGCCCATCAGCGCCACCTCGTGTACCACAGCTTGTAACCGGTCGTGATCGAGGGGTCCCTCTGCTCGAAGTCCCACTCCTTGCCGCGCATGGCCATGAGGTACTCGTCGGCGTCCTTGGCGCCGTTCGGGTACGGCGGCATCACGGCATGGGGAACCTTGAGCATGTCGAGGTCGTGGCAGATCCTGTCGCGGGTCCTTCGCCCCTCGTCGTCCTCGTCCATGGCCACGGTGATCTTCTTGGGTCGAAGGTCAGGAGGCGTCGCATGGAGCACCTGCGCCAGGCGCTTGGCGTTCGACACGCCTCCCAGGGCCATCGTGTCGCCGCCGGTGATCTTCGCCAGCGCCATCGCGTCGATAAGCCCCTCGGTCACGTAGACCTGCTCGGCCGAGGCTGACAGGAGCCACTCGCACCAGAGCGGCGTCGCAATCCCGCGCGGCCGCCACTCCTTGTTCCGCGCGTCGCCGGGCCTGCAGACGGTGCGCACCATGCAGTAGTTGGCCGTCGAGAAGTCCTGGTTCCAGAACGGTATCGTGATGAAGCCGAATGCCTTGGGCTCGTAAACGCGGAACTCAGGCATGATCTCGCGCGGGTCGCGCGTGAATCCCAGCCCGAAGGTGGCGGCGTCGCCGTCGTCCAAGCCGCGCCAGCGCAGGTAGCGCCGGCCGATGTCGTTCTCTGCGCAGTAGAGCTGGCCGAACGCGGTGCCGCACGCCTCTGCGCAGTCGGCGCCGCCCGCCTCGCGAGGAGGGTCGAACAGCGGCCGGGGCTTGCGCTTTGGCCTCTGTCTCGGCTTTCGCGGCCCGTCATCCTCGTCGAGTCGGTACCCGACGATCTCGGCGACCTTGCGCGCCTGCTCGGCGAAGCCCGTGATGCCGTAGAGCAGCTCCATGAGCTTGAAGACGTCGAACGTCTTGCCGCAGCCGAAGCAGTGCACGGTGTTGTCGTTGGCGTAGTAGTGCGCCGACGGGTCGCGGTCGTCATGGTCCGGCAGCGGGCAGCGGAACGACCGGCGCAGGTCCGTTATGCCGAACAGGATCTCGAGCACCTCGGGCATCGAAGCCCGCAGCGCCTCCTTGTCGGTTTCGGTGATCATCGGCGCACCTCCCTCGTTTTGGGGAAGTTGCCGCAAGGTCTATAATCCCTCGCACAGAGCGCAACGCTCTGACCATCGGTGGCCCGCAGCCTGCTATCCGCCAAGATTCCGGCTGTGGGTCGCCACTTGTTAAAGGCCGTCACATCTGGCCTCCCTCCTCGTCGCATTCCTCGAAGAGCTCGCGCCAGTCGCCAGCCCAGCCCACGGCTGCGGCTATGGCGCGTCCCCGTTTCGGGTAGGGCGGCTCCAGGCCCCGCACGATGCGCGACACGGCAGGCCGGGAAATGCCCGTCTTCCTCGCGATCATCGCCTGGGTGCCCCGCTTCTCGCAGATCCGCCCTATGCGCAGCGTGCGCTCGCTCACTGGTCCACCTTCTCGCCGAAGAGAAGGCCCTCCTTGGTGTTCGCGAAGACGGCGTCGCGGCAGATGCGCCAGCGCCCGTTCACCTTGTCTGCGGGGATGCGGCCCTCGAGGATGCCGCGCCGGATCGAGTTCACGTGCTCTCCGGTCACCTGCGCCAGCTGCTGCGGTGTCAGGAACAGTGGCAGGTCGTCGAACTTGTTACCCATGGTTCTTCCTTTCGTCGAAACGGTCCTTTCTAGCTGCGTGCCGCCGCCCCAGTCGGTCGTTCCGGTGCTCACCGTGGAACTCCGATTCGCTCTGATGCGTCGGCGGGCCATAGAGTAGCACAAGAAATCCCACCACGGCTAACATGAATTGATAAATGTGGTAATATTGACCCAAGAGCATTGTCTGTTTCGTTGCATGGTGGTATGATTCGTTGCGTAGTGTTGAACCGTTCACCCGACGAGTCGCACCGCTCCACCACAGAACGTACACATTGGGAGGACTAGGAAATGGCGAAGAGCATCAAGGACCTGAGGCAGGAGAAGGGCTACCGCAGCGCCCGAGAGTTCGCCGACGCGCTGGGCATCGCGACGTCCAGCATGTCCCGCTACGACCGCGACCCTGAGACGATTCCGCTCAAGCACGCGTGGGCCATGGCAGACCTGCTTGACTGCTCCATCGACGAGGTCGTGGGCCGAGAACAAGTTACAGCTGGTCGCAATGAACTGCAGGAGTTCTACGATGGGCTCTCACGTGAAGGCAAGGCTCTCTTCGATGAATTCAAGGAGTTCGTCGCGATGAAGGAGGAGCGTGCAAAGAAGAGCGCACAGGACGCAGACGACAAGAAGTACGAACGCCTGGCGATGCTGTACGAGCGCATGTTCACCCAGGCAATCCTCAACCGCATGGACCCAGATGACTTCGTGGTATTCGAACAGCCATGGATGATGCGCGACGGCATTGCCGCACTCGTGGAAGAGAAGGTCGAGGAATCGCGCTACAAGAGCGCCCAGCGTTTCGCAAAGAAGGAAATCGCTCGCATGAAGAGCACCGGAGAGTATAACGAGCCCATCGAGGACGTCACCGCCGAGATCGGCGACCCAGACTACGACATGGCGCTTGAGTACTACCTTGTCCACGTTGCCCTCGACCATGACGAGGCGTTTGAAGGAAGCGTAAAGGAGGTGACGGAGAAGGTCATGGCAGCCTATGACAGGATGCACCCGGAGGAAGAGCACGGAAGCGTGTTCTATTCGGTGCTGCAAATGCCGTAAGCGCAAACCAAATTGGCCCCGCAAGTGGTGGCACACCTGCAGGGCCGGTGTCCAACTAGATCGCAGCTAGAAAGGACGGTGTCATTATATGGCATCCAACACCCGCATGGACAGCGCCCAGGCGCCTGTCCGCACTAATTCCCCCTTGGCGGAGCTCCGCAAGGCGGCGGGCTACCGCAGCAGCAGGGACTTCGCGGCCGTGCTCGGCATCCCCGCGACCACCTACTCGCGCTACGAGCGCACCCTCGCAGACCCCGACAGCGGCATCCCGCTTCGCGCCGCGTGGGCCATCGCAGACAAGCTCCACTGCTCCATCGACGCGGTCGTGGGCCGCGACGAGGCCGTGGGCGACGAGGGCCGCGACCTCAACGCCGCGTACCGCACCCTTAGCGACGGCGGCAAGGAGCGCTTCGACGAGTACCTGCAGTTCCTGGCCTTCCGCGACCAGCTCATCGCGACCCAGCAGGGCAGGTGATCGGTATGGCTGAGAAGACCAACGGCAAGGGAAGCATCTACCAGCTCGACAAGGGCAAGGACGGCAAGAAGCCCAAGAGCAAGTGCCGCAAGTGGCGCCTGGTCGTGTCGCTCGGCAAGGACCCGCACACCGGCAAGTACCGCCAGAAGGCCAAGAACTTCAACGGCACCTACACCCAGGCACAGCGCGAGCTGCGCGCGTTCGTCGCCCAGATCGAGGGCGGCAACCTCGTCAAGCGAAACGGCTGGACCTTCAACAGCTACGCCAAGCACTACGTCGACACCCGCGTGGCCGCCGGCGAGATCCAGGAGCGCACGGCAAACAGCCTGCGCGGCACGCTCAGGGCCCTGGGCTACCGCATCGGCGAGCTCAGGCTGCAGGAGATCACGCCCGAGATCATCGAGGCGGCCTACATCGACCTGCGCGCCGGCGAGAGCCTGTCCGGCAAGCCTCTGTCGGGCCGCACGCTCTACAACATCAACCTCAGCGCGTACCTCATGTTCCAGAGCGCCAAGGAGAAGGGCATCGTGGGCGAGAACCCGCTCGAGAAGGTGCCCATGCCCAAGAAGGACACCAAGGAGAAGGAATCGCTCACGGCCGCCGCCTACAGCGCCCTTATCTCAGCGCTCGACCCGGCCGAGCGCTTCCAGTGCGCCGTGCTGCTCTGCGCGACGCTGGGCCTTCGCCGTAGCGAGTCGCTGGGCCTCTCCTGGGGCGACGTGGACTTCGCCAACGGCACCGTGAATGTGCACGCGTCGACCGACGACCACGCGGGCCTCAAGGAGCCCAAGACCGAGGCCGGCTTCCGCCTGCTGCCCATGCCCGAGCAGCTGGCCGCCGCGATCATGAGGCGCAAGGAGGCCGTCATGCCCTCGCTCATCAAGTACCATCCGGATCTCGTCTTCCGCGTGCTTTCCACCGACAGCGAGCGCCCGGCGGGCTGCGTAGAGATCGACGGCAAGTACTACGACGTCGACGGCAAGGTGGCCGTCTGCTGCGACGACGACGGCGAGCGCCCGCTGCCCGACAGCCTCTCCCGCTGGTGGGCACGCCACCGCAAGGACTACGGACTCGAGGGATGGACGCTGCACGGGCTGCGCCACACGTTCCTGAGCCTCGCCGCCGCCCAGGGCGTGCACCCTTCGGTGATGATGCGCCTGGCCGGGCACAAGAACCCGAACATCACGATGAAGATCTACACGCACGTCAACATGGAGTCCAAGCGCGAGGCCATGGACGCCATGCAGGCTGCGTACATGCTGGCAGGGTAGTAAAATGGTGCGAAGTGATGCGGGCGTGGAGCGGGCACAATTCTTGATTCTTTCTTTACTGGAAGGATGCAGGCAGACGGCCCGAACCAAGAAACAAGCCATCTACCTGCATCGTTGTAAGTGGGATTCAGTTACAATCCCAAGTGTACAAAGGGGTCTGTCCCCGTTGTATATGCCGCTGAGGATGAGGGTCCCAGTATCTGACTCGTATTTATAATTAAGACTACCCCAGCTTTTGCTTACGTCGCCGAGCTCGCTTCGATCCTCTCGTTCTGCGATTCCGCTGTCCTTCTCTGGGGCCTTCTCGACACCCGATGCAAGTCCGGCTGACGCGTCGCTTGGAATCTCGTCGCTTGCAGCTTGTGCTAAAGCGGCTGTGGGAATGCCGTTGAGCATCAGCATCGAAGTCGCCGCTATGGAAACCACCCATCTCTTGTTCATGCGCTTCCTCTCATAATGCGATTTGCCTGCGATTAGTGTTAAGGTTCGTGGCGTGGAATACCTAGTTGGTACAATTGTAATCAAAATCATCTTACTTTTCCACAGAAAAGAGGCGGAAAGAGCCGTATCAGGTGCCATTGCGCATGCGTTCGAGGGCAGTCGTGCGGATTGTAGGCTCTGCGCTTGATTTTGCGGGTTTAAGCGGGGCTGCAAGATTCTTCCAAATCGGCCTTGATTCGTGTTTTCCGGTTGGCAATAGGGTTGCATATGACGAAGAATCGACAGCCGGCAAGAGAGAAGGTGCGGTATCTTAGAGTTTGCGCGGATCGCGAGTGCATTCGCATGCGTTACGACGAAGCGCGTCTCCTTTCCGGCGTTGGCTGCTGAGGAGGCGATGGGTATCCGGCATTCGATGCCTGCAACGGAAAGAAGGTCGAAGAGTTCCTCCCGATTCAGCTCGTGGACGACGCGAACGCCATGCTCCACACCAACCCGGACAACTCTGTCGCGCCCTCTCTCAGTATCGGGGCGGGCACGCTCGCGGGCGCGTAGAGCGTCTCGATGTTTGTCGACGGCGGCTGCGTTCGCGACGGCATCGGAAGGCCAACGCTCGCTCTACCGGTCGATGCGGCGCACAACGGCCATCGGGTGACTGCTTGGCACTTCCATGCCGATAGCCCATCACCTCGGAGCACGTCGTCGCAAGGGGCGTTCTGCGTCCTTCTCAGTTAGCGACCTGCCTTTCTTTTTTTTGGGGGGGGGGTGGCGAAATGATCGGGACAGCCATTTCCAGCGTGGTCGAGGAAGGGCTGGCTCAGATGGGTGACGCCGCCTTCCCGCTCATTGTCGCTGCGACATCCGGTGTTGTTTTGGCCGGTATGGGCATTCTCGTTGCTCGCCGCAAGGGGTCGGAAGAGTGATTGCTCGAAGCGCTTTCCCGCATTCCGATTTTTCGCCGAGGGGAGGCAGGCCAAATGCCTGCCCTTTTTCATCTCCTGAGGTGTTTCGCGCCCCGTGCGCTTACATTGCGCCGTGAGCGGCCGCACGGGTGCGCCTAGCGGGCTGCAGCGTCTCCTTCGAGACGCTGTCTTGACCTGAGCGGGTGCGGCGTGCACGATGCGCCTTGTCGGCCGTCGCCGTGAAAAGGCCAGTTCGTCGATGTCTCTTCGTTAATGGTGGCCTTTCTTCGAAATTTTGTTTTCAAACCGTCATTTTCCAGGGGAGGGGGGTATTCACAAATATTTGCATAAGTTAGAATAAATTTCGTCTTAAAGAAATCGCAGGTCGTCTATTTATTTATGTGTATATTAAATAAATTTTATACTTTTTCAAAATTGTAATATTTGGAGGTTGACACATGTGTTTGCGAGAAGGTGGGTACTGGGGGTTGCCGATGCGGGCGATTGCGCTGGGATGTGCGGCTGCGTTGGTCGGCGTGCTGGTCGCGAGCCTTGCGGGCTGCGCATCGACTTCGGCAGACGACGCGATCTCTGATGTGAGCCAAGGCACGGCGGCAACGGTGAACGGCAAACCGGTAGGCGAAAAAGCGATCACCGATTACGTGGCCACTTTCCGCTCCACCAATGCGTTGGATTCCACGGAGTCGTGGGGGCAGTGGCTGGCGACTAACGAACAGACTCCCGAGAGCGTGCGCGCCGACGTCATCGATTACTATGTCGATGAGTTGTTGGTGCGTCAGGCTGCCCAGGAGAGCGACGTGGCCGTTGACGCGTCGGAGATCGACGCGGAAATCGATGAAGCGAAGTCGCGTTTCACGGATGAAAACGCATGGGCGTCGGCCCTCGAGCAGAGTGGGCTCACCGAGGAAACGTACCGTGAAACCATCGTTGAGCCCGGGCTTTTGCGCCAGAAGCTGCAAGAGAAAGTTGCTCCCGGTGCCGATGTGAGCGACGAGGCCGTGGCGCAGGGCATTTCGGAAAACGCCGAGCGATACGACGGTGCCCGCCGCTCCAGCCACATTCTGTTCGCTCCGGGTGATGAGGCAAAGGCGCAGGAGGTTCTGGACAAGATCACCTCTGGTGAACTTGATTTCGCCGATGCGGCCAAGGAGTACTCGACCGATGCGGTGTCGGCCGAGCGAGGCGGCGACGTGGGCTACGACGTACTGACCACGTTCGTGGACGAGTACGCCGATTCGCTGTCCGCTTTGAACGAAGGCGAAGTGAGCGGATTGGTAACTTCGCAATACGGCATTCACATCATCATGTGCACCGACATTGTTTCCATTCCCGAGGAGGGCGTCTCCTCCCTCGACGGGATACCCTCCGAAATCGTCGATCACGTGCGCATGACCCTTTCGGCAACCGACTCCGACACGGCGTTCCTCGCATGGTTCGACGAGTACCGTGCGGCTGCCGACATCGTGGTGAACGATATGCCCGAGGATCTTCCCTACGATATCGATATGAGCCCTTATCAGCAACAGGACCTGGGGCTTCCGGCCGAAGGAGTAACGGACGGCCCGGAGGATTCGGGTGCTTTGGGAGCGACGTCTCAAGGATCGGAGCCAGGCGCATCCGACGGCTCCGGCGAAGCGCCGGCAGACGGGGAGGATCGCCCCGACGGCTCCGCAGCTGAGGCTGATGGCGAGTAGACCAGGTTTGCCCCGATATTCGGATTGGCGCCGACGAACGGCGGCGCGTGTGGCAAGCGAGAGAGCGATAGGTGTTGAGGATAAGGTGGCAGCGATGAGCCGACGAACGCGCATGAGCCGACCATTTGAACGCAACAGGGGAGAATGCACAATGAATGATGCGCAGGACGCCGAGGTCAGAACCGTCTCGGTGTCTCCTTCGTTTAGAAGGAAGCCATGGGTGCGCGCGCTGTCGGTGGTGTTGTCGGTGGCGCTTGCGGCCACCATGTTCGACGCATCGAGCTTGCGTGCGGCCGGCGAGGCGTTCGCAATGGACGGCCGGGCCGAACAAGCCGGTTTGTCCGACGAGGCGCCTGTTGGCGAAGGCGATCAGAGCGGCTCCAACGTTGGTTCGGAAGACCCGGCCGATTCGCCGCAGGACGATTCCTCGCCCGATGCGGAGGAAGGAGGGGAGGGCGTCGATGGTGGCGCCGGTGCGGTGAGCGACCCAGACGCATCGGATGATGAGACGCAAGGCGATCAATCCGCCGAGAGCGCGGGCTCGACCGAAGAGGCCCTTCCTTCTGCCGACGACGGATTCGCTGACGAGCCGACCGAGGTCGACGATACGGCGGAGGAGGAAGCTGACGAGCCGACCGAGGCCGACTTCCTGCCCGAAGGCCTCGTGGAGGCCGCTTCGGTGCTCCCTCGAAAGCCTGAAGGGCTTGCTCAGGCAGACGAGGCTGCCAAAGCGGACCCCAGCTTCGTTGCCCCCGCTGATCGGGTGGGTCTTGCGCTTTCCGCCTACGGCTCTCCGCAGGATGCCGAAGGCGTGTTCCTCGCAAAGGGCACGCATGTGCGGACGAGGCTCGACCTTGGTTATCTGGCCAAGTCGCTCGAGGGAGGTCATTTGGGCGGCGCGTTCGAAGGAGATGCGCTTGCCCTGCATATCGAAGCTCCGTATCTGTATCGCGGCGAGGCGGGCGAGGCGGTGCGGACGCTTTCCCGCGAAACGTGGATGCTCCACGGGGGAGAGGAGTCGGGTGCTCGCGCGGCGCTGTTCTCGGAGGGAGTGCCCGCAGGGTGGTCTGTGTGGACCGAGCACGATGGCGCGTACCTCAGGCGAAGCGATGCCGATCTGCGCGCGGGCGTGAGCGGCCATGTGGTGCTGCGTTACGAAGGCGATGCCGACCATCCGCGCGCGTTCGATGCCGATGCCGTGTTGCCGCAGATTGAGGCGGGCGTCGTGGGCGAGGGTTTCGCGGGCGAGCGCATAGGTGTGACGTTCTCGCTGGAGGCGTACTCGTTCACCAGCGCACAGGGCGACGTCGTGTATGGCACGGTCTCGCATCGCGTTGAAAACGCGCTCTCTCTGCGCAGCGACGAGAGTGCCATGAGAGTGCGAGCTGCATGGGCAGAGGGTCCGTCGGCGGGCTCCGTTGCCGTCGGGGGCTGCGGTTGGGCGACGGGCGTTGTGGAGGTGTCGGTGCCTTCAGGCGCTCCCGCCGTCGATGCGGTCGAGGTGTTCGCAGGCTCTGCCGCCCAGGCGGCGCGCGCAGATGGGCCTGCCGCGGTGGTTCTCGACGTGACGGGGTTGTCCGCCGAGGCGGTGGCTGCGCTTGATCCCGCCGATCCTTCGACGTGGCAGGACCAAGGTGCACAAGCGCTCGATGTCTCTGTCGATGAAGCGGGCATGGTGCGCGCTTCGCTTCAGGGCGGCATGGCACCGGGCTCTTCGGTGCGCCTGTGGGCGGCCTATCCGTTTGACGAAGGGTCGTTGGTTGTCGAAAGCGCTGAGGCCTACCGTCCCGTCCCGCTTGTCGCGGGCGCGCAAGCGCACCTCGGCGTTGGCTCTGCGGCCGTTTCGTGCGCCGACGAGGATGCTTCCCAGGTTGCGTTCGTTGCCGAAGCTCCTGAAGACGAGGCTCCCGAAGGCGAAGCCTCCGATGGCGAGGTTTCCGGGGACGGCGCGCTCGAGGGCGAGGAATCGGTCGTCGATGGCGACGGCGCCGAAGAGCCGCAGGGCGGCGACAGCGCCATCGTGCAAGACGACCCCTTCGGCATGGGCGCGCATGGGCCGATGAGGAAAGATAACCAGCTCGACTTCGTCGGTCTTATCCGCCCCTTGGCAGAGGGGTACCTCGACAGCAACCTGTTGCGTCCCGAAGTGAGCGTGGTCACCTCTGCCCTCCATGTGGGCAACAACCAGTTCCTGGTGCGCAGCACCGATAGCGCAGAGTTCAACGTGTCGGCCCCTCCCGGCTTCACGGAGGGCTATTTAGGCGGCGGCGACAATAGCAACGAGTGGGCCGCGCGTGCCACCGACATACGCCTGAACATTCCCTTCCTTTACGTGGGCCCGGGCGGCGGCGTGATGGAGACGTACGACGAGGACGAATGGCGGGAGAATCTCGACAAATACGGCGGCTCGGCCGACAACCCCATGAAGATCGCGCTGATGCCCAAGATGGACATCCTGAACGTTTGGGACATCTACCGCATCCAGAGCAACGGCGTCCAGATCAAGGTCGATCGCGAGGATTTCGAAGCTGGCGGGAAGTACGAGAACGGCATCACGGGCGAGTATCTCCTGCGCTTCCGGGGAGGCAGGAGCGACTATCGTTTGGACAGGCAGACATGGATGAGCCCGTCGTTCAGCGTGGCGTTCTCGGGCAGCATTCCCGAGAACGCCGGCGGCACGGTGGAGATGGGCTACACCTATCGCGCTTACACCAACGCAGCGGGCGAGACCGTTACGGGCGAGGTGACGGCCGGCCCGGGCGGTACCTATGACGGACGCTTCCTGCAGGCGACGTTCATCCGCACGAACCTTGAATGGGAGACCGAGATAGAAACGATGAGCGAGCCCGTTCTGTGGGATCGTTATAATTATGCGGTGTACAAGGTGACCACCACCAACACCTCGTCCACGCAAGACAGCCTGATCGATTACCTCGGTTACTTCCTCAAGCCCACCAGCGAGGCGTTTGACCATCGGGGCGTGCTCCAGCAAGACCTGATGGCTTGGGAGTACAAGGGCGATGGCGTGCCGCCCGAGCAGAACAGCGACTTCGACCCGACGAACGGGAAGACCTACGTGGGCGTTCCCAAACAGGGCGGTGTTTTGCTGTACGACACCACCGGGTGGACCCAAGAGCAGTACGATCAGGTGGACATGGAGTCCTTCTCGAACGTGGACGCGCTGGGCATGGAGGAGATCCCCTATCAGACGGGCGGCCAGGCCGGTCAGATCGCGTTTCAGGTGGAGGAGCCCGAGGGCGAGTTGACCAGCGGGACCGGCACCGACGCCTATCCCGAGGGCCCGCACGAGTCGCATACGGTTCTGGTCGCCATTCCCTACACCACCAACATTCCCGACTACAGCCCGGTGATGTTGAAGGACGAAACGACGGTGTACTTCGGCCAGCGCGGAGAAAACGACTACTCTTGGACGCAGGAGTTCGAACGAGAGTCGGGTTTCGTGAAGCCGGAATCTTCGTTCGAGTACGAAAAATATGCTGTGAAGTGGGACACCGGAGCGGATCTGTACGAAGCAGAGGGCCGCTTGGGCTATCTTAGCAGCTACCATATCAAGAACGTGCGCACCGCAGGCAACATGCCCATCGTGGGCACCAGCTTGGACACCACGTACGGTGCGGTGCTCAATGACGATCTGCCCGACGATTTTTGGCTGGGGAACGTTGAGGTGTCCATACAGGATCCTCACTTGACCGACCCCGAGCAGCAGTCTGCGGATATTGCCACGTGGTTCGATGTATCGAGCGGAAGCAGGGTCGTGCAATTCGAAGTGCAAGAATCCGATGGGTCCACCAGCTGGGTGCCGCTCGAGATGCCCGTAAGGCAGGAGCCGGCGTCGGGCGACACGGCGTCGGTGTGGCGCTTGGGCGGAGATGACCGCGAGACGAGCATCGCCGAAATGCTGGAGGAGCAAGGCATTGCGGCGGTTCCCGGAAGGGCGTATCCCGAGGGCGAGAAGCCGTCGCGCACCTTCACCGGCAACCTGCGGTTCCTGTTCGCGTCGTCCATTCCGGCCGAGATGGAGCTTCCTGTCGATCTGACCGTGAGTGGCTACATGCTCAATCCCGGCAACGGCGAGGAGCAAGTGCGCTATCCGAACACCGTGAAAGCCGACTTCGGTCAGAAGCGGTGGGTGGTGGGCACCGTCGACGGCGGCAATGAGTACCAGGCCATGCCGTTCGAAGGCGAGGAGTCCACGGGCACGCTAGTGTCCATCTCTCCCGTGAAGCCGCAGGTGGAGGCATTTGCCTACGGAAACGGCTCCGATCCCGACGACGGTACGCAAACCTTCGAGAAGGTCGCCGATGCGCCGTTGTCCGAATTGCGGTCGGGGTGGCGATTCCATGCGGAGAACGCGTCGCCTTCAATGATAGAGACAGGGTATTTGGAAATCGGCCCCATGCCGGCAGAGGTTCACGGTGGGGCCAATGTGGGCTTTGAGGCCTCGCGTGTGACGTTGAGCGCAGCGTTGTTCAAAAACGCCCAGGTGTCGGGTGTGACTTTGAGCTCTCTGAATTCGGCAGGACAGGAGCCTGCGCAGACGACGATCCCCGTCGACACGTTGCTCGAAAACTACCTTGATGCCGAGTCCGGCAACGTTATCGTTCCTCGAGACGCGTGGGGAGGAGGCTACCTGTCGGGCGTGCGCGTCGATTTCTCCCAGTTCGCCGGAGGGGTCGATAAGGACGACGGGGCTTGGGTGGATGTGTTCGGCGCGCCGAGCATGGTGCGCGAGATAGAGCTTTCGGCAACGCTGTCATCGGCCTACTCCAATCCCGAGTGGGATCGAAAGGGGTCTGACTCCGCCACGTTGAACGTGGTGACGATCGAGCCGAAACTGAAGGTATCTCATGGATGGAGCCAAGATGGCGGCGCGACCCAGACGACGGCGGTCCCGTATCGTTGGGGTCAGGGCGAAGGCGAGGACGCGTGGTACGAGTACACGCTGGAAAACGCGTCGAGCTCGGCTGCGCGCAACGTGAACATCGACGCGACGCTTGACACCGTGAAGGTCGAGCAGGACGGCACCGAGCGAGGTTTCTTGCTTTCGGAGATCGAGATCCCCGGATTCGGAACGTCGTTGGACGATCACCCATCGGGCGTGATCGCGGGCATCGATTTGTACGACAGCTCGCAGGAAGTGACGGGCGATGCGGCGACCGATCCCGATCCGGTCAAGTCGTTCTCGTCGGACGACCTTGCGAGCTTCCTCGGCGACGACGGCACGCTGCGCATCGCGGCTTCCGCATGGGAGGGCGCAGGTCTGGTGAAAACCGTGCGGGTTCGCTACGACCGTCTGAACTCCTCCTTCTCCGTTGAGCAAGGAACGCAGCTGACCATGCGTTTGCACGGCAGCGCCCAAACGCATGGCTCGCTGATGGATGGGGGCGGTCACAAGTTCAGCGAGACGGCGCCTACGACGATGCACTTCTATCCTTTGGAGGACATCTACGGCCCCGATGTGAACGTGAGGGCCTCGCACAGCATGCCCATCCAGCCGTTTGAGGCGCAGGTCTCCGGTGTGGCGTACAAGCCCGTCGGCGTGTTGCCGAACGAGGACAGTTCCGCCGAAGCCAACGAGGTGGAGATAGCCAACAAGGCGAGGGGAGCGGAGTACCGCTTTACGGTGAAGAACTCCGGACTCGCCCGCTCCGACGACGCCACGGTGAGCATCGTGCTTGACAGCGTGAGCGACAAGCTGACGGACATCGAGGGCGTGCGGGGCTTCAAAGCTGACAAGGTCGTTTTCAACGAAGGGCTGCTTTCGTTTGGCTCGAGCGCCGAAAATTCTGGCGAGAGCGCGTTTGTCGGGGCGTCGTTCACGTTCATGAACGAGGACGGCACGCTGCCCGAAGAGCCCAATGTTCATCTTGGCGCCGATGACGATGCGTGGAAGACGGATGCGGACGGCACGCGTTCGGTCGATCTTGCCGCGGGCGCGTTCGCCGATTATGCCGACCTGTACCTGAAGCAGATCGACCTGGAGTACACGGACGTCGATCCGCAAGTCGAAGGGCGCGAGATAGGTGTAGTCGTTGGTGGCCAGATCAACTGGTACAACAATGCGGACAACGCCGAGAAGCTCACCGCCACCACGAAGGCGACTCAGCATGGCACATACGATACGGCGGGCTCGTTCGCGGGCGCTGCGACCTTTAACGTGCCGCGTCCGGCGCTCGAGCTGCATACGTATGGGCGCTATGTCGAGCAGGACTACACCGAATCCGCCGAATCGGCTTCGGGCAACACCGACGGCGATCGCACCGTGACGACCGTGCCCTACGACCGCGACTTCACATTGTGGCTGAACCTGAGGAACGATCACCAGGTGTCGAGGCTCGATGACGTGGACGTGTCCGCGACGCTGCCCCTGTCGTTCGAGAAGGGCATCGCTCAGGGGGACGGCACCACGGCGGACGCTTGGACGGGTTTCCACACCACGCGCATCACGGTGGAGAGCGCGTTCATGAAAGCCTTTGCGGACGGCGAAGTTGGCGAGGTGGCGGTGACGGGCTACGCTCCCGAGGATGGCGCGAACGCCCAGGCCGAGGCACGCACCGTGGTGCTGCGTCCGGAAGAGGGGTACGAGGCGGCATCGGGCGTGCCGGCCGCCTTCGTCACCGACGGCGGCGTGCGCATCGATTTGGTCGATGAGAGGCTGGTCATCACCGAGCAACAGCTGCGAGAGCAGCTCGGCATCGGTTACGTGACGGGCTTCGAACTGCGTTCGTGGAGGAACATGCAGGAGTTGCATGTCGATGCCGATGCCCAGAACATCGTGTTCGATGGCTTCAGCGACGCGAACTTCGATCAGAGCGTCATCATGGGCGCCTCGTCGAAGAACCACCTGGAGGGCTTCCGCGACCACTTGCCGCAAGGCGATTCGTACACGATCACCCAGGCCGACAACTCGCGGGTGTACATGAGCAAGATGTACTACGACACGGTGAGCCGTGCGGCGTACAACGACGGTTCTTCCACGCGCGCCACCGAGCAGACGGCCGGTTCGTGGGACGAGGACCATTGGGGACATTCTTCCGGCGGTGAAACGAACGGATCGTTGGAGATTGGCTACAAGGCGCAAGGATCGTATCTGGCCGATTTTCGCCAGGTGCTGACCAGCCCCACGCCGTTGGGCGAATCGAGCAGCGTGATGCCGGAGTACGCTTGCTGCATGGAGCAGGGCCGTACGTACATTAACACGGACTATGACGGGTATCGGTACGAGCACCCCTACTACGAGACGATCGCGTCGAAGACCTACAATTCGGGCGCAACCATCGAGTTGACGCAGAAGCTGCCGGAAGACTACTTTGACGCATACTACGTGAAGGTCCGCTCGGCGGCGGTGCCGCACCTGCGCGGCATCCGCGTGAACTACGCCGACGGCACCTCCATGGACATCTCGGCCGAAGAGATAGCCGCGCAAGCCCAGACGCACGGGGCCGACTCGGTGGAGAAGGATGTCGACGGGCAGCCGTACTTCCGTCTGAACCTGCTGAAAAAGGGGCCGGAAGGGCAGCGCGAGCCCGATTTCGGCAGCGGGTCGCGCAGGGAGTACGCTTACAAGGACGCCTTCGAGGCGTACAGCGAAGAGGTGCAGCCGGGCAACGACATCGTTTCGAGCGTCACTTACACGATTGCCATCAACCAGAACCAGTTCGAAACGGGCGACAACCTCTACACCGACGGTTCGTGGGAGGCTGGCGAGGGCGGCGCGACCGCGGCCGTTCCCGACTTCGGCACATGGTACGGTTCAAGCCAGACCAACGAGACCGCATGGGTGAACAACATGGCGTTCGAGGTGACAGGGCGCTTTTATCGCGAATCGGGCCGCGACGAGGTGCCCGGGGCGAAGGAGATAGCGGCCATCACCTCGGTTGCGATGAAGGCAGGCGGCGAGTACTCGGGCAACGTGCGTCCCGGGGCGAAGGCCGTGGTTCGCTCCGATGCGCCGAACTCAAATGCGCGCGGCATGTGGTCGTACTGGGATAAGCATCGTTCCGGAGGGCGTTATCACACCCATGATCTTGCTCGTATGCAGCATCTGCGCAGCTACGCGAAGGTGAACATCCTCTCCGACGGCAACTTCGTGCGCAAGGGCGTGCACGATACGCTCACCATCGGGCGCGATTCAGACGAGAACGTGCGTTTCGCCGACGATGCGCACTTTTCGGTGTCGTTCTATCGCACGCATCCGACCGCTTACATGATGGACTCCGTCGGCACCGGTGCGACGACCAACGGGTTCTACAATTACGAATCCTCGGACTACCGTTGGCCCGACGATTGGGCAGGGCGCGTTTCGTTCGCCGACAGAGTGACGCTCTCCGACACCATGCCCGAGTGCTTCCCCAACGACGACTTGGAGTACTACGGCTTCCTGGGCACGGGCATTCAGTTCGTGCCGGGTTCGGGCGTGTCGAAACGCCTGGGCGTCGACTATCCCGATGCCAAGATCACGTTCAGGACGCAGAAGTGGGTGTCTAACGGCAACGGCTCGTACCAGGCCGATGCCGCGCAGGCTCGCACGTTGGTGGTGCGCAAAGACGGTGTCTACCAGCAGGACGCGAACGGGGACGAGCAGCCTGTCTCCGATTTCGGCCTTGAGGACATGTTCGCTCAGGCCGATGGCGAGGGCAATGCGTACATCCAGTTCGCGCGGCCCGATGAAAAGCCTGCGGGCGAGATACAGGCGCTTCTCGATGCGGGCAAGCAACCGCTGGTGCTGGACCTTGGCGAGAACGAGTTCATCGACAGCTACGAGATCGAACTGGGCAGCTATGCAGGCAGCGCTGATTACACCATCGAGACGGGCCGCGGCTACAACCCCGATACGGATGGAGACGAGTCGGGCATCGATTTGAAGGTGCTGGGCCGTCCTTACATCTATCGCGGTCAGGCCAATCCGCTCACGGGGAAGGTCACTGATGCCGACGATGCCGCGAACCACGTGGCGGCGCGCAGCTACTTCGACTATGCGCCCGACACGCCGGTCGCTTCTCCCGACCATAGGCTGACTTCCAGTTCGAGCAGCAACCACGTGGCAGACGACGAGGCGTACTTCCTGGGCTATCTCATTCCCTACGGATACAATTTCAGCTTGCAGACCGAGGGGAACGGGTCGAGCACCGTGTCGATGTACGATTATCAGAAAGACAACCTCACCCCGAACAAAGCCGTGTTCGAGGCTCGGTTCTGGAACATCGACGACGGCACGAGCGATCCCGACGATCAGCAGCGCGCGTCGCATATCAGCCACGTGAGGCTGGACGCGCAGATCGAGGACGGTTTCCGCCTGCAGAAGATATACGTGCCCCGACAGCTCATGCCGGGCGACGACCAGTGCCTCGATAATTGGTTCCGCCTGACCGGCCTGTCCTTCGTCTCCGCCAAGAGCGGCGGTTCCGTTTCGTTGCAGCAGCTAAGGGACGCCGGCGCGGTGTCCGCCGAGCCCAACGCCGAGGGCGCCTACGAGATCGACGTGGAGAAGTACCTGCGCGCCGACGTCGCAAAACGCTTGGCGGGCGAGGAGTCGGAAGGGCTGACGAGCACCTACAAGGCGGTGAGCGCCACCAACACGCTGCAGGGCGATGCGTGGGCGAGCGACAGCTATGTGAACCTCACTTACGAGAACCCGCAGGTGCGCAGCATCTCTCTGACGTTTGACTCGCCGAATGCCGACCGGGCGAAACCCGAGACGATGCTCGACGCAGGGCAGTATCTGGCCGCCGATCGCAACGGGGGAGACGACGCGACGAACTACGCCTTCAAATTCGACGGAGTGTTCGCCGACCGAAGCTCGGAGAAGTTCTCCAGTGCCGCCGAGACGGGCAACGATCCCGAGGCTGGCAATTGGGACGCTTCGTCCACTCCCACGTTCGGCAAGCAAGGGTGCAATTTCCCAGGCCAGACGTTCACCAACTCGCTTTCCGTGAGCGACGTGCAGACCAAAGACCCCAACGCCGATCTGTTGGAGCCCGCATATCGCGATCCCAACGCCGCATATTCTTTGCGCCATCTGCTGGGCACGATGGAAACGTCGGTTGAGCGCGGGCGCGAAGTGGAATTGCGGACTCTTGCGAGCACGGAAAGCGCGACGGATACCGGCGATGCTGTCACGGGCTCTCAGGCAAACGGCCCCGCTTCCGATGGGGAAGCGGAGCGCGATGCTGTCACGGATGTCGCCGCAACGGGCCTTTCGACTATTTTCGCCTACGACAACGACGATCGCTCCATCGCCTCTCCTACAAGCTATGCGCCCGACGCGCAGGCTGCTGGCAGCGGCGTGCCCGACGGGGCCCTGCATGCGGGCGACTACATCGAATACGAGCTGTACCTGGGGGCCGCAGACGACTCTTTGCTGCCGCTCGAGCATGTGGACGCGCGTTTCGAGACGAATCCCGGCGAGCGAATCGTGGGCTGGGAAGTGGCGAAGCAGCAAGGTTCGGACGGACGATGGGTCGAGCGCAACACCACGGAGGGCAACGACGGCAGGCCCTTGCCGGTGACGGCAACGATGACGAACGCGAGCGGAACGGTTTCGCGTCCGGCGCCGGCCGAGCGCGACCTTTCGCAGCAGACGGCGGTGCCCGCGTCGGCCGTCGAGATGGCGGACGCGGTGGGCAAGCGCCTGGCAGCGTTGTCCTTTGCCGATGCGGGTTCGGCGAACGGCGATTTCGGCACCGAAGGGGCTTCTGCCGATCCTTTGCCGCATGCGGCGACGGAAGGCTATGGGAACAATCGCAACCTCATCTTCTCACTGGGCCACGATGCGCGCGACGAAGAAGACCCCGACGTGCGTCTCGATCCCGATGCCACGCAAGTGCAGCCGGGAGAGGGCGTCTACATACGCGTGATCACCCAGGTGACCAACGAGCGCGAAGCGAACGCCAACTACGATGCGGAAGAGGGCGTCGCGTTCGATCCGGACGAGCCTTCGTATGCGGGAGGGGAGACGCGCGGTGATTTCTATGCGGTGGCGGCGCCCAAGCATGGTTTCACGCAGTATCTCATAGAGAACGCCCTCGGCAGCGCATACAGCATGACGGGCCAGCCCGAGGTGTTCGCCTCTTCCGACGATGTGGGTCGCTCCACGCGCGACGTCATCTATAAGCGCGGCATCGACAAGGATGTTCGATTCGACGGCAAGGGGCAGATGGGTGCGCAGGATTACTGGGCGTTCACGTTCTACAAGCATGCGAACCAAGCCACCCTCGCAGGCGAATTCACCGACGTGCTGTCCGACGGCTCGGCTGCCAACACCGACGGCAACCCCTTCCAGTTAACGGTGCAGAAGATCGCCAACAACACCTGGCACGCCACCGACATGACGGTGACGGTGAACTTCACCGACGCCCAGACTGCCGGGGGCAACCCGTCGGGCAGGGCCCATTTCGAGTTGATCGATACTCCGAAGCTGGCGAACGGCACGAAGGATGTGCGCGTGGGCGCCGATGGGCGTCCGATCGATCTGGACTATCCCGATACGCTGCCCGACAGCGTGAACGGGCCCGATCCAAACGACGCAGGCCGTCCCGACCTGTTGATCGAGTACTTCGACTCGCGCGCAAATGATGGCGCGGGCGAGTGGGTCACTTACGACAAGCTCGAGGCCTCCTACGGTGACGCTGCGCCCGACGAAACGGACCATCTGTCAAACGACGGCCTGTTCCGCGCTGTGACGGGCGTGCGCTGGACGTATTACGACGTTCCCGCCACCTCCAACGGCACCGCGCCGTTCGCGTTCGACGATGTGGCTTTGGTGGGCGTGGCGCGGTACCAGGACACGCGCAATCCGAATGGCGCTTCCACCACTGAGCAGCCCAATTCGTGGACGGGTGTCGACCGTGCGGATGTGGCCTACACGCATCGCCACAACGAAACCACCCAGCTCGATTTCACGAGTGTGGAGGATGGGCCGCAGAAAACTCCGGAGGTGAAGCACGGCCCTTGGCTCACGAAGTCGGACGGCGTGATCGCCGACACCGCGCAGACCTTCCGCCGTGCGCCGGTGATGACCTTCCAAAACCAGGTGTTCCAGACTGAGAGGGAGGCGGCGAGCGGCTACAACGTGAACGCGGCCCAGAAGCTGGGCTACGTTCCCGGCGAGCAGTTCTGGTACAAGGACACGTTGCGCAATGTGAAGAAGGGCACGAACCCCGGTGTCGACGAGCTTCAGGGAGAGCTGTACAATCCCGTGATCTACGAGCGCATTCCCACGCGGTACCTGAAAGCGCTCGGTGGCGAGGAGCTTACTGCCGAGTATCTGCAGCAGCAGCTTGCCTCGCGCATTCGTTGGACCGATGCGAGCGGGGCGTCGGTGTATGACGAGCGCACGAATGGCATGGTCTTGCAGGTGACCGCGGTTGATCAGGGCAACGCTTCCGACTTCGGCGGTGCGATGGTGTATCCGCGCTCGATGCAGGCGTACAACGCAGATCAGAGAGGCAAGCCGTTCTCCGATCTCGATCCGCGCGTATCGGGCGTGAGCGAAGAGACCGATTTCACGCTGTTCGCCATCACATGGGCGCCGACGTCTGAAGGAGAGGGCGGGAGCCTTCTTCCCGACGAGCAAGGGGAGCTCTTCCCCGCCGACGACGTGCGTCCCGGTAACACGCGCATGGAAGTGGGCGACACCATCGAGCTGTGGTTCCCCGTGAACGCGGCTCTCGACGGTTTGCCGCAGGTGTATGTGGATCTAGGCGATGGTTCGGCCACGGGCACTGCGGGTCAGGAACCCGCGTACTTCCCGCGCGTGGGCGAGTACTACTCGAATTACGGCACCGCCAAGCGCGTGAACCCCATTGCAAACGGCTCCTTCGGCGACGTGGACCCTGCCAAGCCGGTGCAGCGCGTGGACAACTCGGGGGCGCTCATGGACATGGACGCGCTCATGCACGACGCTGCGTTCTCGGGGGATCGTGCCGAGAAGACCGATCTGTGGGAGATGTTCGACGGATCGCTCACCTACATTCCCGGATCGAGCGACACATCGTCTTCCGGTTCGGGATACGGCAAGAGCGGTATGAACCGCGTCTATCTCGACGAGGACGCGAAGACCGCGCGCAACATGCAGGGGGTGCGCTACACCCCTCAGCCTAGAAGCGGCACGGTGTCGGTGGCGTCGGCGCAGCTGCCGGGCGACACGCGGTACGGCACGCCCTCGGACAACGGCAGCGCGTTCGGGCAGCAGGATGAATACGTGCGCGACTACTATCTGTTCGTCACCAAACCCCGCACCCAAGGCGACACATCGAACCCCACCGAGCGCTGGGGCAGCGACACGCCCTTGGTGTGGTCGGAGACTCGCGTGCATTTGCAGAAGGCGTGGCTCGCCACGGCCAGCGACTTCATTCCCAAAAACGAAGCCGGCAATTACAAGTCGACGCGCAAATACGAAGCGGGCCTCGATCCGCACGAGACATGGTACGACAGCGGGGTTTCGAACGAATCGCATTACATATGGAAGAACAAGGGCGTGGTGTACGGGCGCTATGCCACCACGTTGCAATACGGCCAGGATTTCACCACGCGTCTGCAGGCGTTGAACTACGGCGACCGCACGTTGGATGGCGTCGAGTTCCTCTACACCATGCCGCGCGGCGTGGAGCCGCTCATGAAAGACGGCAAGGTGGACGTGTCCGCCTCGGTGCTGGCGAGCGTCGGCAACCCATCGGGTTTCGATAGCGATCCGCAGGCACATGAGTCGTGGACGAGCATCAGTCCGGAGGACGTCGAGGTGGAAGTGGTGCAGACGCCCTACGGCGACTACCAAGGATACGATGCCCCTAGCGATCCGCAAGATCCGGCACGTTACCGCCAAGGCGCCAAACCGGTGAACGACGATTTGTCCGCCGACACGAGCGAGTCGACCTACGAGAGCGTGAGGGCGCAGGAGGCCGATATCCATAGCGAGTCGTACGCGGAAAGCTCGCAGCCATGGGTGTTGAAGATCACGGTCAAAAGCGATCTGGGGAAATGGTTCGGACGCGCCATCGACACCGCTTCGCACAACACCGCCGATGCCGACGGTTACTCCGACGGCGGCTACAAGATCAACGTGGACATTGCCTCGCACGTGTTCGCGAACAACATGAACGGCGCATGGTACGACCGCGTGCTGACGCGTCCCTGCGACGTGCGGGAGGCGACCGGCGCCGACACGGCGTCGGGTGAACTGCCCAGCAAGTCGAGCGCTTACTACCAGCTGTTCGACGTGGATCATTTCGAGGGTCGCAATGCCGACAGCTCCATGAGGGACCTCCAGGTGTTCGGCATGGACTGGATGTTCAGCATGCGGTATCAGACCTCCTCAGGCTCTTGGCTCAATTCCAAATGGGATCTAACGTATGGTTCGCCCAACATGCCCTCGGTGGATGGCTACACCGTGCAGAACAACACGATGGTGGTAACCGACGAGGCTCCGATGGGCGAGAAGGCCGTCAATGGCGCTGACGGCGTGGCCTGGGACAAAGCGTACAAGGACGGCACGTCGCCGTATGCGCAGACGGGCACCCGCGCCCTCATGCGCAAGCCGCTTGTGCGCACATGGAACAGCATGGGGGCCGATGGCGTGACCGGGCCCTCCTCCGATTACTATCTTGCGCTCGAGGACGCGGGTCAGCTGAACGTCCATGTGGAGAACCGCTATTGGTGGGACTCGTACGCCTATAGCGACGAAGAGGGCGGATACGAGCGGCGCTATCACAACTACGCGATGGACGGCGGTCAGAGGGGCGATCTGGTTTTGCCCGAGGTCACCGTGGTGCTGCCCTACGGTGTCGCTCCGCGCAAGGCGTCAACCGGCATGCCGTTCTCATTCACGCCCGATGTTCCCCAGCCGATGGCATCCGAGGATTGGAACCTGGCTTACACGCTCAACGCCACCGCCGACACGCGCGACCAGGTGGCGCAAAACGAGCCGGCCGAGCAAAAGGACGCCGATTTCGATGCTGTGGTTACCTACGAGCTGGTGACGCCCGAGGACGGCGGCGAGCCGGAGTACCGCTTCGTCGTGCGCTTCTCAGCGAAGGGCGGCGATGCGAACGACTATGCGACCAGCGCGTCGCAAAACGATGTGCTGGAGGGCTATGGCACCACCGCCGGCAACACCGATCAGCGCATCGTGTCGGGCGGCATGGACACGTTCAAGTTCGACATCGTGGCCTATGACGAGCCGAAGAGGGTCGAAGGGAAGGACGAGACGACCCGCACTTTCCAAAACGTTCGCACCTACGTGGCCAGCGGGATGCACGGCTATGACTTCCTGCAGGACACCGACATCAGCGGCAATCCTTATACGGTGGGCGCACCAGCGCGCTGGCGTGCGAATCGCGTGAACGACTGGGAGCATGACAAGCGCCTCGATGCGCAGCAAGCCTGCTACTGCCCGGAGAGGAGCGGTGGCGATTACTCCGATCTGGGCAACAACCACATAGACGACGATCCCGACATCGAAAACGGCGTGACGGTGGGCGTGATCCCCTACGATGCGATGTCCGATGGCGCGCAGACCCGCGAAGGGTTCCCCACCAGCACCCTGCCGGGATTCAACGGATTCTACACCGAGCTTGCCAGCATGACGCCCATCTCGAACGTGATGAACGGCAAGGAGGTCGCGACCAACAAGGAGCCGATCGACTGCACGAACGCCGGCATGCCGCTTGAGGACTACGCGTTTAACGGGGACAAAGCGCTTTCCATCGAAGGCACGCAGGGCCTTAACCGCAACGATGGCGCGGTGACGGCAGACGGATTCGCGCGCAAAGCGACGGGAAGGGCCGATCAGCGTCCCGACGAAGGCGTGTATTCGGCGTTGAAGCTGCGGGCGCAGTATCCGTCGATGTGGGCCGAATACGAAGTGGAGGCCGATCCTGCCGATCGTCCCACCGATGCCGACGGCGAGGTGCCCGAATCCGGTCCCTCCGCGTCTACGGGCGAGGGCGCCATCGAGGACGAAGTGCTCGATGCCGACGGCGGCAAGACCGGCGAGGACGAGAAGTCGTGGGAATACTCGGACGAGGTATGGTTCGCCTCTTCGGTGACCAACGGGCTGCCCGACGGCGCCACGCTGGCTCAGAAGGGCGATGTCAAGCATGCGAAGCTGGTGTTCTCCTTCCGTCTGCCGCGTCAGGTGACCTTCTATGGCGGGGATGCGCTGACCGATGCCGCCACCGGGGACGGGATGACGAACTACGCGGATTACGACGGCGACGACTATCCCTTCTACGTGGAGCGCTCCTACACCGATCGCCATAACGGCAACACGCGTTCTTACGAGAAGCTCACGCCGAAGGATCTGCGAAAGCTGGGTTGGACGGTGAAGATCACCACGCAGCCCGACTGGGGTGAGAACTCGTACAGCCAAGGCGACTACGCCAAGCCCGACCAGGACGATCCGGGCGACATGCCCGACGATCCCACGGTGAAGCCCTTCGATCACGAAGGCGAGCGGGTCGTTATCGAGCTGGCGCCGCCCGACGATGCCTCCGACGAGGAGTTCGAAACCTACAATACGCTGCTCGAGGCGTACTGGAAGGGCGTGCGCGCCGACGGCTTCTTCGGTGTGGACGATAAGGTGACTTTGAAGCTGCGTTGCCGCATCGACAACACAGGCGGCGTCGACGATGCCATCGAAGGCCAGGCGGAGACCTATCGGGAGCAGCTCGAGCAGTTCCGGACATGGCACGCGGCGGCCTCCGAGGCCTACGTGACCACGCATGAGCGTGCGGGCGAGTGGCTTGCGACGGAAGCCGGCTGGACGCATCTTTACGCCGATGGGCGCACGGACTCCAAGAACGTGCGGCCGGCCGAGGCGACAGGCGACGTGACGGTGGTGGATTTCGCCGCCCAGAACGCCGATCGCTTCACCTACAACCGCCGAGCGCAGGATAGCGCTGAGCAGGTGGATGACGGCGGCACGCCCGACGATCCCACCGACGACGTGGTCACGCCCGCGGTCGACTACGACAACGACGGCGTGTTCGACGACCTTTACACCACGGCGACGTCGGGCACGTTCAAGATCCGCAAGCCCAGCGTGAGCGTGCGCGCCGATACCGTGCTGCCGCGCCGCCTGGTGGTCGATCCCGACTTCGGAGTGTCCATCGCCGACGATTCGTATCAAGGCGGCAACAACGAATTCATGGTGACGCAGGCCATCAACACGGGCGCTGCGGTGAACAGCTTTGTGCTGGACTGGCAGGTGCCGTACTGGGCGACGCTGGCCGGGACGACCGACACTCCGTTCGGCGATCCTGCCAAGCCCACCGCGCGCACGCAGCCCAACGTCGTTACCGCCAGCTCCGGCGTGTGGGAGGTTCCCGATGCCGAGTGGAGCGCTTATGTGAACGAGGCTGGCGAACCCTGCGACGCGTCTGCCGAAGGCGCACGTCGCGCCCCCGACGCCGAGCCGGAAAACGAGGCGGCCGAAACCGAGATGCGGCTGCGCGTCTATGTGTTCGCTCGCGTGACCAGCCACGAACCTTCCGAGCATCCCAACGGCTTCGAAGAGCAGAACGGGCCGGAATACATTGATCATGAGAACTTCGCCTTGCCCGGCATGGACGCCGATCGCGACTACTGGTACGGCGAGGACGACGCGGAAGGCGACGGGAACAACGCCGACGTCGAGCAGGGCACCTGGATTCAGGTGGGCGATCCGAACGGCTACGCGGTGGCCGACAAGCAGAATTGCCAGATCGACCTCGAGGGGTGCCGCGAGGGCGACCAGGATATCCGCCAGATCCGCTGGGTGGTGAAAGCGGGCGATCTCGATGACGCCGCCGCCTCCATCGAGACGCCGGTTCCCCACGGGTTCCGCCTCGACGTGGACGCAGTGCCCTTCGACGGCACGAACGACGAGACGGTGGCGGCCACCACGGGCGACCAGGAGGCCGACGATCTCGATCCGGCGCGCGTGAACATAGGCTGGGAATGGCAGAAAGACGAGCCGGGCGAGGATCCCGACGGCGACGGCAGCATCTACCGCTACGACGACGCGGGTCGCAAGCTGCTGGTGTCCGAGGCGCCCATGCCCGACTCCGTGAAGAACAACGGGCTTTTGGTGGTGTGCCAAACCTATTTGCTGGAGGATCTGCACGCCTTGTCGGACCGTCCGCTTTACGACGCGAAGCTGAGCGGCGGCGAAGTTGTGCCGTTTGAGGGCGGAGAAGAGCGTGAGGATGAGGGTGGATCCTCGTCGCTTTCCCCGCATCTGAACCATTTCGTGAGCGCGGTGCCGCGCTACGACGACACGAAGTACGTCGAGACGGAGCGTTCGCGCGCCGGCTTCTATCGCAGCGAAGAGCTGCCTTATCTGAAGTTCGAGATCACGCAGGCGTATTTCAGCGGGTCGGGAGGCACCTCGTACGCATGGTCGACCGCCAGGCCCCTCATCGATATGGGCACCTCGCGGATGATGCGGTTCAGCCTGAAGCTGACCAACCTCTCGCCCGAGCAGCTCGAGACGCTCAACCGTGCCGACGACAGCTCCAAAGTGGACTTCTGCACCAATCCGCAGCTGTCCACGATGCTGCCGTTCGTCGAGGGGTTCGGCGCCGCGGGAGCCATGAGCGACGAGACGTTCAAGTATGTTGATGCACAAGAGGCGGCCAGTTCCGATTGTCCGTTGAACCTGGGCTACGAGACTGAGGCGAAATACGAAAAGCAGCCTGTGCTGGATGACGAAGGGAACCCCGTCTACGACGATGAGGGCAACCAGATCTTCCAAGATGTGCTGGTGCAGGCCGCCCCGAACCTAGACGATGCCACGCCTTTGTGGTCGTATCGCGTGGTGGACGTCTCCGACGATCTCGAAACTGAGGAAACTGTGCCCGCTGCCGAAGCCGACCTGGGTATCCCGTACGAGGAGCCTGGCATCGGAAAGGGCTTGCTCGTCGAGGACAAGCTGGGCTCCATCGAAAGCGAGTACAATCGCAAGTTCATGAATTGGCGATTCTCCAAGAAGTGGAGCGGCGGGGCCTCAGACGGCCAGGACGACGAGGATTCGATCATGCGCGGCAGGCTCGAACAGGGGCAGGCCGTGGTGGTGGACTTCATGATGCCCTTGAGCGAAGGTGCTAATGCGGCCATGTCGAACGACATGCTGTCAACTTCGGGGTACGGCTTCAAAGAGGGCGCGTACAACGCTTATGTGCCCAGCCCGAACGATCCGGGCGATGCGGCCGACTTTGCGGGCAAGATTGGCCTGGAGCACGATTCGCGCGATGTGAACCTAGACGGCATGACCGACCAGAAGATGATCGCGCAACGCCTCGATGCCATCGGGTTTGTGGCTAACGAGGATCTGAGGCAGTCGAAGCTGTCTTCCAGCCAAATCGACACGGGCTTCAGCAAGGACGCGAACGGTCCGGTGGCGGTGCCCGAGGGCACTTCGTACACGTACGAGACCGCAGCGGTGAACACCGGTCTGGACGAGAACTACGAGCGCAACTACGTGCGCACTGTGCTGTACGACGTACTGCCGTTCCTAGGGGATACGGAGGTGAAGAACACCCAGAACGGCGAGCCGGTCCGGCGCGAATCGCAGTGGAACGGTTGGCTGCAGGATCTCGACTCCGTCAAGATGATTCAGTTCAGCAGCATGGACGCTGCCGGCGACGGCAACGATCAGGGACGCGTGCTGTCCGACGACGAGGCCACGATCTGGGTCGGCCCCATCGCCACGCAGGGCGACACGCTGGTCCCGCTGACCGAGGACAAGGTGCCGCTGCTGAACGATATGCCCGACGACACCACGCGAACCACGTGGTTCAACGAGCGGCGCGATGCTGCGACCGGACCCGATAAGCTGCGGCAGGACAACTTCGTTCCGCTCGAGGAGCTGAAGGCGTATTGCGCCGCGCATCCCGACGAAGCCGATAAGCTGACGAAGGCAGTTCGCGCCCTTTGGGGCCAGGTGAACGAGGATACGATCTATGTGCCGCGCCAGGGTTCGGTGAAACTGGTGTACGATCTGCGCGCTCCGCTAAACCTGCCCAAGTACGTGGGCGATCTGACGGGCGATCCGTCTTACGATTTGGACAACGATCCGGAGAACCCCGATCAGAACCCCGGATTCGACGACCGTTTGGCCGAAACGGTGCAGTGGAACACGTTCGTGAGCCGCGTGAACCGCAATGGAGCGAGCGAGGAGTCGGACAGGACGGCCTCGCTCATAGAGAACGTGACGGCGGGCGCTTTCGTCGACGCGCCCGAAGAGCGCGGCTACATCGGCGATTACGTGTGGATCGATCCCGATTGGGACGGATTGCAAAACGATACCGAAGGCGAGGAGGCGACGGATCTTCTAGGGCGGGCCACCACCTATCACCGTGCGGGCAACGGACGCTACCTGCTGGCCACCGACAAGGTGATCGATCCTGACACCGGTGCGTGGACCGGGCTGTTCGGAGACGGCGAGCCGGTCGCTCCTCTGTACCGTGACGTTGACTACGATTCCGAGCCCGAGGATCCGGGTGTGAACGGTGTGAAGGTGGAGCTGCTCAACGAGTACGGCTTGCCAGTGAACCGCGATGGCGAGGCGGTGGCGCAGGTCAACGACGAGTGGACCAACAACGAGGACCGCTGGGTGGTGTGCGATCCCGAGACGGGCGAGCCCATCCGCTACAGCGATCCGGGCGGCTACAAGGCGGCGGAAGCGGGCGGGCCCTACTCCTTCGTGACCGAGTCCGACTACTTCGGCAACCAGGGGTACTACATACTGTCCAATTTGGCGCCAGGCGCGTACAAGCTGCGGTTCACCTTCCCGAAGGAGTATGCCGACTACTCGCTGACCACGCGCGAGATAGGTCCCACTTCCGACGAGCTTGCGCAGTTGGGAGAGGACGAGTCTGCTTACACGCGCACGGGCATGGAGGTGGAGCGTGTTGCCGACGATCCGTCCACGTCCGACGTGGACGAGACGGCGCTTGTGGCCACCACCGTCGATCCCATCAAAGTGGAGCCGATGTCCTATGACGAGGAGGCGTTCTCGCAGGGGCTGACGAGCGATCCCGTGCATGCGGTCTACGACGCATGCATGACCAGTTACGACGTGGGCATCGCGCGTCCGGTCACCTACGAGGGCACGGTGTACCGCGACGACATGTTGAAGTCGGGGCAGGAGGTTGATCCCGAGCAGATCAACGGCGTGTTGGACACCACCGGGCTCGACAAGGGCTCGCCCGACCCCATGCGCTCGGGGACGCCGAACGCCGAGAAGCGCCTAGGCGCCATGACCGTGGCCGCGCACGAGTACGATCCCGCAACCGACGAGGTGGATCCCGAGCCGGCCATCGACGCCGAGGGCAACCCCGCAGTGTGCGAAACAGCTGCCGATCCCGATCCGGATGCGGGCAATTTCTCGTTCCGTCTGAAAACGGGTCGCTACTATGTTGTGACTTGCGAAGATTCCACGGGAACGCGCCTTTTGAAGCCCACGCTGTACACTTGGGCCCAAGATCCGCTCGCTTATCCGGCCAACGAGTCGGACGTGTGGGACAACGACCTTCTCATTTCGGACGGAAGGGGCGTGACGCGGCCGTTCGAGGCCGTGGTGCCGGTGGATGGTTCGGGCTCGGCGGTGTACGAGGACCCCGCGAACCCGTGGAAGGGCTACAAGCACTATCGTAAGATGGCGCTGGGCTGGATCGACGGCACCAAGGGCTATCTGGGCAACTACGTGTGGAACGACGCGAACTACGATGGCGTGCAGAACGCGCTCGAAGAAGGCGTGCAGAACGTGCCGGTGGTGCTGGAGCGGTACTGGTGGAATCCCGAGGCGGAGGTTGCTGAAAGCGGCGACGGCTCGACGGATGCGCGGGCTGCGGGCGGCGCATGGGAGCTCGTGCCCGACCAAGAGCCGCTGCGCGCCGAAACGACCATGGTCACGGGCGAGTACGTGTTCAAGAGCATTCCCACCTACGTGGCCGATCCGAACGCCGATCCGAGCATCCCCGAGGATGATCGCCGGAAGTTCTTGGCGGGCTATCGTCTGCGCATCGACCAGTCCGCGTTGGCGGCGCTCGAACGCGATTGGGGGGTCACGCTGCGTGCACGCGCGTTCTCCAGCGACGGCTCGCATGATCGCGAGCTGGATTCCGACGCGAGCACGCAGGCGGTTGTCGGCTCGGTCGACGGCGAAAACGCTTACTATTTGAACGAGGAGGGTTCGCTTGAGGGGGCAAGCACTTCATTCGATTCGATGATCGTCATCGCGGGCGGGCGGACGGACCAAAGCGTCGCCGAGAACGTGGTTGCCATCGAGCGCGACGGACAGAAGCTCGAGTACGATCTGTCGAACGCTCAACGCGTGGACGAATGGGACGTGGGGCTGGTGGAAGTGCCCGTCTCGCAGATCTCCGGCCGCGTGTGGAACGACGTGAACTACGATGGTTTGCAGGCGCGCGATGAGAACGGCGCATGGGACGAATCCGAGCCGGGCATCGCAGGCCAGCAGGTGAACTTGACGCAGTGGTACTTCGATCCCGAGAGGACGAACGAAGCCGATGGCGGAAGCCATTGGTTCCAGAACGCGTCGTTCGGGGCCGATGCGCGCACGACCGGGATTGTCACCGGCGGCACGGCATCCAACGGCGTGGTGTCGGTGCGCACTTCCGATGATGGCTCCTATGTGTTCGACAATCTGCCGACGGCTTACACGGCGTCAGACGGCGGGCACTATCTTGCGGCCTACCGCGTGTCGCTCGAAGAGCTGAACCGCGACGAGTCCGGCACGTGGCTGCTGACGCGCTACCACAAGGGCGAGGCGGCCGGCGATGAGAAGCTCGATTCCGACGTTGCCGACCCGACGACGCTCGCCATTACCGATCGGGAGGGCTTCGACGCCTCCGATCGGAATGCGGGCACACGTCCGCTTGACGGCCAGGTGATCGTGGCGGGCAAGGTGTCCGCCGACAAGCAGGATCCTGCGCAAGCTTCGCAGGTGACAGTGCCTGCCGCCGAAGCGCCTGATAGCCAAGAGACCAGCTACGACTGGCTTGAGGCGCGTGTGAACGACGAAGGCGCGGCCCAGGTGGACGGTGGCGACGTGGGGCAGCTGGCCCCGCCCATGCGGAGCATCGTAGGCATGGTGTGGAACGATGCCGACTTCGACGGCGTGCAGGATCTGGCGGCCGATGTCGAGACCGCGTCTGTCGAGAAGGGCCTGAACGGCGTGAGCGTGACGCTCGAGCGCTACGTGCCCGATCCGAATGACGACGACGGCGACGGAGACGGCTGGAAGCGTGACGAGGCATGGGGCGATTGGGAAGCCTACGACGCCAATCCGTCTGCGGGTTTCGTCGGCCATCCCGAACACACGGTGCTCACGTCCAACGCCGCCGATGCGGTCGGCGAGGTGCACGACGGTGTGTACCGCTTCGACAACCTGCCCAGCCAAGGTCGCGACGGCGCGGGCGATCCGGTGGTGTACGCCTACCGCGTGCGCGCAACCGACATTCGCCTGCTCGATCATGCGCGCCCCGACAGCTTGATGGTGACTCGTTTGAAGCAGGGCGACGACCGATTCGCCGATTCGGATGCGCGTTTCGCCGACGGATACATGATGGATGTCGATGGCGGCGAATACGACGTGCTGCTTGACGAGCGCGACGCCGAATCGGAGTCTTGGAACATAGTGGAAAGGCTGCCTCACTCCTGCAATCCGAACCAGGCGGAGGCGGTGGCGCCCGACGAAGCGGGCTTGATCGCCTACGATCTGGCGAAGGGCGCGGATCGTGCGCATAATGATGCGGGCGTGAAGGAGGTGCCCGTCCAGAAGATATCCGGAACGTTGTGGAACGATGCCGACCATGACGGCTTGATGGGCGATGACGAGGACGGGCTTGCGGGCAAGCGCGTGCTGCTCAAAGCGTGGCGCTTCGACGGGCAGGCGTGGCACCGCGCCGAGGATGCCGATGCCAGCGTGCTGACGCAGGCGGGGGCAGGCGGAGGTGCCGTCTCGGCGGGTGCGGGCTTTTTCGAGTTCGCCGGCTTGCCGACGCTGCTTCCCGGCGACGATGGCGCGCCGAACTTGGCGGGCTACACGCTGGAGGCGAGCGGCGATCCGGACGACGAAGGGCTTTCCGGTGCGGCGGTAACGCCGATGCAGATGGATACGCCCGATGCCGACGCGTCCAACTCCAAAGCGCATCGCGCAAGCGACGCCGCATGGGCTAACGGCGAGTTGGGGCTTGCTTATGAAGAAGGGTCGTATCCGTTACGCCGCCTCGATGACGACGGAGTGGATTCGGCCAAGCGGCTCGATGCGCGCATCGTGCTGGCTCAACCCGCCGCTGCACCCGATCCGGCCCGTGACACCACCTACGAGCTCGCTGGGTTCGACATGTCGGTCGGGCACGACGAAGGGGCTATGAACGGCGGCTTCTCGGCGCCTGACATGGGTGCGGCTGCCGGCGTGGTGTGGAGCGATGCCGATCGCGACGGACTGCGCGACGACGACGAGCAGCGCGTCGAGGGCGCGACGGTGTTCCTGACCCAGTGGTACTACGATCCAGATGCCGAGAATCCCGCCGATGGCAACAGCCATTGGTTCCAAAACGAGGCGTTCGCCGATGGAACGGCGGATGCCAACGCGGGCGCGCCGACGGGCGCGCGGGCGACGCGAACCGACTCCGATGGCGCGTATCTGTTCGAAGAGCTGCCCACGTTCATCGCCGTTTCCGCGGGCGATGATTTCCGGTTGGCGTCCTATCGGGCAAGCGTCGTTCTTGACGAGGGCAGCTACGCAACGCGAATGCATATGGGCGGCGACGCCACGCGTGACTCCGACCTGTCGGTGTCGGTGCGCGCGGGCGATGCGTACGCTCTTGTCGACCGTTACGAGGGCGATCCGGCTCGCGCCGATGGTGCGGTCATCGTTGCGAAGCCCCAGGAGGCCGGGGCGACGGTGTCGCCGTACGCGCAAGAATACGCGGGCGTCGTCTACGACTTCGAGGCTTTGGCCGAGCCCCAGCGCGCGGGCGACGCAGGCCTGACCGAGGTGAGGCCCGCCGCCGTCGCAGGTGTGGTGTGGGATGACGCCGACGCCGACGGCGTGCGAGAAGAGGGGGAGCATCCCGTGGCTGGGGCCCGCCTCACGTTGGAAAGCTACGCATGGGTGCCCGATGCCGCCGAGCAGCGCGGCGGGCGGTGGGAGCGTGTGAACGCAGAGCCGATCAGGCAGGAGACGACCGCCGCCGACGGATCCTACTCCTTCGAGGTGCCCACCGCCGTGCCAGATCCCGACGAGCCGGGCGTACTGCGCTTGGCGGGTTACAAGGTGCGCATGAACGACGAGGACTATACGGCGCTGGGTGCGGTGGCCGTTACGGCCCGCCGCGCCACGCCCGATTCCACGGTCGATTCCGATTTGCGGGCGCAGCGCCAGGCGATGCCTGCTCCCGAGCAGGGGCGGGCGCGCTATCTCACCGACGACGATCAGTT
This sequence comes from Gordonibacter sp. An230, assembly GCF_002159915.1. Taxonomy (GTDB): domain Bacteria; phylum Actinomycetota; class Coriobacteriia; order Coriobacteriales; family Eggerthellaceae; genus Rubneribacter. The sequence continues at coordinate 87,547 of NZ_NFJP01000014.1, forward strand.
CGTCGTGGTGGCAGGCGAGAGCGTGGGATCTCAGTACGAGGTGGAGGGCCCCGGCGGCATCGTGTACGACGTGCTCGACGGCTTCACGAACGACTGCTGGGATGCCGGAGTGGTGCAGGTGCCCACCGCCGCGCTCGAGGGCGTGGTGTGGCAGGACGACGATTTCGACGGCCTGCAGGATTTCGGCGAGGGAGAGCAGGGCATGTCCGGCCAGTTGCTGAACGTTGAGCAATGGTACGTCGCCTCTGACGGCGCTTGGACGCGCAATGCCCAGTTCGGCCATGGGCCGTGGGACGCGGTGACGGGCGGAGAGGCGAAGGATGGCGGCGTGGTGCAGGCGACGACCGGCGCCGATGGCCGTTGGAGGGTTGCCGGTCTGCCCACCGCGTGGGTCGATCCGCAGACGGGCGAGGCGCACCTAGCGGCCTATCGCGTGCGTTTGGAGGACACGGCGCAGGGCCGCTTCCTCACGTCCTATCATGCCTTTGACGAGGCCGATCCCAACCGAGACACCACGCTCGAGGATTCCGATGCCTCGATGCGCGGCGAGGATGGTTCGTTCTTGCTGCTTGACCGTGCGTCGTTCGATGCTGGCGATCCCCAGGCGGGCACGCGCCCGGACGGCCGCATTGTGCTGGCGGCTTTGGTTGGCGGGGCCATCGACGGCGTGACGGCGGAAAGCCCCGACGACGGGGAGACGTACCATTTGCTGCGCCCGCAGGCGGAGACCCTGCCGGGCGGCGACGTGGGCGAGGTGCCCGAGCGTCCGGCCTCCATCGTGGGCGTGGTGTGGGAAGACGAGAATCTCGACGGCGTCCAGGACGAGCGCGACGCGGCACCTGGCGGCGTGGCGCCGGGCGTGAACGGAGTGAGCGTGGCACTCGACCGCTTCGTGCCGTCGGAGGACGGGGCCGCATGGGTGCCCGATCCCGCTTGGGAGGGCATGCAGGTCGCAACCGAAACCGGCATCGATGGCGAAGGCAGGCAAAGCGAGGGCGTCTACCGTTTCGACGGTTTGGCCGCCAGCGGTTACGACGAGCAGACCGGCGAGTGGTTCGCCTATGCTTACCGGGTGCGTCTAGCCGATCCCGAAAGCGTGCGGCAAGCGTGGCTGCAAAGCCCCGTGCGCGCCGAGGGCGTCGGCTCGTCCGACAACTCGGATGCCGACACGACCGGTTCGCTCATGTTGAGCGACGGCGAGTACACGGTGCTGCTGGACGAGACGGATGCTTACACCGCCGACGACAACGTGCTGACGACGCCCGCCGCGGTTCCTGCGAGCCAGCTGGCGACGGACGGTGCGGCGTCGGCCACCTCGTTCGACAAGAGCGCGCCGCGCGACGCATCGGGCCGCGACGCTGGCTTGATGACGCCTCCGCAGGCGCGGCTTGCCGGCACGCTCTGGATCGATGCCGACTACAACGGCTTGATCGACGCGGGTGAGGAGCCGTTGCCTGGCAAGACGGTGCGCTTGCGCGCCTATGTTCGCACCGAGGAGGGTTGGCAGCCCGCGCCTGAGTTCGACGATCAGCAGGATACCGACGCGTCGGGTCGCTTCGACTTCGATCCGCTGCCGGTTTCGGCGGCCTACGATGCCGACGGCGACGGCGTGTCTGAACGGCACTTGATGGGTTACGAGGTGGCTGCTTTGGGAGCGGGCGACGCGCACGGCGTGGCCGGCCTTCCCGTGACGGCCCTTCAAGTGGATTCGCCGGAGGCCGATGCGGTCAACTCAAAAGTGCGCCGCCCTGAGGCGGAGGGCGATGTGTACCGCATCGCATGGATGGAGGAGAGCTCCTACGAAGGGAAGCGCACGCTCGATGGGAAAGTGGTGCTGGCCGAGCCTGCAACGTCTGGCGCGACGGAAGAACCGGGGGCTCACGATTCTCTCGAGGGCGCTCAAGCTTCGGCGCCTGCGGGTTCGACCGTTACGGTGGGTGGCCTGGTTGGCTTCCCGTACGAGGCCGAGGGCTTCAACCTTGCGCGTGGCGCTGATGAGCCGCGCATGAACGCCGGGTTCGGCCCGTTCCCTTGCGGCGTGTTGCGGGGCACGGTGTGGTACGACGACGATTACGACGGGCTGCAAGACCTCGACGCGTCGAACGAGGGCGACGAGCACGGCATAGCCGGGCATGAAGTGTACGTGACGCAGTGGTATCGCGACAACGGCGCGTGGGTGCAGAACATGGAGTTCGGCACCGCAGAGGAAGGCTCGCCCGCCGCTTCCCGCGTGACGCGCACCGGCGAGGGCGGCGTGTACGAGTTCGCGGATCTGCCCACGTATGTGCAAATGAAAGACGGCAGGCCTCTCGCGCCTGTCGAGGGCGACGGCGATGCGGGTGTCGGGGACGGCGCCGGATCGGAAGAGCCAGGCGAATCGGGCCTCGCCGCAGGCGATGACGATTTCCGCTTGGCGGCGTATCGCATATCGGTGGCCGAGGCGCCCGAGGGCACGACGCTTACCCGCTACCATGTGGGATCCGACCATACGGCGGACTCCGATGTCGTGCGTGATCGGATGAACGGCACGTTGACGGTGGTGGAGCAGTATGCCGACGGCTCGCAAGAGCAGCTGCGTGGCGACGGCTACGCCATCATGGCGATGCCGCATGCCGAAGACGACGGCGCCCAGTACCTCGATGCGTACAATGGAGTGGAGTACGACGTGCTGCGCACCATCGACGTGCAGCGAGGGGGAGATGCCGGGTTCGTTTCTCCCGAGCGGGCGCGCATCACGGGTATGGCGTGGAGCGACAGCGATGCGGACGGCGTCCGCTCCGATGACGAGCAGCCGGTGCCCGGTGTGAAGGTGACGCTTTCTCGCTACTATTACGTGGACGACTACCGGGCGGACGGCTCGACGGACGACGACGCCGAAGGCCCCGCACGGCTCGATGGCGATGCCGAAGGTGGCTCAGGCGCAGAAAAGCCGGGTTCGCGTTGGGCGTTCGATCGCGAGTTCGCGTCCGGAGACGGAGCGCTTTCCCAGATCACCGGTGCCGATGGTCGCTACTGCTTCGACGATTTGGAAGCGGTGGGCAACCGCATGGTGGGGGATCGCTTCGCGACGGTGGTGTACGGTTACCGGGTGAACGTGGCGCAACTGGCGGACGGTTACGCAGTGACCGAGGCGAATCGCGGCAGTGACGTTCAGAGAGACTCCGATCTGGACGCTCAGACCACGCGTGTGGTGCCGGACGAGCCGGTTGCCGGACTCATCGTTTTGGCCGATGCCGAGCAAGGCGAGGATCCGTCCTTCGTGACGGATGGCCCCGAGGGTCTCTCGTTCACGCCGGTGAGCGCCCACGACAGCGATTTCAACGACGTGGGCCTTGTGCCGTTCGGCACCTCCCTCATCGAGGGGCGCGTGTGGGACGATGCGAACCGCAACGGTGTCCAGGATGCCGGGGAGGGGTTGCTGCCGGGCAACGAGCTGCGTCTTGAGCGCCGTGTTCTCGATTGCGGCGAGCTGGGCGAAGGGTTCGGCGCCACCTGGGGCGACGGTGCGCCTGCGAGCGATTTGGATGCGCAGGGCGAGCCGCTCGTTCCGTCGGAGGTGACGTATCCCGACGCCGGGCAAGCTGTCGAAAGAGCGCCCATGGGCGAGCGCGTCGAGTTCGACGGCATTCTGTCGGATGGCGCGTGGGAGCCGGTGGCCTCGACGGTTTCCGACGAGTGGGGCGCCTATCGCTTCGAAGGGCTTCCCGCCGCGACGGACGAAGGGCTTCCCTATGAGTATCGGGTGACGATGACGCTGCCAGACGGCGCCGAGTACACGGTGCTAGATGCGCAAGAGGCGGGCGACAATGCGGACAGCGACTACGCGCATCTGAACCTGACGGGCGAGGTGGTGCCCCACGAGCAGGGCGTCACGAACCCTGCGCGCTTCCATGCGGAGTATGCGGGCGGGCCGACCGCATACGGGCAGCTGTACGACTACGTGCATCTTTCGGAATGGTCGCGCGACGCGGGGAACGCTATCGATCTGGGCGTGTACTTCGAGGAGTCGCCGGTTGCGATACACAGGCTGCCGACGCTTGGCGACCAGCGGATGCTGCGCGGCCTCGCCATGCTGGCCGTGCTGGCCACGTTGGCCGTCGTGGTGGTTGCGGTGGTGCGCCGCCGTCGCGACCGTGAGGCGGCGGCGCCGCTTGCGTAGACTGCGTTTCCGGGGAGGGTGCAGCCCCTCCCCGGAATGCGTTCGCTTGCCGGGCTCGATCTTCCAGGTCGCGTGCGCGCATGGTTTCTCGGAGGAAGGGCTGGCTGGCCTTCGTCGTCCAGGGCGGGCGGTGTTCGACGCTGGGGTGAAGGAAGCCCCCATCGGACAAGATGCGCGAATCGAAAGGCGGCGCAGGGCCATCGATGCCGCTCATGCGGGGGCGGGGGCCTTCCCCTCGACGACGGCCGAAGGATGGCGTTGCTCTCCGAGGAGCCTCGGTCGGCTTCGGGATGCTCGGCGCCCGGGCTCTTCGTGAGGAAGCCGGCAGTTTTTCGGACGGGGCACAGTCCATCGCGCTGACGAGGGGCGCCGTACGGTTCTCGGTGAGAGCGCGGCAGGAGGCAAGCGCGTCGTCGGAAGCCGAGTCGACGTTGCGCGCGAGTTTGAGGGGCGGCCGGCCATGGACGGTTTCAGGTGGCTGACGTGCCTCATCGTGGGCGAAGGCCCCGCTTCGCCCACGAGCGCCGTGACGTGCGGGCGCAGCGACGGCTGTGGCGTGAAGGGCGCTTTCGCCGTCTTGGCGCGTAGTTCGGCGATTGCGAAAGCGTGATGCGCTCGCGTAGATGCATGTCTCTTATTCACATCT
>NZ_NFJP01000015.1 GCF_002159915.1 Gordonibacter sp. An230
CGCGAGGGCGGCCAGCCCCCGCCGCCGCGCCGCCCTCGCGGCCGCCGCCGTCCTCGCGCTCCCCCTCTGCCCGCCCGGCTGGCTCCTCCCGCTCGCCGTCCAGCGCGCCATGGGCCCCTCGGCCGAGGCGGCCATCGAGTACGCGAACTGGACCAACGGCGGGGATCTGAGCTACGTCCTGGAGTCCGAGAGGACCGAGCCCGACGGCTCGGTGGTCTACCGCCTCGCCTCGACGACCGAGCCGACCGTGCACTACGAGGCGCGCTACGGCTTCCGGTGGCTCCCCTGGGAGGACATCCCCCAGGGCGGCATGATGCTGCCCTTCGTCCCCCCGCTGGAGAACCCCGGCCCCTACTACGAGCTGGTGAACGAGAGCGAGTTCCTCAAGGAGTACAACGAATGGCGCAGCGAGAACGTGTTCTCCCGCAAGTGGGAGGCCGCCGAGGGGGCCTCTTCCGAGGAGAGGGGGTGAGCGCCGTGCCCGATGCCCGCCCCGGCGCCCCTGCCCGCGCCCGCATGCGCCGCCGCGCGCTCGCGATCTCCCTGGTCTGCGCGCTGGCCGCCCCGCTCGCCCTTCCAGCCCCGGCCGTCCTGTACTTCGCCCCGCTCGCGCTCCAGCGCGCCATGGGCCCCTCGGCCGAGGCGGCCATCGCGCAGGCGGACAGGGGGGCCCATGGCGATTTCACTTACTCCCTCGAGCGCGAGTACTCGGACGCCGAGGGCCGCACGGTCTACCGCCTCGTCTCGGACTCCGACCCCGCCCTGCACCTGGAGCTGCGCTACGGCTTCCGGTGGCTCCCCTGGGAGGACATCCCCCAGGGCGGCATGAAGCTGCCCTTCGTCCCCCCCCCGCTGGAGAACCCCGGCCCCTACTACGAGATGGTGAAAGGCGAGGAGTGGCGCGGCGAGCTCGCGGAGTGGAGCCAGGTGCACGAGCTCCCCCACCAGCCCGGCGCCCGAGGAGGGGCCTCCGATTCCGAGGGGCGGGGGTGAGCGCCGTGCCCGATGCCCGCCCCGGCGCCCCTGCCCGCGCCCGCATGCGCCGCCGCAAGATCGCCGCCGCGCTCTGCGCCGCAGTGGCCCTCGGCGCCCCCGCGGCCTACCTCGCCCCGCTCGCCGCCCAGTACGCCGAGGGCCCCTCGGCGGAGGCGGCCATCGCGGATGCGAACGAGAAAGCCGGGGACCGCTACGCCTACTCCCTCGAATCCGAGAGGACCGAGCCCGACGGCTCGACCGTCTACCGCCTCGTGTCGGACTCCGATCCCGCCATCCACCAGGAGCTGCGCTACGGTTTCCGGTGGCTCCCGAACGTCGGCCTCACCCCGGTCGTGCCCACCCCGTACGTCGACCCGCCCGGCCCCTACTACGAGCTCGCCAACGAGGACGAGTACTTCAAGGAGTTCGACGCGTGGGACGAGGAGCGGGAGTGTTGCGAGGACGGCCCTGGGGAGAGGGGGTGAGCGCCGTGCCCGATGCTCGCCCCGGCGCCCCGGCCCGCGCTCGCGTGCGGGTTGGTGGAAAGGAGGTCGTTCATGAGAGGTCGCCACAGGGTTTCCTCATGTTTCCGAACCGGTTCGTCCGATCTGCCATGCGGGAGGCAGCATGGTGCATTGTGCGCGCCATCGTTAGCTGATGCGGGATGCTCAAGAGAATCGCAGGTGATCGCGTTCGTTTCGCGTGTCCGATGGCTCGGCGACACCCGGACGCCCGGGCCCTTCTATGCGCGCTCGCGTTCGCGCACGGAGTCCACGAGGTCGATCAGCTCTTGTTTGCTGTGCACGCCCAGCTTGGCGTACACGCGCTTCGTGTGCATTTTAATGGTATTGCGCGAGATCGTGAAATGCTCCTCCATGAAAGCGAGGTCACGTCCTTGCGCAAGCTGCTCGAGCACCTCCGTCTCGCGCGGCGTGAGCTCGCAGTCTTCGGCGACAAGTGCGCAGGGGTGTTTCCAGTAGAGGAGGTCGGCGGGCGCGAGGTCGGCGGGCGCTGCGCTTCCGGGCGCGAGGTCGCGGTCGGGTGCGGGATCGGCGGGGGCGGGCGTGTGCGCAGGTTCCGAAGTGCCGCCCAAAGCGACTTTCCGATCGGCTCTTTTGTTGTGGCCTGCGCTTCTGCGAACGGCATTTCGCGTCGACAAGACGCTTCGCAGCGTTTCGTCGCCCGAGAGATACAGCAATCCCACCACGTACGCGAACACGAGGGCGAGCGATGCCGCCTCCTCGGCTTGGGGTATCGCGTCGCCGACGGCCGTTGCCGCCGTTGCGACGACCGAGCCCAGCAAATGCCCTGAAACGGCCGCCAGGCGCGTCGCCGCTGCGGCGCGCAGCCGGTTGCCGCACGAGCCGACGATGGTCGCCGAGGTCGTCCACACGACGATTTCGAACAGAGTTGTGCCTACTCCGGCGAGCAGCTGCTCCGCATCGGGCGCGATGGGGGAGAGGACGGGGTCGAGCAAGAAGCCTGCCGCGGCGCACACGACGGCTGCGCGGAACAGCTCGTGGATCTCGAGCGCGGCGAACCGTCCCGTTGCGAAGAGGCCGGCGACCAGCACGACGAGGGCCGGCGCCACCCCCATGTCCGCCCCGGGGAAGCCTTCCGTGCGCATGAACCCCAGCAGCATGACCGTTCCTGCGATGCCGATCAGCGTGCTTTTGGTGAGGAGACCTTCGGAAGGGGGTTTCCGAGATCTGCTGGTTGCCGAGACGCTCTCGTCGCGCTCTCGCGTCGTCGGCCCGTTCTCGGCCGCGATGGCGGTGCGGTTTTCAGGGGAGGCGGGGCGGGTCGGCGCTTCGCGAAAGGGGCATCGCGCGGCAGCGAGCCCCGTCGTTGCGCGCGAGCACGCCCATCCTGCCCCGCCGAGCAGGGCTGCGCCCATCGCCAGGAGCGCTTCCGGGCCCCATCCAACTGCGGCGACCAAGGTTTGCGCCGTCGGCTCGACGGCGAACGCGCATGCGAGCGAGATCGTGGAGACGGTCGTTGCCGTGCGGCGCGCCAAGGTCGAAAACGATGCGAGAAGGGGTATGCTCAGAAGGGGTCCGATGCATTTCGTAAGCGCGAGGGGAGCGAGGACGGTGGCATCGGCGTTCTGCCCGCGAAGCGCGAGCACGCCCGCCGTCCCGAGGGCGAAGAGCCCGCATCCCAAGGCGATCCACCGCTCGAACCGCATTGCGCCACGGCGGTTGCCTCGAAGCTCGCGCCGCTCCTCGACCCTCAGTGCGACGAACAGGGCAGCATAGGCTGCGAGCGAGAACACGCGGACGGGAAGGTAGCCGCCCGGGGGGTGCGCGAGGCCGATGAGCGCGCTATCGCTTGTCCAAATGCCCGCGAACAGAAGGAAGAGCCCGATGCCGGGAATGGCGCCGGGCTTCGAGAAGACGGACGCCATCCTGCCCCCCCCCCCTCCTCTTTCGGAGTCTTTTTCTTCACGCGTGCTCCTCGCTTTTCCAACAGGTGCGCTCTTCGACTTTAGTATAAGCCATTTTATCAATAACACCCACTATGGGTGTTTGCTTCGAAAGGCGTTTGGGTATGGTGGACACTGCTTCGGCACGGTCTTTCGGTCGGCGTTTTCGGAAAAGGCGCCAGGCGACGTGCCGCGATAGAGAGGGAGGAATGCATTATGAGCGAATATCGGGAAAACGGGGCAAGCGGGCAAAAGCGCTCCTATCGTTTGACGCGTCGCAGCTTCGTTGCAGGCGTGGGTGCGATGGGCGCCCTCGGCGTGCTGGGCAGCTTCGGCTTGACGGGCTGCGCGCCGTCGGGCGACAAGGCGGCCGACGGTGCGGACGAGGGCGCAGGAGAGTCGTACGACGCGGTGATCGTCGGCACGGGCGGCGCGGGCCTCTCGGCGGCCATCGCCGCGTACGACAAGGGCCTCACGAACATCGTGATCCTTGAGAAGATGGCCGTGAACGGCGGCAACACGAACTTCTCGTCGAGCGGCATGAACGCCTCCGAGACGAAGTTCCAGAAGGAGCAGGGCATCGAGGACAGCAACGACCTGTTTGCCCAGGAAACGCTCGACGGCGGCCACAACACGGGCGATCCCGAGCTCGTCCAGTTCATGTGCGACAATTCGGCCGGCGCCATCGATTGGCTCGACGGCTTGGGCGTGAAGCTGGACAACATCACGCTGACCGGCGGCATGTCGGTCAAGCGCTGCCATCGTCCGACGGACGGCTCGGCGGTGGGGTTGACCCTCATCCCCGGGCTTTTGGCCGCGGTGGAAGAGCGCGGAATCCCCACCAAGATGAGTTGCGAGGCCAAGGAGCTGGTGAAGGACGGCGACGCAGTGACGGGCGTCAAAGTTGATCTCGACGGCAAGGAGACGGTGATCGGCGCGAAGGCAGTCATTCTTGCCACGGGCGGCCTCGGCGCGAATGCCGAGATGGTGACGAAGTATCGCCCCGACCTCGAAGGCTATGTCACCACGAACCAGCCCGGTGCGACCGGCGACGGCTACACGATGGCCGAGCAGGCTGGCGCCGAGCTCGTGCAGATGGAGCAGATCCAGATCCATCCGACCGTCGAGCAGGAGACGTCCACGCTCATCGCCGAAGGCGTGCGCGGCGGCGGCGCGATCCTCGTGAACAGCGAGGGCAACCGCTTCTTCGACGAGATGTCCACGCGCGACAAGGTGTCGGCGGCGGAACTTGAGCAGCCGGGTGGTTTCGCCTGGTGCGTGTTCGACCAGCAGGTGTACGACGCGAACACCGCCATCGCGAAGTACGAGAAGTCCGGCCTTGTGCAGAAGGGCGGCAACGTGGCCGAGCTGGCCGAGGCTATCGAGGTGGATCCGGCTGCGCTCCAAGCCACCATCGACGCGTACAACGCCATCACCACCGACGGTGCAGCCGACGAGTTCGGTCGCACCGAGGGCTGCATCGCCTTCGCCGACGGCAACATGTACGCCATCAAGGTGGCTCCGGGCATCCATCACGAGATGGGCGGCGTGAAGATCAACGAGAAGAACGAGGCGCTCGACGCGTCCGGCAACCCGATCCCCGGCCTGTACGCGGCCGGCGAGGTGACGGGCGGCATCCACGGTGATAACCGCATCGGCGGCAACGCGGTGTGCGACATCATCGTGTTCGGCAGGAACGTTGGCGAAGTGGTGGCCGACGCTCTGGCGTAGACGTTCGAGTTGTTTTCTCCTGCGGGCCGCGGCTTACGCTGCGGCCCGCGTGCTTTTGCGTGAGGGCCGCGAGGGCGTCTTGGGGCCCGCCGCTTGTCCGTTCGGCATGTTCGCGACAAAGCGCGGCGTTGAATCGCGCCCGCAGCTGCGGGCGCGAGGGCGAACGCGCACCGGACGGCCGAGGAGCCCCGCCTGTGCAACCGAGTCCGCCGAGGTGCGCGACGCTTCGGGCGCCTCCTCGAACGCGCGGCATCCGCCATGCGCAAGCCGCGGGGGCATGCAGCCATCCTGCGGATGGGGAAGGGGCTGTTCTTTCAGCTCCTGCGAGCAGGTGCCTCTACGCGTAGATCTCTTTCTCCACCACGAGGTCGTTTTTGATCGTGCCGACGAGTTTTTGCAGCGCGTCGATGCAGTTCGGCCTGATGTCGGCGCCGATGAGCACGTACATGATGGATTCGCCCACCTCGAGTGCGCCTTCGTTGAGCCACACGCGAACGTAGTGCACGCCAGGCCAGGTGAGCGCTTCGGCGACGGCCGCGTCGACGCCGGCGGCGTCGTAGGAGAACTCTACGCGGACGACGTCGCCCAGCCCTTCGACGCCTTCGCGCACCTGCTTTTTCGGGGTTACGCGCACCACGCCGTTGTGCGTGAGGAACATGCCGCACTGCGCGGCCTTCGGATCCTGCTTCGCCTCGGCGAGCCACTGATCGATGGACGGTTCCTGCTTGGCCATGGGCCCTCCTCGATGTCGCGCCCGTCTGCGCGTGCGCGACGGGGTTCCGTATTCGATGGCGACCATTGTAGCGGTTTTAGCTTTGGAAAAGCGAAGGAAGGCACCAAGCGCGCGGATTTGAAAAAGCCCGTCGTACCACGAACTCGCGGAGTGGCGGGCTACGTCGTGGAAGCCGCCTTCGTAGATCGTCCGGCTGGATCTCGGGGGCTAGATGCCGTTCGCGGCGTTCTTGGCGGCAACGTATCCGTAGAATAGCGCCATCGAACGACTCGCGCCCTTCAACGCGACTGGACACTGCACAGGGAAGCGGCCTCCCTGCGCGTTTCCGGCTGCATACAGGCCGGGAATGATTTCGCGCTTCATGTTGCGCGCATGACTTTCTCCGTTGGATCCGAGGCTATCATGGGTGCGTAGCAGCAAAAATGGCCTCATTTTGGCACAGTGGAAGGAGACGTGACGATGAGGGGGCAGGCGATCTGCGCGTTTGCCGAGAATCGCCATCCTTTCAAGGGGCGTAGGGGGCATTGCCGTCGCGCTGCTGGCCCTTGCGTTTTCGCAGCGTTTTGTTCACTCGTTGTTTGGCGGAGGGACGTTGTGCAACTTGTTCTGTCAGGACGGAGGGCGCGCCGTGGGTGCTCCGCGCTCTTTTTGAGGATGCTCGGGTCTGTATTTGAGACATGTGGAAGACGCGTTGGATTCGCATGGGGTCGAAGTTCGCTTGTCTTCGAAAATCAATCGCGCTCGTTCACCAGGTCGATAAGCTCTTGCTTGGAATGCACGCCGAGCTTCCGGTAGATATGCTTTGCGTGCCCCTGCACTGTGCCAATGGAGATGAACAGCGTTTCGCCTATCTTTTTCAGACTGTGTCCCTGCGCGATCATGCTCATGACCTCCTTCTCGCGCGGGGTGAGGTTCGCTTCTGCAGCGATTTGGGCGCATGCGTCTATCTTGGAAAGGAGGGGGCTCTTGGTGGAATCGTTCGGCGTTTCTGCGGCGCTTGGAAGCACGAACGCATGCGTATTCAAAAGTACGACCGTGAGTACAACCAGCATAAACGTCATAACAGCTACGAATGCTGCCGTGTAGTCGATTAGGCGGAGATCGAGCCATTCGAAAAGCGAGGGAAGCAGAAGTTTGGCCACCCCTACGGGAATCGTCTTGAGCAAAAGAAATCCTCCGCAGAATGCGAACACTGGCGACAGGCGTGTTTGGCGAACGCTGAACGCAAGAAGGATCCAGAAGAAGGTTTCGAAACAGCTCAGCTCGGCTGCGATGATGCCGGTTCCCAGGTGGTACGAATCGGGTCCGATACACAGTACGAGAAATGCGGCCGCGAGGTAAAACGTTGCGAGCATCACCCACTCTTTCTCGAGCAGCTTGTCGGCTGCAGACGATTTCGCCAGCAAGACGGCCACGAAAAGCAATGTTGCGGACGAAAGAACCGTGGTGATAAGCCGTTCGGAAACAGGGATGAACCCATCTGTCTGGTACAAGGCTCCTACGATGAGATGGCCCACAATAATAAACAGGCCGAATATGCCGATGGCCGACAAAGGCAGCTGCTTGCGCAGCGAAAAGAGGGCGTCTCGACGGAACTCTATCGGAGGGTCCAACGGCAGCGAAAGCCATGCTGCCACTGAGATGAGGGGCGAGGCGACAGCAAGCACCAAAGAGGTGGGCTCTGGCAGCAAAATGGCTAGCGAGAGCAGCGAACTTATGGGGAGCGATATCGCAATGCAGATGAGGGGCCTATTGCCATGCTGGCTGGTGATGAGAACCGCCCAGATGCAAGTGAGCGCAACGGACCCAAGACCAAGCAGCGTCGAGGCGATGACGGTTGCGGGCAAGGAGGGGACAAGAAGCAGCAGAAGGTAGCCTGCTGCGCTTGCGCACGAAGCGAGGCCTGCGAGAGGACGATTGGAGGCGATGAAGCGTTCGATGGGCTTATGCGCCGCGATCGCTGCGATGGCGAACGTGGCGCATAAGCCCATAACCAAAGCGTAGGACAGAAGCATGTCTTGATCGGCGTTCGGCCTCGCCATGAAGAAGAGGGAGAATTCAAAGCGGCGAAAGAACGGCCAGTAGCAAGCCAATCCGAGCGTCGTCAAAACGACGAATCCAGCGCTACGTTGCCTCATTACCCCCCCCCCTGCCTTTTCCTCGCCATTCGATTATACCTCTACGTGCAGGCTCGGGATTGAGCGGGGGCGTCGCATCGTCGTGTCCAAGCTCAAAACACCCTGTTTTGTGGGTGTCCATCTTGCAAAACGTCGAGTTTCATGAGGCGCGCTCGCGGGATGGACCTTTCATCATCAAAGCGCGGTTTATACGAAGAAGCCGGAGATGGGAACAGGAGGTTTTGCATGGAAAACAATGCTATCCACCAAGACGTCGAAGGGCATGAGATGGGCGAAGGCGGTGAAGAAAGGCTGCGATTGAAAACGAGGGCGAAAGGAAGGAGGCGCAAATTGGTTGCGGCTGCAGCGGTAGTTGTGGCAGTTGTTGCGCTTGGAGCAGGAATGTGGGTGTGGCACGAGCAGCCGTCGTTTTGCGGGACGGCGTGCCACAACGTGATGGGCTCTTATGTGGAAGGCTATAAGTCGGGGGATGCGAATCTGATGGTGGTCGACCATGCCCAGCAAAACTACGATTGCCTGGATTGCCACGAACCCACCATCGAAGAGCAGGTTAGCGAGCTTGTAACGTATGTCAAGGGCGACTACTCCATTCCTCTTGAAGATTCTGGGTTGGGCACGCGCGAATTCTGCATGAGGTCCGGGTGCCATGACGATTGGGAAAAGATTGTGGAGGCTACATCCGACTGGCAGGGCACGAAGACCGTCTACAACCCCGAAGGCGTCTATAACCCGCACGACAATCATCGTGGCGATGGGAACTGCGGCGATTGCCATAAAGCGCATGGGCGATCCACTTTGTATTGCGTGGAGTGCCACAACATGGAGGTTCCCGAAGGTTGGGTAGGGTTCGAATAGGAGGAGGCAGCATGACTGCGATATCTCGACGTGGTTTTATCAAAGCTTCTGTGGTGGCGGGAGCAGGGGTGTTGGGGTCGACCGTCCTTGCGGGATGCAGTGATGCGGCTTATGCCGACGAGGAGGCGAAGTCTGAACCCACCGAATTCTTCGAAGGGGATGTGGTGGTATGCGGCACGGGGACATCGGGGCTATGCGCGGCCTCCCGTGCTGCTGAGTTGGGAGCAAACGTTGTGGTTGTGGAAGCACTGACCGAAAACGGATTAGGCGGCAATTCGAAGTATGTCGAAGCTTGCTGGGTGCCGGCGAATGAGGGCGTGATCGAAGACACATATGCGACGTTGGTCGATTACCACAAAAATGCGCTCAACACCCATATCGCGCGCAGATGGGTGAACGAGGCGCTCGACATTTTCGATTGGACCATCCATTCGCAAGGCGTGAAGTTCGCTGAGGCTTCAGGACTGGAGTCTTTGAAGGCCACTTCTCCGGCTGTGAAATATGCCGAAGACGAAGAGCGCGAGTTGTCGGCGGGCAAAGCCGCTATCGTCACGATGTACGAGTATTGCCAGAAACTTGGCGTTCGGTTCGTGTTCGATGCGCGTGCGACCGAGCTTGTTGTGAACGAGGACGGATCGATGGGCGGCGTGCGATGCGATCGTCTCTCGGGAGCTCGGATCGAGGTGAAAGCGGCGGCGGTTATCTTGGCCACGGGAGGATTCTCTGCGAACAAGGAGATGTTCGAGAGGTTCACTCATTTGAACTACGACCACTTGATTGCTTACGGGACATCGGGGTCGCAGCGTGGGGATGGCATATCCATGGGGCTTTCGGTGGATGCGGCGCTTCATCATCCCGAGGCCATCAACTTTTGCAGCCCCATTCTTCCGGGGCATTTCAACAAAGGGGCTCTTACAATATGCGGCGTGAACCAGGCCGATACCATTTTCGTCAACGAGCGTGCTGAACGGTTCTGCGATGAGCATTGCATTTCCGACTGGGCCCTTTCGGGCAATATAGGCGCCCAGCAGGAGCACATTTATGTAGTGATCGATCAGGATTTTGTGCAGAAAATAGAGACGCAGGGTCCGGTGACGAAGCGCACTAATTACTTTAACGCCAACGAACCGGTGCCTGAATTCGGCAGCGAGATCGAGGAGGCGCTCAAGCGCGACAATCCGCGCGTGGTGAAGGGCGACACGATAGAAGAGGTGGCCGAGCAGCTTGGACTCGATTCGCATGCGCTCAAAGACACGATAGGGAAGTGGAACGGTTTTGTCGACGAGGGTGTTGACAGGGATTTCCAGAAGAAACCTGAGTTCATGCGCAAGGTGCAGACTCCTCCTTTCTATGGCTTCAAAACGGTATTAGCCTGGTACAACAATGTAGGAGGTTTGAAGGTAGACGAATACGCCCGCGTGATCAATCGAAGCTTCCAGCCTGTTGCGGGCCTCTATGCGACTGGCTCCGATGCCGGTGGTTTGTTCGGTGGTTGCTACGATGTGTCGTGCGCGCCCGGTTCCACTCAAATGTGGGCGCGTGCTTCCGGATATTGGGCTGCTGAGCATGCAGTGGAGGAATACCTGGCAGGACGATAAACGATAATCGCTTTGTCGCATATGGAAAAGCCGACGGGTTTTATCCTGTCGGCTTTTGCTCTGTCCGATTGTTTGTCGGCAAGAGCCGGCGCTGTTTTCCATCCTTTTCGGCTTGTCGTGTTGGCTTGCGGCTTTCCGTGCTGGAATGGGGCCGGATTTTGCTATCTGCGCAGTGCGGATGAGCGCGTTGGCTATGGTCAAGTGAGATTTTTCATCGAGGGCGCTCTTCGCCGTCTAGGCGAGGCCGATTCGTTCTTGGCCGGTGCGGATTTTCGCGGGATCCGCGCTGAGCGCGCACGGGATTTGCATCGGAGGTGCGCGAGGGCTGTGTTGGAAGCACGTAGGAGGCGCATGAGAAGCGCGTCGAATCCGCGTTGGACCGAAACGCTGTTCCGCTGGATGTGCGCCATGACGTCGCAAGACGAGGCTGGTAAGCTGATGGTTGCGATTAGATCGTAAATAGTATACGATATATACCATCATGGAGGCGTACCTATGCTTTTTGAGTACGATCCCGTAAAAAGCGCCCGCAACCGCATCAAGCACGGCATCGATTTCGAGCAGGCGAAGCGGCTATGGGGGGATCCGCGTTTTGTGGAGGTGGACGTTGCGTACGAGGACGAAGCTCGGTATGCCGTCATAGGCATGATCGGCGGCAAACATTGGACGGCCATCATCACGTACCGCGGCTTAGTGGTGCGCATCATTTCGGTTCGGCGCTCTCGGAAGAAGGAGGTTGCGATTTATGGCGAAGAGCATCAAGGCTGAAGAATTCGACCGCATATTTGACGAGGGCGAGGAGGACATCGTCGAGTATCTGGACCTTTCTACCGTTCGACGTCCCAACCTCGATACCGACCTGCGGCGGGTGAACGTGGACTTCCCCGAGTGGATAATCGACGAGCTGGACCGCGAGGCCAAACGCCTGGGCATCAACCGCCAGGCGGTCATCAAGACCTGGATCGCCGAGCGCATCGACCGCATACGCGCTGTCCGCTCGGCATAGGCGGCAGGCGCTATCGAACGCGCCGATCCGGACGGGCGGTTGCCCCCTCCCTCCTCTTCAGGTGCGAAATGGTTTTGAAAGATGGTTGTGGGACGGTCGCGGGACGACCGCAGGGCGGCTGCGGGACGGTTCGTAGGGTAGCCGCAGGCCGGCCATGGACGGTTGCAGGACGATCGCAGGGACGGTCGCAAAGCCAAGCGCGCCGCTGATCGACCCGCAGAGGCCTTGCTTGCGGAATTCTATGATTTCACCTGTCGGACATGAAAGCGGCTGGCGGCGATGGTAGACTAGGCGCATTCTTGAAACGCACGGAAAGGAACCGCGGTGGCACTGCCTGCAGCCGATTTGAACAAACAACCCGACAACCGCACGACCATGGAGCTGGGCGCGGTGCTCCCCCTCACGGCCGAAGTGCGCGACGACCACCTGTTCGTGGGCGGCGTCGATATGGTGGAATTGGCGCGTGAGCAGGGCACGGCGCTCTACGTCATGGACGAGCGCGACATGCGCACGCGCATGGAAACCTACCTCAAAGCGTTTCGCAGCCGCTACAGCAACGCCGACGTCGTCTACGCCAGCAAGGCGTTCCTCAACAAGGAGGCCGCGCGCATCGTGAACGAAGAGGGCCTGTGCCTCGACGTTTCGGGCGGCGGCGAGTTGGCGTGCGCGCTGGCGGCGGGCTTCCCGGCCGAGCGCATCTTCATGCACGGCAACAACAAGACGCCGCAGGAGCTGCGCGAGGCTATCCAGGCCGGCGTGGGCCGCATCGTCATCGACAGCCGCATCGAGCTGCGCCGCATCTCGGAGATCGCGGGCGAGCTGGGCGTCGAGCAGGCCATCTACATGCGCATCACGCCGGGCGTGGAGGCCGACACGCACCAGTACATCCGCACGGGCTGCGAGGACTCGAAGTTCGGCTTCACCATGCGCGAGGACTTCGCCTTCAAGTGCGTGAAGGACGTGCTCGCCGCGCCCAACGTGCGCCTGGCGGGCCTGCACTGCCATATCGGCTCGCAGATCTTCGCGCTGCACTCGTACCCGGAGGCCGTCGAGGTCATGGTGGACCTCATGGCGCGCATTCGCGAAGCGTACGGCATCGAGCTTTCCGAGTTGGACATGGGCGGCGGCCTGGGCGTGGCCTACACGGCCGACGACAAGCCGGCCTCCATCGACGGGTTCGCCGAAACCATCACCGCGGCGGTGAAGGCCTCCTGCGCCAAGCACGGCATGCCCGAGCCGCGGCTGCTCGTGGAGCCGGGTCGCAGCCTGGTGGCCACGGCGGGCGTGACGCTGTACACGGTGGGCATCATCAAGACGCTGCCGAACATCCGCAAGTACGTGGCCGTGGACGGCGGCATGTCCGACAACATTCGCACGGCGCTCTACCATGCCGATTACGAGCCGGTCATCGCCAACAAGGCAGGTCAGCCGCGCACCGAGATCGTCACCATCGCCGGCAAGCATTGCGAAAGCGGCGACGCCGTGGTCATCGACATGCCCATGCAGCGCCCCGACCTGGGCGACGTCGTGGCCGTGTTCGGCACGGGCGCGTACAACCACACCATGTCGAGCAACTACAACGGCCAGCCGCGCCCGGCCGTCGTGTTCGTGAAGGATGGCGAGGCGCGCGTGACCACGCGGCGCGAAACGTACGAGGACCTGCTGGCGCGGGACATGTAGGGGCTCGGCGCGCGCTGTGTGAGGGCTGCGGCAGGGTTGGAATGGCTGTGTCTCTTGGAGGGCTTCGCGTTCTGCGGCGTTGCCTTTCGCTACGGTTTTGCTGCGTCCGGGGTGGTGGGGCGATGCGGCATCGGGGCTCATCATGCCGGGCGAAAGCGAATGAGACTTTCGCGCACGGCTCGTTGGCCGGATGACACCAGAGCTCGAGTGGTTTCGAAGCGCGGTGGGCGCAAGATGCGGCGATTCAAATAGCTTCGAGGCGCGGCAAGCGAAAAGAGAGACAAAACGACACCGTTTTACTATGCCATTCCCATTTTGTAAGCAGATCTGACCGAGCGATTCGACTTCTTGCGGATTCGGCACGGCATCGTCGAGTGCGGTCGGCTTGCAGCTGTGAGGTGCTCGGCAGGCTGGAGAGAATGTGTCTCGAGTGAGGATGTCGGCGGACGAACGGTTGCCCGCCGTAGGTCCGCTGTTTGCTGCCTACGTCGGCGCTGCGCGCATCTTGCTCGAACCTTACCCGCAAGGTGCGTGATCAGGGCGCGCGCTTGCGACTGATCGTGCATTCTGACTGATGCGTCATCCTCGCCGAAAGCTCGACGGGGCAATCGCCCGTCGAGCTTTCGAATGAAAGGCGTTTACAGCATGCTGATGGCGTAGAACGCGTAGCGCGCGACGGCAACAGCCACTACGGAGAGGACGAGCACGACCCATGAAGCGGTCGCTGGCGCGAGCTTGCCCTTCCATGCCAGGAAGTCAACCGCCGCTGCGGCGGCGGCCAGCACAGCGCCCGCGTAGAACGCGAGGGCGTCGTGTCCTGCGGTTCCGAAGTTGACGCCGACGGCGACGAGCGACACGGCGAGCAGCGCGTCGATTGCCGTCGAAGCGCCAGCATAAGCGGCTTCGGTCCGCTTGTCGGCGTGGAAGGTGGCGTACAATGCGAAGCCCATGGCGAGGTCTCCAACAATGAAAAGTGGGAATGTGGAGAAGTCGGCCCACGCTGCGTTTGTCTTGCTGGTGAAGTAGGCGTTGGCCATCACGAACATCAAACCAACCGACGCTAGCGCCGCGCCTACCCGCAGTACGAGCAGCGAGGTTTTACGGACGAATGCGATGACGATGTCGGCTGCCAGGAAAACACACAGTGCGATCGACCAGTACGCCTCCTGCGCGATCATGGCCGACGGGTTCGACAGGGCCAACCAGAACAGCTCGGGCCTTTGCAGATGCCCGAGGACACCGAGCAGTCCTATGCCTAAAAGCGCTAGGCATACGAGGGGGAGCAGCCATGCGCGCTTCGCGTGGCCGTTGCGCCCAAACGCCGCAGCGGCCACGCTTGCGCCTGCGGCGAGCCCGCCAAGCGTCGTGAACATGAAAAGGGGGAATTCGGTAATCATGTCAATGGTCCTCGTTTCTTGGCCACCGGGGCTCGCCCCGGCGGCATTCGGCTATAGGCTTGCGGGTTCGAACGGAGGCTTGTTGCTGCCCGTTCACAGATCCCGAGCCACTTCCACGGGGTCGTTCTGCCATGCGGCGATCTTTGGCGACAGAATGTAGGCGGTGGAGGGTTTGAGGTTCGACGGATCGGGGAGGTAGTGCACGTTGTCTCCTGCTGCCGCGATGGCCTTTGCCGCATCCGACTCGGGATCGTCCAAGTCGCCGAAGAAGCGCGCGCCGGTGCAGCAGTCGGCCACGCAGACGGGCTTCCAGTTAGGCTCGTCGTGGTACTGGAAGCACAGCGAGCATTTCGTGACCGTGCCGCTATCCGGATTCAGCGTGCGCACGCCGTACGGGCAGCCCTGCATGCAGGCGCGGCAGCCGATGCATGCTTCCTCGTTGATGAGCACGACGCCCGTCTCCTCGTCGCGATACGACGCGCCCGTGGGGCAGGCCTCTATGCAGCCGGGGTTCTCGCACTGTTGACAGGCGATGGGCAGCCAGTACTGTTCGATATCGGGGAACGTACCGGTGGGGCCCACTACGTTCACGCGGGTGTTGCGCACTCCGAGCGGCAGGCTATTTTCGTATTTGCATGCAGTGATGCACGTGTCGCATCCGGTGCAGCGGTCAAGGTCGACGACGATGGCATATCTCATCAGATCACATCCTTCGTGACGGGCTCTGATTGCAGGGTGGGCATGAACGGTTGGAACTCCCTGGCCTCGGTCCAGATGTTGGCGGGTTTCTCGCCCTTCTCGATTTTCACGGTGAATCCGCGGTTGGTGTAGGTGCCGATAGCCGGATTGAACGGCGCGTCGCTCTTCGTGAGGACGTTGACGTTGCATTCGCGCCAGCCAGCGGTTTTGTTTGGCTGGGACTCGTCGAAGCACTCGGGGTTCCAGAAGCGCTCCATCCACACGCAGCGCGGGTTCACGCCTTCGGTGAGGTAGGCTCGCGCCGATATGCTGCCGCGACGGCTGGACACCTTCACCCAGTCCATGTGCGCGATTCCGTGCTCGGCGGCCGTTGCTGGGTTGATACGGATCTCCGCAGTGGGAAACAGCTCGCGGGCGAATGCCGAATGGCGCATCGTTCCGTGGTGGAAGTACGGTACGCGCCCGGAGGTGAGGACGAGCGGGAACTCCTCATCGGTAAGGGGGCTTTCGGCGGGCTCCACGTAGGTGCAGATGGGGCTGTAATCATCGCAGGGATCTTGCGGCTCAGGATAGGTGTACGGATATCCGGTTCGCGCCAGCTTGAGGTACAGCGAAGCGTAGGGTTCAAGCTTGCGCGATTCCGTGCCGAAGCCTGCGGGCAGTCCGTCGTCGACGATCATCTCGTGCTGGTTGTACACGTAGTATTTGTCTTCGGGCGTGACTTTGGGAACGTACGTGTCGATGTTAGCCTGCAGGTCGTCCCAGCTTTCCGCGCCGAAGGTCTTGGCGCAGCTTGCCTTGACGGCCTCCTCGGTGGCTTCGCCGACGTACGCGTTGGGGACGCCGGGAAGCGTGCCGCCCCACTTCTCCTTGCACCTCTCCAAGATCTGTGCGGTGGGAATGGAGTGCGACACCGTCTCGCCGATATGGGTGCATTCGTTTTGCAGAAACACCATGTTGAGGTGCTTGTGGTCGGTGAGCGGCTCCTCAAGCCATTCGCGCGTGGGGAACACGAGGTCGGCCGCCTCCACGTGAAACGAGGTGAGCATGGGGTATTGGCAGATGCAGTAGTCGATCTCCGAGATGGCGTCGTACCACGACGAGGCATTGGCCAGCATGGCCAGCTTGTTGCCCGACACGTCGAACCACAGCCGCGGTTTGTAGGGCTCGCCGGTGGTGATGGCTTGCAGCACTGAGGGGATGTGCACCATGAACCAGGTATGCAGGCCCTTGTGGGCGGTGGTGCCTAGGCCGTCTTTGTACATTTGGTTGACCATCTTTTGGATTTCGGGCATCTCTTGCGCGGCTTTCTCCATACGCGCCTGGTTCGCGGCATCCGACAGCCCCGGAATGGCGCAGCAGCCGTATTTGGTCATCGTTTGAGGGGCGTTTTGCGTCGTGCGCTTCATCGGGATGCTCGCCGGGCCCTTCTTGGTGATCGACGCGCCGGGCTTGTTGATATAGCCCATGATGATGTCGAGGCCGATGGCGCCGATGGATGCTTCGGACGACTGCGGGTGTTGGTCGGTCGCCACGCCGTGGCAGATGCCGCCGGTGGTGCCGTCGTCATCGGCGTGGGTGTACAGGCGGATAGCCGCTTCGATCTTGTCGGCCTCGAGCCAGCAGATATCGGCTGTGTGCTCGAGCGTCCAGGGGTCGGCCTCGTCGGCGTATATCTTGCCTGCGGTGCGGTAGGTCTTGCCGTTCACTTCGCCCTCCCAGAACACCTCGGGATCGACCAGGGCATCCTTGGGAGCCGAGAACTCGAAGGGGGTTAGTGCGTTGGTCTTGAGGTCGAAGCAGACATAGGCGGGCGTGTCGTCGGGCGTGGATTGCGCGAAATCGGGGAACAGCTCGCTGGCCAGCACGGGCAGCTTCGTGTCCGGATCGATGAGGAAGGGCAGGTTCGTCCAGTACTTCGTGAACTCTTTGTTGTAGAGCTTGTTCTCGAAGATGTAGCGGAACCAGCACAGCATGAGCGCGGTGTCGGTGCCTGGCCGGATGGGCAGCCACACATCGGCTTTGGTGGCATCGGGGCTGAAATTCGGGTCGATGACGACGGTCTTCACGCCGTTCGCGCGCAGTTCGGCCATGCCGCGACCGGATTGCGCGGTCTGCGAGACAGACGGCTGCGCACCCCAGATCACGATCACCTCGGATGCGTTGTCGTTGACCTTGAAGAACTCGGTGGACATGCTGTCCGCCACCGATTGGGTCTGATTGTCGCCAACCATGAACACGGTCGCGCAAACGCGCGGCATCAGGCATTGGGCGGCTCCCGGTTCGAAAATGTTGGGGGAGCCCAGCGACACGCAGGTGGTTTTGATCTGGTTGGACGAGTACGATCCGCCACCGCCTGTACTACCAAAGAACGCATAGGGGCCGTACTTGTCGATGGTGTCGACGATGTGGGTGGCTGCCTCCTCGATGGCTTCGTCCCAAGAGATGATCTCCCATTTGTTTTCGCCGCGCTCGCCCGCACGGCGCAGGGGATGCAGGATGCGGCGCGGACTGTACATGGTTTGCAACTGGTTGAGGCATTTGGGGCAGATGGAACCGCGCGACTCTCCGCCGTTGGGATCCCCCATGAGCTTGACTACCACGCCGTCTTTCAGGTAGGCGAGTACGGGACAGTGGCCCAGGCAGCCATGACAGCAGGTTTTCTTTATCTCGTCGTACTCAACCTTCTTGCGCTGGTCGCCTGCGCCAATCGTCGCCGAACTCGACGACGACTCCGTCATGCAGCCGCTCATGCTTGCGCCAACGGCCGCAGCCGCGCCCGCAAGCAGCGCGCCTTGGACGAACGTACGGCGTGACAGATTCGCTCTCGTCATAGCGTCTCCTCCTTTTTGGTGCCGTGGATAGAACGTGTAAGCGCAGTATGGCAACCGCGGCAGAAGGGTGAAACGCCCAAACTGAACCGAAGTCAGAGAATGCGTTGGGGCGACCGACCCAATTTGTGTCGGTTTGAGGTGGGTTGGCTGCGAAAAGCACGCAGCGTGCGTCTGGCCAGCGGAACCGAGAGGCCGCACAATGCCGGACGAGAGGCGGACTCGCATCGGGTTCTACGGACGGGGGCGATCTGTGCACGTACGTAGACGCAGATAGGAGGAGACATGGACGCAATGCGAAGCAAGGCGGTCGAAGCTGCGGTCGGCGAATGCGTACTTGAGAGTTTGGAGAGCACGGTCAAACGGCATCCGCTCAATCGGGAGATCATGATCAAGGTGCTCCGGTACTGTTTCGAGGAACGCGTCTTGCATGACGTGGAGAAGGAAATTCAAACGTATCCCGAGTTCGCCCAATGCACGCAGAACCCTTACCGGCTCGTGCGATTCCTTGTCGAGGCGGGCGGCTTGGATGAGGTGGAGAGGGCTGAAGATGGATCGATTGTACGTTCCGAGGACAAAGAAGGACTTACCGAGGACGAGGTGGACGATCTCGTGTGCGAAGTGGGCTATATGACCACGGAGGCGGGCCGCGTCTTGGTCGAGGTGAACCTTCCTGAAGCGCGTCTGCGTGCGCTTTTGGGACTTGTTCCGGAACGCGAGGACGCTTATTGCGAAGTGCTCGAGTTCATTGCGCAGACTCCGCGGTCGTATGCAGAAGTCAAGGAGTTTTTGGCGGGGCGACCCGTGCTCGAGGTGACCATCGACGGCGTGCGGCAGACCATGCAGCCGAGTGTGTTCGTGGACAAGCTGGAGCGCGCCGGGGCGCTTGTGTGGGATGGGGAATGGAGATTGTCGGACGGCGGACTTCGGTTCCTTGAAGAGTCGAAGGCCATCGGGGAAGGAGGGATGAGATGACGGACGGGTGCGAGGAAACGCGGGAGGCCGGCTGTATCGACGAGCAGATAGCGGTTGCGCTGGAGGGGCGGCGGTCGTTCTATGACCTTTTGGCGGCACTGTATTTCAGGCCGCTTACGGCTGAGCAGATCGATCGGTTCGCGGTGTTCGACTGGTCGTGCTACGCCGAAGTGAACGAACGGTTTGCTGCTGGGGCGAACGATGTGCAACGTTATCTACGCAAACGCAACACGGGCACGCGGCAGGAGCTGGCGGTCGACTTCACCGGGTCGTTCGGCGGCACGTCGACGTGGGAGGGCCGCTACGCCGTTCCTTATGAGTCTGTGTTCACCTCCGAGGATGGCCTTATGTGCCAGGAGTCGTACCATGAGGTGCATGCGCTGTTCAGAGAATCGGGTGTGGCGCGGGCCGAAGGCTACGACTATCCCGACGACCATCTGTCGTTTATGTTCGAGTATCTAGGCGTGCTGTCCGACCGTATGGAAGGTGGCGTGCGATGCGGCGCATGGGAAGAGGTTTTGAACTGGGCCGAGACGTCTGCTCGATTCGTGGACGAGCACGTCCTATCGTGGTTTGACGATTTCAAGGGCGTGGCTCTTCGGCTTGTGCGGACGAGGTTCTATCGGGGGTTCCTCGGTATCACCGAGGGGTTTTTACGGTTCGACCGCGAATTACTCGATGACGTGGCCGACGTGGCGCGCCTACGTGCCGCCGAGTGCGTATCTGGACTTGCGGAGGCGATGTGACATGGCGTTTCTCGTGACGCTTGCATGCAGCTTCGTTGCAGTGCTGCTACTGCGCAAGCCCATTGCCAAGGCTCCGCTTGCGTTCTACGCGTTGTCTGCGGCGACGGTCGTTGCGTGCGTGGCTTCGGCGGTGTTCGACATGCCGCGACTCGTGTGGACGGCGCTGTTCGTTTTGGAGCAGAAGTGCATCCTTCCGCTCGCATTGTTCACTATCGTGATGTTCGTCGGATGCTTCTCGACGGATTCGTTCGTGTCTCGTTGTATCCGACCCATACGCTCGGAGCTCTCTATCATCGCATGGATACTATCGCTCGCGCATGTGGCAGTGTATGTACAGGGGTATGTGCCGCGCATCCTCGGCGGGGGCGCGCTGGCGGGTAATGTGGCGGTGTCGTTCGGTGTGGCCGCAGTTTTGCTTGCGGTTTTGCTCGTGCTGGGCGTGACATCGTTTCATGTAGTGAAGAGGTGCATGCCCACCGCGTTATGGACTAAGGTGCAGAGAGGGGCGTACGTGTTCTTCGGTTTGGCGTTCGTGCACGTGTCGCTCATGTTGACGCCTTCTGCCCTGCAGGGAGGGCGGGTCGCTCAGGTGAGCATAGCGGTGTACGTAGCGGTGTTCGCGCTGTACGCGTGCTTGCGCATTGCGCGTGCCCTCCATGATCGCGGTGATCGAGACAGGGCTGCCTGAGGCGCACCTGCATATGCGTACTTGCGCGCTCGGAAGCTTGCGGGGGGGGGGTCGGGGCTATGGTATAGTCGGTGTTTGTCGGCGCGCAGGTGTTTGTTTGCCGCCGATGGATTTCGGCGAGGGGGATCGCATGGGGAAGAGCACGTTTGAAACCAAGGTGTTGGAAGCGTTGCCGATAGCGCCGTTTCTGGCGTTTGGCCTCATCGTGGCATGGTCGCAGATCCCCGGCAGCGGAAGCGTGCAGCTGCCGAGGATGTGCGAGAGCGCTGCGGGCGCGTCATTGGAGTCCTCGATTGAGGCACTTGCCAATGGTATCGCCCTCATCGTGGCGGGGCTGGTCGCCCGGAAGCTCGGGCGGCCCGTCTTGGAACCGCGTCTGGTGTTCGCGGCGGGCGTTGTGGCTGCTGCTGGCTGCGCTGTCCTGCTGGCCATCGGGCCGCTCGGGCTGCCCGCTGCGTTGTCATTTGCGTTGGCGGCGCTTGCTCACTGCGTCTGCGGGGCCGCTACTGCCATCATCTTTCTCAAGGCGGGCGAGTTGTACGGCAGTTTGTCGGGCCGTGCCGCCGTCACGAGGCTCGCGTGGTCGCACGTTATGGCGGGGCTCATCTTCTTCCTCGTGGTGGGGATGGGCGTGTGGATGGTTCCCGGCACGGGCGACACGCTGGTCGGTGCCGCCGCGTACGTGGGGTTGCCGCTGGCGGCAGCTGCGTGCGCAAACATGGCCCCTTTGGAAGGCGGTGACGCACCGTACGTGGAAAGCGATAGGGGCGTTCCTACGGTATTCTGGAAGCTGATCGCCGTCATATTCGTGCTGTGCTCCGTGATGATAGCAGTGAGCACCGCCACCTCGTCGCTGTACCCCCATGATGTGGTGGTCGAGGGGTCGCATGTGAGCAACTTTGTGCGTATCGCTCTGGCTTTTTTGCTGATTTGGAGCACGCTTTCGCTCGGTGCGGAGGATTTTGCGCTTGGGCGCGCCTACGTAGCCATCATGCTGTTCTCCATCGCGTTGGTTACCATGTCGCCGGTGATGGTGGAGGTATCTTCTGCGTGGGGCTATCTTTCGAATGTGGTCATGCTGCTGTTTCGTATGCTTCATTGGGTTATTTTGAGCCTCATCGTGTGTCAGAAGCATCTCTCTCCGGTGCTCGTGTTCGGTTTGGGGTGCGGCACACAAACGCTCGGCAGGGCCATCGGCGGATTCACGGGGTACGCGCTTGCTGACGGCTTCGGCGATCCGTCGTTCCGCTTTGCCGTGTGCATTGTGCTCACGCTAGCTATCGTGTCTTGCGCGTTCCTCGTGTTCTCCGAGAAGTCCCTCGATGAGCTGTTCGCCCCCTCGAGTGCCTCCGAGATCACGCTCGTCGATCTGTTCGGCACTGTGACGCATCCCGTGGTCGATTTGGAAGCCGAGGCTCCTGTTGCCAAGCGGCGGTTCGCAGAAAGCATCGACAAGCTGTCCGAACAACATGGCCTGTCGAAGAGGGAAAAGGAGGTGTTCCGTTATTTGGCGATGGGCTACAATCCCAACATGATCGCCGAGAAGCTCCATATCTCTTGGAACACCGTGCGGGGCCATTCGCGTAATGTGTATGCAAAGCTCGGCGTCCACACAAGGCAGGATCTTATGGAGCTGGTGGAGGATGCGAAGGGCGCTGCCGGATGAGCGCCTCCCTTGTGCCTCTCCGGCGCTCTCTTCCCGTCCTTTGTCGGGCGGTACAGTGGAGGTTCGCCGCTTTTCTTTCCAGGATGCGGCATCCGGCGGCGATGTTGCCCTACAGTAGTGCAACGCGTCATCGCGACGCTGTTGGCGAGGAAGGGAACTGACATGACGGTTAAGCTGGGGCTCGTGGGCACGGGCACCGTGGGCGGCGGGTGCATCGACATCCTGAAGAGCCATCGCGAAGACTTCAAGCGCCACTACGGCATCGACGTGGAGCTTGCGTGCGTGTGCTCGCGCAATCCCGAACAGGCCATCGCGCACGGCGTGGAGGATCTGTTCACGCAAGATTATCGCGACATCTTGGACGACCCGGACATCGACATCGTCATCGAGCTCATCGGCGGCACCACCGTGGCGCGCGACGTGGTGCTGGGCGCCCTGCGCGCCGGCAAGAACGTGGTCACGGCGAACAAGGCGCTCATGGCCACGCATGGCGAAGAGGTCATGCGCGCGGCCGAGGAAGCGGGCAAGGAGATCGCGTTCGAGGCCAGCGTGGGCGGCGGCATCCCCATCATCGATCCGATGAAGCACTCGCTCATCGCCAACGAGGTGAGTTCGGTCATGGGCATCGTGAACGGCACGACGAACTACATGCTCACCCGCATGGTGGAGGACGGGCTGAGCTACGACGATGCCCTGCGCGAGGCTCAAGAGAAGGGCTTCGCCGAAGCCGATCCCTCCGCTGACGTGGACGGATTCGACGCCGCCGCGAAAATAGCCATTCTCGCATCCATCGCGTTCAACTCGCGCGTGACCATCGGCGACGTGCACACCGAGGGCATTCGCTCCGTCACGACGATGGATCTGGACGCTGCGCGCGACATGGGCTATTGCGTGAAGCTGCTGGCTCTCGCGCATCGCACGCCGCAGGGCATCGACGTGCGCGTGCATCCCACCATGCTGCCGCTGTCGCATCAGCTTGCCACCGTGAACGGTGTGTACAACGCCATTTACGTGACGGGCGACGCTGTGGGCGAGACGATGTTCTTCGGCGAAGGCGCGGGAGCCGGCCCGGCTGCGAGCGCCGTCATGGGCGACGTGCTGGAGGTGGCGCGCCACGTGCAGCAGGGCATCGGGCCCGTCGTGGGTTGCACGTGCACCGACGATCTGCCTATCGTGCCGATGGACGAGCTCAAAACCAGGTACTACATCCGTTTCAGGGTGGCCGACCGCTCCGGCGTGCTGGCCGCGATGGCGGGAGTGTTCGCAAAGCACAACGTGAGCGTGTACTCGGTGGTGCAGCGCGGCAAGAAGGACGGCTGCTCGGTGGACATCGTGTACGTCACGCACACGGCGCGCGAGAAGAGCGTGCGCGATGTGCTGGCCGAGATCGCCGAACTCGACGACGTGCTGCGAGACGAGCCGAGCGTCATCCGCGTCGAAGACTAGGTCGTACAGGGCAAGGGGCGCCGGGTAGCGCGGTCGTCTCCGATCCCGAGGCGTTGCGGCGCGGGGCCTCGATGGCGGGCGCGGAGAGATCGCGTGGTTGCTGCCGTGCAGGCACACGGGCGCGCCGAGCGCCTCGGCAGTGTTTCACGGAGCGGGCGGCCTTGGCGTTTTCGACACGCGGACTGTGGTTGCTTTGTGACCGCGGCGTGTCGGTTCGTTGACAGACGCATTGCGGCGGCGAAGCGGCGGTCTTGGTTCAATACCATACGCCCGAGAGGGCAACGGCGGCGTGCCCCTTCGAGGCCGCGCTCGCTTGCGGGCGTTCAGCGCGATGCTGCGCGATGGGCGCTCCTCCGCTTTCGCCGCACGTCGGGCGCTTTTGACTTTTGCTCGTCGCGCGCGATGCGGGCGGTCTCCTGCATGCGGATCGGACGGCGTTCTTCCGAACCGGATGCGTCGCCGGGCCAGGGCGCAAAACCTGCCAAGGGCGCATGCGGATGAGGGCATGCGGATGAGGATCAGCAGAGGGCTGTCGTGCGTTCGCTCGCGCGGCTTATTGGCGGCGTGCTCGTCTGCGTGCGCCTCGCCCTGACGGTTGAGGCCGAGGCGCGCCTCGCCCGACCGCCACTCGGCGCGCAATGTGCGGCATGCGCTGCTCTTTTATGGCGAGCGGAGAGCGAAGAAGGCGAAGAGACGGAAAGAAGGCGTTTTGTGAAGGGCTTTCTCGAGCGTTTGCAATGGAAGCTTGCGGACATGATGCAGGGAAGGCGCGGAGCCGACACTCTGTCGAGTTTCCTTGTGGTCGTGGCCATCGTTCTGCTACTCGCGTCGGTCGTTCCCGGGCTTGATGCGCTATCGTGGGTGGCTCTAGCTGCGCTGGCGTACTCGTTGTTCCGCACGTATTCGAGGAACGTTGCGGCACGTGATCGCGAAAACGCCGCGTTCGAGCGCGTCGTGGAAAAGCCTCGCAAGCAGCTTTCGCTTGCGTGCAAGGCGTGGACGAACCGCAAGACCACGCGCTATTTCAAGTGCAAAGGCTGCGGGCAGGTGCTGTCGGTGCCGCGCGGCAAAGGGACGCTGCGCGTGGTGTGCCCCAAATGCAAGACCGAGAGCACGATGAAGTCGTAAGGGCGCGCTGTGGGCACCGACGTTTTCAAACGCGAGTCGTTCTCGGCCATGCGCGATGCGCGGAGGACTTCGCACGCGTCGAGGCTCGCCGCAGCTTCGCCGAGTGGCCGGATACGCGCCTTGCCCGCGGGCTTTCTCCTCATGCGCTGCAGATCGGAATCTCGCGAGCGCATGGGGCGCGGTTGCGGCGAAGCGGGCAGGCGCCCTTTGCGGCTGCGGGCGCTCGGGAAGGGACGCGCGCCGCTTGCGGGCATCGGCGGAGCGGAGCGGCGCCGCCGCGTCGGCGCGCTCGTCGTCGAACCCTCCGCAACGCACGGTGCCCTCGTCGGGGGCGTCCGGGCGCTTGGCGGGCCGTCACGAAAGCTGGCGCGCTGATGTTCGGCTACGTGGCGCCTGCTTGGGACGGTTTGAGCGAGGCCGAGCGCGAACGCTACCGCGAGGCGTACTGCGGCCTCTGCCGCGCCATCGGCGAGCGCTGCGGGCAGCGATGCCGTTGTGCGCTCACCCATGACCTGGTGTTCCTGTCGTTGCTGCTGGGGTCGTTGTACGAGCCGCGCGAGCATGCGGGCGCAGGGCGCTGCGCGCCGCACCCCATGAAGCCGCATCGGTTCGTGCGCACAGAGTGCGTGGACTATGCGGCCGACGCGACCGTGGCGTTGGCGTACCACAAGGCGTTGGACGACTGGCGTGATGACCGCAGCGTGCGAGCGCGCGCATTCGCACGTGCGCTTGCCGGGCCGTACCGCGCGGTTCGCGCACGGAACCCTCGCATGTGCGGGGCCATCGAGGCGGGCGTGGCCGACATCGCTGCCATCGAGGAGGCCGCGCGCGGGGTAGCCGTGCGCGCGCAGGGCGCGACGGATGAGGCGAAGCGGATGGAAGGCGCCGCGGCTGCGCAGGGCGCCTCGCGCGCAGGGCGCGTCGTGCGCGCGGGAGGCGCCGCGAACGACGAAGGCGGTGCGCATGCTCGCGACGCGGCGCCTTGCGCAGGCGCTGCTCCCGCCCCTGACGCCGCCGCCAACCGCTTCGGCGTTCTGATGGGCGAGCTGTTCGCGTATCGTCCGGACGATTTTTGGTCCGACGACCTGCGCCGACTTGGCGCGCGGTTGGGGAAATTCGTGTACGTGATGGACGCGGCGATGGACTACGAGGACGACAGGGTGTCGGGCAGCTACAACCCGCTGGTGGCCATCGGAGCCGACGCGGAGGACGTGCGCGAGGACCTGACCCTGCTCATGGCCGGCGTGGCCGAGGCGTTCGAACGGTTGCCGCTCGAACGCGACCTGCGCCTTTTGCGCAGCGTGGTGTACGCGGGCGTGTGGCGGAAATACAATGCGAGGGAAAACGACAAGGAGAAGCGCCGTGGTTGAGGATCCCTACGACGTGCTGGGCGTGAGTCGCGATGCGTCCGCCGACGAGGTGAAGAAGGCGTATCGCAAAAAGGCGCGCGAGAACCATCCGGATCTGAACCCGAACGATCCCGCTGCGGCGGACCGGATGAACAAGATCAACGAGGCGTACGACCGCATCGTGAACCCGGAGAAGTACGCTGCGCGCGATCGGCGCGCAGGCGCGGCGGCGGGCCGTCCGGGCCCGGGAGGCGGCGGCGCTGGCTACGGCGGCGCGGGGCAAGGAGCGGGCGGATACGGCACGGAGGGTCCTTACGGCTGGACGGGCGGCTTCGGGTTCGACTTCGACGACCTGTTCGGTTTTGGCGGGGCGGGCTATGGTTCGCGGGAGCCCATCCACCCCGAAGCCGCTGCGGGCGACAGCGCCCAAATGCGCAGCGCCATCGACGCCATCAATGCGGGACGCGGCCGGCAGGCGGTCGACATCCTCAACACGGTGACGAGCGACGGCCGCTCGGCACGATGGTACTACCTCAGCGCGCTCGCCAACGACGCTGCGGGCAACACGCTCATGGCGCTCGAGCAGATCAGGCGTGCGGTGCGCATGGACCCGGACAACCTCGACTATCAGCGAGCGCAGCGGCAGTTCCAGCAGGCGGGGCAGGCGTACCAGCAGGAAAGCCAGTCGCAAGGGTTCAGCGTGGGCGTCGATCCCAGCTTCGTCTGCTGCAGCGTCTGGTGCCTGGGTCCCATGCTGTGCCGCTTCTGCGGTATGCCGCTGTGACGGCTTTCCCGGCATACCGGTTTGAGGGCCGCGCTCGCGTTCGGAGCGGCTGCGGCGTTCGCTTCCCGCGCTCTTTCGAAGCGTTTCGTCTCGCGCTCGTCGCCCGACGCATGGTCGCTCGCGTACAGGGCGCGGCATCGGTTGGCTCGCGGGGGCGTCCGGCGCCTTTCGTGCCCCATCGGCGCGACGCCTTCGCTCCCGGAGGTTTCCGACGCCGAGGGCGCCGCGCGTCCGCGAGAGGGTTTGCGCGCCGATCGATCGGCGCGCTGCGTGCTCCTCGCTGCCGGCATCGTGGCGATGGCGCGTGGGCATGCCGCTCGCGATCAGGATGACGCGGCTCTTCGATTGCTTCGCATCACGTAATCCCGACCCGAAAGGACGCACATGGCAACGATCGGAATCGACCTTGGAACGACGAACAGCTGCGTGGCGACGGTGGA
Organism: Gordonibacter sp. An230; assembly: GCF_002159915.1. GTDB lineage: Bacteria > Actinomycetota > Coriobacteriia > Coriobacteriales > Eggerthellaceae > Rubneribacter. Next base: position 27,291 of record NZ_NFJP01000015.1, read on the forward strand.
GGGAGGGCGGCCGACCGTCGTGCCGAACGCGGAGGGCGAGCGCACCACCCCGAGTGTGGTGGCGTTCTCGAAGGACGGCGAACGCTTGGTGGGCACCGTCGCCCGCCGTCAGGCGGCGATGAACCCCGACCGCACCATCGGATCGGTCAAGCGCCACATGGGAAGCGACTGGCGCGCCGACATCGATGGGAGGCCGTATTCGCCGCAGGAGCTTTCGGCGATGATCCTACGCAAGCTCCGGCGCGATGCGGAGGCGTTTCTCGACCAAGAGGCTACGCAGGCCGTCATCACGGTTCCCGCGTACTTCGACGACGCGCAGCGCCAGGCCACGAAGGATGCCGGGCGCATCGCCGGCCTTGACGTGCTGCGTATCATCAACGAGCCCACAGCCGCTGCGCTCGCATACGGGCTGGACAACGGAGACCCGCAGAAGGTGATGGTGTACGATCTGGGAGGCGGCACGTTCGACGTGTCCGTCATCGAGATCGGCGACGACGTCATCGAGGTGCTGGCGACGTCGGGCGACAACCATCTGGGCGGCGACGACTTCGACGAGCGCGTGACCGCGTATTTGCTTGATGTGTTTCAGCGAGAGCACGGCATCGATCTGCGACGCGACACGATGGCGCTGCAGCGCGTGGCCGAAGCGGCGCGCGAGGCGAAAAAGGAGCTTTCGACGCTTGAATCCACGCAGGTCAACCTTCCGTTTCTGGCGCAAGGACCTGCCGGTCCCGCGCACCTCGAGGCAACGCTCTCGCGTGCCGCGTTCAACGACATGACGCATGATTTGGTGGAGCGCACCTCCGGACCCGTGCAGACCGCCCTCAACGACGCGGGCATCGCCGCGTCCGAACTGGGATGCGTGCTTCTGGTGGGCGGCTCCACGCGCATCCCCGCCGTGCAGGACCACGTGCGCAGGCTCACAGGCAAGGAGCCGTCCGCGTCCATCAACCCTGACGAGTGCGTGGCCATGGGCGCTGCTCTTCAAGCGGCCACGCTTTCCGGCGCGTCGACGGGTTTGGTGAAGGCCGACAACAGCATCCTTCTGCTCGATGTGACGCCGCTCAGCCTGTCCGTCGAGACGGTGGGCGGCGTGGCCACGCGCTTGGTGGAGCGCAACACCACGCTGCCCGTGCATTACTCGCAGGTGTTCAGCACCGCGGCTGCGTTCCAGACCAGTGTCGAGATCCGCGTGCTGCAGGGCGAGCGGCCCCTGGCGAAGGACAACAAGGCCATCGGCACGTTTCGGCTGAAGGGCATCAAGCGCGCGCCGGCCGGCGTGCCGCAGATCGAGGTGACGTTCGACATCGACGCGAACGGCATCCTCACCGTGTCGGCGAAGGACTTGGACACGGGCAAGGCGCAGTCGATCACCATCGACGACTCGGGGCGCATGTCCGACGACGAGATCGAGCGCGCCATCCGCGATGCAGAGCAGTATGCCGCCCAGGATGGTCTGCGCCGCGACTTCATGGCGGCGCGCGACGAAGCGCACACCTTGCTCGCCGAGGCCGACCGCGCGCTCGCGCAGGTGGGCAAGCAGCTGGAGAAGGACGAGAAGAAGCGGATCAAAGCCGATGCGGCTGCGCTGCGCAAGCTGGTCGGCAAGAAGCTGGACGCGCTGTCGGCCGCCGACGTGAGCGAACTGAAATCCGCGAAGGACCAACTGGAGCGTTCGAGCGCCCGCGCACGCGCCCTGCTGCCGCGCGGCTGACGCCTCAAGGCACCGTGCGGCGTGATCGCGAACGGGCGTAAGGGCATGGGACGGGAACGCGGCGGGCGCGGGCCGGGAGCGCGGGCCGGGCGGTGCGGCTGGGGCGCAGGATGGGAGTGCGGGCGCGCGAAGACGTGCTGGTCGAGAGCGCAAGCGGGTGTGCGGACGGTTGCGGCCCTGGTCGGGCAATCCGTGCGTCCGCTTGCGTTTTGCGGAGGTTGCCTTCGCATCCATCCTGCGCAACATCATAGGCGCGTTCGCGCCGTCTGGTAAAATCGCTTCTGGGCGTTTCAAATTACATTTTTCTGCTTTCAGGTTCCAAAGATGGGAAGGTTGGGCATGGCGGACAATATGGTGGCCGGCAGCGAGGCAGATTCTCTCATCGACTCCGTAGGATTTCGCGCCCAAGAAAAGGCTGCGCTCATCTGGAACATCGCCGACACGTTGCGCGGGCTTTACAAACCGCAGGATTACGGCAAGGTCATACTGCCCATGACGGTCATCAAGCGCTTCCACGATTGTCTGGCCCCCACGCACGACAAGCAGATCGAAGCCTCCAAGGCAACAGCCGGCCTTGAGGTGCGCGACGGCTTCATGCGCCGCGCCTCCCGCTGCAGCTTCTGGAACGACTCCGAGTTCACCTGGAAGACGCTGCTTGCCGACCCGGCCAACATCGCGAACAACTTCAACGATTACCTAGCCCATTTCTCGCCCAACGTCACTGAGTTGCTTTTCCAAAACGGCATGAAGTTCCAAAACGAGATTGAGACCATGGCCCAAGCCGGCGTGCTCTACCAGGTTATCAAGGATTTCGGCGGCGCGAAAGGCGATTTCTCGCCCGAAAGCGTAACCGAGGTGGACATGGGCAACATCTTCGAGAACCTTGTAAGCCGCTTCTCGGAGGGAGACGAAGCGGGCGAGCACTTCACCAGCCGAGACATCGTCTACCTCATGACCGATCTTGCGATCGCGGCCGACCCGCGCGTTTTCGATGACGGGCGCATCCGCAAAACGGTGTACGACGGCTCCATGGGTACCTCGCAGATGCTCTCCTGCATGCGGGAGCGCCTGATCGCCCTCGACTCCGAGGCGAGCGTCACCACGTTCGGCCAGGAGCTGAACCCTTTCACCTTCGCCATCGCCAAAGCCTCGGCTCTCATACGCGGCGAGGATGCCGACAACATGCGCGCGGGCAACACCTATGACAACGACCAGTTTAAGGGCTGCACGTTCGACTATGTGATCCAGAACCCCCCTTTCGGCGTGTCGTTCGCCGCGCAGGCGGATGCCATCCGCGCTGAGCATGCGAGGGGCGAAATCGGACGCTTCCCCTGCGAGCTGCCCAGCACGAGCGATGGCCAGACGCTCTTCGTCATGAACGGCCTTGCCAAGCTTAAAGAAGACGGCATCATGGCCATCGTCCAAGATGCGAGCCCCCTGTACAAGGGCGCTCCCGGCAAAGCCGAAGACGACTACCGGCGCTATATCTTGGAGAACGACTGGCTCGATGCCATCGTTCAGCTTCCCACCAACTCCTTCGCGAACACGGGCATAGCCACCTACATCTGGCTCTTCGACAAGGACAAAGCGCCCGGGCATCGCGACAAAGTGCTGCTGGTGGACGCGAAAGGCGCCTTCGTGAAGCGCCGCAAGGGCATCGGCGACAAGAAAAACGACATCACCGACGCCTGCCGCGAGCTTATCGTGCAGGCGTACGGCGCCTATCGCGACGGCACGTGGAAGGGCGAGGCCGAGGACGGCACGGCCATCACCGTGGAGGCCAGGCTTTTCAACTCGGTGGACTTCGGCTTCCACCGCATCACCGTATACACGCCCGAGCGCGACGAGGCGGGAGAGATCGTGCGCGACCGCAAAGGCACGCCCAAGGTTGCCGTGGACGAGAACGGCAAGAAGCTCGTTGACACCGAGGACGTGCCCTTGGATGAGGATATCGACGCCTACCTGGCGCGCGAGGTGGAGCCCTACAACCCCGGTGCCTGGTACGACCCCAAGAAAGTGCAAGAAGGCTACACCATCCCCTTCACACGGGCGTTCTACAAGTACAAAGAGCTGGAACCCGCCGACACGATTGCCGCACGCATCCTCGAACACGAAGCCGCCCTCGAGCAAAGCCTCAAATCCCTCTTCGGCGAGGAGCGGTAGCATATGCGGGAGATGAAAGACAGCGGTTTCGACTATCTCGGCACGATTCCCAACTCGTGGAACACCATCTCCTTGCGGTATCTCTTCCGCCCATCTGCAATTACCGGTCGGCCCAACGCCACCGTTCTATCTCTTTACCGGGATCATGGCATCGTTCCCAAGGACAGCCGCGATGACAACCACAACGTTACTTCGCTAGACACCTCAAAGTACAAGTTCGTTAGAATCGGCGATTTCGTCATCAACAAGATGAAGGGCTGGCAAGGTTCTATGGCCCTCTCGGGTTACGAGGGGATCGTCAGCCCCGCCTACCATGTATTTAAATTCATCAGCAACAAGCTTGAACCAAAATATGCCCATTATCTATTGCGTTCGCGCTCCTATACTGATGAATGGCACAAGCTTTCGACAGGTCTGCGAGTTGGACAGTGGGACTTGCATACCAACGACTTCTTGAAGACAGTCGTTCCTTTGCCACCCCTTGACGAGCAGCGACGCATCGCCGACCACCTCGATGCCAAGTGCGCCGAAATCGACCGCGCCGTCGCCTCCGCTGAAGCTTCGATTGAGGAATACAAAGAGTACGAAAGAGTCATCATCTCCGAAGCCGCATCCGGCCCTTGGCCTCGCGTCCGCCTCAATCGCATCGCATCGTTTCACAACGGCGATAGAAGCTCTGAATACCCATCGGGGAACGATATCGTTTCGAAGGGCGTGCCCTTCGTCACCTCAGACGCACTTCGCGGACGATACATCGCCCGCCAGTTTCCCAAGCATATTACTCGAATAAAGTACAATCGCCTACATGGAGCGAAGATTAGGCTCAACGATGTGGTTTTCTGCTTGCGCGGCAGTGTGGGCAACTGCACTTTCAACGACTTTCTTGACGAGGGAGCCCTCGCCTCTTCCTTAACCATCGCAAGACCCCAAAGATGCGAGGGTAGATGGCTAAACTATGTCTTGAGCGCCTCAACGACTATGGATCAAGCCGTGGCAAGTGCAATTGGGGCGACAAGCCAGAATTTGGCAGCAAATCAACTGGGGCAAGTCTATGTCTCCCTTCCACCCCTCGATGAGCAGCGCCGTATCGCCGACTATCTCGACGAAAAGTGCGCTGCCATCGCAAGCGCCATCGCTGCCAAGCAATCCATCATCGATGACCTCAAAGTCTACAAGCAGTCGCTCATCTACGAGGTTGTCACCGGCAAGAGGGAGGTCTAGCGTGGGAAAGCTCTTGCATCATAGTGCGCCATTCGAGATGACGCGATTCGTGAAGCGGACAACGTCTGCAATTGCGCCAACGCCATTGGCGCAATTGCCCATGGCCGATGCTGCTGAATTGTCTCATTCCGAATTAGACAATTCAGCAACCCCTGTAATTTGAGGTGAAGCCAATGGAAAAGCTCGAAGCCCTTGTGCACGACCTCACAGCCTATCCGACCGAAGAGGACTGGTTCGAGTTCAAGGCCAACTGGCACGAGCCGACCGTCATCGGCGAGTACATCTCTTCGCTCTCGAACGCCGCCGCCTTCAAAGGGCGAAAAGAGGGATATCTCATCTGGGGTGTCGATGATGTCTCGCATGAGATTGTCGGCACCGACTTCAACTTTCATGGGAATGTCAAGGGCGAGCCGCTTGAGCATTGGCTTGTCCGACAGCTCGCGCCCGATATAGCCTTCCGCTTCGGCGAAACTGAAATCACAGGCAAGCGCGTCGTCGTTCTTGCCATCCCGGCAGCCAAGACCGTCCCCACGTCGTTTGCGGGCGAGCGCTACCTGCGTATCGGGTCGAGCAAGGTGAAGCTTGCCAAGTATCCCGAACGCGAAGCCCATCTGTTCTGGATTCTGCGCGACGGGCTTCCCACGGCCGAGAACATCCCGGCCTCCAACCAAGAACTCAGCTTCGAGCAGCTCTTCACCTTCTATGCCGGACGCGGCATCTCGCTTAAACGGGAGACCTTCGAGCGCAACCTTGGCCTTCTCCTCGATGACGGTCGCTACAACCTGCTCGCCCAGCTGCTCTCCGACAACAGCGGCATCGCCATGCGCGTATCGAGGTTCGCTGGCGCCAACAAGGCCGCTCGACTCATTTCAATCCGCGAATTCGGCTACGAGTGCCTGCTCGTGTCGCTCGGCAAGATCCTCGACTATGGCGACGTGCTCAACGACGTGCAGGTAGACGAGCGCGACCGCAAGCTGTTCCGCAAGGATGTGCGGCTCTTTAGCGAGGAAGCCTTTCGCGAGGGAATCATCAATGCCTTTGTTCATAACTCATGGGTTGGCGAGAATGCTCCCATGATCACGGTGTACGATAACCGAATCGAAATCCTCTCGCATGGTACGCTTGCTCCCGAGCAAACCATCGAGGGCTTCTTCGCCGGACAATCCATTCCCGTGAACAAAAGGCTCTCCGACATCTTCCTCCAAATGCACATCAGCGAGCGCTCCGGACGCGGCGTGCCCGCCATCACGGATGTTTACGGACGCGGTGCCTATGAGTTCCGCGAAAACGCCATCGTGCTCACCATTCCGTTTGAGTTCGCCGAAGGGTTGACGATAACAGCAGGTGATGGTTCCATGGTTGTTCCGAAGTTCGACGAGGAGTTTCGGAACAGTTCGGAGGTTGTCGTTTTCCCCGATTCCGCCAATTCCGATTCCGCCGATTTTCAAAATCGGCGGAAAGGATCGGCGGAAAGGATCGGCGGAAAGGTGGCGCAAAACAAGTCTGCCATCACGAGCTACCTAAGCGCTGCTGGGCCGTCGTCCCCTCGGGCCATCTCCAATGCCGTGGGGTTGGGAATGTCGAGGACCCGCGCATTGCTTGGCGAGCTCGTCAGGGAAGGCATTCTCGTAGCGAATGGGTCGACGAGGGACAGAACATATCGTATAGTGAAAGAGGTTCCCGATGGCGAATGAAGCTAAAGAACGCAACCTCGAAGAGGACATCGAGGCATTCCTCTGTTCGGAGGAGGGCGGATGGCTCAAAGCCACCGACAGGCAGTCGTTCCTCTACATCGAAGATGGCAGCTACCAAGCATGGGACGACCACGGCTACGCCGACAACCCCGGCCGCGGCGTCGATATAAAAACGCTTGCGAGCTATGTACAGGCAACGCAGCCTAAAACCTGGGCGCTCTTCGAGAAGCGCTGCGGCGCGGCCGATCCAGAGCGCATGTTCCTCAAATGCTTCACCGAAGCCGTAAGCGGCAAAGGCATCGTCGATGTGCTCAAACACGGCTTCAAACATCGGGGCCTCACCTTCAAGGTTGTATCCTTCAGGCCCGAGAGCAGCCTCAACGCGAAAGACGCCGCCCTCTACCGTAAGAATTGCCTGCGCTGCATCCGCCAGTTCCACTATTCCGCTGCGAAAACGCAGAACACCGTGGATATAGTGCTTGACATAAACGGCATCCCCGTGGTGGCCATAGAACTGAAAGACCAGTTCACAGGGCAGTCCATAACAGATGCCCGCCGCCAATGGAGAGAAGATCGCGACCCGCGCGAGGAAATCTTCCGCTTCAACTCCCGCGTGGTGGCCTTTTTCGCAGTGGATCTCACCGAATGCTGGATAGCCACCAAACTTGCAGGTGAGGACACGCGCTTTTTGCCCTTCAACCAAGGCAGCAACGGGGCGGGCGAGCCGGGAGATGCCGGCAACCCACCCAACGAGCACGGATACATGACATCGCATCTGTGGGAGAAGGTGCTTCAGGCCGACTCGTTGCTCGACATTCTCAACCGCTATGTGCACCTCGAGGTGAGGGAAGAGACGGTGCTAGAGGACGGCCAGAAGCGTACGTGCGCGAAGAGGGCCGTGGTCTTCCCCCGTTACCATCAGCTTGACGCGGTGCGCAGAATCTGCGCCGATGTGCGGGAGTCGGGCCCCGGCAAGAGTTACCTTGTGCAGCATAGCGCGGGCTCGGGAAAATCGAACTCCATCGCCTGGTGCGCCTACCAGCTCTCGACGATGTTCGATGCGCGAAACCGCCCCGTCTTCGACTCCGTGGTGGTGGTGACCGACCGCACCGTGCTCGACCGGCAGCTTCAAGAGACCATCGGCGGGAAGGACCACATAGCCGGACAGGTTGTCGTCATCGACGACAGATGCAGCTCGCAGGATCTTAAAAACGCGCTCAACGACGGTGCGAGGCTGATTGTCTCAACGCTGCAGAAATACTCTGTGATCTGCAGCGATGTTGCAAGTCTCGGCAAAACCTTCTGCGTGATCATAGACGAGGCCCACAGCTCGCAAACCGGCTCCCATGCCGAAAACCTCAGACGCGCCCTTGCCGATCCGGCAGATGCGCTCGCCGAGTTCGCCGATTACGACGAGCAATGGGAGGACGCGAGCGAGGCCGAACGCGACGGGATGCTTGAAAGCATGCTCGCGCACGGAAGGCACGCCAACCTCACGTTCCTCGCCTTCACGGCCACGCCCAAAGACAAGACGCTCGAGCTCTTCGGCATCCAGCAGCCAGATGGCAGCTTCAAGCCCTTTCACGTGTACAGCATGATGCAGGCGATACGGGAAGGCTTCATCCTCGACCCGCTGGCGAATTACGTCACGTACAAAGAGGCGCTTGAGATAGCCAAGAAAGTGCCCGACAACCCCGATTGTCCCACCTCCCCCACGCTGAAGCTCCTTCGCAAGTACACCGAGCTTCATCCCTATGCTCTGGCGCAGAAGAGCCGCATCATCGTGGAGACGTATCGCGAAGTGACGCGCAAGAAGATCGGTGGGCGCGGCAAGATGATGGTGGTCACGAACTCGCGCCTTGCCGCCGTGCGCTACTACCACGAGATCAAGCGCTACATGGACAGCCAAGGCTACGACGACATGGAGGTGCTGGTGGCTTTCTCGGGTGTCATCTCCGACCCCAGCGACGGGCCGGGCGGCCCGGAGTACACCGAAGGCGGGATGAACGTGGGCCACGATGGCCGGCGTGTCAGGGAATCGCAGACGAAAGCGGAGTTCCACACCTGGGGAAGCATCCTTGTGGTGGCCGAGAAGTACCAGACGGGCTTCGACGAGCCGCTGTTGCACACGCTCATCGTCGACAAGAGGCTGCGCCGCGAGAAGGCGGTGCAGACCATCTGCCGCATCGACCGCACCTGCCCGGGCAAAAACGACACGCTGGTCATCGACTTCGCAAACGACCGCGAGGATATCCTCAAGGCGTTCCAGCCCTTCTACACCGAAACCGACCTCTGCGAGCCGGTGGATACCGACCGCATCTACCCCCTTCTGGAGGAGATTCGCGGATACGGGGTCTACACCGATGAGGACGTGACGGCGGCTGTTGAGATCGAATTCGGAAAAAACAGAGAGAACGTGCAGGGGCGTATGGCGGGCGTCCTCATACCGGGTATCCGGCGCTATAACGCACTCGATGACGAGGAGCGCTATCAATTCCGACGCAAAGTGCGCAACTTCCGCAAGTGGTACGCCTACGTAACCCAGCTCGTGCGCATGTTCGACCGCGAGATGCAACGCGAGTATGTGTATCTGGGGTACCTCTCCCACCTGCTTTCGGCCGAGAAGGTGGAGCTTGGCATCGTGGATCAGATGGTGCGACTCGATTACTACAAGCTGGAGCGCACATGGGAGGGCTCCATCGAGCTGGCCGACAAAAAGGGCGAGATCGAGCAGGGAAAGCGCAATGTCAATTCCATGCTCGATAAGCGCACGGATCCGCTGGAGGAGCTCATAGCGCGCATAAACCGGGAGTATGCCGGCAACCTCACCGAAGATGACAAGGTGGTCATCACCTCCATCCTCCGCCACTCGGAGGCAGACCAACGCGTGCGCGACTCGCTTGCCTACGACGACGAGGCCATCTTCACCCAGAGCATCTGGCCGAAGGTCTTCGGCGATGCCGCCATGGATGCCTACATGCGCGACACCGAAGCCTATGCGAGCCTCTTCGAAGACAAGGCCAAGTACAACGCGGTGATGAAAGCCGTGGGCGAGCTTCTATTAACGCAGCATAGAAAGGGTATTGACTTATGAAACGATGTGATTGCTCATGATCAGGGCGGATCTTCATATACACACAATCGCAACACCTTGGGATGAGCCGTTCGATTTCAATTTCGAACAGTTGCGACAACATATCGAGGAGAACCGACTTGATGTTATCGCCATCACCAACCACAATACCTTCGACAAGGCCCAGTACGAGGTCGTTGCCCAAAAACTCTCCGATCTGTGCATGGTATATCCAGGTGTAGAGGTCAATGCACTAGGCTGTCATATCCTCATCGTTTGCAAGCCCGAAGAAGCTGCCAACCTTGAACTTGCATGCTCAGAAGTCGACAAAATACTTGGCGGAAATATACAGGCCTCCCTTGATCTCAATCAGCTATTTGTTGCTTTTCCTTCGCTCAATGAGCTTATCGTCATACCGCATTACGAGAAGAACCCTGCAATCAGTTTAGAAAACCTGAGCGAACTTGGTGAGTATGTTTCCGCAGTTGAAGTATCAAGCCTTGCAAAGGCAATCAGGCTCAACAAAATTCACTCTCTGCCGCACCCAGCCGTATTCTTTACCGACTATCGTTTCGGATGCGAGAGTGCTGACGGTGCGCGAGAAAGATACCGACCTGGAGGCATCTATCTAAAGGCCGCCTCCAAAAGCTTTCAAGCTGTTCGAGACGCATTCAATTTCGATGACCTACTGCTTAGTGCAAGCGGCAACGACGACTTCGAATTTTTCCCAGGCGCTACGGTCATTAGCGGCATGAACCTTATTCTCGGCAAGAGATCAACAGGGAAAACATTTAGCCTTGATAGGATTTTTCACTTTGCGGCAAAGGCGAAGCATATTACATCAAGCAAGGAGAGCTCGTCGACTCCAGTCAAGAGAGCCGCTTTTATAAGAACCTCGCCAGTCGCTTCTCGAGCGTAGCTCACGCCTATCGCAAACTATGGGAACCCATTCTCTCCGAGGCCTCCCAGCGTGGCACCAAAGCTGCAAGGAAAGAATCTATCCGCAGCTACCTCGCTGCTCTCAAGAAGCATGCCGAAACTTCGACAATGGAAGACATCTACTCGAAATGCCGCCTCTTCAATGCCGACGCAATCGACCTCCCATCCGAGGGCGACGCAAAGGAACTCATCAAGGCAACCGTCGTCCTGCTCTCTTCCCAAGAGCATGCAGCGTTGATTGACGAAATTGTTGGACGCAACCGTCTAATTGATCTTCTTAAGCGCCTTGTTGGCGAGGCTCATGCCATGGAAAAGGAATGCTTGGCGATTCAAGAAACCAACAAAATAGTGAACGCGGCGAAGAGGAGGCTTAGCATCTCTTCCGTTGAATTGAAGCCGGAACCCATCATGAATTCCGTCTTTGAGGATGAAGCGTTTTTCCGGAAGACCGCATCTTTGCTGGAATGCTGCTGGAAAGAAAAGAAAATTTGCGATGACGGCGGCGACACCTTTTTCAAGTACTCTGTCATCGCAACGCGGAAGCGCTACGCAAAAGCTCAAGATATCAAAGATGCCCTACGCCTGGGCAAAGAGATTTCCCTTGCTGGAGTGACAAGCCTCAATTGCATAGATTACATAGACAAACTCCTATCCCTTGACGGCATCGATTCCCTCGCCCCCGCTCTCTTCGATGTGGAAATCGGCGTAAGAGACGACAAAGACGCTGAGCCTTCTGGGGGACAGCGGACAGAGTGTGTGTTCCTCGGGAGGCTGGCAGAAGCAACTGGTTCGAAATATATCCTCATCGACGAGCCCGAATCTTCTTTCGACAACCCGTTCCTCGACGAGGTTATTGCAATCAAGATACGGGAGCTTGCTCGGAATGCCACCGTCGTAGTCGCAACGCATAATCAAGTGCTCGGCCTCGCGTTGCAACCAAATAAACTGCTGCTCACAACATATGATCGCGATACGAATCACTACGGAATAGCTTCCGGTGGCTTACGGGAAGAAATCCTAAAGTTGGAAACTGGCGACATCGGTCCCGACACCCGCACCTCAGTGCTCGACATACTTGAGGCGGGAAGAGAATCCTACAAGCAACGCAAGGCCTACTATGAGGAGACGAGACAATGATGAAAGTTCTGATTCTTGAGGAGCACGGAGCTTCCTATCGCACATCAGAGGATGGCGCACCACATCCCATCTCCGACATCTCCGAAGAAGATATTCTCGCAATCGTAAATCTTATCCTCGATGGCGCAGAATTCAAAATGGACGAGCCTCCAGAGAACGACAACGCCAGAAACGCAGCTGAACTTGTGATTTATCGTGAGTTGTACAAGCAATTCACCGATCTCGTTTCCAAACGCGACGAGAAGTTAAAAAAGATAGACGATAAGTTCAAGGATGCTGAAGCCTTCTACAACGATGAAGAACTAAAGAATAGTCTCATCAACCTTGGACAAAACGAGGTGGGCGAAAACGAGCTTGGGTGATCGTGGCCCAGTGATTTCTGATGCTTGCTTAGGGCTGTTCATGACGGCATGTAGAGTTGCGTCTGACCGTTGGTAGCATTGGCTCACAAAATAGGGAAAGATGCGAAGATGGGCGGCGGATCGCTTGGCGAGGGTCTTTCGGAAATGCAATTCAAAGTCGAGGAACGGGTTTTAACTTCGGGGTATCAGGTGACCGTTCGCCGCCGGTTCTGTTGGGCGGATTAGAGGATTCGTTCTGATTTCTGCAGACTGATTCCGTATGAAGCCCGGGTCGCCATGAGCCATCCAGTCTTGATGCGAGCGTTTCGGAGTCATATTTGGCACCAGTCGACCTTGATCGCGGATTTAGATGTCTCGGTTTCTTGCGGTTGCGTTTGCCGTCGAATGTTCGTGCAAGGTACATGCGAGTGCATGGTTGATGGCTTTCTTCGCAATATGGATGTCCGCGCGTGAAATGGGTTGTTTGACTTGAGATATGGAAGGCGCAAGCGGAACGTGCGGTGCAATTGAGTCGTAAGGTGCAAGCGCAGCTGCGACTCGTAGGAAGGTTGCGGTCCGTCGGAGGGCGGTAGTTACGGCCTGCGAAGGGGATATTTCACCGGAGGATCGCCGCGCCCCGTGAGAGGCCGTCGCCGCAAGGCGCAAGCCTTGACGTGCCCGAGGGGAGCGGCTTCTAGTATCATGGTTGCGACAAGCGTGCCCGCCGCGCGGACGATTCGGAGAAAGGGACGGCCATGGAGCAGTACAAGCAGGAATTCATCGAGTTCATGGTGGAGAGCGAGGTGCTCAAGTTCGGCGAGTTCACTTTGAAGAGCGGCCGCAAGTCCCCCTTCTTCATGAACGCGGGCGCCTACGTGACGGGCGACCAGCTGCATCGCCTCGGCCTGTTCTACGCGCGCGCCATCCACGACAACTTCGGGTTGGACTTCGACGTGGTGTTCGGCCCGGCGTACAAGGGCATTCCGCTGTCGGTGATCACCGCGATGGGCATCTCCGAGTTGTACGGCAAGCAGGTGAGGTACTGCTCCAACCGCAAGGAGGTCAAAGACCACGGCGCGGATGCGGGCAATCTGCTGGGCTCCGAGCTGCATGATGGCGACCGCGTGGTCATGGTGGAGGACGTGACAACCTCCGGCAAGTCCATCGACGAGACGTATCCCATCCTGAAGGGTGCGGCCGATGTGGACATCAAGGGCCTGATCGTGTCGCTCAACCGCATGGAGGTGGGCAAAGGGGGCGTCGTGACGGCGCAGCGGGAAATGCAGGAGAAGTACGGATTCCCCGTTGCGTCCATCGTGTCCATGGCCGAGGTGGTCGAGTGCCTGCACAACCGCGAGGTGCAGGGGCGTGTGGTCATCGACGACGCGGTGAAGGGGGCGCTCGATCGGTACTACGCGCAGTACGGTGCGAAGTAGGTTCGCGCCTTCAGGGCTCCGGGCGAATCGAGCTTGCGTGCGAGCGCCTCGCGAACGGATCGAAAGCCCGCCCGGCGCGTGCGACGGTGCCGGGCGGGCTTTTTTCAGGCGAAGCGCTCGAGGGCTGCCGTTCCTCCGGACGCGGGCGCCGAAGACGGCCGAGCGGGCCATTCGGAGCGAGGTCCTCAAGGCTCTCGGGGCTTTCGAGGACCTCGCTTACTCCGCCAGGCTTTTCGCGATCATGCGGGCGAATGTGACCGTGCGTCCGCAGGCGTTGCCGGTGGAGAGGTTCGGGTAGGTCATGGAGTAGTATCCGCCCGAATCGTTGCCGGTCACGTAGAGGCCTTCGATCACGCTGCCATCCGCGCGCAGCGCTTGCCCTCGGGTGTTGATGCGGACGCCGTCCAAGGTGCACAGCAGCATGCCGGTGTTGCGGATGCCGTAGAACGGAGGGTTGCGCACAGGGGAGAGGCGGAACGGCTCTTTGCCGAAGTCGGGATCATTCTGGTTGTCGTAGTTCTCGTTGTTGCGCTCCACGGTTGCCGCGAGCGCATCGGCCGGCAGGCCGAGCTTCTCGGCTAGCTCTTCGATGGTGTCGGCCTTCTGGATGTAGCCTTTGGCCTCGAGCTCTTCGTTCATGCCCGAGATCGCCTGGATGGGGATGTTCGGCGCGGCGCCGTTGTCGAAGGGAAAGAGGCGCGAGCATCCATGCATGTCGAACTGCTCGGCATAAGTTGCGAAATCGGCGTCCCACAGCGTGACGTGGATGGAGCCGGGTTGCTGGGCGTCGGAATGCAGCACGAAGTCGTAGGTGCCGGATTCGTTGCAGAAACGCTCGCCGTTCAGGTTCACCTTGAGCCACGGTTGGCTTCCCATCCAGAACAGCGCGCCCACGCCGCAATCCGCTCCGCCGAGCGAGTCGGCCGGCAGGCCGCCGCGGTCGAACAGCATGCTGTAGTGCGTGTCGTCCATTTTCGCGCCCGCCCACAGGCACGCTTTGATGCCGTCTCCCTCGCAGCCGGGCTGAGCGGAGTTGAACCCGTATATGCTCGTGGTGTGCGGTTGCAGAGCTTTCTGCATATCGACGTTGATGCCGTAGCCTCCGGTGGACACGAGCACGCCTTTGCTGGCGTTCACCTTGACGTACCCGTCTTCGCCTTTCCCGATGGCGCCGACCACCTTCTCATCTTCCATTACCAGTTTGACCATGGGGGTGTTGTAGCGAAACGTCACATGCCCGGTTTTCTCTGCGTAGTCGGTGAGCACGGTGAAGCCGTCAAGCGATTCGTCTTCCGGCCAGGCGGGCGAATGGCCGGTTGCCCAATGCTTGTAGTTCGTCTCGTGCTTTTCGTCGGCTGCTTCGTGCCACAGCTTCACGCCGTATTGGCTGAGAACGGTTTCGTACCAGTCGATGGTCTCTCCCGACCTCTCGAACCAAGTTCTGTGGAGGTCGAGATTGCATTGGCCTGCGGCATAGTGGTTCATGTCGAGCAGGTATTCCTGCAGGTCCATCGTGTAGCCGCTTTCTTGCTGAAGGCGGGAGTTCACGCCTCCGACATCGTCTCGCACAACGCCGCCGTTGTACTTCTCCAGGACGAACGTTTCGACGCCCTCTTCTCCGGCGGCGCATGCGGCGAACAAGCCGCCTGTTCCGGCGCCGACGATCAAGAACTCGGTGTCGACGGTTTCGACGATGTCGCTTTCCTCGATGACTGGCTCTGAGCCGAGCCAGTCGACAGAAGAGCTGCCGTTCTCGGCCTCTTCCTTCTGCAGGTCGCTTTTCTGCTTCGGTGCGCATCCGGCCAATCCCAGAACGGCGCCGGTGCTTGCCAAGGCGGTCGTTGCAAGGAAGCTTCGTCGAGAGAGGCCTCGTGTCCGTGGTTGGCTTTTGGTGCTCATGGGTTTTCTCCTTTTGGTTTCCTTTGGCTTTTGCGGGCCTGGTGTGCCGCGATTCGGGAACGCATCCTAGGGCCGTTTCGGCGCAGCTGCATCACCCACAGTGGGTAATTTTTCATGCGACCAGATGAGAAGCTTGTTTCGTCGGTTTTGGGAAAAGGGGATTCGGCTACAATGGGAGCATGTTGAAATCGCATGGCAGGAGGGAAAAGGGGTTTGCGCTGTCGGGGCGCTTGTCTGTCCTTGGACGGAGTTTCGCGCTGGCGTTGTTGGCGCTGAGCAGCTGGTCGTTGAATGCCCATCTGTTCCCGTTGTACGACACGCAGCTGTCCTCCATTCGGGAGCTGTGCACGTTGTCGAACGGCGTCGCGCTTGCGCTGTTCGCCGTCGTGTCGACCTGCCGTCCGCGCATGCTGCGCAATCAGGTGCTCGCGTGCGTGGCGTCGTGCGGCGTTGTTGGGGGCTCCCTGCTCGTGTGGGCTGGCGACCAATCGGGGTTGGCGGGGGTCATGCTGGCAGGGGCCTGCCTCATCTCTGTTGCGGAGGGCGCATGCACGATCCTCGTGGGCATCTTTCTGTGCTCGATTCCGAAAAAGCCTGCGGCTGCGAGCATAGTTGCGGGCCTGCTGCTCTGCGACGCAGCGAAGCAGGTGTGCCCGGTTGGCTACTCCGAGCTCGCGCTTGCGGTTCACGCCGCCCTTCTGCTCGGGGCGATCCTCCTGGCGAATCCGACAGCCCGGGAAACGGTGGAGAAGCTGTCGCAGGGCGAATCGCCGCACGACATGGCGATCACGCAGCCCCTGTCGTTCCTGCCGTTCGGACATCGGCTGTTCATGTGCCTGCTCCTGTTCAGCGCCGTGCAGGGGTTCATGCTTACGTTCGGCGAAACCGGCGGCATCCCCGCAGTATCGCCTTGGAGCCTAGCGGTTCTCCTCCTGTTGCTTGCGACCGCCTGCTGGTTTCCCCGTCGGTTGACGTCAGACGCTCTGCTGAAGCTTGCCATGCTGCTTGCCATTGCGGGGCTTTTGTTGGTTCCCGCCTCCGGCTTGACGGGGTTCTTTGTTTCGAATGGTCTGATCAGTTGCGGTATAGCGGTGTTCAGCGTGTTTCAGTGGATCGTGCTCACGACGTTGGCTCGGCGCAATGCGCACGGCGCCGTCTCCGCGTTCGCGTGGGGCTCTGCGATGCATGCGGTGGGAGTCATCCTAGGAGCGAACGCCGGTCGATTCGTGAACCATTACTGGACCAGCGACGTCCAAGTGGTGGTCTTGGCGGTGGCGGTCATCGTGTTTTGCCTGGTGGCGTTTATGACGATCCTCCTACAGCATGTGAGTTTCGAAAAGACTATCAGCGAAGTTCGCGAAAGCGCCCCTCTCGTCATCGCCGCCCCTGCCGAAGACGCGGTTGAGGAAAGGGCTTTGACCATCGATGAGCGATGCGATGCCGTCTCCCGGCAACACGGGCTGACGAAACGGGAGACCGAGGTTCTTCGCCTGCTGGCGCGTGGGAGGACGGGGGTGTTCATCCGGCATGAGCTGTGCGTGTCGTACAACACGGTCAAGGCGCATGTGAAGCACATATATCAAAAGCTGGACGTTCACACCCATCAAGAGCTGATCGACCTGGTCGAGGACTACGAGTGACCATGTGCTCCGGCCCGCGGCGGCATGGCGCCGATCGGGGCCGCGTGCGGAGCTTGGCGAGGGGCGTCTGCTATCCTGTCGAGGAGGCAGGAAACGTTCGGAATGCGCGTCCGACGCGCTTGAAAGGGGTTTTTGCATGACCGCAATGCGCATCGGCGTCATCTTCGACTGCGATGGGACGCTGCTCGATTCGGCTGGCGTGTGGCGCGAGGTGGAGGACGAACTTGCGCGGCGCGTCGGCGTGCGATTGGCGAAGGCCGACACCGACGAGCTGACCACCCTCACCATTCCCGAGGCGGGAGCGTTTTTCCATGAACGTTTCGGGCTGGGGAGGGATGCCGCAGACGTGGTGGGCATGATCGACGAACTCATGCTGGCGTACTATCGCGAGCGCGCATGCGAACGGCCTGGGGCGCTCGCGTTCGTGCGGGCGCTCGCCGAGCGCGGCGTGGCGATGAGCGTGGCGTCCTCGAGCCCGCAAGCGTACCTGCAAACCGGCCTTGCGACGGCGGGGTTCCTGCCGTATCTTGACGCCGTCGTGTCGGTGGACGATGTGGGGAGGTCGAAGAGGGAGCCGGCCGTGTATGATCACGCCCGTGCGCTCATGGGCACCTCCCTGCGATACACCTGGGGATTCGAGGATTCCGCATACGCGGTGCGCACGCTGCGTGCAGCCGGCTACCGCACGGTGGGTGTGTACGATTGCGACCTTGCGGGTGCCTACGAAGAGCTTGCCGCGCTCTGCGACCATGCGGTGCGCGGATTCGACGAATTGGATGCGGACGAGTTCGTCACCTGGGGTGCTGCGCTGTCGGTTTCTCCGTCTTTTTCCTCTTGAACTGCGTCGTCAATGCGTTGAAGCGGATGGAGGGCGATGCGCGCATCGCCCTCCATCCGCCGTCGGTTGAAGCTGGTCGGCCATTCAGGTGGTGGATTCGTCATATCCCATCGACCCGCTTGCGAGGGTCAAGACGATGCGGCGGTCTTTTTGCGACGAGGCCTGAGCCGTATCCCGCCCGGCTTAGAAAACATGACGATGCATGGCGCGCTCACGCGCTTGTCGCCGTCTGTGAACGGGCGGCTCTTGGCGGTTCCACAAGCGCATCGTGTTGCTTTTACGGCTCTACCCCATCGAATGCGCGACCGATTACGCAGAATGGCATGGTATATGCAACGAAGAAAAAACGCGGAGAAGGGGGTGGCCCATGGTTGCTCTGGGGAAAATCAGGATAGTGCAGTATACTGGCGATAAATGGTAGGAAGAAAAAGGTCGATACAATGAGTGGTAATTATAACGCATCGCCGGACGATCCCTGCGGGGCCTTGGAGCCTGCGGGGCCTTCCGATTCGCCCGCCGCACCCGCTTTTGCGGATTCGCGCGGCGCTTCTGCACCCTTTCCGGTTCCGCTTCCTCCGCCTCTGGTGAGCCCCTCGTCGGCTTCCTGTTCAGGGTCGGCTCCACCCGGCAGTGGGTACGCGTCTCCTCAGTCGCCCTTTCCCCCTTCCGTTATGCGCGCGCCGAGCGAAGGGAAGGCGGTTGCGGCGCTTATCTGCGGTATCGTGGCTATCCTTTTGTCGTGGACCATCTTCATGGGCGTCGCGTTCGGCATTGTGGCCGTCGTTTTGGCATCGCAATTCTCCAAGTCGTGCGGCAATAACGGGAAAGCGGCGGGAGGCAAGGTGTGTGGCATCGTCGGCATCGCGTTCAGCGTTATCTCGCTCGTCACATGCTTGACGCTCGGCGTGCTGACCTTGATTGTTGCCGAATACGCCATTCCGTACGAGCTTGTGAGCGCAGGCTCAACGAGTCCCGCTCCGTCCGTTTCCGACGATGCCGAGACCATGGAAGCGCGCTCCGCGGCCGAAGAAGCGCTGGCGAAGGTGGTAGGCAAAGACGATGTCGTCGTTGCGACCGTTGCGGAGAAAGCCGACCGCGCATTCGATAATTCGTTCGGCTGCTCCTTGTCCGACATGGGCATCGATCCTACCGATTTCGCAGTCTGGTTGATGGAAGGCTCGACATTCGCGATCGGCGATTACGATGTGCGCACGTACTCGGACGGAACCGGTGCGGTGGTCGCCACCGTCGAGGCGCGGAGCATCTACGGGGTGATGGGAGCGCTGCTTGACGGGTTGATGGCTCTTGGCGGCGATGGGTTCATCTCCGATGAGGAGCGGAATGCGAAGCTGGCGGAGCTGCTGCCGCAGGCGCAAGACCAGGCTGCGGCGGAGAGGGGCGAGTCGTTTCTCACGCTCGAGCTTGTGCGTGCTGATGGGGTGTGGACGGTTGATGAGGCCTCGTTGGAAAACGCCCTCGACCAAGTGTTTTTCTCTTGACGGTATCGGCGTGCGCAGGCGAGGAGCTTGTGGCGAGCCGATAGGGCCATGCGCCGTGGGCGCCGAGAAGGTGGCGTGCCGCGGTTTGGCGCATGCGAATCGGGGCCGCCATCGGGCGGCCCCGTCAGTTCCAGGGATCTTTTTGGAATTGGGGCTCGGGCGCGGCGGGCCGGTCGGAGAAAGGGTCGTATCCATCGTCGTCCTCCGTTTCGGGCCGGACGAAGCTGCGCGCGTCCGGGTCCGCAAGCACGCTCGTGTCATGCGCGCATGTGCTTCTGCCCTTGCCGCGGGCGCCCATGCCCGCATGCGAGGGCAGCGGCTTCATGACGGGCCGCACGCGATAACGGGGTCCGTCAGCCATCGAGGCCGCTCCGATCGCCTTGACCGGGCTGTTCGCGCCGTTTCTGATCGCTGCCCACTTCGGCCAGGTCGTAGGGCGTGGTTTGGTACACGTAGTAGTTCAGCCAGTTCGTGTACAGAAGCTGAGCGTGCGCGCGCCAGGTGGCGTGCGGTGCTTGCGCAGGATCGTCGTTCGGGAAGTAATGGCGCGGCAGCGGCATGTCGATGCCCTTCGCGATGTCGCGTTCGTACTCGGCCATAAGGGTTTCGGCGTCGTACTCGGGATGGCCGAACACGAAGAAGTGGCGGCTGTCGGTGCTTTTCGCGATGTAAACGCCCGCTTCGTCCGACACGGCGATCAGCTCGAGATCGGGATGCGCTTCGATGTCGGCCGCATGCACTTCGGTATAGCGGGAGTGCGGTGCGCAGAACGTGTCGTTGAATCCCCGCACGAGCGGCGAGGACGGCTTCACCACCTCGTGGTCGAACACGCCGAAAATCTTCTCGGGCAATTCGTATTTTGGAACGCCGTAGTGATAGTAGATGCCGGCTTGCGCGCCCCAGCAAATGTGGAACGTGGAATGAACGTTCGTGGCTGACCATGCCATGATGCGGGTGAGCTCGTCCCAGTAGTCCACGTCCTCGAAGTCGAGCAGTTCGACGGGCGCGCCGGTGATGATCATGCCGTCGAAGTGCTGGTCTTTGATCTTGTCGAACGTGGTGTAGAACGCGTCGAGGTGCTGTTCGGAAACGTTCTTCGCCGTGTGGCTGGCCGTTTGCAGCAGGCTGACCTCGATTTGCAAGGGGGTGTTCGAGAGCTTGCGCAAGATTTGCGTCTCGGTGACGATCTTGGTGGGCATAAGGTTGAGCAGAACGAGCTTCAACGGGCGGATGTCCTGGTGGATGGCCCGGTACTCAGTCATCACGAAGATGTTCTCGCTTTTAAGGACATCGGTGGCGGGCAGGGCGTCTGGTATCTTGATGGGCATGGGAAACCTCCGATGAGCTGGGTTGGATGCAGAGGGGCGGTCGTGTACGGTGCGAACCATGATACCGGATAATCAGATGACCTGCATATCTTAATAATCGATGGCGCGTTATCGACGGGGTCAATCGGGGTGCGTCCGATCCTCGCGGTCGAAGCGGGCATGAAGGGGCGAGCTTGTAGCTTGCAGGATGGCAAGAGGCTTCGCGGCTTGCCGTCCAGTCAATTGCATTCGCGGTTTGCCGTTCGGCAGGAGTGCTCGTAGCTTGCGAGATGGCGGCAGGAGGGCGCACGATGCGGCTCGGCGCGGATCGCGCTCCGAACTGGCACAGATCGCGCGTTGTGCATAGAACGGAAAGGGTTTTCTAGGGCATGTTCCTCTGATCAAAATAAGCGACCTGGGGAAACGCGAATTCGAAGGTTGCTTGCGGTATCGAACGGGCTAAGAATCTATGCACAAAGCGACATCTGTGCCATTTTCGAGCGCGTGCCGCGCCAAGGTTTCGCGCTGTAGTCGATGAATGCGCACGGTGCTTGATGGGCGTTTGGGGGAGCGGGTTCCCTTCGCGAGGGCGAGGCTGTAGGGGAATAGGGCCCTTTCAAAAGAGGAGGGCCTCATGCGCTTCATTCGTGCTCCCAGCTTTGCCCAGGGCATGCATTCGTCTTGCGCGGGGCGTGCAAGTTGAAATGCCGGGGCGCATGGTGGCGGTTTCGCTCCCAGGGATTCTTTCTCGCGGGTGCGCCGCGAGGAGGAATCCGAAGCGAGCGAGCTTGCGCGCCCCTGCGGCATGGAGGGATCGTCGGGAACGAGGCCCCTCCGCCTCCTCCGTTCTTGTGGAAGCCTCTGCTCGACCGAGTCTGCAAGATGATTCCACGCATGCGCCCCATGTCTTTGTTATCTGAATAACAGATTACTCAGTATCAGAAAGAAACGCTATCGAGATAGAGGGAAGGTCGCTATACTAGGTCGGGCGCAATGTCGAGGCCATACCGGTTTTCCGATTGGAAGAACGGTTCGCCTTGCAAGGCCCATCAGGGCTCATGCGCGCTAACAAGCCAGCTGGCGTGCTGGCGGATCGCACAGTCGGCTACGATTCGGAGGCATGTGGATGCCGGACCGTCGAAACGACCGACCGTCCACCAGTTGTCCGGCTGATGCGTCTTCCGACCAACCAACGAGCGAACCCAAGGAGCATCCCATGAGCGATCGAGTCGAATCCATCGGCACCACCTGCGTGCAGGGCGGTTACCGTCCGGGCGATGGCGAGCCGCGTCAACTGCCCATCTACCAGTCCACCACCTGGAAGTTCGACACGAGCGAGCATATGGGCCGCCTGTTCGACCTCGAGGAAGCCGGATACTTCTACACGCGCCTGCAAAATCCCACCAACGATGCCGTGGCAGCGAAGATCGCCGAGCTTGAAGGCGGCGCGTCAGCTATGCTCACATCGTCGGGCCAGGCTGCGAACTTCTTCGCCGTGTTCAACATTGCGGGAGCGGGCGATCATGTGGTTGCCAGCTCTGCCATTTACGGCGGCACCTACAATCTGCTCGCGCACACGATGCGCCGCATGGGTCTCGAGTGCACGTTCGTCGCGCCGGACTGCACCGACGAGGAGCTGGAGGCTGCATTCCGTCCGAATACGAAGGCGGTGTTCGGTGAAACCATCGCGAATCCGGCGCTCGCGGTGCTCGACCTGGAACGGTTCGCCGCGGCCGCGCATGCGCATGGGGTGCCGCTTATCGTGGACAACACGTTCCCCACGCCGGTGAACTGCCGTCCCATCGAGTGGGGCGCCGACATCGTGACGCATTCCACCACGAAGTACCTGGACGGACACGGTGCGAGTGTCGGCGGAGCCATCGTGGACTCCGGACGCTTCGACTGGACGGCCCATGCCGACAAGTTCCCCGGCCTCACCACGCCGGACGAGAGCTACCACGGCGTGGTGTACACGGAGCGCTTCGGGTTGGAAGGGGCGTTCATCACGAAGGCGACAGCGCAGCTCATGCGGGATCTCGGTTCCATCCAGTCTCCGCAGAACGCATTCTACTTGAACTTGGGGCTGGAGAGCCTGCACCTGCGCATGGCGCAGCACAACAAGAACGGTTTGGCGATGGCCGAGCATCTGGCCGCGCATCCGAAGGTGGCCTGGGTGCGCTATCCTGGCCTGCCCGGCGACTCCCAGCACGAGTTGGCGCGCAAATACCTGCCCGGCGGCGCAAGCGGCGTGGTGAGCTTCGGCGTGGCCGGCGGTCGTGCGGCAGCCGAGACGTTCATGAAGCGCCTTGGGCTGGCGCAGATCGCCACGCATGTGGCCGATGCGCGCACGTGCGTGCTGCATCCTGCGAACACGACGCATCGTCAGATGAACGATGCCGAGCTGGTGGCCGCCGGCATCACGCCCGACCTCGTGCGTCTCTCGTGTGGCATCGAGGCCACCGAAGATTTGATCGCCGACGTCGACCAAGCGCTTGAAGCAGTGTAGCAGAGGGTGCGATCGGAAGCGCGATGCGCTTGTGGACCCGGGAGGTTCGGGGCGTACGGGGCGCGTGGGGAGGCGTGCGAACGAACGGCTTCGAAGAGGGTTTGCGTGCGAGCGCAAATGACGTTCGGGCGCGTGCGAGCGCAGGTGGTTAGCGGCGACGAGTGCGACGCGTCCTCCCGCTCCTACGTGTGCGCGGCGCGCGACCCGGGCGAGCCGCATCCGCCGGCGCCTTCGCCCCTCTCCCTCCTACGTGCGTGCGGCGTATGGGCGCAAGAAGGGCGCCGTCCTTCTTCTATTCTCGGTAGGACCTGTTGGGAAGGCCCCGTCGGCTACGGTCGACGGGGCCTTCTGCCGGTGCCCTTTTGTCGAGCGGCAGTGATCGAGGAAGGAATGCGGGTGCCGAGGCGATCATCAGGAGGGCGATGTCAATGGCGGCGAACGACCTCAAACGAAGCGATGATCCGCCGTCGATCCGAGGGGCATTGCAGGGTGATTGCCGAAGCGCTCCGATGAAGGGCAGATCGCCGAAGTAGCCGAACGCATGGCGCAGGCTGCCGCCGAGAGGGGTTCGGGCTTCGGATGGGCGATCAGGGCGCCATCCGGGAAAGCGGACGCGCTTGCGCCAAGGGTCCTCTGCTCGCAAGCTTTTTTGGCGGGGTCTTCGGGGAGAGGGGACGGGGAAGCGCCCTTCCCCTCTCCCGTCAGCCGACGATGACCACCTCGGGATTCGAGCGGTCTACGATGGCACGCACCTCGATGGACGCTCCGAGGTAGCGCTCCATGAGCTGGGAGAACTCGTCGAGCGCCGCGCGCAAATCGTCGATGCGCGACGGAACGACGCACTCGATGATGAAAAACGCGCTTTCCGAATCGTCGGTGAGCGCGGTTCGTTGACCATCGCGCCAGTTCCAACAACGACACACCGCCCCCGCGTTATCGCGGTAGCACAGCTCTCCAGGCAGCGTGGGATCGTCTTCGTCTTCGCCGAGCGCGCGGAAGGCATCGCCTCCCTCGGTGATGCCGAGGCGCAGGTCGCCCTCGAACGCGTCGATGTCCTCGCCGCCCACTGGCAGCGCGTATTTGAGCGACACGGCGTTGTAGATGTCGACTGTTGGCGTGATGGAGCCGACGGGGTTGCCCTTCAGCACGCGCTTGAGCAGGTTTTCGATGGAGCAGCGCGCCCCTTTCTTCGTTTTGAACTGCTGATACGCTTCGCGCCACACGCGCACGGCGTCGTTTTGCGAGATGGTGTTGCTTGTGAGGTGGCGGTCGGCTTGCGCGTTCGCCTCTCTCAGGAGCGCGGCGATTGCCGCTGCGTCCTCGACGGGCACCTCGCTGGTCGGCTTCATTCCGCGTGCGACGATCACCCCGATCGCCGCCTCGGGAAACAGCTTCCAGAACGACTCCTCTGCGATGAACTTCTGCATGACGCCTCCTTGTGGTCACTTCTTCCGCTTCTCCGATTGTACTCCATGCTCTGCACGCTTCGATGCGCCGCCCTCGGGAAAGGGCTTTGTGCGGGGCGTGCCGTAAAGGACGGAGATGCCGTCGCATTCGTCCGCGTTGTCGCCCGAAACGGTCGGTTTTCGCGTCGAAAGCGACCGTTTCGGGCGACAACGATCCATGTAGCGGATCCGTGCGGGAGGAGGGCAAGGGGGCGAGGGGCGAGTAGGGCAAGGAGGGGTTGGCATGAGGGGGCGGGTTTGTGGCTAGGACTGCGGAGGCCCAAGCGGAAGGGGTGGCCGCGCTTTTTCGCGTTCGTCTGGCGCCGACGGATCGTCTGCGCATCGCGCGCGAAGGCGCTGCCGTATCATTCCCAGCCGGGCTTGCCCACGCCTCCCTGCTCGATGGTGTCGAGCAGCCCCTGCCGGTCGAACACGCCCACTTTTCGGTAGATGCTGCTCACGTGGTGTTTCGCCGTGCCTTGGGCGATGGAGAGCTTGTCGCAGATGGCGCGCACGGTGCGTCCGCGCGCCAATAGCACGAGCACTTCGGCCTCGCGGTTCGTGAGGCGGCACATCTGTGCGATGCGGCCGCATTTCTCTTCGAGGCTCGCATCGATCGGTTCGGCGTGCGGTGTGGCGTAAAGCTTCTGCACGTCGGTTTGCGTGAGAAACAGCATGCCCACCAGCACGAGCGCCAGCACCCCGACGAGAAGCGCCGCGGAGCGCGTCTCGTCCGACCACAGTGCCGAGTTCAGCAGCCCGTCCGCGCCGATGGAGCCGACGAGCGTTCCCGTGCGTGCGCAAAGGATGACCAACCCGAACGACAACGCCACGGGAATGCGCCCCCGAAAGGCCACGTCGGTGGACACGAGCATCATGAGCATGTCGAGGCAGTACACCCCCATGATGACGAGCCCTGCGCCCAAAAAGCGGTATGGCTCGGGCAGCAGCAACAGCAGGATGAGGCCCGCCGCCATGGCGGGGATGACGGGGCGGTACAGCGCAATAGGCTCGGCTTCGGAGGGTGCCACCGCCATCGACAGCGTGATCGCGGCAAGGGCGAGCCCGGCAAACAGCATCGTTTTGAACATGAAGGGCCCGTCGTCGCTGGCGAACGTGTTCACCATGCCTTGCGAAAGGCCGTACACCATGCTGATAACCACGATGCAGCAAAGGATGCGCACTGTGGGTACGGTGCGCATATCGATCGGCAGCACCGAAGGCTCGCGGCGCGGTTCTTGCTTGCAAGCCGCAAGGACCGCAGCCGACACGATGGGAAGCGCTGCCGTGAACGCCGCACCTGCTGCGCTGGGCAGCGCGGACGCTATGAAGAACAACACGAAGGCGAATGTGTAGGACACGTAGAGGTGTCGCCCGACGCGACCGGTTGCGAGCGCGCTCCACAGTTCGCCCCACATGATGAGCAGGAGCGCATTGCCTGCGGACGCGGCGATTGCGGCAGCGAGGAAGCAGGCGAAGCCCGCTGCGCCCGAGCATGCCGAGAGCGACGCCGGCAGCAGCGCGGTGCCCGCGGCGGTCAGCCCTCCGGCCAATGCGAGGCACGGGCGACGGATGAGAAACGGAGAGAGCCTCCGCGACAGCGTCACCACCCCCACGTATCCTGCGGTGGTGAGCGCGAGCACCCAAAGGGTCGTGTTTCCGGCGGTGGGGTAGTGCTCGGTAGTGGGCAGCACGATGCCCGTGCACATGCTGATCATCCACCATGCCTGCCAAAATCCCAAGCCGAGCAATCGCCAGCCGGAGAACCCCGAGCGGCCCTTGCCGCTCTCGCGCCGTGTCCGCTCTGCGAGACTGCCCGTCCCTTCGCGCTGCGTGTGCTCTGCGGACCTTTCTGTTCCCTCGCATTGCGTTCGTCCCATAAGCCGTCCCCACCCCTCGCGTCCCGTATCGCTTCGACGAGAACCTAGCAAATCGGTTAGTCGGATGCAAGCGCGCAAAAAGCCGAATGGTATGGGCCACTGTGGCCCATATGCCGTTGTTCTGCGAAAATGGGTCGTTTTGTTCGATGACCGGATCACTTCGCTTGTGCAGCATGGACGGCGAAGGAAGAAGGCCGTCCGTCGGGCTGCGGTGCGGTTCGACGCGCGGCGTCGCAACTTGCTCGTAGCTTTCGTATCCGTTCGGGCGCGATGCCGGGTTTGCGGCCGAGGTTCAGCGCATCGCTCGCTGACGTGTGGCGTGTCGAAGGTGCTGCGTCGTTGCATCGGCGGTTGCGTGATGGTGCGATCTGCCCGTAATTGCGGTGCTTCCCGACGCAGTGCTTACGGGACCTGCGCGCTAGTTCGCGGAGGGTTCCCGGCGTTGCTCGCGCCGCGTGTCGGAGGTCTCCTTCCCAGCGTTGTTGACGGGGCTGAGGGGTCTCGCGATCGAACGAAAGGGGTTTCTCATGACGAAAAGCTTGAAGGGCGGGTTGTCCCGCCGCGCGTTTCTCGGGCTGGGCGTCACTGCGGCTGTCGCCGCCGGAGCCGGCTTGGCCGGCTGTGCACCCGCGACGAACACGGGCGACGGCGCGAAGGGGGCTGGCGACGGTGCGTCCGGCACCGGGTCGGGCGAAGCGCGCTACGCGTGGGAGGTTGCGCCCGAGCCCATCACCGACATCGCCAACACGGTGGACACCGACACCCTCGTCATCGGCGCGGGCCTGGCCGGTTGCGCGTGCGCTGCTGCGGCGGCCGAGAAGGGCGGCAAGGTGACCGTCGTCGAGAAGACGTCCAGCTGGAACGGCCGCGGCGGCGGTTTCGGCGCCATCAACTCGCACTACATGGACGAGCTGGGCATCAAGGTGGACAAAGTGAACGCCAAGCAGCACTGGATCGCCCAGTGCGCGAGCCGCGCGAACGAGGATCTCATCACGAAGTTCTTCAACAACTCCGAGGAGGCGTCGAACTGGCTGCTGGCGAAGGCCGAGGCTGTGGGCGGCACCGCGATGGTGGGCGCGTTCTACAGCCACGACGACGTGTATGCCGAGCAGCCTGGATACCACATGCTCACGATTCCCGAGGAAGCGGGCCTCACCTCTACGGGCTTCGCCGGCGCCGAGCTGTGCTACAACGACGCCGTGCGCGACGGGGCCGAGTTCGTGTTCGATTCGCCAGCCGTTCAGCTGGTGAAAGAGGGCGCGAAGGTCGTCGGCTGCATCTGCGAGACGGACGACGGCTACGTGCGGTACAACGCCAGCAAGGGCGTGGTGCTGTGCACGGGCGACATCGGCGGCGATGCCGAGATGGTGAAGGCGTACGCCCCCATCTGCGCCGAGTACGGTCAGCCCCGCAGCCAGTACACGCCGGTGGGCGTGAACACGGGCGACGGCCACAAGATGGGCATGTGGGCCGGCGCGCAGCTCCAGGACCTGCCGCTTCCCACGATGATGCACCCGCAGGCGTTCTGCTGGTTCCACGGGCCGTTTTTGTTCGTGAACGACAACGGCGAGCGCTTCATGTGCGAGGACACCTGGGTGCAGGGCAAGTCGCTGGCCATCAACCGCCAGCCCAACGGCGAGGCGTGGTCCATCTTCGACGCCAACTGGAAGGCCGACCTCGTGAACGGCCTGCCCTACGGCGGCGGCATGTTCTGGGACTCCTTCCGTCCCTACGGCAGCGACTTGGAGTTGGCGCCCCAGTACTTCGAGACGCAGATTCCCACCTACATCGAGGCCGGAAACGCGTACCAGGCCGACACGCTCGACGAGCTGGCCGAGAAGATCGGCTGCGACGCGGACACCTTCAAGGCCACGGTCGAGCGCTACAACGGCATGTGCGAGGCGGGCGAGGACACCGACTACTACAAAAAGCCCGTGTTCCTGACCCCGGTGAAGGAAGGGCCGTTCTATGCGCTGAAGGTCGGTCCGGCTTTGCTGGCCATCCCCGGAGGCCTGCGCACGAACGTCGACTTCCAGTGCCTTGATGCCGAGGGCCAGCCCATCGAGGGCCTGTACGCGCTCGGCAACGTGATGGGCGACATCTGCGCCGTGGACTACCCCATCAACGTGGCCGGCAACAGCCATGGACGCTGCATCACCTACGGGTATCTTCTGGGTCACGAGCTGGCCGGGGCGTAAGCGCTTCGCGGGCGCGGCGCTTCGCGTGGCAGGTCGCCGTTTCATCGTGCGGGATGCGGTCGATCCGATCACGGAACGCAGCTGACCCGGACGACATACCCTCTTCGAACCCTACTCCTCGCGTCTGCGGCGCGCTCAGCCTGCAGCCCTCTTCGAGCCCTGCGCCACCTCTCTCCCGGCGCAGGGCTTTTCGTGCCCCGCCTGCCCAAATGTCCCACTTCGAATGTTTCACGTGAAACATTCGTTCGCTTGCGGCGTCAATTGCCGAAATGGATGCGGCTGAAATCTGCCTTCGAGTGGAGGATGCGCTCTACGTAGACTGTGTTGGTTTCGTCGTCAACCCAATAGAACGCCGCGTATTTTCCGACAAGGAGTTTTCGCCTCGGTGCATCGGTGAATCCGTACGGTTTTTCGGGGATGCGTGCAGGGAAGGCGCTCAAGCCACTCGAAATGGACTCCATAAGCTCGTCGATGCGGGCCTGAGCCCTTTCGGTCGAAAAGGTGTATTGCGCCTCGTAGATTGTCAAGAACGACAGATCCTCGATGGCCCCTTCCGTGAATGAGACATCATAGCTCATGGTTATCGCCCAGCCTTTGCGCAACGCGGCGGTGCACTTCCGCTTTCGCTTCCTCGAGAGTGTACGTTTTAGGGTGCTTCTTGTTGTGCTCGACGGCTTCGTCGATCGCCAGTCCCACGTACCTGTCGTAATCGAACGCGGCTGCGTCCATAACCACGAGCGACGCGCGGCCGTTCTTCGTGAGGTAGATAGGCTTGCCGGTTTCCTTGGCGAGCGCCTCAATACTGTTGTAGTTGCGGCGGATGTCGGTGGAGGAGCGGATGATGGGTGCGGACATAACGATCTCCTTTTCGCGTATGCTGAGAATAAGCATACTATACTATGCTTATGAGTAGATTAAAAGGTGCTTTAACGCCATGGCTGGCATAGAGGGAGGGATGCGCGGGTTCCGTCTGGGAGGTTCAGGTTCGGGTGATCGGCAGTCCAGGCCCAATGACCTCAAGTCCGGTTCCTTTATGCAGATCGCGCGCAACGTCGGGGAATCCCGTTGACTTCAACGCAGCGCGCTGTTTATACTGCAAAGGTTCGCTTTCAAAGCCCCGTGCATGCAGCGAGAAGCGGAAGCGCTAGCGAGGGAGTCCAGGCCCGAGGCAGCGTGTCGGCGTAGGAACCCGGCATCCGATCGACCTGCGCTTTTGAAACCGATCATCCGTCGTGTCGCGGCGATTCGGCCTTCGGGCCAAAGCGCCAAGATGCAACGGGAATCCCGCCCCGCACGGCGGGGCAGGACAGGATTTTGGAGGAAGACAGTGAAGACGTATTACGCGAAGCCCAACGAAGTTGAGCGCGAATGGGTCTTGATCGACGCCACCGACCAGGTGCTCGGCCGCGTCGCCGCCAAGGCTGCGCAAATCCTCAAGGGCAAGCACAAGCCGCAGTACACGCCGCACGTGGACACCGGCGATTTCGTGATCGTCATCAACGCGGACAAGATCCGCGTGACGGGCGCGAAGGCCGCCGCGAAGACCTACTATCGCCACAGCGGGTTCCCCGGCGGGCTGAAGTCTGAGACCTTCGAGCAGGCCATGGCGAAGCATCCCGAGCGCGTCATCGAGCACGCTGTCAAGGGCATGCTGCCGAAGAACACGCTGGGTCGCGCCATGGGCAAGAAGCTCAAGGTGTACGCGGGTGCCGAGCATCCGCACATGGCTCAGCAGCCCCGCGAGATCAAGATGGAGGGTTAACCCATGGCAGGTGAAGCTTTGTACTACGGCACGGGCCGTCGCAAGAACGCTGTCGCCCGCGTGCGTCTCGTTCCCGGCACCGGCAAGGTCACGATCAACGGTCGCGAGGCTCAGCAGTACTTCGGTCGCGAAGCGCTGGTGAACTACGCGCTGACGCCGTTCAAGGTGACGGACACTATCGGCCACTTCGACGTGATCGCCCGCATCAACGGCGGCGGCATTTCGGGACAGGCCGGCGCGCTGCGCCACGGCATCTCCCGCGCCCTGCTGGAGGCCGGCGACTACCGCGCCGAGCTCAAGAAGGCCGGCTACCTCACGCGCGACGCTCGTATGGTTGAGCGCAAGAAGTACGGCCTGAAGAAGGCCCGCAAGCGCCCGCAGTTCTCGAAGCGCTAGTTCGCTTTCGCGAGCAGCACGCGCGTTTTCCAAAAGCGCCCGTCTCGTTGGAGGCGGGCGCTTTTTCGTAGGATGGAGGGGACGGATGGCTCAGGGCGGATGGGCAAGGGCTGACGAGGTGCTGATCGTGCATGCACTGGTCGCGTAGCCGCGGTTTCCTGGACGCGGGCTTGCGCGGTGGCTCATGGAGGAGGGGTCGTTGCTGCACGCGAGGCGGGTGCGAGGGCGCATCGGCGGGCGAGCCGTGCCAACGCTTCTTGGAAGCCGCGGGGTTTGGAGGGCGATCCGCGAAGCCTACTGGGGTTTCTCGATGAGGTTTATCAGCTCTTGCTGCGAATGGATGTCCAGTTTGCGATATATGTGCTGTCGATGCATCGAGACCGTGCTTTTGGAAACGCAGAGCGCGGTGCGGATGTAGTCGAGGTTGCGTCCCTTGGCGAACAGGATCATCACCTCGGTCTCTCGGTTCGACAGTCCGTGTTTTTCTGCGAGCGATGTGCAGCGTTGCATGAACTGTCCGCTTGGGATGCGCTGTCGGCTTGCCGTGAGCTTTTTGAGGTCGCTTTCGGTGAACAGCGTCAGATACGAGAGCAGCAGCAGTAGCGTGCTCGTCAGCATGAGCGGGAAATAGAAGGTGGATGCCTCGGACGTCGCGTTCGCAAAGCGCCAGATCCCGTGCCCTGCGCACGAACCCACGAAAAGGAGCGACTGGGTCAGGCAGAAGACGCGCACGCGCCCCTGCGCGCCTTGTCGGGGCATGCAGAGCACGATAGCCCAGGAAAAGCACATCGCACACCGAAACACCGCCATGTGGATCGGCAGCCATAATGCGGCGTGAAGCGCCGGGTCGATCGGAGCGAGCGGAAGGAGCTGCGCGGCGATGCACGCGAAAACCACGACTCGGTAACATGGCGCAAGCCACGAATCGTCTTTGGATCGCGCGGCCGCCATGCCGATGGCCGCTACGCCGAGCACCGTTGTGAGCGTGTACAGCCCTTCCCATACGGTGCCGGAGATGGGGATGCCGTTCGCGTCCATCAAGCTGTAGTATCCGATGCGCGCGTTGTCGTGGGCCACGCCGACGACGGAGAGCGCAGCGCCGAGGCGGATTGCGGGACGCAGCCGTTCCCGGTCGACGCCTGAGAGGAAGGCGGGGGAGGGCGCGGTCCGATCCGGGGGTTCGTCAGAGGGCAGATCGTCGGCCGAGAGCTTTCGCGAGGCAAGAAACGATCCTAAGAACAGCGCGAGGTACAGGGTGTTCGCCGATTGGGCAAACTGCTCTGGAAGGAGGGAGACGATGAGCGTGAGCACTGCGGCAAGAATGAACCCCAGGCAGCAAATCGTGACGGAAGGGGCGGCTTTCCGCTTGGCGAGTTCGGCGAACTCCCCGATGATGCAGAGCGAGACGCATGCGCTCGCTGCGCACGAGCAAGCCGTCGCTGCAAGCGCGTTGTTTCCGGAGAGTGCGGCTTCCATGATGCCTGCGGCATAGAATGCAGCCACTGCAAGGATGATGAAAGAGCGGCTTCGTCTGAGCGCGCGCAGGATGCGGTTCGGTGCGCAGGCTGCGATCGCGAAGCAGAGCGTGGAGGCGAGCATCGTCGCGGTGAGGGGCCGCTGTCCGATCTGCTGCGCTTGGAACTGCGAGAACGTCAGGGCCGATTGGAAGCAGATGGAAGCTGCGAGAAGCACGTCGCCTTTTCCCATGCGTGGTATCGCTGCCAGAAACGACGGCATGCCGCATCGCCCCCTTTCCCCTCGGCCTTGCCTGCGGCAAGTGTAGCACATTCGTTCCGTCGTGCATTTCGTGCCTTTCGATGTTGTCGAGAATCCCCAGTTCAAAGGCATTGTGCTAGGAGCACGTATTTTGTCTTCTCGCGCAAAACGTGTTCCTGGCAGGTTTTGCCGCGCGCACGGAGGCTTTAGGGTTTTGTTCGACTCCGATTGGCAAGGGGCAAGGCGAGATAAGGAGGAGGCAATGGGCAAGCTTATGCTTTCAAGGCGCAGCTTCGCCAAGGCTGCGGCGGTTACCATGGCGGCAGCGGGCGTTTCCGGCACGGCGAATATCGGCGCCGCGCTTGCGGAGCAGAGCGCAGACGGCGGCGCTGGCGAGGTGAAGCGCATTCGCTCGTGCTGCCGCGGATGCGGCAAGATGGAGTGCGGCGTGTGGGTGACCGTGCGCGATGGCCGCGTCATCAAAACGGAGGGCGACGAGAGCGCGTTCCAGTCGGCTGGCAACCACTGCGCGAAGGGTCAGGCGTCGCTGCAGGCGGCGTATCATCCGGATCGCTTGCTGTATCCCCTGAAGCGCACCAACCCCAAAGGGGAGGATCCGGGATGGGAGCGCATCTCGTGGGACGAGGCTGTCAAGATGGTCGTGCAGGGCATAGAAACATGCCAGGAGAAGTACGGCAACCCCACGTTCTTCGGCATGAGCGGTACCTCGCGCGTGTGGTCGATGGGGGGATATTCCGCCCTGCCGGCGATTTTCGATAGCCCCAACGCCATCCGTGCCGACCAGATCTGCAAAGGCCCTCGTTATTGGGCGAGCAAGATAAACGACTGCTGGAGCTGGTACTGGATGGAGACGGTCGGGCGTCCGCGCGTGTACGTGCAGTGGGGCGGCGCCTCGGAGCTGTCGAACTACGACGACAGCTGCCGCACGACCGTCGATGTGGCGACGCGCGCCGACAAGCACATCATCGTGGACCCGCGTCAGACGAATCTGGGCAAGGAGGCCGACATCTGGGTGAATCTGCGCCCCGGCACCGACGGCGCCGTTGCGAACTGCTGGGCCCAGGTGATCATCGAGAACGACCTCATCGACGATTTGTACGTGCGCAGATGGATGAACGCCCCGATGCTCGTGGTGGAGGAGGAGAGCTTCGAACCGACCCCGTGCTCGTCCTCGCTGCAGTCCGCGTCCATCAAGACGCGCCTTTTGAAGGAGTCGGACATCAAGGAGGGCGGATCGGACACGCGCTTCATGGTGGTCAACGAGCTGACCGGAAACTTGAGCTGGTACGATGCCAGCCTCGATACGCCCGGATGGGAGGGCGAGGACTGGAAGCCCATGACCGAGGGAACCACGCCCCATCAACCCGGCCTGGATGCGACGGGCCAGAGTCAGGGCTTCCTGCCCAATCGCTCCCAATTTCCCGAAGGCCTGTATCCGGCGCTGTTCACCGAGGAGGGCGGCCGCGAGGTCGAGCTGAAGGACGGCACGAAGGTGCACGTGCGCACCGTGTGGGAGCGCTACATCGAGTTCCTCGAAGACTACACGCCCGAGAAGGTGGAGGAGATCAGCGGCGTGAAGGCCGACGTGCTGCGCGAGGCGGCCATCACCTATGCGACGCCGGTCGATCCGGCCACCGGCTACGGCAACGGCGGCATCCAGTACATGTTGGCCGCCGAACATGCCTGCAACGCGTTGCAGAACCAGCGCGCGTGCGATCTGCTGGTGGGTATCACGGGCAACATGGACGTCCCCGGGGGTCAACGTGGGGGTACGCTTGCTTGGGACGGCATGATGGACATCTGCACCTCCATCCCCTTCGGGGCCATGGCGATGAAGCAGTTCAAGTACAAAGACGACGGCAGCCTGCTTCTGGGCTCTGAGCGCTTCCCGCTCATCGGCTCGGATTGCAGCGAGGGATACGCGGATGCGACCAGCGTGTACGACGCCATCGAGACGGGGAGTCCGTACAAGGTGTCGTGCGGGGCGGGCTCCGCGGGCGACTTCATGAACCAGTCCAACTCCCTGAACGCCTACGAGCAGCTCAAGAAGCTTGATTTCTGGTGCTCGATCGATCTGTGGCACACTCCCATGGTCGATGGGATCGCCGATGTGGTCTTGCCCGCCGCGCATTGGCTGGAGATGGACTGCCTGCGCAAGAGCCAAGGCGGCGCGGGTGCCTTGGGCGCAACGGTGAAGTGCATCGAGAGCCCGGGCGAGGCGAAGCCCGATCAGGAGATACTCATGCGCTTGGCGAAGGAGAACGGCACGCCGTGGCTTCCCGGTGCGACGCCTGACGAGATGTGGCCGGTCGATAACGCTCTCTACGCCGTGAACAGCTTCGTTTTGAGCATGGGATTTCGCATCAAGGATTGGGAGGAGTACAAAAAGGAATTCCAGGAGAAGGGCTGGTTCGATCTCAAGGTGGAAAACCCCGACCATTGGGGAAGCTATCGCCGTTACGAGACGGGCAACGTCGATTTCGCTGCGAAGAACCCCGGGTGGCGCACCACTACGCACAAGCAGGAGATATGGTCGACGGTTCTCGAATCGTGGCTGATCAACGGCGTGCACAACGACGGCAAGCCGGTGAAGCTTCCCGATTCCGACGAGGAGTTTCAGCAAAACGAAGTGTTCCCCGTCTTCCGAGAGGCCCCGCATAGCCCGGTGGCCGATCCTGACGCCTACAAAGACGACAACGCCTTCCTCATGACCACGGGACGTCGGCAAGGCACCTACTTCCACAGCGAGCATCGCCAGCTTCCGTGGTGCCGCGAGCTGTGGCCGGTGCCGCGTTTGGAGATCAACCCTCAGGATGCCGAGCGGCTGGGCATCGAGCAGGGCGACTGGGTGTGGATCGAAACGGAGCATGGCAAGATTCGCGAGGTTGCGGACCTGTACTACGGCATCGCTCCCGGCGTGGTGAACGCCGAGCATCAATGGTGGTACCCGGAAGCGAAGCAGCCTGATCGCGGCTTCAAGCTCTCCGGAGTGAACTGCTTGGTAGACCGCCATGCGCAGGATCGCATCATCGGCTCGTCCAACCTGCGCGCTTATGCGGTGAAGGTGTACAAGGCGACGCCGGAGAACAGTCCGTTCGGCAATCCGGTTCCCTGCATGGACGACGGCACGGAGGTCATCCATACAAGCGACGATCCGCGTTTGAAGGACTGGATGCCCGTCTATGAAAGGAGCGGCGAGTAATGACTCAGTACGCGATCCTCACCGATCTCAGTAAATGCGTGGGTTGCTTGGCGTGCAGCGTCGCATGCAAGGTAGTGAACGACGTTCCTTTGGGCTCGTATTGGAACAAGGTGCTGCGCGTGGGGCCGAACCCTCGCACGGAGGGCGGCCAGTGGCCCGATGTGTACATGTACTTCCTCACCATTCAATGCCAGCACTGCAAAGAGCCCGAGTGTGTGAAGGTGTGCCCCACGGGCGCGACCCATAAGCTCGAGGACGGCACCGTCCAAGTGGACAAAGTCAAATGCATCGGATGCCAGTTCTGCGTGATGGCCTGCCCCTACGGCGTCAGGTATCTGAACGAGAGCGAGCGCGTCGTGGAGAAGTGCACGCTGTGCGAGCAGAAGATCGCGCAAGGAGAGCTGCCCCAGTGCGTGAGCCAATGCGGGGGTCGTGCGCGATGGTTCGGAGACGTTGAGGCGGGAATCGAGAATTTCGAGGGACCCGGAAACAATCCGGATGACCGCTCCTACGACGGCATGTCCTCTTACCGCGTGCGTTTGGGCGACGCCACGGGAGAAGGCCCCGACTTCCCGGTGAAACCGTACGAGGATTCCGAAGTGCACTACCTGCCTGACGCGGGCAACAAGCCCAGTTTCATGTACATACTGCGTGGCGAGAAATGGCAAGGGGGAGAGAACTGATGGAGCTTCAATGGCCTTTGATAGTGTTCACCATTTTGGTGGCGTGGTCTGCCGGCTTGTTCGCCTCCCAGTGCCTCGTAGCCATAGCGGGCGGTGCCGAGCTTTCTGAAAAGTCCGGCAAAAGCCAGATGATCGCATGGGTAGTGAGCGCGGTTCTGCTTGTTGCCGGCGGCGTTGCGGTGCTCTTCCATCTGGAGCATTGGGAGCGGATCTTTAACGGGTTCGGGAACGTTACGAGTGGCATCACGCAGGAGCTCGTCGCCATCGTGGTGCTTGTGATTGTCGCCATCATCTATTTGGCGCAGATGAGGAGGGCCGAGAACGGCGTGCCGGGCAAGGCGATCTGCGTCATTGGGATCGTCGCGTCGATCGCTTTGGTCGGGATCATGGCCCACAGCTACCTGATGGCGGCCCGTCCCGCTTGGAACAGCATCGCATGGGTGCTCTACGTGCTGGGCAACGCGTGCGTTCTCGGCCCTTGCACCATGCTGCTCGCCATGCTCGCCGCTCGCGATAGCGGAACGTCGTCGGCGCGTTTGATCGCTCTCGTCGGCTCCGTCCTGGCCGTTGCGACGGCCGTGGCGTATGCCGTTGTGCTGCAGGGGGCTGCGAGCTCCATCGTCACCATCGGATACTACTCGGATCCGACGATGGTCGCTTTTCCGATGACCGATGTGCCTTCCGTGTTCGCGGGCCAAAGCTTCCTGATCTGGCTGGGGGCCGTCGTCGTGGGCACGCTCGTCCCCCTGGGATGCGTGCTCGCAGCCCGCTTCAAAAAAGACGCTCGGTCGCATGCGGTGTTGTACGCGCTTGCAGTGCTGGGCGCTGTCGTCGGAGCAGTGTCCATGCGTGTTGCGTTCTATACGCTCGGTTTGGGCTTGTTCGTGTTCTGATCCGCCGATGCCCCGTCGCTCCGCAAGCGGGCGACGGGGTTTGCCGAGTCCCGCCTCGTGCGGCCTGCCCTCCCCATCCCCCTTGCAAACGGCAGGCCGCACGAGGCGGGACTCGTCGTCTTCGCACGCTCGATTTTCGTTTTGTTGGGCGATTGGGAGGGGCGTATCGACGCCACCTTTTCGGCTGGTTCGATGGCTGCGTGTTCGACCTTTGCCTCATGCGCCGGTCACTATTGCGTGCGGATGACGAGACGTGCGCCCGGTTAGGTGCGGCGGCCTTCCCGCGTAGTCCGCGAGGAGGCCGCCTTCCCATGCCGCGCGCCGTTTCTCGCATGCGCGCGTGCCGACGGTTTAGGGACTTGGCAACGCGCGTTGTGTCTAGTGCTTGAGACGACGAATGTTAACGTCGATGCAGTATTGGTGAGCGGGCCTGGCTTCATGGTCGGATATGCATTCCGCGAAGGTCGGTTTCTCTGTTGCTTGCGATCCGCTTGCGAGCGAGGGTTCGGCTCTCGTGCATCTCTCGAGCAGTTTTTAATTGCTTTCGAGGTCGGGGCGCGTTATTCGCCCGTCTGCGGAGACGTTGCCGACAAGTTTGACGGCATCCCTTGAAGGGCAAGTTTCGGCGCCGGTCCCTCAAAAATGATGCAAGCGTGCGAAAGGGAAGGCGAAGGTCGCCGAAGGCAGGCAAGGGTTATTATGCGATTCCTCGTCGGGTGGTTACTTCCAAGTGAGTTCTTGCGTTCATCGAATTGCTTGTATGATACTAGGTGAAAGGCTGTAAGATAGCCGTTCTTTGCAACCGGGAATGATGAAGGTGCGATCAAGGATTGGGCGAGAGGATCGCGAATGCTTGAAAGCATGATGGGTGATGGACAATATTGGCCGGAATCCCATATCGCATCGTTTTTTTGTTTTTCAGGCACGATGCAGTTGTTTTACTAATGGAGTCGGTAACGGGGAGGGGGTGCGCTTTTTCTTATAATTGCCTGGACTGTTCGCTGGATTGCTCATCGAAGGAAGAGGGCTGTGAATGCTCGAGAACATGGACGATTTAACCTCGTGCTCCCTTTCGTATGTCGCTTCCATATTGGGTGGGAAATGGAAGCCCTTCATAGTGTGGTATCTGAGCATGGCTCCCGACAAAAGGGCTCGCTATAGTGAATTGAGAAAAAGCATTCCTTACAACATATCCCATAAAATGTTTAGCCAGCATTTGAGCGAACTTGAGCAGGAGGGGATCATCGAGCGGATCGTCGTCGAGGCAAAGCCTCTGCATGTCGACTATTTGCTTACAAGAAAGGGTATTAGCTTCGCAAACGTCCTGTATTTCATCCGTGACTGGGGGGCTGTGTACGGAGGGTTTTCGGAAGAGACGCTGTTGAGAACAAAGGGGACAATGTGTAACGGGGCGGTAGTGTACGGAAGCTCAGACGGCGTCTCTCGGGCGGATGTCGGAGAGCGCATCATTTGGGAGTTCGATACCTCGAAGCTTTCTGCGCAAAGCGAGGGAGAGGGCGGGGGGATAAAGGAAGCATAACGGCCGTCTGCCGTCTCATCGCCGGGTGTGCTGGTCGGTTGCCAAGAGGGCGGCCGGCCAAGCCGTCTTTGGAGCGATTGATCGTTCGACTCCTCACCTTTGGGTGAGAAACGCACTATTAAGTGCGATATTGCATGCTTTTCGCGAGGTCGTAAGAATACGAGGCAAGGGCGCGTTCCAAGAAAACGCATGGCCCGATGACGGCGGAGAGGTGCAGAAAGGATGGTCGGCATGATTTCGAGAATCAACTTACTCAAGAAGAAGGATGGGCTGAGTTCGGAAGAGTTCGCGGCGTACCTGACACAAGCGCATGGAAAGCTTGTAGGAACGATGCCTCATTTGAAAGGGTGCGAGGCGAATGTGGTCGTTGATAACGAGCAACGCTCGCCGTTTGATCGCGGTTCGACGGAGATCGATGGTTACACTGAGATGTTCTTCGATAGTTACGGCGACATGATGCGTGATATGGCCGCAATCGAAGACGCGCTTTCGGTTGATTACGCTCAATTCGCATCCCCCGACGTTCCGGCGCTTGTCGTGGTGAAAAAGGTGGACAAGCCCGTTGCCGCTTATCTGCAGGGCGAGAACCTGATCAAGCGGATGTCGTTTCTCGGACGCAAGGACGGCGTAAGCGCGGCAACGTTCCAAAAAGAGTGGTGGGAGATGCACTCCGCTCTGGTTAAGACGATGACTGGGTATGCCGGATACAATCAGAATCTCGTTATCGACCGGATCGTGCAGGGGGAGCCGGCATCGTTTGAAGCGTTGCCTATCGAAGGCGTAGTGGAGTTCTGGTTTGAGAACATGAAGGCTTTCGACGAGTGCTACGGAACTTCGGCGTTTAAGCGCACAGGAGCCCATGGAGCTGAGTTCATCGATAACATCACGACGTATTTGGTGAAGTCGCAGCCTATTGTGCCAGTGCGACTCTGATATGTGGGGCTAAGAAGGGGCAGCTCCTTTTCCTTCTTTCGACTGTGGGCGGCAAACAGCGTGATGCGTTATATCCGGCGCGCGCATATGCGCGCGCCTTCAGTTTGGGAAAGAGGGTCGGTGCGAGGTGGGCGTGTTTCCCAATAAGAACGGTTCGAGGGCAAGCACCGCTTACTTTTTCGTATGTTTCTGACTTCAAAGTGCGTTATTGAAGTCGATTTTGAATACTCGCATCATGCGGGTAGGGGAAAGCTTGCGGTAATGGGACTTCCCGCGGGAAATCGTGTAGATGTCGGAAGCGTGAAAGCTTGGGTGAAGCTGTCCAAGCTGCCATGTTTGCCTTCCCGGTCAAAATGTCAGTGTCTTAAGCCGTGCGAGCGCATCGGTGAGAGGCGGTATAGCGCAAGAGAGGGAGGTGGTCTAGCTGCCGAGTGCTCATGATTCATTATAAGTTGCGTGACCGTCTTGGGATCTTTCGGGAGAGGATGAGATATGGAGGCACCTACGGTACCCGAAAAGAAGAAGACCTCGCTTGCTAGGGCGGTGTTTTCAGGAAGTCTTGGGAACATGCTGGAATGGTTTGACTACGGATTGTACGGATACTTCGCAACGATCATTTCCAGGGACTTCTTTGTTTCCGACGATCCGATCGTCGGACTTTTGCTCAGTTTTCTGGTGTTTGGTACAGGTTTTCTCGTTCGTCCTATCGGCGGCATTCTTATTGGCATGTACGCCGACAAGCATGGGAGGATAAAGGCCTTGACGCTCACGATCCTCTGCATGGGGGTATGCACTCTGTGCATGGGTCTTCTGCCTACGTATTCCCAGGTGGGAATTGTCGCGCCCATCCTCTTGACCGTATTGCGCCTTCTGCAAGGTTTGGCGACAGGTGGGGAATTCGGATCGTCGCTCACGTTCATCGCAGAATACGGAACGCCGAACAACAGGGCCTTCCTCGTGAGTTGGCAGCCGTTCAGCGTGGGATGCGGCCTTCTTCTCGGCTCTGCGGCAGGTTTGCTTGTCACGACGATCCTGCCCGAGGCAGCGTTGTATGATTGGGGATGGCGCGTGCCGTTTGCCTGCGGAATACTGATCGCTGTCTATGGCGTTCACATGCGCAAGAACGTCCCTGACTCTCCGGAGTTTCTCAAGATGAAAGAGCAGGAGGGTGGGACGGACGAGCCCCATGCGCCCGTCAAAGATCTGTTTCTTCGTTACAAGAAGCCCATCGTCACGGTGGTGGGTCTGCTTGTGGGCTCCAGCGCGACGTACTACCTTCTGATAACTTATATGCCCACCTACATTTCGGAGTTCATGGACACCTCGCTATCGAGCGCATTTGTGGTCAACACTTCGGTCATCGCGATCTATCTGCTCTTGTGTCCCGTTATGGGTATGCTTATCGACAGGATAGGAAGACGAAAATGCCTGATCGTTGGCTGCTTGGGGTTCCTTCTTTTGTCTTATCCTGTTTTCTCGGTGCTGGTGCAGCAGACGAACGCTGCTATCATGATCGCGCTGTTGGGGATTCTCATCGTTTTCCAGACGATCCTCGCGGTGGCCATTGCGGTTGTCTCTGCCGAAGTGTTCCCCACCAAGCTCCGCAACAGCGGCGTGGGCTTTTCCTACAATCTCGCAGCGGCCATCTTTGGCGGCTTGGCTCCTCTTGCGGCAACTGCGCTCATAGCGGCGACAGGAGATCAGCTGTCCATTACGTATCTGATTCTCGGAGCTATCCTTATTACGTTTTTGACCAGCGTCTTTCTTCTGAAAGGGTTTTACTCCAAGGAAGGGTGATCGGGATTGCCGGCGCGTTCTGATTTTTCGAGCGCAGGGGAAAGGGGCGCTTTCTCCTGCGCTCCTTCCGCATTTTGAAGCGCTCTGCCGTTTTTTGAGGGGGGGTGCGGTGTGGCCGGCGCGAAGGACCTCTTGCTCGTTGCGAAAAGCGCAGTCACCTTTTGCTTCGGTATAAGCTTTATCGCGAACATGTTTCTGGAATCTCCGTTGATCGACTCCCTGAATTTGGGTTTGATGACCGCTGTGGTTGCACTGAGCTTCGTTTCTTCAAAGGGGTCGGCGAGAACAATCGGCACGTTGCTGCTGTTTTCGGGTGCTGTCTTGCTCATCTGCTCGCATGCGCCGCTTTCCGCATGGAAACAGGCCTTGCAGGAAAACTCTCAGCTTGTTGTCATGTTCATCATGGTGCCGCTTTTGGGAATTCCGATTCGCTGCGGTGGGTA
This sequence comes from Gordonibacter sp. An230, assembly GCF_002159915.1. GTDB lineage: Bacteria > Actinomycetota > Coriobacteriia > Coriobacteriales > Eggerthellaceae > Rubneribacter. Next base: position 69,607 of record NZ_NFJP01000015.1, read on the forward strand.
TGGCGATCCGTTGCGTAAGGCGTTTGGTCGGCATGCGGGTACTGGCACGCGTTACTATGCTCTGGTAAGCGTCATGACCGCCCTTCTGGGCGTTTTGTTGAGCATTGCAGCTGTCCCTCTTTCTTACGAGATATCACGGACAAGCCACCACTGCGAAAGAAAAGAACTAATAAGTGCGGCTTTGAGCAGGGGATTCGTTACTTGTATGATTTGGGCGCCAACGTCGGCGACAATTGCGCTGACAGTTCAATTGACGGGCGTCGATTGGATGGAGCTTTTCCCTGCCGCTTTCGCATGCGCGCTTCTCGCCGGCGCTGTTGGCGCCCTTATGGTTTGCGTTGGGGAAAAGGGGAGGGCTTCTCCTCGCGCGACGGAAACGAGCGAGGATCGTTCGGATGTGCCCGATTTGCCGAAAATCATCGAACTATGCGTGTTCTTTTTGGCTCTGATCGCTTTCATAATTGCTCTTTCCCAGATGGCGGGATTGTCCGTTATCGTTGCGGTTGCTACGGCATCGCTTCTCCTTCCTGCTGCGTGGATGATGGGCATCGGGAAGTTGCCGGTATATGAAAAAGAGCTCAGAGAGGAGTACTTCAAAAGAAAGCTTCCATTGGCGGGAAACCAGATAGCGCTCTTCGTCGGAGCAGGGTTTTTCGCGCAGGGTATGAGCTCTTCTCATGCGGGCGACGTTCTGGCAGGGGCGCTTGCGCAGTCAGTAGGGCAGAGCGTGTTGCTGCTCACTGTGGCGGTGATCGGTCTCACTTTGGCAACCTCGGCCGTTGGCATCCATCCTGTCGCGATTGTTGCCGCGGCAGGAGGGGTCATGAACGCTTCCGGATGCGGTGTCACGCCTGTCTATGCAGCGCTTGTTTTGTCAATTAGCTGGGCGATGGGAAATGCGCTCTGCCCGGCGTCTGCGAATGTCGTTGCCGTCTCCAATTTGGTCGGGCGGTCGCCAGTTGAGGTCAGTTTGCGATGGAACGGGCCGTACGTGTTAGTTACTTCATCTGTGCTGGTGTTGGCGCTCTTGTTCATGAGGATGGCCAGGTTGGTGTAGTGGAATCCCCGTTTCGCGATTCGAAGAATTGCTGTGCGATTGGGGAGGAGATGCTTACTTTTCAGTGCCCTTATGAGTTTGAAGTGCGTTATTGAGGCCTGCTTCGTATGGCCGTAGCATACGGTTGTGCAAGGCCTTTGCATAGCCCACGTTCTTAGCGAATGTGCGCGACGGTTTCAATGCGGCAGTATCTTCGCAGATAAAAACGATGTTTAAGCTGTGGCACCTTTTGCACGTCCAATCCGGAAAGGATGTTTTCGTGATCAGCAGATGCGGTTTGATGCAAAAGCGGGAGGACATGAGTGCCGAGGAATTCCAAAGCTACTGGTTGAACGTTCACGGCCCCATCGCCAGCGCCATGACGAACTTGCGTCAGTACGACCAGCACGTCGTGGTCGGTGCGGAGCCTTCCCGTGCTCAGGGTCCGGTGCGTATCGACGGGTACTCGGAGTTGCAGTTCGACAGCTATGGCGACATGCTCGAGGGTGTGGAGTCGCTGCAGGGCGAGGGGGCGAACGATGTCCCGCTGTTCGCCAACCCCCACTGCCCGATTCTCGTGCTGGCCAAGCGCAGCGTCGTCAAGATCCCCGAGCACCTGCGCGGCAAGAAGCTCATCCAACGCGTGTCGTTCCTCGGTCGCGCCGAGGGCGTGAGCTCCGAGTGCTTCGCCAAGGAATGGTGGAACGTTCATGATCGCCTGGTGCAGACCATCCCCGGATGCGTGGGCTATAACCAAGACCTCGTCATCGATCGCATCGACGGCGGCGTGTCCGTGCCGTATGACGAACTACCGGTTGAGGGCCTGGTGGAGCTGTGGTTCGAAACGCAAGAGGCGCTTGAGGAGTTCTGCGCATCGCCCGAATTCGCCCGCGCGTCTGCGCATGCTGCGGAATTCGTCGGAACCATCGACACCTACCTGACCGAGACCTATCCCGTGGTCGCGCCCTCCGTTTAGGAAGGCGTACTCGCCGAGCACCAACACGATGCAGCTTATTGAATGAGAAGGGGAACAACGCTATGAGAGCTTATGACAAGTTGCTTGAGCCGATAACCATCGGCACCCACACTTGGCGCAATCGCATGGTCAAAGCGCCGTCGTCCGCGATGTCGTGGGATCCGGGCCAGTTCTGCAACGACCGCATCGTCGGTCTGTACGACGCCATCTCCAAAGGCGGCGCATCGGCCATCATCCTGGGCGGCATGATTTGCGACGACCCCGCCACCCTCATCGACGATGCCGACGGCGGCGTGTACACCGTGGAAACCTATCCGCTTGGCGGCCTGTACGACGACAAGTTCATTCCGGGCCTGACCAAGCTTGCCAACGTCGTGCACGACAACGGGTGCGAGCTCATCGCCCAGATCTTCCAAAACGGCGCCGCCATCAAGACGAAGGGAGGGGCGTGGTGCTCGTCCACACTGAGCGCAGAGGAGCTTCCGAGTCCCGAGCCGTACTGCCATCCTACGCGCGGCTTGTCCCTTGAGGAGATCGCCGCGTTCAAAGAGCGCTACATCGACGCCGCCGAGCGTGCGAAGAAGGCCGGCCTCGACGGCATCGAGGTGCACGCGGCGAACGGCTATTTCCTGCTGAGCTTCGCCTCGCGCGTGTGGAATCATCGCGACGACCAGTACGGTTGCCAATCGATCGAGAACCGCACGCGCCTGGCGTGCGAGATCATCCGGGGCGTGAAGGAGCGTTGCGGCGAGGACTTCATCGTGGGCGTGCGCACGAACGGCCAGGAGTACGGCCATCCGGATGCCATCACCATCGAGGAGGGCGTCGAGATCGCGAAGTTCTACGATGCCGCCGGCGCCGACTACATCAGCGTGACGGGCTACGGCTACGGCCCGGTTCCCATGCAGTTCGCGCTCGATTACTGGATGTACCCGTCGCCCGACGACGACATGAAGCAGTACCTCGACCGTTTGGATGGCGAAGGCCTCTCCATCCCCCCGGCCGCCGCCATCAAACAGGCCGTGTCCGCTCCCGTGTTCGGCGTCGGGTTCGCCACGCCGGAAAAGGCCGAAGCGGCGCTCGAGAAGGGCGAGGTCGACCTGGCCATGTTCGCGCGCGGCCTGTGGGCCGACCCCGACATGCCCAACAAGATCGCGGAAGGGCGCGCGCAGGACATCCGCCGCTGCAACCATTGCGCGACGTGCGACGAGCTGCGCATGAACGAGACGCCGCACCGCCGCTGCCGCGTGAACCCGGCGTTTCTCCGCGAGCGCGAAATGGCCGTCGTGCCCGCGAAGGCGAAGAAGAAGGTGCTCGTGGTGGGCGCCGGCGCAGCGGGGCTCGAGGCCGCTCGCGTGGCCGCCGAGCGCGGCCACGAGGTCGTGCTGTGCGAGAAGGAGTCCGTCTTGGCTCTCGAGCTGAACCTGGCCACCATGGTGAAGGGCACCGTGTGCGAGAACGTACCCGCGCTCATCGACTGGCTGACGTCCCAGGCCAAGAAGACGCCAGGGCTGACCATCAAGACCAAGACGACGGTGACGCCCGACTACGTGCGCGCCATGAAGCCCGACGCCATCATCGTTGCAACCGGCGGGGTGTACGGCACGCCTGATATCCCGGGCATCGACCTCGGCATCGTTTCCACGGTTCCCCAGCTCACCCGCTTGGCAGAAAAGCCCCTCAGGCTCTTCGGCGCGAACGCCATCAACAAGCTTTCGCAGATCGCCCTGCCGGGCATCGGCAAGAACTGCGTCGTGCTCGGCGCTCAAATCGAGGGGGTGCAGGGCGCCATCTTCCTGCGCAAGCGCGGCAAGAACGTCACCGTGCTCGAGGACTTGGACACGGTGGGCGAGGGCCTGCCGCCGCGCTACAAGAGCCGCTCGCTCAAGTGGCTGCAGGACAACGGCGTGGATATCGTCGCCGGCGTGGAGTACCGCTCGATCGACAAGCGCGGCATCGCGTACGCCAAAGACGGCGAAGAGCGCTACCTCAAGGCCGACAGCATCCTCGTGTTCAAGTCTCCTGGTTCCGGCTTGAGCTTGTACGACCAGCTGAAAGACCTTGCTCCCGAGGTGTATCCCATCGGCGCATGCAAGGGGCCTGGCAGCACGCTCATGGTCGACGCGGTGGGCCAGGGACGCGCCGCGGCGCTCAAGCTGTAATCGGAAGACTTGGGAGGGGAGTTGCATGAAAAGCTACGAGAAGCTTTTGTCTCCGATAGAGATAGCGCCTACCTTCGTGCTGAAGAACAGGATGATCAAGGCTCCGCAGTCGTCGTGGCGCTGGAACGAAGACTGCACTGCCGACGGCAGCGACGCCATCGCCATGTACGAGAACATGGCGGAGGGGGGCGTTGCGGCCATCGACGTCGCGGCAATACTGTGGGAGCCTGCGGGAGGCATCTACCTCGGTGCCTACGACGACAAGTTCATCCCCGGCATGATCGAGCTCAACGAGGCCGTCCACAAACATGGGTGTCTCACCATTGGGCAGCTGCACCACATCGGCCCGTCGGCCGTCCCGAATCCGAACGGGCCGGCGCCGATCTCCTCGTCGACGCTTTCCGAAGACGAGATGCCGGTTCCCAAGCCGTGGTGCCAAGCACCGCGCGGCCTGACCGTCGACGAGATCCACGAGAAGCAGCGCCTGCACATCGAAGCCGCCGTGCGCTTGCAGAAGGGCGGGTTCGATGCCGTCGAGGTGCACGTCGCGCACGGGTACTTCCTCGACAGCTTCGTGAGCCCCCTGTGGAACAAGCGCGACGACGAGTACGGCTGCCAGAACGTCGAGAACCGCACGCGCATCGTGCGCGAGATCATCGAGGGCATCCGCGAGGCGTGCGGTCCCGACTTCGTCATCGGCTGCCGCCTGAACGGACGCGAGTTCCACCCCACGAAGCAGGGCATCACGGCCGAACAGGCCGCCGAGAACGCTCGCGCTTTCGTCGATGCGGGCGCGCAATACATCAGCATCGCCGGATACGGATACGGCCCCGCGCCGTTTCGCTACTGCCCGGACTACTTCCCCTATCCTGAGCCCGATGCGTTCATGGAGCCCTACATGGACGAATACCGAGGCGTTGGACTGTGGACGGCCGTTGCGCGGCAGATCAAAAACGCGGTGGACGTGCCGGTCATCACCGCGGGCCGCATGAACGAGGATTTGGCGGAGCGCGTGCTCGAGGCCGGCGATGCCGACGTCATCGCGCTCGGGCGCACGCTGTGGGCCGACCCCTGGTTCGCTCGGAAGGTGGAAGAGGGGCGCGCCGACGAGATCATGCGCTGCACGCGCTGCGCGAGCTGCGAGGACCCGGTGACGCAGCCGCGCATCTGCCGCGTGAACCCCACGCTGGGCCAAGAACGCCAGCTCGCCGCTCGACCGGTCGAGAAGAAGAAGCGCGTCATGGTGGTGGGCGGCGGCCCTGCCGGCATGGAGTGCGCCTTGACCCTCGCCGAGCGCGGGCATGACGTGACGCTGTACGAGAAGTCGGGGGCCCTGGGCGGCCGCACCAAGCTGGCGGCCATGATCAAGAGCGGCGGGTGCGAAGAGGTCATGCACATCTACGACCATCTGACCGCCATGGTTGAAAAGTCGGCCGTCAACGTGAAGCTCAAAACCGAAGTGGACGAGCGCCTCGTTCGCCGAGAGGCCCCCGATGCGGTGGTTCTGGCCAATTCGTCGCCCTACTATGTTCCCGATATCCCCGGCATCAACCGCAAGAACGTGTTCACCATCCCTTTGATGTCGAAGCTCGCGCAGGTGCCGCTCAAGATGTTCGGGCCGGACAAGCTCGCCACGATGAGCGAGAAGTTCTTCCCCGTGGGCAAGAAGATCGTGATCTGGGGAGCCGGAGCCGAAGGCGCTCAATGCGCCGAGTTCATGCGCAAGCGCGGCAAGGACATCGTGCTGGTTGCCGAAGACGGAGACGTGGGCGGATTGATCCCGATCAAGTACAAGGAGCGCATCGAGCCGTGGTTCGACCGCAAAGGCGTCCGCGTGGTGCGCAACGCCACGGTGGCCGAATTCAACAAGCAGGGGGCGTTGCTGAGGTTCGCCGAGGGCGGCGAGGAGCTGGTGCCGTGCGACTCCATGATGGTCATGCTGCCCGAGCGGCGCGATGCGGCGTTTTTCGAGATGGTCTCGACGATTGTTCCCGAAGTGCACGAAATCGGCTCGACGCTCGGCGGCGAGAACGCGTTTTTCAAGCATGCGTTCGCCGACGGCCGACGCGTGGGCTGTCTTGTATAGAACATTGACTCGCTCTGCATCGTACCGATGCGCGCCTTGACAGAGCGTGGAATGCAGGAAATGAGATTGGGTGCGGTTTTGCGTCGAAGGAGGTGATTGCATAGCGAGACAGGATCTTCATGCGAAACGAACCGATTTTCGTTTCGGAAGAAAGTTTCGAAGGAAAGCAAGGAGGAGAACGTATGTCAGTTAAAACGTATCGCCGTGGGGTCATTTTGATCTGCGCGGCCTTGTGCGGAGCGCTGACGGCATCGCTGAATATCTGGAGCATTTTTCAGAAGCCCTTAATGGAGGCATATGGGTTTTCGCCTCAGTCGGTGTCGTTCGCCTATACTATCGTCATCGCGATGATTGGCCTGAGCGGCCCCATTGGCGGATGGTTGCAGCGCAAGGTGCCCGCCCATATCATCATGACCATTGCTGGCATCGGCTTCGGATTGGGCTGGTTCCTTACGGGTTTTGCCAGTAGCATTCCCGTCCTGTATGTGACATTTGGTCTATTGGTGGGTGTGTGCGACGGCATATGCTACAACCTTTCTCTCGCCATCGCTACACGATGGTATCCTGACAAGCGAGGATTCGCCAACGGCGTCGCTTTGGCCATCATGGCCATCTACCCATTGTTCTCGGCCCCAGCTGGCAACATGATCATCGAGAACTTTAATGTGAGTATCGCATTCAACATTGTGGGCGTGTTCTGCATCGTTGGTTTCATAGTCCTGTCCCGTTTCTTGAAGATGCCTGCAGTTGATTACAAGCCCGAAGGATGGGTGCCACCGATTGAGAGCAATGCCAAGCACGTGAGGAACTATACGTCTGGCGAAATGCTGAGGACTCCGTTCTTCTGGATTTTGCTGTTGTTCTTCGGCACTGTAGCCTGCACCGGTGTGATGATGTTGTCCACTGTGTCTTTGATAGGCCAGGTTCAGGCTGGTATGGATGCAGCTATGGGCGCTCTTATGGTGGGCATTTTCGCTGTTGCCAACGGAGCAGGTCGCTTGGGGCTCGGAGCCGTCTCAGACAAATTCGGGCGCTTCCAAACCATGTTCGTTGCCGTGGCGGTGACAGCGGTCATTCACTTGTTCCTGTTCGCCAACGCTACAAGCTCCCTGATCTTCATTGTGGAAGCATGCATACTGGGCGTCTGCTTCGGCGGCATCATGGCCATCATGCCGTCGGTATGTGCGGATGCCTACGGTCCGGGCAATGCTGGACAAAATTACGGCTTCATGTTCATTGGCTATACGTTGGCATCGTTCATTGGGCCAGTGATATCCGCAAATGCCCTGGCAACCACGGGCAGCTACAGTTCGGCATTTCCCATTCTCGGGTTGCTATGCCTTGCTGGTCTCGTGCTTTTGGTGCTTGCGTGGATGTTCTACAAAAAGATGAAGGCCAAGGAAGAGGCAAGTGCGTAAGGTCGTTGTGCCTAATCGCAGATAGCTACCTGTGAAGCTGCGCGTCTGGGTGCGCAGCTGATAAACAGGACGGTTCCACAAACGTTCCAAGGAAGGAGTTCGACATGATTTCCAGGATCAGCTTGCTGAAACGCCGCGAGGGGATTTCCGAACATGCATTTCGAGAGGCGATGATGGACGATGTGCGAAAGGTTGTCGCCTCTATGCCCGAGCTTAGGAAGTGCGAGATCAATTTTGTCACTGATCGCCAGCAACGTTCCCATTTAGGTCGCGGGGCCATCGACATCGATGGGTTTATCGAGATGTTTTTTGACAGCTACGGCGACATGCAGGAGGCGTATCGCCAGTCTGGCGATACGGTGCTGACCGCTTTGGAGCCGATTGTTGAAACTCCCCTTTCCACATTGGTGGTCGTGAAGAAGAAGGATACGCTCGTTCCGGCCTATCTTGATGGGAAAGCGATCAAGCGGGTTTCCTTCTGCGATCGCAAAGAGGGCGTCGATGCCATGACGTTCCATGACGAATGGTGGTACACCCATTCTGTGCTCGTGAAGCTGATGAGCGGGTACTGCGGGTACAACCAGAACCTCGTCGTCGATCGTCTGGTGGCGGAAAAGCCCGTTCATTATGCCGACCTGCCCGTCGAAGGCATGGTGGAGTTTTGGTTCGAGGACATGGATGCTTTTGACGAGTGCTGTGGCACGGCGGGCTTCAAGCTGCGAGCCAGCGTGCATGCGGCCGAATTCATCGGCACGGTGACGACCTATTTCGTTGAAGCTGTTCCGGTGGAGCTGGCGAAGTAAACGGCCTGTCGGCCGCGTTGCGAAGCTCAGCGCTGCGCGGCCTTCGTCGAGGGAAGGTAGGAATTGCAATGAAGTCAAAGCGTTCCGAATTTTTCGACAACGCCATTGTCTCTGGTCCCGGTCAGAAGGAGTTCGAAGAGAAGATCTACGCTGAGGCGCAAGCCAAGCGTTGGCCTCGCGTCGCCGAAGGGGAGGGCAAGTTCGAGGGCCAGGTGGCCATCGTCACCGGTGCGGCGGGCGGTCAGGGCGAAATGGAAGCGAAGATGATCGCCCAGCAGGGTGCCAAAGTGTACATGGCCGATATCGAAGAAGAGGGGCTGAAGCGCGTCGAGGCCGCCATCAACGCCGACGGCGGGGAGGCTGTGGCGTTTCCGATGGATGTTGCCGATGAGGATGCCTGGCGGGCGTTCGTCAAAAAGGTGCTCGACGAGAGCGGTCGGCTCGATGTGCTCGTCAACAACGCCGGCATGTGCCAGAACGGCACCGTTCTCACCGAGACGCGAGAATCGCTCAATCGCATCATGGACGTGGACTGCTGGGGGGTGTTCAACGGCATGCACTACTGCGCACCCGCCATCATCGAATCGGGCGGTGGGACCATTGTGAACACGTGTTCGTACCAAGGCACGCATTTTGGGCCAGGAAGTTTCATCGGCTACGCGATGGCCAAGGCGGCTGTCATGGGCATGACGCGCGCCGCCGCCACCGATCTGGGAGCGTACGGTATTCGCGTCAACGCCGTCAATCCCGGCTTGGTGCTTTCTGGCATGACGCTTCCTCGTGGTCAAAACCGCAAAGGGTTGGTGGAAGCGTCCTCTATGAAGCGTTATGCGCTGCCCGAGGAAATAGCGTCAGTCGTCGTGTTTCTTGCTTCCGATGATTCGAGTTTCATCAACGGCGAGTTCATCGCAGCTGATGGAGGCGCTACGACTTATCTTCACTTGGCAACAGCCGACGAGAGGTGACGGCATGCCGAAAAGGCCGTTCGGGTCGGACTGCGTGGAAGAGGGGTGTATCATGACTCGATTTGACAACAAGGTCGTGCTGGTGACCGGGGCTGCGAATGGGATCGGACGCTGCATGGTCGAGCGTTTCCTAAAAGAAGGCGTCGAGGAGCTCGTTGCGGTCGATATCGAAGTCGACACGCTCGAGGATGCGTTCGGCGACGAAGAGCGCGTCCATACCATTACATGCGACGTGACTGACTACGATGCTGTGCATCGCATGGTGGACGAGGCCGTCGAGAAGTACGGTCGTATCGACATCCTTATGAACAACGCCGGGATCTGCTTCAAGGACGGAGAGAAATACGGCATGCTCACGTGCCCGAAGGAAGCGTGGGATCGCGTGGTCGCCACCAATCTGAACGGCTCGTTCTACGTGGCACAGGCCGTGGCTCAGCGTATGGTGGAGAGGAAGACGAAGGGCGTTATCGTCAACACGTCCTCGAACACGTTCCGTTTCATCCCGAAGTACCTCGGAGCCTACCCGGCGACCAAGGCGGCTATCTCCATTTACACGAAGCAGTTCGCCAAGGAGCTTGCCGAGTACGGCATACGCGTCAACGCGTTCGGGCCTGGCACGACGAAGACCCGCATGAGCGAGCCGACCCGTTCGAACCCGAAGATGAACGAGCAGTTCTTGAACGATATTCCCATGCACCGCTACGGCGAAGTGAGGGAGGCTGTGGATACGGCGCTGTTCCTCGCTTCCGAAGAGTCCTCTTTCATGTTGGGAGAGATTATCTTCGAGGACGGCGGGCAGAGCCTCTAGCCGTAGCTCGATAAGGAGGATGATGACGATGGAGAGAGAGCGGTTTGTAGACAAAATCGCGTTGGTCACCGGTGGCGCCAATGGCTTGGGGCGCGGCATGGTGGAGCAGCTTGTAAAGGAAGGCGCTCAGGTTGCCGTCTTCGATATCGAGGACGATACGATGGAGGAGGCGTTCGACGGCAATGATCGCGTCTATTGCGTGCATTGCGACGTGCGCGACTACGACCAGGTGCAAAAAGGTGTTCAAAACGTTATCGAACGGTACGGACGCATCGACGTGCTCATGAACAACGCCGGAATCGTTCATCGACAGGGGTTTCTCGAGTGTAGCAAGGAGGGCTGGCTCGATGTAATGGACACGAATCTGAATGGCGTGTTCTACGTTGGTCAGGCCGTTGCGCGCACGATGGTCGATCTCGGCGTTGAAGGGTGCATTGTGAACACGTGCTCAAATACCTCGCGCAAGACCGTTGCTGGCGTCACCCCGTACGGTCCATCGAAAGCCGCAGTGAAGATGCTCACGCAGATCATGGCGCTTGAACTTGCGAAATACGGCATACATGTAAATGCGGTTGCTCCGGGGACGTCGCGGACTCGCATCGCTGCCGGAACGATCAACGATCCCGAAAGGAGCGCTGCGTTTTTGGCCAAGATGCCGTTCGGGCGTTACGGCGAGGTCCGCGAGATGGTAAGCGTTGCCCTGTTTCTGGCTTCGGAGGACGCATCGTTCATCACGGGGGAAACCATCTATGAAGAAGGCGGGTTCAGTTTGCCGTAGATCATCGCTGGAAGGGGAGCAGGCATGACGACGTTGGAAGATTTGGAGCGTCGATTACAGGACTTGGAAGACATCAGAGCTATAGAGCGACTCCAAGCCGAGTACTGGGATGCTCTCGACGCGAAGGACTGGAATGGACTGCGGGCTTGCCTTGCCGAAGATTTCGTGTTCGTCAACAACACGACGGGAGGGCGTTATGAGGGGCGCGAGGGAATGATCGCCACGATGCGAGCCAAGTTCGCCGATGGCGTCACGTCGAGCCATCATGGTCATCATCACTGGATTGATCTGACCGGCGATGGGACGGCTGTTTCGCATTGGGCCCTCCAAGACGATCTGTACGACGCGAAGCATGGCGGCGAGTTTGTTGGTCGCGCTCATTACGATAATGCGTACGAGAAAATCGATGGACAGTGGCGTTTCACGAGAATGTCCTTGACGTACTTGCGTGGGGAGGCCTCCATCAAGAAGAGCTTGGACGACTGTGCCAATGCATACAAGGTGTTCATGATGTAGCGTGGCGGTTTGTCGATGCCGATATCGTTGCGGTGCGCCGCAAGCGCGAAGCTCGTTCGGCTGCAACGAGCGCCCGGAACTTTCATGGGTCCTGCGGGTCGTGCGGCTTCCGCGGCGGATCTCTGCGGGAAACCTCGCCCGCGTCTTGATCGGGGCGCCGCCCTTCAAGGATGTGTGCTGCATCCGAAGCCCGTCGCGTTGGGGTATGCGGCGGGCTTCGCTCAGGCTGCGATCTAAAGACGAAGCGCGAGGCCGAGGCGCTTGGCGCTTGGCGCGCGATCAGGCGCATCCCCTCATCGACGACGAGCCGCATGCGATCATCGGCTCGGCGAAGGTCGGCGGCGCTTTACTATAAAGTTCGGGGGGCATGTTTTGGAGCGCGCTGGGGCCGAGGGAGGGAGGATGGCCCCAGCGCGCCTCGGAAAGTGTGCGGTCGGCGGGCGCGAGCGCGGGCCGACCGCCGGAAATTCGGTTACGCTTTGGCGAGGTCCTTGCCCAGCATGTAGGCGAAGGTGTTGCAGTTCATGCCCAGATTGTGGCCGCAGATGGCGAAGTTGTAGCAGTTCGCGTAGCTGTCGCCCACCATGATGCCCAGATTGTACAGGCCCTTGATCGGCTCGTTCTGCTCGTCGCACACTTGCATGTTCTCGTTGGTGCGCAGGCCTCCCGTCACGCAGAGGAAGTTGGAGGGGTTCATCTCGAGCTTGCACCCGTAAAACGGCCCTTCCTTGATCGGCGCGAGGAGCGCAGGGTTTTTATGGAAGTCGTCGTCGTGTTTCGCCTCGCACAGCTCGTTGTAGCGTTCGACCGACTTCTTCGCGTTCTCGGGGTCGAGCCCGTCAAGCTGCGCGATGACCTCTTCGACCGTGTCGCCTTTGACGAACGTTCCCTTCCCCACGTTGCTGTCCCACGAGGCGAGCTGCTCTTCGGGCGTGGTCGGGTTCTTGCCTTCGTTCTCCACGATGGTGGTGCCGAACGTTTCCCAGCTGTCGAACCAGTTCGCATAGGCGGCGTCCCAGATGCCGTAGCGCGTCATGTCGGGCTGCATCATCATGGCGTAGGTGCCGTACGAGAAGATGACGTCTTCGTTCGAGTAGCGCTCGCCCTTCTTGTTGAGCAGCAGCCCCGAGAAGTCGGCAATCGACTGGCGGTACGGCATGGGGCCCACGGCGTCGATCATGGGCGCGTTCGGAAGCGTTTGCTGCCAAGCGGCGCCTACCCACAGCCCCATCTTCTGGCCGTCGCCCGGCCCGAGGCCGCCGAACTGGAACATGGCGTCGTAATCCACTTCGTTGTACTGCAAAAGCGGTGCGACCCAAGAGCAGTACTTCGCCATCATGTCCCGGTTGGCAGAGAAGTCTCCCGTCGCGAGCACGATGGCTTTCCTGCCTACGTACTTCACGTAGTTGCCGTCGGGGTCTTTGGCGACGATGGCGGAGACGCGTCCGGTGTTGTCGTCCTCGCGGACGAGGTACTGCCCGACGGTGCTGTAGTGGATCTGGCCGCCCTGCTCTTTGATCTTCTCCTCATACATGGCGATGACAAGGTTCTCGCCCGTGGCCGCTCCCGACTCATTGCCGTCCGCCTGCTCCACCCAGTTATGGGATCCTGGGTGCGCGGTGAACACGCCCTCGGTGTCGGTGTAGCCGATCTCCATCGTTGTGATGTAGCCCTTCGCTTCCATGAGGTCGATGAGCCAGTTCATGGTGGTGGCGCTGTTGTTGACCCACTTGTACCACTTCTTCTGGTCAACCCGGTAGCCGTTGCGTGCCAGCTCCTGGCGGATGAAGCCATCGACGGTATCTTTCGTGTAGTCGGTGATGCCCAGTCGCTCATGGAATTTCGTTCCGATGCCATGGTTGGATCCGCCGCGCGCAACCGGCTGGGAGCTGGCGGCGAACAGGATCACATCGGCCCCTTCTTCCGTGGCGGACGCTGCGCAGGCCAAGCCGGACACGCCTGCTCCCACGACGATGATGTCGGCCTCGTAGGTTTGGACGATCTCGCTTTCGGCAACGGGCTCGGGCGCGACCTCGAACGACCAGGTTCCCTTGTCGATGGTCTCGGCGTTCAGCTGCCCCGCGGTTCCGGAGCCCGTCGAAGCGTTCGACGACGCTTCATTGCTGGCGCCTCCGTTCGCGGCGCACCCCACCAATCCGAACGCGGCAGTTCCCGCGCCTGCGAGCATCGCGCCTTTGAGGAAACTGCGGCGATCGAAGGCCGCTCCCTTGGTGTTCATACGCTCCTCCTTAATCTCCCGGCATGCAGAACCGCATGCGTGCCCAACGGTTCGCAGTGTACGAACATTTCGTCGGAAAACCTCACATGGCATGGGTGAATTTCGCCGTTTTCACCCACGAAAAGGGAGCGGGGACGGTATGGTGGCATCATGGGAGGAGCATCGGGGAGGGTGCCATGTTGAGGAAGGTGTCGCGCGCGTTCGACGCATACAGCGTCGGATTTGCCATCTATCTGACTTTGAGCTCCACATCGGCATGGGGGCTGTTGCGCATCGCATCCATGACGTCGGTGTCGTTCAGCGGCATGGACGGCGTTGAGACGGTGCGGTCGATCGGCTACATCGGCGTCTTGCTTGCGTTCGGGCTGGGATGCCTCTGCTTCCCGTCGCAATGCAAACGCGACACCACGTACCATTCGACCGTGTGCCTCACGCTGGGGTATGTGGGGCTGTTCGCGACGGTGGTCGTGAGGAATGCCGCGTTGCAGAACCTCTCGGCGTTTCTCGTCGGGGCGGGATCGTCCTTGTCCTTCGTGATGTGGCAGCGACTGTTTTCCGAGCAGGATGCGGACATCGCCTCGCGACGGATCGTCGCCGGATCCGCGCTGTCGGCGGTGCTCTACCTCGTTGTGGCATGCATCGCCTCGTATTGGCTGTACGCTATCGCGGTTCTGGGCATCGTGGCGCTCAACGCGCTGTTTTTGCGTCGATGCCGCGGGGGCGTGTTCCGACGGGATTCTTCGGGCATAGTCGTTGGGCAGAGCGGCGGCGCCACGCTTGCGAACATCGTGTCCAGCACATGGCGCTACATGCTGTGCATCGCGGCCATCGGCTACGTCGGCGGAGTGTCGCGCATGTTCGCCCAGCAAAGCGGAAGCGATTCGTCCGTCTTGAACGTGACGCTCGCCCTGGGGATGCTGGTTGCGGCCGGAGGCCTGGCCTTGATGTGGGACAAAGTGCACGGTCGCCTTTCTTTTCCGGCGGTGTACGCCGCGGTGTTTCTCGCGGTGATGACCGGATTTCTATTCCTTCCGTTTTTCGACGCGGGCTACCGCATGCTGTTCGCTGGCGTGGCGAACGCGGCGTTCTCGCTTGTGTCCATCTTCATGATGATCACCTGCATCAAGATCGCCCACTTGCGCCAAGTGGATCCGATCGCGGTGTTCGGCGTGTTCTCGAGCATCGTGTACGGCGGGGTGCTGATAGGACGCGCCGTAGGCGATGCCCTGGGACAGACGTACGACGTGTCGCAGATCCTCGTCATCGCGCTCATGTCGACCTACGTGCTTTCGTTTGCGGGGGTTGTGGTCAACTTGCGGCGCAGGGAGAAGGCCGACCGGGCGTTCGACCCTATCGGCGGCGACGTCGAGTCCGAGCCCGAAGGCGCCGTGCCCTCCGTTGGGGACGGCGGTTCGGCGGTGCGTCCGTCTGGCGGGCATTCTGCGCCTCGCCCCCTCGTGCGCAACGTCATCGTGGCGCAGGACATGGTTCCCGTGTACAGCCGTCTGCTGAAAAAGACCTACGGGCTGTCCAACCGCGAGACCGACGTGCTCGAGCTGATCATGCGCGGCCGCGACGTGGCGCGTATGGCGGAGACGCTGTTCGTGTCGGAGAACACCGTGCGCTCGCACTGCAAGAACCTGTATCGGAAGCTCGACGTCCACAATCGGCAGCAGGTGTTCGATTTGGTCGAGGAGTTCAGAAAGAGGGAGGAATACGATGGCGATTGAGATGAAGCGCTTGGAAGAGGTCGCGCGCTTGTTCGATGATCGCTGCGCGCCCGTGCGCGGGGCGCAGCGCCTTCTGCGGAAGGGCCCGTACCGTCTCTACGTCGAGACGGGCTTCGTCCCGTTTGACGATTACGCCTTCGAGGGGCGGTTCCTCCTGCTGGGGTCGGTGTGCAACGTGGAGGCTCCCACAGGGTGCTTGCAGGTGACGGAGGCGCGCGGGAAGTTCTCGGCGACCGACTTATACCATGTGATCGCATGCGACGACGATGAGGACACCGCTTACTTGCGGCATGTGCTCTCGCGCATCCCGGCCTCCGCGCATGCAGACATGGGAGGGCAGATCGTGCGGCTCACCGAGAGCAGCTTGCGGCATATTCCCGTACCATGGCCCGATGCGCGTGTTCGCCGCGCGGTGAGACGCCGACTGGACGAATGCGAAGCGTTCGAGCGCGATTGCGCGTCGCGCAATCGGCGCCTGTTCGAGAAAGGGGTCGAAACCTACCGCGAAGCCGCGAGGCGCTCGGCGCGTGCGATGGAGCTGGGAACCGCGTGCGCGGTGCGCGGGGGATCGCCTCTCTCGGCCGACAGGCGCAGCGCGAAGGGCGCGTTGCCGGTCGTCTCGTCGCAGGGCGTCGTGGCGCGCACGGACGAGGTGGGGGTGAGCGGTCCGTGCGTCGTCGTGGGTCAGGCAGGACAGTACCTCGTGGCGCACATGATGCCCGAAGGCGCGTATCCTTTGGCCGATACGGTTGCCTTGACCGTGGATTCGTCCTCCCCGCTGACCGTGGACGCCCTCGTGTTCGCGCTCGCCTCATTGGGCATTCGTCCGCGCCTTCGAGTGGTCGACCATGTGGTTGAGGCGCTGGCGTTGCCGCTCGAGAAGCTTGCCGCGTTGGAGGTCCCCCTGATCGGGGAGGATGAGAGAGATGCGCGCCACGCCGAGATGCGGGCGATCTTGCAGGAGATCGAGGCGCGCGAGCGCGAGGCGAGGACGGCTCGTGCGGCCGCCGCCGCGCTGGTCGACGGTTTGCTCGCAGGACGCGAAGAGGCCGTCGCGCCTCTTTCCGGGCCGACGGCGCGCGAGGAGCTTGAGGCTCTCGTGCGGGATGTTCGGTCGGATCTCCCCTGTGCGGAGGGCGCGGTCGCATCGATGTTCGACGCGGCATGGGAGGTGCTGCCGGTGCTGTTCGTGCGGTTGGCGGACGGCGGCGCATCTTGGGCGCGCGTTCTTTCGGCCGAGGATCCCCTGAAGCAGGTCGATGCGGAGCTCGAGTGCTTCGCGGCTCGAGACGAAGGGCTGTCGTTTTTGGGCGATCTCGCTTTGAGCACGTCGTCGTTGGACGCCTCGTCGCAGCGGCGCATGGTCGAGCGGGTGCGCGACCTGCGGATCGGCCATGAGGGAGGGGCGCTGCTTCGTTGGCTCGCCCTGAGAAACGAGCTCGATCCGGACGCGCCGTGCCCCGCTTCCGTCAGCGGCCTCGTCGCGCGCATCGCGCTCGCGTTCAATCCTTCGGCCGTGCAAGCCTACGATCCGCACCTGGGCACAGGCGATGCGCTCGCGTCGTTTCGGCGACTCGTTCCTGCGGTGCGCTGCAGCGGTCAGACCGTCCGCTTCTCCGACGCGCTTGCGGCGAAGATGGCTGCGCGTTGCGAAGGGTGGTCCTTCGACGACGGCGCGCTGGCCGTTGGCTCCGCGTTGAGCGATGACGCGCATGCGGGCGAACTGGCTGACGTGGTGGTGTCGGTTCTGCCTCCCAATCAGGGGGAATGGACCGATCGCGCGCCCGACCCCGACGATGCGCGTTGGAAGTTTGGCATTCCCCCGAGAAACAAGGCGAACCTCGCATGGGTGCAGCAGGCGTTTGCCCATCGGGCTTCGGGCGGCATCGCGGTGTTAGCGGCGAGCAACGCCGTGCTGCACGAATCAAGGGGTTGCGAGCCCCGCGTGCGCGCTGCCATGATCTCGTCGGGATGCGTTCGCGCGGTCGTGTCGCTGCCCGGCGGCCTGTTCGACGACGGGCGGGCCCCTCTCAGCATCGTCGTCCTCGGCGATGAGCGAACGGCGCCGTTCGAGACGCTGTTCGTCAATGCGCTGGAATGCGGCGTTCCTGGCGCGTCTGCGGCGGCGCGCGAGCTTCCGATCAGAGCGTGCGAGCGTATTGTGTCGACGGTTGAGCGTTGGGCCGCGACCGGCTCGTGCCCGTCTGCCCCCGGGTTTGCGCGCAGCGTGCCGGTGCGCGAGATTGCCGCCGCGGGAGATCTCGCACCTTGGTCGTACGTGTGAGCGGGAGTCCCTAGGGGAAGGGGGCCGCAACCCTCTCGAAGCATTCCGCCACGCGTTAGATGGCCGCATGTCGGGCTCCTTTTCTTCCGCTGGCGTGCTGTCGTATGCCGGCGATGCGGGCGTGCGATCGATGCTCTTTACGCAGCTGTCGTGTGGCCTGTCGGGGTTGGCGTCAGCTATGTTGGGGCTGCGGACGCCGGCGGGTGTTTGCCGTCATGGTTGTCAATGGCGTTGCGCTGGCGAACGGCTCAGTAATAGGAGTGGATGCAGAGGGCGTCCTAGCGCCTGCCGCAGCACTCCGATACAATTGCCTTACCCCAATTGGATTGGAGTTCGATGATGGGCGACGTCATTACAGCAATCGTGCTAGCGCCGCTATGCCTCGTTTTCGTGGTTTGGGGAATCCTCTTGATCATGGGCAAGGCGTATCGGAGCATAGCGGGGAACCAGGAGGCAAGCGAAGAGGAAATCCAAGTGCAGAAGCAAGGTGGCCTCGGCAAAGTGCTTGGCGGTTTGATGTTGCTCGTTGCGTGCGTCATTGGCTTTCAGCTGTTCTTCTCGCTCTCTGCAATATTTGCTCTGTAGGCAATGGCATGTTGGATTTTCGCATCGATGTTTGGCAATCAGCGATGTTGATGCGCCCTTGCTTGGCATGGCGCCATTTGCCGTGGGCGAACTCCCTTTTGTAGGGTGAGCATGTTTTGAGGTGCGGGAATGGGGCGATCGCCTTCGAGCGGTGTCGGATGGCGGGCGGGGGCGAGCGAAACCCTTCTCTTATATGCTTGAGCTTGCATGCTCCCGCTTGCCGATCAAACCGGAGTTGTCGGAATCGGACTGCTTGGATTGTGCGCTTCCTCGTCGGAAGCTCTGATTTGTGTCAGTTGATGTCGACGTGGCGCTCGTTGCGAGATCGTGCATCGTTGGATCGACGGCATTCGTCTCTTGGAAACCTGTAGGAGGGCAATGTCGTAGTCGGGCGCGCCGTTCGGCGCGTTTGGGCTTCGGTTCCGCTCGAGTTCTTAGCTTTCGCATCGGCCTCATCAAAGATCGGACCCAGATCGCGTTGCCGATGGTCGTTTCGGCACGCGATCGGGTACAATGCGAACACGATGCAGGCGTGGAAGAGGTGGGAAGGGGCGGGCATGTTGGAGGTGCGGGCGGCGCGAGTCGACGAGCTCGACACGGTTGTGGAATTCTACACGAGGATGATCGATGAAATGCGCGGCACGGATTTCGACGTGAGGTGGAGGCATGGCGAGCATCCTTCCGAGGGTTTTCTGCGGGCGTCGGTGGAGGCGGGCGAGGTGCTCGTGGGCGCGCTGGGCGCAGATGATCCCGACGCGCCCGCGGCGGTGGGCGCGTCGCGCCTCGCATGCGCGCTCGTTATGAACGGCGAAGCGGATCCCGGCTACGAACGAGGCGCGTGGCAGATCGAGGCGGCGCCGCGGGATGTGGCCGTGCTGCACGTGGTGGCCACGCTGCCCGCGTTCCACGGACGCGGATTCGCGCGTCAGCTGGTGAATGCCAGCGCGGATGCGGCGCGCGCGTCGGGCAAGAGGGCCGTGCGTCTGGACACGTTCGCTTCCAACCTGCGCGGACGCCGCCTCTACGAATCCTGCGGCTTTGCGTGCGCGGGCGAGTGCCCCTGTTTCTATCCGGGCATCGACCCGACCCTCGCCGCCGCCCTCTACGAGCGCGTGTTGTGACTTTCGCGTCGGTTGCGCTCGACGAAACCCCCTGGAAACATTCCGCCGTTAGTTTGATAACCGCATGTTGAATCCCTGTTTCCTCCGCTGGCCGTGCTATCGTATGCGGATGATGCAGGCGCGCGGCCGAAGCGGCGCGTGCGAAGACGAGGTAAGGAGCGCGCAGCCATGGCGATGGTTTCGGAGATCTACGGCTCGATGGTGTTCAACGAGCACACGATGCAGGAGCGTTTGCCCTCGGCGACGTACAAGAGCCTGCTCAAGACCATCAAGGAGGGCCAGCCGCTCGAGATCGAGGTGGCCAACGTCGTGGCGCACGCCATGAAGGAGTGGGCCATCGAGAAGGGCGCCACCCATTTCACCCACTGGTTCCAGCCGCTCACCGGCATCACGTCCGAGAAGCACGACAGTTTCCTCGACCCCATCGAGGACGGTCGCGCCATCATGAGCTTCTCCGGCAAGGAGCTCATCCAAGGCGAGCCCGATGCCTCGAGCTTCCCTTCCGGCGGCTTGCGCGCCACCTTCGAGGCGCGCGGCTACACCGCATGGGATCCCACCAGCTACGCGTTCATCAAAGACGAGGTGCTGTGCATCCCCACCGCGTTCTGCAGCTACACCGGCGAGGCGCTCGACAAGAAGACGCCGCTTTTGCGCTCGATGCACGCCGTGGAGGAGCAGGCGAACCGCGTGCTTGCGCTGTTCGGCTGGGAGCGGCAGCACATCGTGCCCACGCTCGGCGCCGAGCAGGAGTACTTCCTCATCTCCGAGAAGGACTACGCAAAGCGCCAAGACCTCGTCATGTGCGGCCGCACGCTGTTCGGCTACGCGCCGTGCAAGGGCCAGGAGCTGGAGGAGCACTACTTCGGCGCGATCCGCCCCACGGTCAACGAGTTCATGAAGGAGCTCGACGACGAGCTGTGGGCGCTCGGCGTGTCGGCGCGCACGAAGCACAACGAGGTGGCCCCCGCGCAGCACGAGCTGGCGCCCATCTTCACGAACGTGAACCGCGCCATCGACGAGAACCTGCTCACGATGGAGAAGATGCGCCTCCTGGCCAGTCATCACGGCCTCGTGTGCCTTCAGCACGAGAAGCCCTTCGAGGGTATCAACGGCAGCGGCAAGCACAACAACTGGTCGTTGTCTGCCGGCAAGAAGAACCTGTTCGACCCCGGCGAAAGCCCCATGGACAACCTGCGCTTTCTCGTGTTTCTCACCGGCGTCATCCAGGCGGTGGATGACTACCAGGAACTTTTGCGCATGTCCGTCGCATCTGCCGGCAACGATCATCGTCTCGGTGCGCACGAGGCGCCGCCGGCCATCGTCTCCATCTTCTTGGGAGACGAGCTGGACGCCATCGTGGACGCGCTCATCGACGGGCACGAGTACGCGAGCGCCGAGAAGGTGGCCATGGACTTGGGCGTGGCCGTGCTGCCGAACTTCCTCATCGACAACACCGACCGCAACCGCACTTCGCCGTTCGCGTTCACGGGCAACAAGTTCGAGTTCCGCATGCCGGGCTCGGCGGTGAACCTGTCCGACTGCAACATGATCCTCAACACGGCCATGGCGAAAAGCCTCAAGGATTTCGCCGACGCGATGGAGGGGAAGGCTGGCGAGGAGTTCGAGGCGGCGGCCATCGACTACATTCGCGAGACGCTCAAGCGCCATCAGCGCATCATCTTCAACGGCAACGGCTACGCCGACGAATGGCAGGAGGAGGCCGCCCGCCGAGGGCTCGCGAACCACCGCACCACGGCCGACGCGCTGCCGTGCTTTGTCGCGCCGGAGAGCATCGAGCTGTTCGAGACGTTCGGCGTGCTCACCGAGACGGAGGTGCGCAGCCGCTACGAGGTGAAGCTGGAGAAGTACAACAAGCTGATGAACATCGAGGCCCGCACGATGAAGCGCATGGTGCGCCGTGCGTACTTGCCCGCCATCAACAGCTACGCCGCCGAGGTGGCGCGCAACATCACCGCCATCCGCGCTGCGAGCCCGACGGCCCCTGTCGACCAGCAGGAAGAGTTGTTGCGCCGTCTGACCGAGGGCATTCGCGAGATCGACGCGCACCTGCGCGCCTTGGGCAAGCGCCATCACGAGACGCTTGAGATCGCCGACGAGCAGAAGAAGGCGGACACCTACGCGCACGAGATCGTTCCCATCATGGACAAGCTGCGTGCCGCCGTTGACGGGCTCGAGGTTCTCGTCGATCGCGATCACTGGCCGGTGCCCACGTACAACGACCTGCTGTTTTACGTGTAGGAGACGGGACCCCCCTTCGCGCTCTGCGCGAGGGGGGGGGTGATCGCGCATTCTCGAAAAACGCAGGGGAACGCAAAAATTCGAATATTTCTGTACCCCGATGGGGGTGCGGACGTTTTTCCGGACGGCCTAGGCGGCCAGCCCCAGCCGCCTCCTGCGGCCGGCTATCGTATCGTACA
>NZ_NFJP01000016.1 GCF_002159915.1 Gordonibacter sp. An230
CCTCCCTCCCTCCCTCTTCTGTGCTTGAGCGAGGGCGTGGGGCGACGAGGAGCAGGGGGTCTGAGGGAGTGCGCCTTCGACAACATCGTCGAAGCCGTTGTCGAAGGCGCCGTTTGCAACGATGTCTTTTTCGGCGAATCGCCCTCCCAAATGTTTCACGTGAAACATTTGTTCTTATATCGCACTACATTGCGATAAATGTTTCACGTGAAACATGTGAGGGAGGAGTGATGAGACAGCGCTTCGTCGATCAGCCGGGCGGCCGTTTGTTCCCGCTCAATCGTCGTGGACGGCGCATCCCGGCTCGGCTGCGGTGAGCGGCGCATCCCGACTCGGCTGCGGTGGACGGCGCAAGCTGTTTCGCTCTCGTTTCGGTTTGCGGGAAGGCCACAGGGGATTCGTGTGAGTGTGGGTGCTGTTCTGCCGTTTGCGTCGTCCTCGCTTTGACGGCAGTCTGTGTACGGCTCGTGCGGGCACGGGCCAATCGTGTCGAAGCGGTGTTTCAAATGTCATAAGGGCTGCATGTTCGTCTGGGCGCAGCCCGCCGAGAATGAATGCCTTTGCAAAAAAAGAAGATGCGTGCGACGCGTCTAGGAGCGTTGTCAGTCTTTGCCCACGATGGCGTTCATGATGCCCGAAACGATGCTGATGACGATGGATGCTATGAAGGCGCTGCCGAATGTGGCGATGACGATGCCCACTTGGAAGATGCCGTTTGCCAGCCATGCGGCCACGTACAGCATAAAGGTATTCACCACCAGGTAAAAAATGCCGAGTGTGATCACGGTGATGGGCAGGCTGAGCACCTGCATGACGGGCTTCACGCTGATGTTGATGAGCGATAGGATGAGCCCGAAGACGGCGATGGCCGCCCACGCCTCCGTGCCGCCGATGATCTCGATGCCGGGCACTAGCCACACGGCCACGCCCACGGCGATGGCGGTTACGAGCCAGCGAATGATGAAGTTCATGGGCGAGCCTTTCGTGTGATTCTTGCCAAAGCCACTATACCGTGTGGCGTGTTGCGAGGCGCAAAAGTCATGAATCCGTTACCGCTTCGAGCGCCGAATAGGAGTGTGCAAAGGTGCGGGAAGGGGGCGGAAAGGCGCGGGTGGGAGGAAGGGAGCGAGGAATGGCGCGGCCTGGTGCTGTGAGGGCGAAAGGCGTGAGCTGGTGCATTGAGGGAGCGAATGCTTGCGAGCGTCGAGTCGTCGGTGCGGCGCGAATGGAGTGGGCTGGGTACATGGAAGGGGTCGGAAAACGTGGACAGGCGCGACGGAGATCGCTGAAAGGCATGAGAGAGCGTGGAAGAGCGCTGGCAGTGCGGCGAAGAACGTGAAAAGGGATGGGAATGCGCGGTGAGAATAGAACACGGAAAGCAGTCCGCAATCCGATCTTCCCGCCTATCCTTCGAAAAGGGCTTTTGTTTGAGAGGCACGGTCCGAAGGATCGCTGGCTTGCGGCGAGAGATGCGCGTTGCGAACGATTCCGGGCTTTAGGCGAACTCCGGGCAAGTGATATTCCCGCGCGCGATGAAGAGGGCGGAAAGTTGGCGGCGGGCGAATCCTCCGCCAACTTTCCGTCGCTCGTTAGAAGCGCAAGGAGAGGCAGCTCAAGCCGCCGTCGAGTTTGCGGTACTCGGACGTGTCCACGGTGATGGTCTTGTAGCCGGCGTCCTGCACGGCCGCGAGAACGGTGGGGTAGCCTTCGGGCACGATGACGGTGCCGTTCACCCAGATGCAGTTGGCGGCGTAGGCCTCGTCCTCGGGGATCTCGATGCGGTGGTACTGCTCGAAGTCGGGCTTGGTCACGAACTCGCCGGACACCAGCATGTTGCCGTTCTCCAGGTAGTTCACGCCGGTCTTCAGATGCAGCACGTGCTCGAGCGGCACCTCGGAGCCCTCGAGGCCCCAGCCTTCCAGGATCTCGAAGAACTGGCGGATGCCCTCCTCGTTCGTGCGGGCCGAGCGGCCCACGTAGAAATGGTCGCCCACCATCATCACGTCGCCGCCGTCCAGCGTGCCGGGCGAAACGATGTGCGCCACGTGCTCGTCGTCGAAGAACTGGCGCACGGCGGGTTCGATCTCGTCCTTCTCGCCGTTGCGGCTGGCCGCGCCGGGGTTGGTGATGATGGCGCCGCAGCGCGTGATGACGGCCGGGTCCTCCACGAAGCAGGAGTCGGGGAACTCTTCGAGCGCAGGCAGCACCGTCACCTCCACGCCGCACTCCTTGAGGGCCGCGATGTAGTCGTCGTGCTGCTTGCACGCCAGCTCGTAGTCGGGTTTTCCCAATTCGGGAGCCGAGGTGATGCCATCCACCATGGACTTGGCAGGACGGCGGACGATGACATTGGTGAACTTGGTCATGATGGAATCCTTCTTTCCTCGACGCAGGAACATGCTCGGTGCGTATACTATAGTTCAGTTTTGGTCCGAACGGTGAGCAGGATTTCATGGCGAATCGAAAACAGCGGAACGGGAAAGGGCGTCGCCCGGCGGCGAGCTATGCGCGTGCAAGGGCTGCAGCAGGGCGCGCGGATCGCCCGGTGCTTCCTCGGATGAATGCGATGGACGAGGCGCGTGCGGAGGGGAGGGGCTGCGAGGCTGAGGAAGAGGCTGCGGGGCGTGCGGGGGTCGCTTTGCGGAGCGCATCATGCGGAGCGGACGATGCGCGCCGATGTCCCGTCGAGAGGGAATGCGGAGCGTGCCAGCATGTGGGGCGGCCTTATGCCGAGCAACTGACGGAGAAGGACGCGCGCGTGGCCGCGCTGTTCGACGATGTGGCTGCGGAGGGAGCGATGAGGCCCATTCTCGGCATGGAGGAGCCCTATCATTACCGTAACAAAGTGGTTTCGCCGTATGCCCCCGGGCGTCGATTGTCCGATGGCGCAGAGCGCGGTCGGGGAGGTGCGCGCGATATGCGGAGCGCTTCTGGTCGCGGGCGCGCGGGCGTGAAGGGGCATGATCGGCGCCGTGGGCGCGCCGAAGCGCCGCGACGCGAGGTGCTGTGCGGCATGTACGCCTCCGGATCCCATCGCATCGTGCCCACCGACGGCTGCTTGATCGAGAACGAGGAGGCCAAGCGCATTATTCGCGCCATTCGTGACCTCATGGGCCGCTTCGGCCTTACGCCCTACGACGAGGATGCGCATGCGGGCTTTCTGCGGCATGCCGTGGTGCGTGTGGGGCATGAGAGCGGAGAGGTGCTGGTCACGCTCGTGACGAATGGGAGGGAGTTTCCCGCGTCCCGTGCGTTCTGTCGCGAACTCGTGCGTCGCTGTCCTGCCGTCACCACCATCGTGCAGAACGTTAACGAGCGTCGGACGAACGTCATCCTCGGGCAGCGAGAGCAGCGCCTCTACGGACCCGGTTTCATTCTGGACACGCTGTGCGGTCTGAGTTTTCGCATCTCGTCGCAATCGTTTTACCAGGTGAATGCGGTTCAGACCGAAGTTCTGTACGAAACGGCCGTGTTCCTTGCGGGGCTTACGGGCGTGGAGCGCGTCATCGACGCCTACTGTGGCACGGGGACCATTGGCCTGGTCGCTGCCAAACGCGGTGCGGCGCAGGTGACGGGTGTGGACACGGTGGCGTCGGCCATTCGCGATGCGCGCGAGAACGCTCGGCACAACGGTGTGGAGAACGCGCGCTTCGTGGTGGGGGACGCAGGTGACTTCATGCGCGGGCTGTCTCGTGTGGGCGAGCGTGCCGACGTGCTGCTCATGGATCCGCCGCGTGCCGGAGCGAGCGAGGCGTTTCTGGAGGCGGCAGCCGAGCTTGCGCCCGCGCGCATCGTCTACATCTCCTGCAATCCCGAAACCCAAGTGCGCGACCTGAGGTTCTTGAAAGGTAGAGGCTATGCTGTGCGCGTCGTGCAGCCTGTCGACATGTTCCCGCACACCGATCATATAGAGACGGTGGCGCTGCTGACCCGGGATGGATCTGCGGAAGGCTCGTCGCGCGGAGACGTCGGCGCGGATGTCGCGTCGTCAGAGCTTGGTCCGGGCGATGCGGCGAAGAGGCCGGCATGCGGGCAGGATCAGGCGCGTTCCGTCGGTGTTGACGTCTCGAAGGCGTCCTCGCCGCATGCGGGTAACGAGAGCGGAGGGGGTAGAGGATGAGATGGGGCACGGAGCCTGTGCGTGAAGATCCGAGTCGGTATCAGAGCATGGCAATGCATCAGCCGTTCGAGGTCGGCCCGTATCGGATTCGCTGTCCGCGTTGCGGAAGCGCGGTCGTGAATGTTCAGGTGGTGAGCGAGGTGGAGAGGCGCGGATGCCTGTCTAGCTGCCTGATGGTCCTTCTTGCGCTTACGATCATCGGCATTCCGCTGATGATCCTCTGGATCGTTCTGCGGGGCGAAAAGACCCGAACGCGCAACTGCGCCGTGTGCCAGTCGTGCGGTTGTTCATGGGATGTGCCTTGATGGGGCTGTCGCTGTGGTGTTCGGCCCCCTTGGAAAGCGCATGGTATTCGGTGTCGATGTCCGAGAGGCTCTGGCAGGGGCGGTGCGACTTCGTCCGAGGAAGGAGAATCGGCAAGACGCTAAGGGCCGGGATGGCTCGAATTGGGATATCGCCCGGCGCGCAGGGGCGTTGGACATCCTGTTTGCACGAGAGGTCAATGCCGGCAACGAGGGGCGAGCTTCCGCACATGGCGCTTCGCTGCTGGTTTCATCCGTTCCGTTGTCTGCTCTTGTGCGTCCGCTTCCGATGAGAGGAGGTACTCCGTGTCTGAAATCGTTTCGATCGCCGATCGCGCAGTGGCGACGCTTGTCGGGCGCGATCTTGCGAGTGCGGAAACGCCAGCGCTGCTCATGGTGTCGGGCGGCTCGGACTCCACGGCGCTTGCGTACGTGGCGTGCGAGCTGCGCGAGCGCGGCGTGCTCGGCAAGTTGGCCATCCTGCATGTGAACCATTTGCTGCGAGGCGAGGATTCCGACGAAGACGCGCGCTTTGTCGCGCGCTTGTCCGATTTGCTCGACATTCCTCTGTTTCTGCGCTGTGTCAACGTTGCGGCCGAAGTTGAGCGCACGGGCGAGAACTTGGAGGCCGTCGCGCGGCACGAACGCTACCTCGCTGCCCAGGAAGCGCTCGAGAGCCTGTGCCTGGATGCTGCGGCGCCGCTTGCGGACGGGCGCATCCTGACGGCGCATACGGCCGATGATCGCGTTGAGAGCTTCTACATGCGCTCCATCGTGGGCACGGGTCCGGGAGGATTCCGCGCCATGCGCTATCGAAACGGGTCCGTAGTGCGACCGCTGCTTGACGTGAGCCGCGAAGAGCTGCGGGCTTATCTGGCTGAACGCGAGCGCGTGGGGCTGCCAATGGTGCGCGACGGGGCGGGGGCGCTCTGGCGCGAGGATGCGACGAACGCCCATACCGACCGTTTTCGCGCTTATGTGCGTCACGAGATCGTGCCGCGCGCTAAAAAACGCAATCCGCAGCTGCTTGAGGTGCTCGTGCGCACCATGAACCTCGTCGCTGACGAGGACGATCTGCTCGACGGCATGGCGGCCGAGGTGGAGCTTCGCTGCGTGTCGGCGCTCGATCCGGAGGATCCCTCTGCAGGATGCGTGCTCGCTCCCGATCTGGGTGCGGAGCCGCTGCCCCTTGCTCGGCGCGTGACGGTGCGCGTGCTGCAGCGGCTCCTCGGGGCCGACGCGCGGGTGGAGGCGGCGTCGGTCGAGGCCGTGCTGGCCGCCTTTGATCGCTCCGATGGAGGTCGTCCCATCGGCGGCTACGTGGCGAACGTGCAAGGCGATCTGGCGGTGAGCGCTAACAAGCGGGGCGTGCGCCTCGAGCCTATGGCCGCCTACCGCGCCCGCCGCAAGCGCGGGTAGGGGCCGAGGCGCGGAGGGGCGGGCGGCTTCGACGACCGGTTTCCCGCAGTGCCGACGAGCGGCGTCTCGCGCGACATTTTCGGCGGGGGACAGGCGGCAACTGCGCTACAATAGCGCGTATGGAAAACGAACGGAACATGCTGTCGGACGCCGGCGCCGATCCCAGCGACCCTGCTTTCGTCGCAAGCGGTCCTGCGTCCGTTTCCAACGCAGCGTCCGGGAACGTCGTTTCCGATGCCGCCTCGCTCGGAGCGCCTGTTGACGGCGTTTCCGGTGTCGCGTCTGCCGGTGCCGCTCCCGAACCCCCTGCCTCCGCCGCGCCCGCTGCGACCGGCGATGCCGCTCCTTCCCTCGACGTTGTCCTTGCGAGCGCCTCTCCACGTCGCAGGCAACTGCTTGCGGACGCCGGCGTCAAGTTCACGGTGCGCGTGTCGGATGTAGATGAGACGCTCGACGCCGACCTGCTGGCCGATCCTCGCGAGGCCGTCAAGAAGCTGGCCGAACGCAAAGCGGGCGCGGTCGTGCAGGAGGTGCTTGCTGAGGACTACATCGGCGTGGCGGCCGTTCTCGGTGCCGACACGATGGTGGTCCTCGACGGCGAGATATTCGGCAAACCCGCCAGCCTCTCGCACGCTAAGCATATGTTGCGCCGTCTGTCGGGTCGTGCTCACGAGGTGCTCACCGCCGTATCGGTGTGGATGGTGGCGGCGCCCGAGCCGGAGCAGGTGTCGCTCGGTTTCCGCACGTTCGTCGATGTTGCGCGGGTGACATTTCGGGAACTTTCAGACGAAGAGATTGCGGACTACCTGCGCAAGGGTGAGTCGTTCGACAAGGCGGGCGCCTACGCCGTCCAAGGGGCCGGGGCCGATCTCGTGTCACGGGTCGAGGGCGATCTCGACACCGTCATTGGGCTGCCGGTGGGCAGGCTCCTGCGCGAGTTCCCCGACCTCGCGTGTTCGTCGCGCTGACGGGTGGTGCCCGCCGATTGCGGGCTCTCCGGCTTTTCGACGCCCCGCTTCGCGTTCGTTGCGCTTCTCCCGCTTTCGCGGATGTCTCGTCCTCGATGCGGTGCTTTCGGCGCGGTTTCCCTTTTTCTTCGGACCAGGGCGTTGTCGCGGCAAGGCGGGACGGGCATCCTTGCGCTTGCTTCTCGAACCGGTTTCTCTCCGTTTCGACTCGTGCGCTGCGCTTTCGGGCCTTTCCGGCTTGTTGCGCCAGCTCTGCGCCCCGTCTCTTCCCTGCTTTCGTTCTTTTGCCCGCGTTCCGCCCTACCTCGCCTCCTTTGTTCACGGCCCGTTTCGAGGCTGGCGCGCCCGCTTCCGAGGCCCCTGCCCTGTCTTTCGCCTTTCGGGTCCGGCGCACCGGCTCGTCTCGTCCTGCTCCTCTCGTTAGCTCGCGGTTCCAGGGATGCCGTGCTTTCTCGCGTTCATGTCCCACCGTTCGTCAACTGCTGCCTGCTCTCTGCCATTACGTCGGGCGGCCTCTCGGTTTTCGCCTTATCGTCCCAGTTCCCAGGTCGAAATGTAAAAATCGTGGCATGTGGCGCGGCGTTACCGTATCGTCTCCTTTTCCCGAAGTGGCAATGGTACACTTACCAAATTCAAGGTAGGTGCAATGCCCTGCGCTCCGGTCGACTTCGGGTTGGTATGGAGCCGGAGCAGTGAGGAAGCGACAAAGAGGCTGCGATCGTGCACGACGACATTGCGGAGATATTGTTCACCGAAGAGGACATCGCTCGGCGCGTGAACGAGATCGGCGCTGCGATAACGAGGGACTATGCGGACTATGCCGAAGAGGGAATCGTCCTCGTTTCGGTACTGCGCGGCGCGGCTATCTTCATGGCGGACCTTGCGCGGAAGATCGACCTTCCGGTGGAGATGGACTACATGGCCATCTCGTCGTACGGCAATGGGGCGAAAAGCTCCGGGGTTGTGCGCATACTGAAGGATCTTACCTCCCAGATAGAGGGCCGCCATGTCATCGTTGCCGAGGACATCCTCGATTCAGGCCTCACCTTGACGTACTTGCTGAAGAACCTGGCTTCGCGTCGTCCGGCCTCCCTTAAAGTGGCCACGCTCCTGCGCAAGCGGACGCGCGCCCAGGCGAAGATCGATTGCGCATACGTTGGCTTCGAGTGCCCTGACGAGTTCATCGTGGGCTACGGATTGGACTTTGCGGAGCGTTACCGCAATCTGCCCTATATCGGCGTCTTGAGGCCGGAAATGTACTAGCACGGCGGCCCGATGCGGGCGCGCGGACCGGACGGTGCTCGAGGGCGGGGCGCGATGTCTGGCGAAGGGCGCGACGTGGCGGTTCGCCGACACCGCAAACCCCTGCGGAAGAGGAAGTAAGGCTTTTATGGCACAGCAAAACAAACAGTCTCAATTTCAGCAGCCGAACCCTCGGACGACCATCATTTCGGTCATCCTCTTCATGATCGTTGCCTTTTTTGTGGGGCAGCAGTTCATGAGCATGTCGTCGACGGGCGCAACGCCGACCGACCGCCTGATCACGTCCGAGTTCGTGCAGGCTGTCGAGCAGAATCGGGTGACGAAGGTGGTGTACAGCGCCGGGGACTACACGGTGTCCGGCTCGTACTATCCGGCCATCACAGCGGGTTCTGCCGCCTCGGATGCGTTCAACGGAGCGTTCGAGTCGCTCAATGCGCGCATGGCCACCGTCAAGAATCCCGATACGGGCAAGGCGCTTGCCGGCGTGAGCACGACTACCGTGGACGCGCAGACGCTCAGCGAGCCGCGAAACTACACGTCCACGTACTACGGCGACTCCATCAGCAACCTCATGGCTGCGCATCCAAACGTTCCTTACGAGGTGCAGCTGCCCAGTCCCTTCTTAAGCATACTCAGCACCCTCCTGCCCATCGCCTTGATCGCGCTCGTGTTGTTCTTCTTCTTCTCGCAGATGCAGAAGGCGAACAACTCGCAGATGAGTTTCGGCAAGGCGAAGGCCAAGAAGAACATCGAAGAGCGCCCGGATGTGAAGTTCTCCGACGTGGCGGGCGTGGACGAGGCTGTCGAGGAGATGCAGGAGATCAAGGACTTCCTCGCGAACCCGGCGAAGTACCAGTCCATGGGCGCGAAGATCCCTCGCGGCTGCTTGCTCGTGGGCCCTCCCGGCACCGGCAAGACGCTTTTGGCGAAAGCCGTGGCTGGCGAGGCGGGCGTGCCGTTCTTCAGCATTTCGGGTTCCGACTTCGTGGAGATGTTCGTGGGCGTGGGCGCGAGCCGCGTGCGCGACCTGTTCCAGCAGGCCAAGGAGGCCTCGCCTTCCATCATCTTCATCGACGAGATCGACGCGGTGGGCCGTCAGCGCGGCACAGGGCTCGGCGGCGGCCATGACGAGCGCGAGCAGACGCTCAACCAGCTGCTCGTTGAGATGGACGGTTTCGAGGCGAGCGACTCGGTGGTGCTCATCGCGGCAACGAACCGTGCCGACGTGCTCGATCCGGCGCTGCTGCGTCCCGGCCGCTTCGACCGCCAGATCGTGGTTGACGCACCGGACGTGAAGGGTCGCGAGAAGATCCTCCAGGTGCATTCCAAGGACAAGCCGCTCGGAAGCGACGTTGACCTGGCGAAGGTGGCCAAGCTCACGCCGGGCTTCACAGGCGCCGATCTGGCCAACCTCATGAACGAGAGCGCGCTGCTCACGGCGCGTCGCGGCAAGAAGATCATCACGCAGCAGGAGGTGTCGGAGTCGATGGAGCGCGTCATCGCCGGCCCGGAGCGCAAGGGCCGCGTGATGGACGAGCAGACGAAGAACACCATCGCCTACCACGAGAGCGGCCACGCCCTGGTGGGGCATCTGCTGCCGCATGCCGACCCCGTGCACAAGATCAGCATCATCTCGCGCGGCCGCGCGCTCGGCTACACGCTGTCCATCCCCAAGGAGGACAAGGTCTTGAACTCGCTCGGCGAGATGCGCGACGAGCTGGCCGTGTTCATGGGCGGCCGCGTGGCCGAGGAGATCTTCTGCGACGACATCACCACGGGCGCCAGCAACGACCTCGAGCGCGCCACGAAGATGGCCCGCGCCATCGTCACGCAGTACGGCATGAGCGCCGAGCTGGGCACGCAGGTGTTCGGCCAGCCGAACCACGAGGTGTTCCTGGGCCGCGACTACGGCAACACGCAGGACTACTCGGAGGAGACGGCCAAGCGCATCGACGACGAGGTGGCCCGCATCATGAAGGACGCGCACGACCGCGCCTACGAGATCCTCGTGAGCCATCGCGAGCAGATGGACCTCATGGCCAGCGTGCTCCTGGAGCGTGAGACGGTGGAGGGCGAGGCGTGCCAGGCGTTGCTCGACAACGAATGGGACGAGTACCTCAAGCACGAGGATGAGATCATCGCAGCCAAGGAGGCTGAGGAGGCCGCCGCCCGTGCTCGCGACGAGAAGATGGCCGATCCCAATTGGCGGGAGGAGCCGGTGGGGCCGGGCGATCAGGATCCGAATCCGCCGTATCGGGCTGCAGCTGGCGGCTCGTCGGGCGAGGCGGACGCCTCCGGTCGCGTTGAGCCGACCAAGGCCGACGAGGTGCCCGCAGGTCGACCGGCAGCTCCCGTCGAAGCTCCCGCTCCGAAGGCGCCGGTCGCGGAAGATGCGCCGACGACCGGAGGCGCAACGGGCGCTTCCGGTGCGGATGCGGTCGCGGGCCACGAAGCGGAGGGCGGCATGACCGAGCGATGATCTGGCGCTGCTCAACTTACGAATTCGATACGAGGATGCCCATCGTGATGGGCATCCTCAACGTTACCCCTGATTCCTTTTCCGATGGAGGCCAACACGAAGGACTCGATGCCGCGCTCGCGCACGCCGAGAACATGGCGGAGGAGGGCGCCCGCATCATCGACGTGGGCGGCGAGTCCATGCGGCCCGGAGCTGTGCCGGTGAGCGAAGGGGAGGAGCTTGCCCGCGTGCTGCCCGTGGTGAGCGAATTGGCGACTCGCGGCATATGCGTGAGCATCGACACTCGGCATGCCGGGGTGGCGCGCGCATGCCTTGAGGCGGGCGCGTCTATCGTGAACGACGTGTCGGGTTTTCGCGATCCCGCCATGGTGCAGGTCGTGCGCGAATCGGGCGTCGACTGCGGTCTTGTGGCCATGCACATGCAGGGCGAGCCTGCCACGATGCAGGACGCGCCTTCTTACGGTGACGTGGTCGCCGAGGTGCGCGACTGGCTGGCCGACCGCGCGGCCGCGCTTGAGGCGGCGGGCATCGCGCGTGAGCGCATCTGCCTCGATCCCGGCCCTGGTTTCGGTAAGACCGCTCAACAGACGCTCGAGGTGGTGCGTAACTTTCAGGAGTTCGCACGGCTGGGCTATCCGGTGATGGCGGCACTCTCGCGCAAAAGCTACCTGGGATTCGCCTATGGCATCGAGCGTCCGGCCGAACGCGACGAGGTGTCGGCGGCTGAAGCGCTCATGGCGTGCGAACTGGGGGCCAGCGTGGTGCGCACGCACAATGTGGCCGCCACGGTGGCAGCCCTCGAAGGCATGCGCCCGTACGCGTTTTTGGGGCTGGGCTGCAACGTGCCGCTCGTAGCCGAGCCGGGGGAGGAGCGCGAGGGCAAGATCGCCATGCTCAACCAGGCTGTCACCGAGCTGTGCGCGCTGCCAGACTCCCAGATCGTCGACATCTCGAGTTTTTACGAGAGCGAGCCTGCGTACTATCTCGATCAGGACATGTTCGTGAATGCCGTGGTGCTGCTGCGCACCGGCATACCGCCAAGGGAACTTTTGGGCTATTTGCACGCCATCGAGAACAGTCTTGGACGCGTGCGCGAGGTAGCCAACGGACCGCGCACGTGCGACCTCGACATTCTTGACTACCAGCTTTACGTTGCGGATTCCGATGACCTTGCATTGCCGCACCCGCGTTTGTTGGAGCGTGATTTCGTGGTGAGGCCGTTGCTGGAGCTGCGTCCTCGCCACGTGCTGGCGAACGGCGTGCCGGTAACCGACGCATCTGTGAGCGTGGGGAAGAGCGTGCGGTTGTGAGCGGAGCCGGTGGAGGCTCTGCCTCCTACGTTCGAGGGGCGCAGGGCGGCGCTTGGTCGCCGACGTGTTGCGCTCGCGATGCTGAAGGGGATGATGCCGCTTCGTTTGCCCTCTCGATCCGCAGCATTCTGCTCGATGAGGTCTCCTCCACCAACGACGAGGTCAAGCGTGCCCTTGGCGCGGGCGAGGCCGAAGGGCTTGTAGTGCGCGCGCTTCGCCAAACCGGTGGTTATGGTCGGCAGGGACGTGCATGGGCGAGCCCCGAGGGCGGTCTGTACTGCTCGTTGCTGCTACGCCCTCGGGTGGCGCCTTCCGTTCTGCCTACGTTGAGCCTCGTCGTCGGCATGGCCGTTCGGAACGCCGTGGCCGCGCTGACCGATGCGCCGGCCGCGGAGGCTGTTCGTATCAAGTGGCCGAACGACGTGGTGGTGGATCGCGGCGTCCTGTGCGGCGCGTATGCGCGCGTCTCTGGTTTCGACTTCGCAGCGCAAAATCGCGATTATGAACGATTTTCCGGTTCGAATCCCTCTGCTTTTCTGCAAAAGCCCAGTTCGCCTTTCTCGGCGTCGTTGAAAAATCGTTCACAACCGCATTTTTGTGCATGTGATGACGCAGACGATGCCTCGCCCGATGCGCCCGCCCCCTTTCAGAAGCTGTGCGGCATCTCATGCGAGGCGCACGGCGGCGGCGTGTGCGTGGGTGTCGGCGTAAACGTGGTGCCGCCCGCCGAGCGGCCCGACGTGGGCGGCAAGAACGAGGCCGCCTACGTGGCAGAGTTCGCAAAAGGGGCTGTGACCGTCGATCACGTTTTCGACGCCTTTCTGGTCGCGTTCTCTGCGCTCTACGCTCGATGGCAGCGCGACGGATTCGCTCCCTTTGTCGAGGAATACAATGCTCGGTCTCACCTGATCGGCTCCGATGTGACTATCGAGGATCGCAGCGGCACTCTACTCGCCTCCGGCACGGTCGCTCGCGTCGACGCCTGCGGCCGCTTGGTTCTGCGTTCGCCAGGCGGTGCCGAGTTTTCCGTGTCCTCTGGAGAAGCTCACGTGCGCTGGGCGAGTCCTTCTCGGTAGGGTGCTCGATAGGCTCTCCCTATTGCTCCCCTTCGCAAACGTGATGTGGTTCGAGCGCGGCTGGTCTTCGCGCGATGCCCTGACACTCCATGCGGCGGCGTGCCGCATCGTTCGCCCAGATTCTTTCCATATGTGGTGAATATGCTAAAAATGGGTGGTATCGGGGGAATTGGGGGTTACAATATATCGTTCCGCAAAAAGGCATAAGAGGAAAGGCAGCGGCGAAGGTATGGCAGCAACGACTACGAATCATACACATGAACTGGGAGAACGTAAGAATTGCGCTTCGGTGCCGACAGAAGCAGCCTCTCGTGCGCAGGCTCCTGCCGGGGGAGGTTCGCAGCATCCTGGGCGCGATGACAAGGTGGGCCGGATGGGCACGGCGTCTATTCCGCGCCTCATCGTGGAGTTCGCCATACCGTCCATTCTCGGCATGCTGGTGAACGGTGCGTACAACGTTATCGACTCCGTGTTCCTCGGTCAGGCCATGGGCGAGATCGGCCTGGCCACTGCCACGGTGGCGATGCCCATCATGACGGTGTTCATGGCCATCGCCATGCTCGTTGGCAACGGCGGCAACGCGTTGGCCGCGTTGCGCATGGGCGAGGGCAATCGCGAGGAGGCCGAGCGCAGCCTGGGCAACACCGTGTGCCTGGCTATCGTGTTCGCGGTGATCGTAGCCGTGGTTGCGCACATTCCCGCATGTATCGACATGCTGCTGAGCGTTTCGGGGGCAACGCCTGAAGACTGGGAGTATGCGCAAGCGTTCATCCAGATCATCTCTTTGGGCTTCGTGTTTCAGTGCATCGGCATGGGCGTGAACAACTTTATCCGAACGTCCGGTGCGCCGAACCGCGCGCTCGGCACCATGGTGATAGGCGCCGTGTCGTGCACCGTGTTCAACTTCCTGTTCGTGATGGTTCTGGGGTGGGGCGTGCAAGGCAGCGCGTTGGCGACGGTGTGCGGTCAAGCCCTTTCGTGCGCTACGGTTCTGTGGTACTTCACCGTTACGAAAAACGTGCCCATGAAGCTGCACGCGCGCTTTTTGCGCTTGCATGCGCGCACGGTGAGGCTCATCCTCTCGCTCGGCCTTGCCAGCTTCGCCGTGCAGGCGGGCATGGCCGTGGTGAACTTCGTGTTGAACAACCTGCTGAACATGTACGGTGCGGAAAGCGCGTTGGGCGCCGAGGGAGCGCTTGCGTCCATCGGTGTGGTGCAGCGCGTGGCTATGTTCACCGTGCTGCCGCTCATCGGCGTGTCGATCGCCATCCAGCCGCTGCTTGGTTTCAATTACGGCGCGCATTTGTTCGGGCGCGTGAAGAAGACGCTGTGGTGCGGCAGCCTGGGAGCGACCGGCATCGCGGTGGTGCTGTGGTCGCTCGTGCACCTGTTTCCCAACCAGATTGTCGGGTTCTTCGGCATCACGAGCGATTCATTGCGCGATTTCACGGTGTTCGCGCTCAAGGTGCAGCTGTTCATGCTGCCGCTCGTGGGCTTCCAGATAGTGGGCTCGAACTATTTCCAGGCTACAGGACAGCCGTTGAAGTCCGTCTTCCTGTCGCTGACGCGCCAGATACTGTTCCTCATTCCGTTGCTGTTGGTGCTGCCGATGCTGCTTCCCGGCTGGTTTCCTCAGTTCACCAGCCTTGATGCGCTGTATTTTGCCACGCCGGCAGCCGACTTCCTGGCCATTTTCACCACGGCAGTGTTCGTGGTGGTGGAGGTGGGGCGCTTGCGCAAACTCGAGCAAGGAGAGTTGAAGGCGCGGTTCTAGCGCAGCCGCCGTCCTCGGTCGGGGTTGGGATGTCCCAGGCTTTCTGCGAGGCCGCCGGGCGCGGTCGCGGAGCCTTACGGCGCGGGTCGCGGCTTGGGGAGCGGGGCGGTGGTGCGAGCCTTCGTCGCCGGAGAGTGCCGTGTGGGGTTGTGTCGCGCGTAGGACGCGCTGCGCGGTCGCTCGCTTTCGGTGCGCGGATGCGAGTGGGAGCGAAGGCTTCGGCGGCTCTTCCCGAAGGCGTTCCCCGCGCTCATCGCATACATTGTCACCCTATGAGAAGTCCGCGGGTTACGTGAATCCACGGACTTCTCTATA
This sequence comes from Gordonibacter sp. An230, assembly GCF_002159915.1. GTDB lineage: Bacteria > Actinomycetota > Coriobacteriia > Coriobacteriales > Eggerthellaceae > Rubneribacter. Next base: position 15,027 of record NZ_NFJP01000016.1, read on the forward strand.
CTGCGAGGCTGTTTGACGGCCATTGTGGAAAGGGGTGCGCATGGGCGAGGGGCCGATGAAGGCAACTGGCGCCGAAGCGGCGGCGGGCGCGAGCGAGGTGGGTGCGCAGGCGTCTGCTGCAGGCGCGAACGCGGCGGCTCGGGAGATGCGTGGGAGGGCAAGACGGACGGGCTCGGCATCGCGGACTCGCTCGATTGCGTTCGTAGGCTTGACGATTGCGATCATGGGCGTTTCGGCGTGGGTATCCGTGCCGCTGGGGCCGGTTCTGCTCACCTTGCAGATGTTCGCGATCTCGTTTGCCATCCTCGTGCTCTCTCCGCGCGAATGCATGGTCGCGATAACGGGATACGTGCTGCTGGGCACGCTGGGGCTGCCGTTGTTCTCGGGCATGCGCGGGGGGATAGGGATGCTTCTCGGCCCGACAGGGGGCTATTTGTGGGGCTATCTTCTTGGAGTGGGTGCGGCGCTTGCGCTGCGTGCTGCGCTCGCGCGCATGGCGGGAACGCGAGCGTTTGCCGTTGATCTGTGCGCGTGCCTCGTGTTTATCGCGGTGTCGTACCTGTGCGGGTGCGTGCAATACGCGGCAGTGGTGGGCGTCGATCTAGCTGCCGCATTCGCTGTGACCATTGCGCCTTTTGCGATTCCCGATGTCATGAAGGCAGTGGCGGCGGTTGTGTGCGCACGTGCTGTCAAACGCGCGCTTCCAAGACGGTAAAACGCGCTTGCTATTGGCGATGCGCGAGGGCAATGCTGCGATCAGCGTGGGCTCGGATTGACGGTTCTTCGGTTCGCCAATCTGAGCCCGACGTATGAAAGATGCAGGCTCGTTAGGCCTCGTACACCACGGCACCGGAGGTGAAGCCGCCGCCGAACGCGACGAGCACGACCTTGTCGCCGCGACGGATGCGACCGCTTGCGTAAGCATCGGCAAGAGCCATGGGAACGCTTGCGGCCGATGAATTGCCGGCGTTCGCGATGGAGAGTTGGAAGAGGTCGAGGGGGCATTCGAGCTTCTTCGCAGCGTATTTGATGATGCGCTCGTTGGCCTGATGGGGAACGATGCAGGCCACGTCGTCGAGAGTGAGGTTCGCGCGTTGAAGCGCGGTGCGGATGGCTACGGTCATGGCCTCCGAGGCGAACTTGAACACTTTGGGGCCGTTCATGCGCAGCACTTGGCGCGGCCTGCCTTCGGCGACGGCTTCGTCGATGGCAAGCTCCTCGTCGATGCGCGCGAGGCCCGGATCTCCTGCGGCCGCCGCGTCGAGAGAGACGCCGTGCGCGTCGAAGGGCTGTGAAGCGTCGTAGGCGTTTGCACAGGTAAGGGCGTTGGATTCGTCGTCTTCGTTGACGATGAAGCTGCTCAGAATGCCGCGGCGTTCTTCGCTCCATTCTAGCACGGCCGCACCCGCGCCGTCTCCGAACAGCACGCAGGTGTTGCGATCGGACCAATCGGTGAGGCGGGTGAGGCGTTCGGCTCCCACCACGAGGGCGTGGCGCACGGGGCTGCGCCCGGCGGCGCCAACGACGGAAGGTGCCGCAGCGGCCATCATCGACTCGGCCATTGCGAGGCCGTAGACGAAACCCGAACATGCTGCGTTCAAGTCGAAGGCGATGGCGTTTGAAAGGCCAAGGCGGCGGCGTAGAATGCCGGCTTCGGAAGGCGATACGACGTCGGGTGTGATGGTGGCGCAGATGACGAGGTCGATCTCGTCGGGGTCGATGCGTCGCTCGGCGTGGCCTCCGTCGATCCAGCCCAAGGCTTGGCGGGCTGCGGTCTCGGCTAGGTCGGAGTTCGTCTCGGCGACGGCGATACGGCGGGATTTGATGCCTGTGCGCGTGCTGATCCATTCGTCATTCGTATCGACGAGTGCTTTGAGCTCGTCGTTTTTGACCTCCAGCGCAGGGAGACATTTCCCGCATCCGATGATCGTGCTGCCCATATTGCTCCGTCCTGCAAATGATTAGATAGTCAAACTAATTTGATTATAGCACCGCCCGTCCTGCGAGAGAGGGCGTGGCTGCGACTTCCACAAAGTGGGGCGCTCGGCATCGGGCGCGGTGGACGAAGGGTCGGCTACGGAGGCGCCCTGCGCTGGTGTGTGAAGCGCTCGGTCGCCGCCGAGACGGCGGAGCACGTGGCCGCCGAGGCGCCCTGTGCTGGCGTGTGAAGCGCTCGGCATCGGGCGCGCAGGGCGAAAGCTCGGCCACCTCGCGTGTCGCCGCCTCCTCGGTTCGCTCGGTATTGGATGCGCGTGGGGCGAGGGGCGGGCGACTGCCAGGCAGACGACAGCACGTCGCCGCTCAGCATCGTGCGTGCGTGGGGCGAAGGAGGGCTCTGCATGCGGCGGTACGGGGTGCGGATGCGAGGCGCACAGGGCGGCGAAGTGCCGCGCGCTCGGCATCGGACGCGTTGGGCGAAAAAAGCCCTCGCCCAACGCGCGTAAACGCAAGGCTCTCTTTCCGTTGAAATAAGGGCGTGCTGTTTCGTCTCGTCAAAGAGAAGGTGCGCCGCACGAGCGTCGCCGAAATGTTTCACGTGAAACATTCGTTCGTGATCCGATGAAGAGGCGTTTCTCGCTGAGAGGTTTCATCCGTGTCGAGGAGCGCAGCGCATCGTGGTCATTTTCGATACATGATCGGGTTTTTTTGATAGGGCTCTCCCGACGCCTCAACGGGGAGGGGGTCTTGTGGATGCCCCTGCAGGAAAAAGACGATTGCCCGCCGGCACGTCCGGCGCATCCATGGAGGAGCCCGTCTTGCCGGCACCCCTACAGCGTCATTCGCGAGGGCTTGCTCGCGCGGTTATTTTCCGAAACCCTGCGCAGCTCGGCCTCGCGGTCGTCTTTGGTTGCGAGGGCGTGGGAAGGGTGTTTGCGGAAGGCGTTCGCTAAACAACGAGTGTCTTGTAGGCGGACGCAGCGAGATGCTGGCCTTTGGAGGCTGCGGGTAGCGCATGCAAAGGGCATCGGAGGATGAGCGAGAGGCATGTGGCCGGCTGATGGGCGGACGTGTTGGGCGAGAACGTTTCGCTTCCCCTTGCGATTTGCTTCATGCGAGGCATGTGCCTCTCGTCCGAAAAAAGGGGGTGCCTTCGACCTTGCCGGCGGCGCTTCTTCTTTAGGGAGAGTGCGGATGCGGTCGAACGCTCTGCCTCGTGCGTGCGGCAAAGCTTCCCCTTTCATGCCCCGTTCTCCTGTTGCGTGGTGGTCAGGGCCTTGTTTTCGTTGGCGATGACGTGGAGAAATCGCACGTTCGCAAAAGTTGGACTTGAATTTTTGGCTGGGGGGGGGGTATTGTTAGTAGATGAGTGCTTATTTTGTTTTGCGAGAGAGTGGGATTACAGGAGATGGGAGAGTTTAAATGAAGCACGTTCCTGCGCGCATTCCCGCGATAGCGGTTGCCACGACGGTGGCTTTGACTGCTGTCCCTGCCATCGGAGCGGGGGTGGAAAACGCGTGGGCGGAGGTCGCTGCTTCCTCTCCTGCGGCGCAGGCTGCTCGTGCGGCGAACTCCGTTACGGTGGGCGACTTCGTGCTGACGGGCGCCGACGCGCAACCGGTTGAGGGCGTTGATTACAGATTCGAGAGCAACACTCTTTACATCGGGCATGTGGGCTCGACAACGGATGAGTTCAAGAAGTTCACCGTCTCCATGAAGCAGGGTGTCTCCAGCACAACCACGTGCTCTCTTGTTGCGAAGGGCAACGTAGAGCTTACATTGAGCGATGTGAGCATCGACCAGAGCGGGGCCCAGCTGCCCGGTCTGAAAGTGCAGGATGGCACGGGCAAGGTCACGCTGGTGGGCTCGAACTTCCTCAAGGGCGGCGTGTGGAATGGCCGTGGCCAAGCGGGTTTGCAGGTTGAGCCGACGGGAGTCCTTGAGATCGATGGAGGCGGCTCGCTTGAGGCGACGGGTGGTTTCACGTCCGGTACGGATGGCAAGGGCGGTGCAGGCATCGGCGGAAGCTCAGACGCCGAGGGCAAGAACATCACCATCAATGGCGGCACTATCGTGGCGAACGGCAAGAATGGTGGCGCGGGCATTGGCGGTGGCTCGAACGCTAGCGGCAAGAACATCACCATCAACGGCGGCACCGTCACGGCGCAGTCTACCGGCAACGGTGGCGGCCCGAGCTATTCGAACGGCGTTGGAGCTGGCATTGGCGCGGGCAAGGAAAGAGATGGTAGTCCGTCCTTCCCTACAGGAGAAAACATCACCATCACTGGCGGCACCGTCAACGCCATCGGAGGGCATACTGGTGCCGGCATCGGAGGCGCCGGGGCGTTTTCTAGTGCGCGCAACATCACCATCACCGGCGGCACCATCAAGGCATCGGCCACAGGCAAGGCGGCTGCTATCGGCGGCGGCGGGCAGGGGGGTGGAAACAACATCACCATCACCGGTGGCGATTTAGATGTGAGCGTGAAGGACATCGGCGGTGGGTCGGCGATCGGCGGCGGGCACCCTGGTAAAGGCAGTGCATCTGAAAGCGTCGAGATCACGGGAGGCCGCTTCAAATTTAACAGCGTCGGCAAGATAGCCCCGGCAAATGGCCTGAAAGGCGGCAAGTTCGCCTGCAAAGACGAAAATAATTTTAGTTGCATAGGATATAGGCAGGTGTACAGGAGCAATGTCGCCGATGGTTATGGCGTGGCTGCCAACGTTGAAGCCGATAAGGAAGAATACGGGTTCATCATCAAGCCGCGCGGTACGGTCACGTGCCCTCAATTCGAACATGGCGACTCCATGCAGTTGACCTATGGCGACCAGCTTTTAAGCTTGATCGAAGGGGCCGAGGCCATTCAACCCGACCAGTCGAGTCCCATGGTAGAGCTGTGGTATCGCGATCCCGGCAAGCAAAGCTCGTATTGGGGTGAAAATTGGAAGAAGGTCGAAGAGAACACCGTCCTTGATGTGGCTTCCGGCGGGGTGTACGAGTTCCGCGCTCTGGTCGAGCAGCAGAATAATGATGACAATACGGAGAGCGTGTACGCGCCCACATGGATTGATTGCAAGGTTACATTCAAGCCAAAAACGTTGACTGCCGACATGTTCAGCGACATCGAGAGCGTCATATACGATGCCGAGGGGCAAGAGCCTGTGGTTTCCCCTTCGGAGGACGAGCCTTTTCTGACCACCGACGACTTCACGGTCGAATATAGAAACAACGTGAATGCTGGCACGGCCACCGCCGTTATCAGCGGCAAGCGCAACTACGCCACGCCCACCACGGGTTCGGGCGAAGATGGCGATCCGGTCGTGTCCGTCCCGGTGGAAGTTCCCTTCACCATCGCCAAGGCTCCGCTCACGCTTGCAGCCAACGACGTCTCGGTCGCTTTTGGCGACGAGCCTGCATACACGTACTCGGGAATGGGCTTCAAAGGCTCCGACAATGAGAGCGTGCTGAAGGAAGTGCAGATCGGCGCCGTCGATTACCGGCCGGGCGAAACCGCTGCCGGCCAAGAGCTCCCCATCACGGTATCGGCCAAGGCTGACAACTACGACATCACCCCGCAACAGGGCATGCTGACCGTTGTTGAGGGTAGGGCGGAGTTCGAGTCCATCGGCACCTACAACGATAGCGGTGCGGAGTCGACTGAGTTTACGTTCGGCGATGTCATCACGGTGAAGGCGAAACTCGCGCTGGCGAACGACGGGCAGGCCGACGAGGGGCAGCAGGCGAGCGCCGCTCTTGCGGTCGAAGAGGCCACTCCTGGCACGATGACACTGTATTACAACTCCACGCCGATCTCCGATCCCGTGCAGATGGCTGACGACGGCACATGCGAGCTGGAATACGACACCTCGAAGCGCATTGTTCCGGTTGGAGAGGAAGATCGGATCACCGTCCACTACGCGTCGAACGGCAGCGTTGCCGACGTGGAGAGCGAGACGAATTCGTTCAGGCTTTCTGCGCGCACGCTGGATGCTGGCATGTTCTCTATTGCCGACGTGACTTACAACGGTGCTGGGCAGACGCCTGCCGTGGCCAAGGCTGAAAACGCTGATCCTTTGCTCGATATCGCAAAAGACTGCATCATTGAGGCTGATGGCTACCAGAACAACCTCCATGCGGCCGACAAGGGCGCTGAGGTTCACCCCTTCGTTACGGTGAAGTCCCAAGAGGGCGGCTTTTACACGGGCGAGGTGGAAGTCCCCTTCACCATCAATCCCGCTGAGGCAACGGTGATGCTGGAAGATGCGACGATTGCCGTGGGCGCCGACCTACCCATGTTGCAATACGATGTCGAGGGGCTGTTCAACGGGGATAAGCTGGCCAAAGGCACCACCAGCCCCATAACGGTTACGTGCGCCTACGACAAGGAGACGTCCGGCGTGGGCGCCATCCCCATTGTCGCGAGAGTGGAGCACCCCGATGAGGTGAACCCCGACTACACGGTGAAGGAGCCCATCGAGGACGGCACGCTGACCGTGGTGCAGTCGCAATCGGCCATCGAGGCGAAGGCTTACGATGAAGACGGGAGCCCGCGTAGCGAGTTCACTTATGGTGACACCATTGTCATCAAGGCGACGGCGAACGCCACGGGCGAGGTTGCTGCGGGCGAAGAGCCGTCCCTGCCGGGTGCGCGGGCTGCCGACGACGATGGCGAGTCGCTTACGATGACCATCTGCAATGCAGAGGGCGAGGCGCTGTGCTCCTCTACTGAGGTGCGTCGCGGCGTCGAGAGTACGTTCTCCTTCGACACCCAAGATGTGAAGCAGATGCTATCCCCGGGCAAGAACACGCTGAAGGTGGTGCTGGCGGGCGATGACGACATGGCGGAGGCCGAGCAGAGCCTCGTCATCACGGTGAATCCCCAGGTCGTGAGCGATGTGGCGCTTACAGGCGATGCTTCGAAAGTGTATGACGGTACGACTGATGTGCTGGATGGGGGCACGTTGGCGCTCTCGTTCGGGGGCGCGCTGCAAGGTGACGAGGTCTCCCTCGGCGGCACGTTCTCGTTCTCCGACAAGAATGCGGGAACCAAAACTGTCAATGTCGCCGATCTGGCGTTTTCCGGTGCCGACGCACAATGGTACCAGCTGCCCGACGGCATGACTGCCGTTTCGGGCGAAGTGCAAGGTGGGATAGCCAAGCGTCCTGTCACGGTGACGGCCGACGATGCCGAGGTGGCGGCGGGCGGCGATCTGCCCGAACTTGGCTACACCATTCAAGGAGCGATGGGTGACGAGGGGCTACTCGAAGGGGAGTCTTTGGGCGAGTCCATCGTATGCGCGGTGGAAGACGCGTACAGCAAAGACACCGCCAAAGCGGGACAGACGTTCGAGATCGCTCCGAGCGGCGCGGCCAACAGCAACTACAGCATCAAGTATATGACCGGCACGCTTACCGTCGTGCTGCCTGACGGGCCGATCACGCTTCCCGGCGATGACGGTCAGCTCGGCACGGAAGACGATGTGGAGGTGATCGTGCCCGATGATTCCCAGGCGGCATCTGACGGAGGCATCGATCTGCCCGGCGGAGGCGAGGTGACGCTTCCTGGAGGGGATGGACAGATTGGTGGTGGCGACGACGCAAAGGTGACGCTTCCCGGGGGCTCGCATATCGGTCCCGACGGCTCGGTTTCGGTGCCCGAAAGCGGGCAGATCTCGCTACCTGGCGAGAACGGTCAGCTGGGCGACGTCGACGATGTGACGGTGATTCCCGGCGAGGGCGGTGCGACCGTCGGCCCCGACGGCTCGGTGACCCTGCCCGGCGGCGGCACGGTGGACGGCCCGCACAGCGGCGGGGCTCTCGTGTCCGGAGGCACGGTGGTGCATCCCGACGGTTCGGCTGACATCCCGGCCGGCGGGCGGATCGACTTGCCGGGCCAGGACGGCCAGCTTGGCGGAAACGACGATGTGGCGGTGCTGCTGCCCGAAGGGGAGGCCTCCCGACTGAACCCTGACGGCTCGGTGACGCTTTCCGGCGGTGGCACTGTGGTGCGCCCCGACGGCACCTTCGAGGTTCCGGCTGGCTCCAAAGTGCTGCCCGACGGCACCATCATCTACCCTGGGCAAGGCGAGGCCATCCCGCTACCTTCCGACGATGACGGTTCGACGGCTTTGGCACCCACTGGGGATGCGGCCGGTGCCGTGGCCGGAGCCGCAGCCCTCGGTGCGGCAGGCGGCTTGGCGGTCATGTTCGCATCCCTGCGGCGCAAATTCTCGCGCAAGTAGCCGCTTCGCTCCTGTGCCTGCGGTTTTGGCGCGTCCGTCCGTTCGATGGGCGGACGCGCTAGGAAAAGTGCCCCGCCCCTTTTCGAGGGGCGGGGCACTTGTCGTTGCAGGCAGAGGTCGTCACCGGACGCACGCGGAGAGCGGCGGTGGGGTTCTGCGCTCCGCGCGTTGCGAGTCCGCGCACGATTCGGAAGAGCGTGGTGTTCTTTGCCGCCTTTGCCGTTTCTGCCGTCGATTGCGCGTTTCTCACCCTTCTCGCTGCGGCGCCTTTCCGGCGGCGTTTTCGTGGCGCGTGGGCGCGCTATCGCGCGGCGTCGATCAGGGCGCGGAACAGCGGCACGTGATCGGCGAGATACTCAGGGTGCCATTGCACGCCGAGGAAGAAGCGACGGGTCGGATCCTCGAGCGCTTCCACGAGCCCGTCGTCACTTACCGCTGACGCGAGCAATCCGGGCGCTATCGCAGCCACCGCTTGGTGATGCATCGAGTTCGCGAGCAGCGAGCGATCATCGGCCGTTTCGCGTCCTGTTTCGAGATCAGCTGGCCATCCGACCTTGCAGCCTGGAGTTGCCCCGTCGCCTGTTCCACCGCACAGCACGCGTTCGAGCAGGGTGCCGGACGCGACGTCGATGCGCTGGTGCGCCATATCGTAGGGCGGCCTCTGCCGATGGTCGATCGCGGTGATCCCGCAGGCGCGAACGTCTTGATAGAGCGTGCCGCCCAGCGCGACGTTCATCACCTGCATGCCTCGGCAAATGCCCAGTACGGGCAGGTCGTGCTCGTGCGCCGTGCGAACGAGCTCCAGCTCGAGTGCGTCGCGGTTTGCCGACACCTGGACGGTTTCGGGAAGGCGCGCCGCGTCGCCGTAGCGCCGAGGATCCACGTCGCCGCCGCCCGAAAGCACGAGCGCGTCCACCCGCTCGATCATCTCGCGCGCTGCGGCTTCGTTCGCCTCGTCGCCGCCGTCGATCGGGGGAAGCAGCACCGGCGTGCCTCCGGCTGCGGCTACGCAGCGCACGTACTCCACCGTGACGCGCTCCACGGTCACGCGTTCGTCCTTCTGCTCCTCCACCGAATGCGTGGTAGTGATCCCGATGATCATGCGACCCGCCTCCGACCTCTGTCCGTCTCCGATCCTCTCGGGTGCAGCATACGGAAAAACGTCTGCGTTTGCAGCGTGCGCAGGGAATCAACAGAAGCGTGCTCGATTGGGGTTGGTGCGGATACGGGGCGGGCGGTGGGCGAGGGCGCTGCGAAGGCGTCGGGCGCTTTCGGCCGAAAGGCTGGCACGGTAGTTGCTAAAGGGGAGGGCGAGGACGTTGTCGTTTCGCGGAAGGAGCGGGCGACGCGCGACACAAGGGATCAAGATGCGAGGAGGTAGGCATATGAAGTCATCGGACCGTCCCAAGTTCGGCAATTTGCAGAACTTGAAGGTGCTCAACGCCGGCGCTGTCATCGCTGCGCCGTTCGTGTGCGAGCTGTTCGCCGAGCAGGGCGCGGACGTCATCGAGTTGGAGAGTACGGTCGCTCCCGACATGTATCGCATGTACGGCGACGCCTGGTCGGTGGATCGCCGCAACCAGCGCATGATGACGCTCAACATTCCCTCGCCCGAGGGCAAGGAGATCCTGCTGCGGATGGTGAAGTGGGCCGACGTGCTGGTCGAGTCGTCGAAGGGCGGCACCTGGGAGAAGTGGGGGCTCACCGACGAGGTGCTGTGGGAGGCGAATCCGGCGCTCGTCATCCTGCATATCTCCGGCTTCGGCAACTGGGGGGATCCCTCCTACGTGAGCCGCGCGTCGTTCGACCCCATCGGTCAGGCGTTCTCGGGCTACTCGAACCTCAACGGCTTCCCGGACAGCCCGCCCAGCGTGACGAAGCCCTTCACAGGCGACTTCATGACGGGCCTCATGGGCGCGTGGGCCACGCTGGCCGCCGTCATCCGCGCGCGCGAGACGGGCGAGGGCGAGTCCATCGACTGCTGCCAGTTCGAGGCGCTCGTTCGCTTGCAGGGCGCCACGCTGTCCGACGGCATCAACCATGGCATCCAGCCGCCGCGTCTGGGCAACGAGGACTTGGTGGGCGCCTGCGCCGGCGCGCAGAAGTGCAAGGACGGCTACTGCCAGGTGGCCGTGGGCGGCGCCGGCCCGGTGAAGAAGCTGGTCGAGTTCTTCGGGTTCGCCGACGATCCCGACTTCCAGCCGCTCGGCACCTACCCGTCGATCACGCGCAAACCCGGCTGCAAGAGCCTCGACGAGCCGCTGCCCGACCGCGCCGCGAAGTTCCGCGCCGCTCTGGACAGCTGGTGCGAGGAGCATACGGTTTCCGAGGTCAACGAAATATTCGGCCAGATGGGCGTGGCGGTGAGCCCTCACATGACCTACGAGATGATGCTTTCCGACCCACACTACCAGGCGCGCGAGGTGTTTATCGACTGCTACGACGAAATCACGCAGAAGACGATCAAGCAGGTGAACATGATTCCCCGCTTCAAGAAGCATCCGGGGCAGATCGTGCGCGGCGGGGCGAAGTACGATGCCGACACCAAGGACATCATGGAGGAGTTCGGCTATTCGGAGGAGGAGGTCGATCTTTTGTACGAGAAGGGGGTGTTGCGCGAAGGCGAGTAGCGTGCAGGGCGCCGGGGTCGGCTTCGGAGCGCCCGCTTCGGGGTCGTCTCCCTGTCGTCGAGGGCAAGGCAGGGAATCTTCGGGCATCTTCACGATGGCATGCATTTTGCTCATCGTGAAGACGTTGGGGATTCTGCGTTCGATGAAGGAGGCACTATGACAAACACTCAGGCGAAAGGAAGCACGTACGCGATCGCGACGGCGATCGCCTGCATCGCGTTCTACGCCGTTCCCGTGGGTTTGGTCGGAAACCAGGCCGGGCTGTTCACCACGCCGGTGATGGAGCAGTTCGGATGGTCTCAGACGGAGGCCACGCTGTACATGTCCATTCAGCCATGGGTGGCGGCTCTGTTCACACCGCTTGCGGGCAAGGTTTTGAGCAGGTGCAATCCCCGCTGGGTGCTCACCCTTAGCTCGCTTGCGTTCGGCCTGTCGTCTTTGGCGTGCGCGTGGTTCACCGAACCGTGGATGTGGCACTGCTACGGTGTGATCTACGGCATCAGCGCCGCGTTCTTCATGTACATCGCGGTTCCCACCATGGTGAACCGTTGGTTCGTGAAGCACAACGGGTTCGTGATCGGCTTCTGTGGCGCGTTCATCTCCATTTTGGCCGCCATCATGAGCCCGGTCATCCAAACGTGGATATCCTCGATGGGCTGGCAGCAGGCGCGCATCATCATCAGCGTCGCCTGCACCGTGATCTCCGTCGTGCTGACGGCCGCCCTGTTGCGCCCCAGCCCGGAATCCATGGGTTTGAAGCCGTTCGGCTACGACCCGAATGCGTCCGAGTCTGCCGTTGCCGATCCCAGCAAGAAGACCGGTTGCACGCCCGCCGAGGCGCGCAAGAACCCCGCGCTGTACATGCTGATGGTCGTCGCCGGGTTCTTCGTGATCTCGGCGTCGTTCGTGCAGCAGTTGTCCCGCTACTGCTCAACGATGCCCGAACTGGGCGCCGCGGTAGGCGCCATGGCCGTGTCCATCGCTATGGTGGGCGGCATCGTCGGCAAGTTCGGCCTGGGTTGGATGTGCGACCGCTTCGGCTCGCGTATCGCGGGAGTCACGGCGGGCGCGCTTGGCGCTATCGGCGTTCTGATCTGCTTTTTCGCTGGAGGCAACGCTATGTTGTTCTATGTGGGCGTCGCGCTGTTCGGCGTGGGGTACTCGGCGTTGTCCACCGTTCCTCCCATGCTGTGCAGCGACGCGTTCGGCCAGAAGAGCTTCACCGACATCTATTCGATGGTGGCTACGGCATTGAACGTGTTCTCCGGTTTTGCGGCGCTCATCTACGCGCAGATCTTCGATATCACCGGAAGCTACAACGGCGCGTTCTGGATGATCATCGTGTTCTATGTGCTCATCGTGGTCATGAGCTTGTTCATCGTGCCGATGGGCCGTCGCTCCTGGGCGAAGAAATAGGCCTGTCCGTCTGTTCGCGCGTTGCGGGCCGCCTTCGGGCGGTCCGTTCTCTTTTGCGCGCGATGTGCCAGGTTGGCATCGATTTTGCAAGTGGTCCATCCATCGTAGGACGGCATCGCCGCAAAGGAGGAACCGTATGAAAGCTCAAGATTGCCCGAAGTTCGGCCCGTTGCAAGGGGTGAAGGTGGTGAACCTCGCCATGGCCATCGCGGGTCCGTTCGCCTGCAGCCTGCTGGCCGACCTGGGTGCGGAGGTCATCGGCGTGGAAAGCCCGCGCGGCCGCGACACCTCGCGTCCCACGAGCCAGGCGCTGCAAGGCTGGGGCACGCAGATGGAGCGGCGCAACACGCGCTCGCTGTGCATGAACGTGAAGGACGGCGCCGGGCGCGAATGGTTCTTCGAACTGCTCAAGCAGGCCGATATCCTCGTCGACGGCTTCCGCGGGGGTCAGATGGCGAAGTGGGGCATGTCGGACGAAGCGCTGTGGGAGATCAACCCGAAGCTGACCATCGCGCATATCTCGGGCTTCGGCCAGACGGGCGACCCGGCGTACGTATCGCGCGCCTCGTTCGACGGCATCGGGCAAGCCTACGGGTGCTTCATGGAGATGAACGGCTATCCCGACCGGTTGCCGGTGCTCGCGTTTCCCCAGGTGTCGGACTATTATGCGGGCTTCATGGCCAGCATCGGCGCGCTGGCCGGCTACATCAACGCGCAGCGCACGGGCAAGGGCGACAGCGTGGACGTGGCCCAGTACGAGGCCATGCTGCGCTGCGAGGGCTTCTACGCGCTGAACTACCTGAACACGGGCGCGCTGCCCGTGCGCGAGGGGTCGCACAGCACGTCGAGCGCCGGCTACGGCACCTACATCTGCAAGGACGGCGTGCCAATTTATACGCTCATCCTCGGCCCCGGCGTGGTGCGCGCGGCGCTGCCCGTGTTCGGCCTGGAGTACGGCGGCGAGCTGTTCCCCGAGGGCGCGTCCGTTATCCCGTTCGGCAGCGAGGCGGGCATCGTGCTGGAAGAGGCCATGGAGGCGTTCTTCAAGCAGCACACCGCCGAGGAGGCCGAGCGCATCATGCTGGACGCGGGCGTGCCGTGCAGCCGCATCTACACGTTCGAGATGGCAGAGCGCGATCCCCACTACATCGCGCGTGAGAGCTTCACGCAGTGGCAGAGCTCGTACGATGACGGCGTGGTGCGCGGGGTGAACGTGGTGCCGCGGATGAAGAACAATCCTGGGCAGATCTGGCGCGGCATGCCGCTCGTGGGCGCCGACAACGAGGACATCTTGGAGGAGCTGGGCGCCACGCCCGACGACATCGCCGCACTGTACGGCGACCAGCTGCTCAAGAAGGAGAACGGCCCCTTCGGGTAAGCGCGACGGGGGCGCGATGGCGGTCGCGCCCCCCGTTCAGGAAGCGAAGGCCCCGTCATTCTGGTTGCGCGGTCTGAACCGCGACAAAGGGTCGCGACCCTGGTCTTCGATGTAGTAGACGTACACCTCTTCGCGCTCGTCGGATACTTCGTAATAGATGCCGTAGTGCCCGGCGTAGGCGACCATCACAGGCTCCTCGGGTTTCGCTGCTTCGTACAGGGGATCGTAGGTGCGGCCAATACCGGGAACCGTGTCGAGGATGCAGAGAACCCTGTCGATCCTCGTCCGGTCGGTCCTCGAAGCGATGTTCGTCATCGCTTCGAGGACGATGGGGGAGACGATCACCTCGTAGGTTGTCGGGTTATCTTCCTCTCGCGGCTCGTCCATCAAAGACCCATCTTCTCGCGCACTTCGCGATAGGGCCTGCCGAGCACTTGCCGGATCTCGTCGCGGCCCTGCTTGATACCTTCCAACGTGCGCATTTCGCGCTTGTAGGCCAAATCGCGCAGCTCCATGGCCTCGTCGAACGCTTGGGCGTCCATGACAACGAGGTCCACCCCGCCGTTGCGCGTGATGTAGATAGGCTGGCGCGTCTTGCGGCACAAAGGGAATGCGGCAGGGCCTGTCCTTCACCTCGCCTCCATCCAACTTGGCACGGTATTTGCTTCGTGTCTCTCATCGTAGTTTTCAGGGGTTCGAGACAAGGAGATGAGGACATGGGCACTGCTCGAACCAAAGGAACTGTGTGGGCGTGGCTCGTCGTGATCGGCTGCATCGGCTTCTACTCCATCCCGACGGGCGTCATCGGCAACACGTCGGGCATTTTCGTGGCTCCGGTGATGGATCAGTTCGGATGGACCCAAACCGACACCACCATGTATCGCACCATCCAGCCGCTCGTCGCGGCGGTGTGCGCGCCTATCGCCGGCAAGCTGATGGAGAGGTACAACCCGCGCTGGATCCTCGCGGCGGTGTCGGCGACGTTCGGCTTGGCGTCGTGGGCGAGCGCCTGGGCCACTGAACTGTGGCAGTGGAACCTCTACGGCGTGGTGTTCGGCGTGACTTCGGCGTTCTTCATGTATCTGGCGGCGCCCGTGCTCATCAACGCGTGGTTCAAAAAGGGCGCGGGCATGGCCGTCAGCATCACGGCGGCGGTGCTGTCCATCTTGGCAGCTGTTGCAAGCCCCATCGGGCAGGAGTTGATCAATCAGTTCGGATGGCAGACGGCCCGCGTCGCGCTCTCCCTCTTCACCACGGTGCTGTCGGTGGCGCTGACGGTGGCGTTCGTGCGCAAGAGCCCGTCGGCGATGGGCCTCATGCCGTTCGGCGCGAACGAGATGGACGCGTCCGACAGCAAGCTCGCTGCAGCCTCCGAGGCCGACGAGGGCGCCACGGTGGCCCAGGCCATCAAGTCGCCCGGCCTCTACCTGCTCATCCTCGTGGCGTGCATCTTCGTCATGTGCGCTGCGTTCTTCCAGCAGATTCCCGCGTTCTGCTCGCACGGAGCGCTCGGCGCGAGCGCGGGCGCTATGGCCGTGTCCATCATCATGGTGGGCGGCGTGGTGTTCAAGCTGGTGCTGGGCGCGCTCAACGACAAAATCGGCGTCAAGTGCACGGGCATCATCGCCGCGTCGTGCGGAGCCATCGGCATCCTGCTCGCTTACATCGCCGGCGAGAACGTGGCCCTGTTCTACGCGGGTATGGTCGTGTTCGGCGGCGGCTACGCGGGCCTTACGGTCATCGCCCCCATGCTGGCGCGCGCGGCCTTCGGCTCGCTCAACTACTCGCAGATCTACTCCTGGGTGTCCACGGGCATCTTCATCGCCACCGCCATCTCGTTTTTGGTGTACGGCACGATATACGACACGACGGGCTCGTTCGACCTGTGCTTCATCCTGGTCATCGCTTTGTACGTGCTGGCCGTCGTCTTGGTTCCCATCACGCTTGCGCTGTCCCGGAAGTCGTGGAAGCGCAGCGGTCGGTAAATCGCGCAATCGAGAGAAAGAGGAGAACTACCCGGTGGACGAAGAAGTATTCGATGTTGTGATCGTCGGCGGCGGCCTGGCCGGCTGCGCGGCGGCGTACGCGTTGGCGAAGGCCGGCGTGGAGGTGGTCGTGGTGGAGCGCGGGGCGTTCAGCGGCTCCAAGAACATGACGGGCGGCCGTCTGTACGGCCACAGCCTTGAAAAGCTCATGCCGGGCTTTGCGGCGTCTGCTCCGGTGGAGCGGCTGATCACGCGAGAGCGCCTGTCGTTTCTCACCAACGACAGCGCCACCACGATGGACTTCGCGAGCACGTCCCTAGGCGCGCCGGCGTGCGCTTCGTACGCGGTGCTGCGCGCTCCGTTCGACCAGTGGCTGGCCGAGCAGGCGGAGAACGAGGGGGCGATGTTCGTCAATGAGATTCGCGTGGACGACCTTATCGTGCGCGACGGACGCGTGTGCGGCGTGCGTGCGGGCGAGGACGACATGGAGGCGAAGGTGGTGCTTTTGGCCGATGGCGCAGTGTCGCTTTTGGGCCAGAAGCTGGGCATGGTGTCGCCGCTCGACCCGCACGCCATGGCGGTGTCGGCCAAAGAGGTCATCCAGCTAGACGAGAAGACCGTGTCGGATCGGTTCGGCTGCGCGCCGGGCGAGGGCTGCGCCTGGCTGTTCGACGGGTCGTGCACCGACGGGCATATCGGCGGCGGTTTTCTGTACACGAACCGCGACAGCATCTCGCTCGGCGTGGTCACCACCATCGGCGACATCGACCACAGCGACACTTCGGTGCCCGAGATGCTCAAGCGCTTGGAGCGCCATCCCGTGGTGGCTCCGCTCATCGAAGGCGGCACCCTGCGCGAGTACACGGGCCGCATGATCCTCGAGGGAGGCATCGCCGCCGTTCCCGAGCTTGTGCGCGACGGCGTGCTCATCGCGGGCGACGCCGCGGGCTTCGGGCTGAACACCGGCTACTGCGTGCGCGGCATGGACTTCGCCATCGAGTCGGGGCGCTTGGCTGCCGAGGCCATCCTCAAGGCGCGCGAAGCCGACGACTACCGCGCCGCCAGTCTGGGCGTGTACCGCACGCTGCTCGATGAGAGCTTCGTGATGCGGGATCTGAAGTTCTATCGCGGCTTCCCCTCCTTCATGGAACAGACGAGGCGCATGTTCGCCGAGTATCCCGTCATGTTGGAGGACCTGATGCTGGGCATGTTCCGCGTGGACGGCGCGCCGCCGAAGAAGCTGACGAAGAAGGCCCTGGCAGCAGCGAAAGGCGTGGGCCTCATGACGCTGGCGAAGGATGCGCGAAAGGGGTTGAAGGCGCTGTGATCGAGCAGATGACGGTTGAGGAGAAGCTTGCCGCGGACAAGTTCCACGTGGACGAGGAGTGCGCCCATATCGAAGTGGACAAGGCGGCCAGCAAAAAAGACATCGAACGGTTGGCGAAGCTGTGTCCGGCCGGCCTGTACGTGATCGACGAGCAGGGGAGCTTGAGCTTCGACTACGCCGGATGCCTGGAGTGCGGCACGTGCCTCGTGGCCGCCAAGGGCACGGTGGTCACGTCGTGGAACTATCCGCGCGGCGGCATGGGCGTGGAGTTTCGCCTGGGCTAGGAACACCGAGAGAGGATTTGAGGCTATGAGCACGCAGTACCCCATCTTGGGATCGCCGTTGCGGGTGAACGGCGTCACCTTGAAGAACCGCATGATCACCACGTCCATGTCGCCGGGCGCGGGCTACGTGACGAAGGACAACCGCCCCACGCAGCGTTTGGCGAACTACCTGGAGGAGCGCGCCGAAGGGCAGACGGCCCTCATCATCCAAACCGTCTGCCCGTGGAAGCGCAACGAGGTCGACCCCGGCCACATCCACGAGCTGCCCAGCTGCTACGACGAAAGCTGCATTCCCGATTTGCAGCGCTATATGATCGAGCCGGTGCACAAGCATGGCGGCCTCATCTGCGCGCAGCCGTACTACGTGCATGACTGGAAGCCCGACGCTGAAACACCGGAAGGCCCCTACGGCCCCTCCGACATCGCCATCCTCAAGTTCATGGGCGGCTTCCGCGCCATGACGCTCGAGCAGATCGAGGCGTTCAAGCGGCAGTTCTTCAACGTGGCGCGCGTGTGCAAGGCGGCCGGGTTCGACGCCATCGAGGTCATGGCCGGCGTGGGCGGCATCCTGAGCCGCTTCATGGCGCGCGCCACCAACAACCGCACCGACGAATACGGCGGCAGCCTGGAGAACCGCGTGAAGCTGACGCTCGAGGTGATCCGCGGGGTGCGCGAAGCGGTGGGGCCGGAGTTCCCCATCGTGGTGCGCTGGTCGCCCGTCGACTTCATCAAGAGCCCTGCGGGCCCGGGCCTGTCCATGGAAGAGGCGCTGCGCATCGCGCCGATGCTGGAAGAGGCGGGATGCGACCTGCACGATCTGGCCGTGGGATGGCACGAGACGAGTGAGCCGCTCACCACGAAGGTCATCGAGGACGGTCACTGGGCGTTCATCTCGCAGCAGATCAAGACCGTGGCGAAGAAGCCGGTGGCTCAGGGGTATCGCAACACCGACCCGCGCGTGATGGAGCGGAACCTGCAGGACGGCAAGATGGACGTGGTGGCCGGGCTGCGCTACAGCATCGCCGACCCGGCGCTGCCCCGCAAGGTGATGGAGGACCGCACTCGCGACATGCGCCTGTGCATCGTGTGCTGCCGCTGCCTGGACGACGTGGTGAGCCAGGGCAAACCGCTCGACTATTGCGGCGTGAACCCGCGTTTGGGCGAGGAGCTCGACCACGAGGCCTTCCCGAAAGCGGCGAAGCGCAAGAGGGTGATGGTGGTGGGTTCGGGGCCGGCTGGCATCAACGCGGCGCTGACGGCGGCGCAGCGCGGCCATGCCGTGGACCTGTACGAGGAGGGTCCGCGCCTCGGCGGATGCGTGAAGATGAGCAGCATATTCAGCCCCTATCACGAACGCTACCTGGATTACCTCCTCGCGCAGGTGAAGCAGCATCCCGAGATCACCGTGCACCTCAAGACGAAGGTCACGCCCGAGACGGTGCGGCAGGTCAAGCCCGACGCGGCCATCGTCGCGGTGGGCGGCAAGCCCGTGGGGCTGGACGTGCCGGGCGCCGACGGCAAGAACGTCGTGTCGTCGCACGATTTCCTCGAGATGATCAACGGCCATAAGCCTGCGGGGAAGAAAGGCGCGCTCAACAGCTTCATGTGGGGCGCGGGGTCGATGTTCCTCAAGCATTACTACACGCCGTCGTTCGCGCGCACGATGACCGAGAAATCGCCGTGGCCGATCGGGCGCAGCGTCGCCATCATCGGCGGCGGCCTGCCGGGCTGCGAGTTCGGCCACCTGTGCATGGAGACGGGCCGCACCACGACAATCGTCGAGGAGCGCAAGAAGGTGGGCTTCGACGTGGGCGGTTCGGACCGTTTCGGGCTGATCAGCGGATTCAAAAAGGCCGAGAACGTCGAGCTGTACCCGCTCACGCGCGTTGCGGCCATCACCGAGGAGGGCGTGAAGGCCGTGCAGACCACGCCGGAGGGCGACAGGGAACTGTTCATCCCCGCCAAGACCGTGGCCGTCACGCTGGGCCTTGCCGAGAACCACGATCTGGGCGAGGCGTTGAAGCCGCTCGTGAAAGAGGTGTACCTCGTGGGCGACTGCGAGACGCCGGGGCGCATCGCCGACGCGACCAAGATGGGCTATCGCGCGGCGTGCGCGCTGTAAGAGAAGGGGAGGAAATGCGATGGCAGATCAGCCTGTCGTTTTGAGCGAAGGCGGCGAGTTCGCCGAGGTCGAAGGGCCTTCGGCGCGCGACGTGGTGTACGCCGAGCGGCTCGAAGGCGGCATCGAGGTGGTGTTCCTCAACCAGCCGCAGAAGAAAAACGCCCTGTCGGCACCGATGATGGACAAGCTGAACGCCCTGTTGTCTCGGGCTGACGAAGACCCTGCGGTGCGCGTGGTGGTGCTGCGGGGCGCGGGCGAGAACTTCTCGAGCGGTGGAGACTTGAGCCAAGGTCCCGCAGCCGTACCCGGGCCGGAGGGCGCTCGCCTCACGCTGCGACGCTACCTGGGCGTGGTGCGCACGGTGCGCTCGATGGCCAAGCCGGTGATCGCCATGGTGGACGGGTACGCCGTGGGGGGCGCGTTCGCGCTGGCGCTCGCGTCCGACCTTGTGTGCGCCTCCGACCGTGCGCTGTTCGTGCCTGCGTTCTGCCAGATAGGCATCATGCCCGAGATGGGCATGTGCAAGTTCTTGCCGGAGTTGGTGGGCGCCCAGCGCGCCAAGGAGCTGCTGTTCTTCGGTGGGAAGGTATCTGCGCAGCGCCTGTGCGACTGGGGCCTCGTGAACCGCGTGTTCCCGGCGGCGGCGCTCGAGGAGGAGACGCTTTCGTTCGCGCGCGAGCTGGCCGCGATGCCCGACGCGTCCATCCAGATCACGAAGGGCCTCGTGAACGCGCTTGCCGACGGCAACTTGGAGGCGTGTCTGCAAGCGGAATCGACGGCATCGCCGTTTTGCACCACAACAGGGGCTTACGCTGCCGCCATGGAGCGGTTCGCCCGTTAGCGCCGAGGTTGCGAAGGGGGTTTGCATGGGATACGGCAACGTTGCCGAGCCGTTTCTGGAAAGCGTGCGCGCGCATCCCGACAAGGTCGCGGTGATCTTCGACGGCGACGAGATAACCTACGGCGAGCTGAACGCCCGCGTCAACCAGATCGCGCACCTGCTTGCGGACGACGCGGGCGTGCAGCCCGGCGACCGCGTGGCATATTTGCTGCCGAACTGCCCCGAGATTTTGGAGGTGTATTACGCCGTCCAGAAGATCGGGGCCGTGGCCGTTCCGCTGAACTACAAGCTCATTTCGCGCGAGATCGGCTATCTTGTGGATGCGAGCGGAGCGGGAACGCTCCTGTTCGCATCGCAGTTCGCCGCGTCCGTGGCCGAGGCGTCGCGCTCGTTTTCGGACAAGGTGACGCTTGTCAGCGTGGATGCGGGGCGAAGGGCGCAGTGCGACGTCGCCGCTTGCTTCGACGCGCCCCTCGTCTCTCTTGATCGAGCGTGCGCATGCAAAAGCGCCGACGAGCCTTTGTTGTTCCGCGACCAAGACGCTCTGTCGCGCATCCAGTACACAGGCGGCTCCACCGGCGTGCCGAAAGGGGCCGCGCGCACGCATGCCGCCGACCTTGTGGAGCTCGATGCCATCATGGACTCCAACGGCATCGGCGATGAGCCAGATGCCGTCGTGCTCATCCAGTGTCCGCTCGAGCATCACGGCGGACACAGCTGGTTCTCGCTCGTCTTGGCGGTTGGCGCGACGCTCGTTATCTGCGAGGCGTTCAACGCGGAGCGGATACTGCATTGCATCGACCGCTATCGCGTGACGCATATGATCCTGCTGCCGCCCACCACGTATTTGCGCCTGCTGCGCTGTCCCACTATCGACCGGTACGATTTGAGCTCGGTGCGCCTCGTGCAGAGCGCGGCGGGCGCCGCCACGAAGCCTATTATCCAGGCCATCTACGACAAGTTCCCCAACGCGGTGCTGAACTACGGCTGGGGCCAGTCGGAAAGCGGCGCGGGCACCAGCATGAAGATCACCCGGGAGATGCTGGCGGCCGACTCGCCGCTGCTGGAAAGCGTGGGCAAGCCGATGAAGCACGTCGAGATGAAGGTGGTGGACGAGAAGGGCAACGAGGTGCCCGACGGCCAGGTGGGCGAGGCGCTGTTCCGCTCGGCCTCGGCGATGCAAGGCTACTTCGGCCAGCCCGACCTGACCGAGGGGGCGTTCGCGCCCGGCGGATGGCTGCGCACGGGCGACCTCATGATGCGCGACGAGCAGGGCTACTACTACGTGCGCTCGCGCAAGAAGGACATGATCAAGTCCGGCGGTGAGAACGTGTTCGTGGCCGAGGTGGAAAACGTGCTGCGCGCGCATCCCGCCATCGACGACTGCCTCGTGTTCGGCACGGACGACCCGGTGATGGGGGAGGCCGTGGCGGCGGTTATCCAGCCGCTGCCGGGGTCGAACCTCACGGCTGCCGAGGTGCAGTCGCACTGCAAGCGCTTCATCGCCAGCTACAAGAAACCGCGCTACGTCGTGTTCATGGACGATCTTGGCCGCGACGACGCGGGCAAGGTGCGCAAGGCGGACGTCGTCGCGTACTTCGATGCGCGCAAGGAGCAGGCCGCGCCCCGTCACCATGAGAAGATCTGCGACGATCCGCCCATTTACCTCATACAGGTGCCCTATTCCGGTGGCACGCCCATCGGGTACACGAACGCCTACCTCGTTGCATGCGGCGAGCGCAACCTGTTGGTGGACACCGGCGTGAGCCATGAGGCGTCGTACGAGGTTCTGCGGTCGGCGTTGGAGGATTTGCAGGTGGAACGGGCGCGCACCGACGTGTTCCTCACCCATTTCCACATCGATCACCTTGGTTTGGCGGCGGCGATCGCGCGTAGGGACGCGTGCGTGTACCTGAGCGCGCGCGACGAGGAGCTGTTCCGTCGCCGGGGCGCGCGCTCGTATCGCGGCACGGTGAAGGCGCGCCTCGCGTGCGAGGGCTTCCCTCCGGACGAGCTGGACGAGCTTGAGCGCACCGATGCCAGCCTCATCCCGCGTGTGGAATGGCCCATGCCCGAGAGCTTCGTGAACCTGGCCGACGGGGACGAGGTGCGCTACGGCCCCTACCGGATGCGGGCCGTGGACACGCCGGGCCACACGCCGGGGCATCAATGCCTGTACCTGCCCGACCAGAGAATCATGTTCTACGGCGATCACGTGCTCATGAACAGTTCGCCCAACATGGCGCCGTTTCCCGACGAAGCGGATTCCCTGGGTGATTACCTACGCAGCTTGGACAAGGTGGCGCGGCTTCCGGTGACGTTCGCCTGCATGGGCCATGGGCTCGTCGATGCGCGACGGCAAGCCGAAGACATGCCCGCGCGCATCGCGTGGCTGCGCGAGCATCATCGACAGCGGCTCGACGAGATTCTCGCGCGAATCGCAGAGCGCCCCGGCATGACTGGCACGGAACTTGCTCAGTCCATCACGTGGAACATTCCGCATGGCGCTTGGGAGGAGATCCCCATCATCCAGCGGTGGATCATCGTGTGCGAAACGCTGGCCCACCTCGATCACCTCAGGGGCGAAGGACGGGTGCGCAGGGAGCGCACGGGGGATACGTACCGGTATTTCATGGGACAAGGCATACGGAGAATCGAAGGAAAGGAACGGTAGGATGGATTTCAGTTTGACCGACGAGCAGCAGCTTTTGCTCGAAAGCCTCGACGAGCTCATGGAGCGTTACTGCACCGAGCAGTACATGAAGGAGTGCGACGAGAAGCACGAGTGGCCGCACGAGTTCACCGATGCGCTGTTGGAGAACGGATTTCAGATGCTGGGCGTGGACGAGAAGTTCGGCGGCACGCCCGTGGACGTGATCACGCTCATGCTGGTGGCCGAGCGCGTGTGCAAAAACGGCGCGCCCATCTACGTGTACGGCAACCTGTGCGCGCTCAAGGACATGACCGAGTACGGCACGCCCGAGCAGCAGGAGCAGTGCTTCGCCGAGGTGATGGCGGGCCGTCCCGGCTTCGTGCTGGGCTTCACCGAACCGGGCGCGGGCAGCGACAGCTCGGCGCTGGCCAGCACCTACAAGAGGCGCGACGGCAAGGTGTACCTCAACGGCAGCAAGTCGTTCATGACGAACGCCGTGAACTCGAAGTACATGCTGTGCGTGGCCCGCGACGCCGACGACGATCCTGAGGAGCGCGCCAACCGCTCGCGCTTCTCCATGTGGTGGGTGCCGCTGCGCGACGACGAGGGCAACCTGACGCCCGGCATCTCCATCGACCCGCTCGAGAAGATCGGCTGGAACATGGGCAACACCTGCGAGCTGCACATGCAGGACGTGGAACTTGAGGAGAAGGATCTCGTGGGCGTCGAGGGCAACGGCTTCATGCAGGCCATGGTGAACTTCGAGGTGGAGCGCCTGCTGGCATGCGCCCAGTCGCTCGGCGCCGCGGAGTGCGCCTACGAGGACGCCGTGCGCTACGCCACGCAGCGCGTCCAGTTCGGCAAGCCTATCGGCAAGAACCAGCTCATCCAGGAGCACATCACCGACATGTACATGAAGATCGAGAACATGCGCAACTGGGTGTACAAGACGGCTTGGAAGATCGACAACGGCGAGTCGGTGCAGATCGATTCCGCCGTGGCCAAGCTGTACTGCGGCCGCGCTGCGTTCGAGGTGTGCGACACCGCGCTGCAGGTGATGGGCGGCATCGGCTACACGAAGGACTGCCGCGTCTCGCGCCTGTGGCGCGACCAGCGCGTCTACCGCATCGGTGCCGGCACCGACGAGATCATGATCCACATCGCCGGCCGTGCCATCCAGAAGCAGTTTGTTCCGTCGGCCTGATGGCTGCCGGATCGCTCGACGCTGCGGCCTTTCGCGGCACCCCGCCTTGGCGCTCCAAGGTTTCGTCGCGTACTGAAGTACGCTTCCTCAACCTTTCACGCCGATTCGGGCCACCGCGAAAGTCCTTGCTGGCTTTGTCCGATGACCGACCGCTTGTCCGGCCCCTCGAATTCGGGTCACCACGAAAGCCCTCGCCGACTTTGCCGAACCTGGTGTGTTGAGAAAGGATATCCTCATGTCCCAAATATTCAATCCCGTCGACGATCTCATTGCCGAGCAATCCCTCGTCGACTCGCTCGTTGCCGATTTCGCCGAAGATGACTGGAACCGCATGGCGTCGTACTGCACCACGTGGACGTTCAAGGACGTCATCTGCCATATCGCGTTCTTCGACTACTGCGCGGTGGAGCTCTTGAACGGGCGCGGCGAGAGCGTGAACGCCGTGGCCGATGCCGCGTCCGAGCAAGACGAGCACTTCCATGTTTTGGCCTATCGCGATCAGAGCGGCGCCGACATCCTGAATTGGTGGCGCGAGCAGCGCACCCTCATGACGGCTGCCTTCATGGAACTGGGGCCGAAGGGCCGCGTGCCGTGGGCGGCGGGCATTCCTCCCATGTCCGTGCGCTCTCTTGCGTCGGCGCGCCTCATGGAGCTGTGGGCGCACAGCGTGGATATCTACGATGCGCTGGGCATCGATCCCGTGGTGAAAGAGCGCATCACCTCCACGTTGTTCCTCTCGTGGCAGGGCCGTCCGAACATGTACAACGTGAACGGGCTGGCGTTCGACCCCGAGATTCCCCTGCGTCTCGAGTTGACGCTGCCGTCGGGCGAGGTGTGGGCGAAGGGCGAGCCGAACGACCAGAACTACATCAAGGGCTCGGCGAAGGATTGGGCGCTCGTGGCCATCCGCCGTCGCAACTGGATGGACACCGGGCTCGAGGTGGTCGGCGACGAGGCGCGCACCTACGCCGGCATCGTGCAGACCTACGCCGGCCCCGCCGATCCTGCTCCAGAGGCGAAGAACCCGCGGTAGGGCGCTCGAAGGGCGTTTCGAAGGCGCTTTGGCGCTTTTCGTCCAAAGCGTGCTCCAGGCTGTTTTGGGAGAGGGGGCTGCGATACGGTTCGCCCCCCCCCCTCCTCCGAGCAAGTGCGATGGTTCGCGTTCGATGCTGGTGTTTTCGGACGCTTTCCTTTGAGGCGCTACCGGTAGATCATGGGAACGGGCTCGCAGACGGCGAGGTCAGGGCATGTGTCGCAGTCCTCGCCAAGAGCGGGGGAGATGCGTTCGCTGCTTACGCGCTCGCATCCCAGTGCCGTGTAGAAGGGAACTGCCGACCCGCGCGCGACGAGTAGCAGGGTTCCATAGCGCGCCCGAGCGTCTTCCATGAGCGCCCGTCCGACGCCTTGTCTCCGCGCATGGGCGTCTACCACGATGGGATTGACGTAGCGGTTTCCCTCGGCTTCGACGATGCGGATGAAGCCCGCGATGCGTTTCTCGGATATCGCGACGTACGACGTTCCGCGCGGAGCGAGGACGCCCATGCCGGCTTCCTCGGCTAAGCGCGCTATCGCGTCGGCGTCGCTCTTCGATGCCGGACGGATGTGGAGATCGACTGCGTCGTGCGTCATGGGGGCCTCTTCAAAATCGATGGTTATCTATATTTTGTAATTAGCAAAAATCATGCTAATGTTTATAAAAATGCATATTTAGTTGAAAAATTCATATAATAATCTTAAAATGAAAACTGCCGTTTGCCGGCAAGGCTGTGCTCTGCCGAAGGAGTCGGCATTGGCGCGGCGGAGCAAGGGGGTTACATGTCTGAGCGTCCGAGCCAAACCGTGGGCGTGAAGGCCCGTTCGAGCGTTTCGCTGCGGGCGCGGCAACACCTTGCCCCTACTGCCATTCAAGGTCTCGAGGTGCTGGCGTTGCCCGTTGCGCGGCTAGACGCGTACGTGCGCGACTTGGTGGAGCGCAATCCTCTGCTTGAGCTCGATTACGCCCGAGGAGATCTTTCGTTCGAGCAGTTCCCGGAGGAATGCCCTGAGGTGTCCGACGACCTCGATACGCCGACCGACGACTTTGGCGCTTGCGCGCCATCGGCTGTCGCGTGGGGTGCCCAGGGGTTCGACCTGGCTCGCCTGCGCGACGAATGCTCCCAGACTGAGACGCTTCACAGCCATCTGCGCATGCAGCTTGCGAGCGCGCGCATCGACGAGGATGATCGCGAGCTTATGGACGCCCTGATTGAGAACATAGACGATAACGGGTACTTCGCTGGCAGCATGGCGGCGGTGTGCGCGGAAACGAGTCGGTCGGTGGAGGACGGGTTGCGTTTGCTGTCGCGCGTGCAGCAGCTCTCTCCTCGAGGAGTTGGCGCACGTGATCTTGCCGAATGCCTGATGCTGCAGCTTGACGATGATGTCGCATATGCGGAGGTCATCCGCGATATACTGCGTTCCGGTCTCGAGGATCTGGCCGAGAACCGCACGACGAAGCTCATGCGAACGTATCATCTGACCATCGATGACCTTTCGGCTTTGCGCGAGGCCATCTGCTCGCTCAATCCGCGACCGGGCGCTTCGTTCTCGCAGCGCAAAGGAACCGTCTACGTCATCCCCGATCTCGCTATCCGGCGCGACGGCGTCGGGTTCTCGGTGAGAGTGACTGGCGAGTTGTCGGAAACGCTCGTGCTCAACGGCGCCTATGACCGTTTGATTCGCCAAGGCGCTTTGGATAGAGATACGCTGGAATGGGTATGCGAGAAGCGGGCCGAGGCCGACGCGGCGCTTGCGAACATCGATCAGCGGAAGAAGACGCTTCACCGTTTCGGCGTGTACCTGGTGGAAGCCCAGTACGACTTCTTCGTCGGCGGTGATGCACGCATGCGCCCGCTCACCATGCAGCAGGCGGCCGACGCGCTTGGCGTGCACGTGTCCACCATCAGTCGCACGGTTCAGGACAAGCGTGTGCTCACCCCATGGGGCGTGTATCCGCTCAAGCATTTCTTCTCGAGCTCGCTTGCATGTTCGGCGGAGGAACGGCGTCACGCGCTGTCGTCGCTGGCCATCAAAGACCGCATCAAGGACCTGGTCGCCCACGAGGACCGTCGCACGCCGCTGAGCGACGCCTCGATCACCGCCATCTTGAACGGCGAGGGCGTGGACATCAAGCGGCGTACCGTGGCGAAGTACCGCGAAGCGCTGGGCATCGGGCGGCAATCGCAGCGAAGACGCTGAGGCATCGATCGGACGGAGGGGAACGCACGTGGTATATCGAAAAGAACACGCGATAGAGGCTTGGAAGACGTTCGTCGGCACCGGCACCGTGCTCGAGGACAAGGTGCGCCCCGAAATCGCTCGCTCATGGATTCGATGCCGCGCGGCGGGCGTGAATCCGTGGTCGAGCGATTTCGCCGAGCAGAATGTCCCGCTGCTCGAGGAGAAGCGGGAGCGCTTCGCCGCCTCGCTCAAGGCAACCGTTCCGGTGATGGAGTTCATCAAGGAGATGCTCGGCTGCAACGTGTCGCTCATGGACGGAGAGAACTTCGTGTTCGAGCTGTTGTCGCCTCTGACGGCGTATCCGCGCACATTCGGCACCTTCATGCGCGAAGAGGACGTGGGCACGGGCAACGCGACCTTGGTCGCGTACGAAAAGCGTCCGGTGCGCGTGGACGGGTTCGAGCACTACCGCGCCATCGTGCAGACGTACTCCGGCGTGTCGGTGCCCTACCTTGACGGGGCCGGCAAGTACTACGGCGCCATGAACATCAACAGCCCCTTCGC
Organism: Gordonibacter sp. An230; assembly: GCF_002159915.1. Lineage (GTDB taxonomy): Bacteria > Actinomycetota > Coriobacteriia > Coriobacteriales > Eggerthellaceae > Rubneribacter. The sequence goes on from NZ_NFJP01000016.1 coordinate 42,831, forward strand.
CGTGCTCCCGCAAAGCGCGCTGGAACTCTGCCGCATCGGCGTGTCGTTGACGAACGACCTGTATCGTGCGGGAGCGAAGAAAGGCGCGCTGCTCTCGACGGTGGACTTCTTCAAACCGCTCATGCTGGCCTACGAGCATCCTGTCTTGCTGATCGATTCCAGCGGACGCATCCTCGGCGGCAACGCGGGCATGCGACCGTACTGTCCCGGTTGGGAGCAGTACTCCTACGGGTCGCAGTCGCTCGGGGCCTACCTGGGGAAGGGCTTCTCCGTACAGGACGTGCTCGATTTGCCGGAGAAGCTGGAGGCCCCGCTGCCCATACGATTCAAGAAAGGCCGCTCACGTGCGACGCACGAGCTCAACCTCGTGCGTCGCGCTACGGTGGACATCGAAGGGCAGGAGCCGTTCGTCATGCTCGTGTTCGAGGACGGCGGCGAGGCCGAGCGCAACGCCAAGAGCGCCGCCGGTCGACGCAGCGATGCGACGGTCATGCCCACGGGAGGCGAGGTGGACTATATCGGCGAGACCGAGGAATGGAAGAAGATCGACCGCATGGTGCAGAAGGTGGCACCCATCAAGACGAACGTGCTGCTGCTGGGAGAGACCGGCACCGGCAAGGAGGTGGTGGCGCGTGCGCTGCATCGGCGCAGCGGGCGCGCCGGCAAGTTCGTGGCCGTAAACTGTGGCGCTTTTCCACGCGACCTTCTGGCAACCGAACTGTTCGGTTACGAGGGCGGGGCGTTCACCGGCGCACGCGAGACGGGCGCGGTGGGCAAGTTCGAGTACGCCGACGGCGGCACGCTGTTTCTCGACGAGATTGGCGAGATGCCGGTGGACATGCAGGTGAGCCTGTTGCGCGTGCTGCAGGAGCAAAGCGTGACGAAGCTGGGATCGAACACCGAAAAAACCCTGGACGTGCGCGTGATAGCCGCGACGAACCAGAACATCGAGCGGCTCGTGGCCGAGAAGAAGTTTCGCAGCGACCTCTATTACCGCCTGAGCCTCGTGGAGGTGCGGCTTCCGCAACTGCGCCGGCGCGCCGCCGACATCCCCTTGCTCGTGGACTACTTCAACGGCCAGCTATCTTCGATGCTCGAAGTGCCGTGCACGCCGTTTCCCGCCGAAACGGTGGAAGCGCTGCAAGCCTACAGCTGGCCGGGCAACGTCCGCGAGCTGCGCAACATCGTCGAGCGCTGCCTGATCATGCAGGGGGAAGGGGCAAACGTCACTCCGGACTCGCTGCCGCCTCATATAGCGAACGCGGCCAACGCGATGCCGGACGGCCCGGTCGCCCATGCGGTCTCTGGTGGACGACGCAGGCCGATGCCGATGCGGTCGAGCTTCGAGGAGGATGCGCTGTCCGAAGAGCGTCAGCTCATGCGGGCGCTGCTCGCGCAGCACGAAGGCGACCTTGCGGCGGTGGGACGCCAGCTCGGCCTTGCGCATGACGAGCTGGCCGACTTGCTCGACCGCCTCCATCTGCGTGTGCGCGTGGTGCTCGAAAGCGATGACGCGCTCTGACGTCGCGCGGCCGCTTCTTCCTAAAGGACGTCGGCGGGCCGCTCGAGGCCGAGCGGCCCGCGGCATCTGCGATGCTGCATGGACGGAGGCGCCGCGAGGAGCCCGGGAGGGGCATTGTCGGGGCAATGCGATCATGAAAAGAGCTGCGGTCAGGGCTTTCGCGGTACGGTAAGGTGTGGGGTAGAGCTCTTGGGGAGAAGCTATATCCCCAATGACCCTACGGCAAACGGCACCCAGAACGTGATGAGCGCGATCAATGCGGCGGCGGGGATCGCTCCGGCTTTGAACATGTCGCCGAACGTGTAGTACCCCTCTCCGTACGTGAGCATGACCGTTGGGTTGACGGGGAGCAGCACGTTGCCGGCAACCACGATGGCGAGCGATATGGTGGGCGCTGCGGCAGAGACGCCGAATCCCTCGCAGAGCGTGATGAAAATGGGGATGAAGACGCTAAGAATGGCTGCGCCGATGGGGCAGACGGTGTGGAGCACGTACACGAGCGTCATGAGTACGGCCATGGAGCCGAAAAATCCGAGAGCGGTGACTCCGCTGTTCATGAAAAGGCTGGCTAAAAACTCAGCTCCGCCAGTGTTTTGAACAACGCCGCCGATGGTCATGACGGTGCCGCACATAAGGACGATACCCCAGGGGACGGCATCTTGGAACTCTTTCCATGAAAGCAGGTTCATGCCCGGTGCAAACATGGCGACGAGTCCGACAAGCGCGACAACGGTTACGTTGAGCGCGGGAATCCAGTTTCCGAGGATCCAGAGCATGACGAGAAGGCCGACGATGGCGAGCGCTTTCACCTCGTACGGCTCAACGCTCGTAGCCTGTTCCGCTTCATCACGAATGCTCTTCAGGCACGCTTCAGTGATGGGTTCAGGTTTGATGATGGTGGTAATGGATAGCCAAAGAATAGGCGTCATAATGATGGCTACGGGGAATCCGACAATCATCCAGTCAAAGAAACTGATGGTGCTTCCTGTTATTTGTTGCATCACGCCCATGGCCACCACATTAAACGAGCTTCCAGCTGGCGTGGCGACCCCTCCCGTGACCGATGCGACGGGAATGGCGATCATAAGGCACTTTCCAAGGTTCGACGATCCGGGCTTCGCATCGGCCGCTTTCAGGATGGCAAGCGCGAACCCAAGGAAAAGAACCGTGCAGGGCACGTCGGACATCACTGTGGACACGAGAGCGGTTGCCGTCATGAAACCCAAGATCAATTTGCGCGAATCCGTCCCCGTTTTTGCGAGCAGCGCAGACAGGAGGCGCGCTCCCCATTTCGTTTTCAACATGACAACAGGTAGCGCGAACACTGCTATGATGAAGAACAAGGCGGAGCTGGCGAATCCTGCGAACGCCTGTCCTACGTCCACTACTCCAAGTATGGGCAGCAGGGCCGCCACGAGCAGCGCGGTTGCGCCGATGGGGAACGCGGATGTTGCCCAAAGCGAGGCCAATGCCGCTGTGAGGCCGAGGGCCACAGCCCCTTCTCGTGGAAGGGTTTCCGACTCAGGGACGATGAACGATATCGCAACGCAGGCAAGAGCGATTGCGATGCCGACGAGGCGCTTCGGAAGGGTGGGGTTGGACGTGTCCATGATGGATCTCCCTTAGAATGCAAGATGCGCTTGCGTGAGCGAGTGCCGCAAAGCTGCTGCGTCCGTACGCCGGAGGCGGCAGCTTTGCGGCGTAGGGGACTACTGCATGTTTCGGGCTTTCTCAGGAATGCGGACAAGGAAGGCGCATACGGCGCACACGGCCACGATGGCGGCCGTCACGTAGAACGCCGTCGTGGCGAATCCTGTTGCGTCGTATAGGGCGCCAGCCATAACCGGTATGATCGAGGAGAGGATGGTCGTGGTCAGCATCGTGGTACTGAGATTCTTCGGATATGCGGTCAGGCCGAAATAGTTCGCAACAGTGGTGGGCAGATTCGTGGCTATCGCGCCGAATCCGAGCCCCGTGCAGACATAGTAGACGTAAATCATGGCGACGTTTGAGGCCATTGCTGCGCACAGGATTCCAACGACGACGAGCACGAGTGCTGCGCCGATGATGCGGATAGGCTCGATAATGTCTGCCAGAAGACCGATGGCCAGTTTTCCGATCATGCTGGCGATGCCCATGGCGGCGGCAGCGCCGACGATGGCTCCGTTGTCGAACCCAAGCGAGGTGAAATGGATGACGCCTTGCGATGTGGCCAAACTGAATGCGCAGAATCCACCCGCTCCTCCTATTGCGATAAGCCAGAAGAACGGCGAACGGATTGCTTGACGGTACTCGATCTTGTCGGTGTTCTTGTACACCTTGAGAACCCTCTTTGCTTTGCCGTTGGAGGCGTCGGGCGTTGCGCCGTCGGGCGTCTGTCCGATGTCGGAAGGCTTGTTTTTGACGACGAGCAGGGCCAGGGGGATGGAGATGAGGGCGAACACGGTGATGAGATACCAGCCGCTTTGCCACGCTCCGCCGGATGCGCCAACGATGCTGTTAACCACGAGGGGGGCGGCGAACGATGCGAGTCCGCCGATGCCCATGGTCACCGCCATGGCCACGCCTCGTTTGGCGACGAACCATTCTCCCACCGTGCTTTGCACGGAGATCTGTCCGACCATGATGGTGCTGACGCTGAGAATGATGCCGAAAAAGACGAAGTACAGGATATCGCTCTTCACGAGAAACACCATTGCGAGGGCGGCGATGAGCATGATGATGCCGCCGATGGCCATGGTGAATCGAGCGCCTTTTTTGGCGACCATTTGGCCGACGAGGGGCGACGGCAAGCCTTGCATCAAGACGAAGAGCGAGAATCCTGCGCCCAGTGCGGTGCCGGTCATCCCCATCGAGGGATCCTGCAGCATCATGGGGTTGACGATCTGGGCGGTGGACAAGACGAAGCCCGATGACATGAAGTACATGAGGCCGAGCACGATGACCAACGGCCATCCGAAGAACGACTTCTTTTCCATGGTTTCCTCCTTGATGTTGATGCGCCTCTGCATGTGGCCGCTGAACTTCGGATTCTGCACAAACGCGTTTGGATCACTGGTTTAGCGGGAGAGCCGAGCGCGTACGAGCAAACGAAGGGCGCGGTCATGGTTGGCCGATTGGAATTCCACCTCCTTTTTCGAATCGGCCTCGTCTTCTTTGAAGTATAGGAACCTGCATCGGTATGGAACAAATACGGATGTCGCAGGTTGCCCGCCTTCAAACGGTTGGTCGTCCTTGCTAATTTCGAAGCCCATCTATGCACGTTGTGCATGGTGGGCTTCGAAATTCCAGGTTCGGAGGCAACCTGCCGTCGTTCGAGCGAGGGATAGCCTCCGGAGGAGAAGCGAAAGGGGGCTCGCTCTCATATGTCGAGGTTGAGGTCGACGGGGTACATGGGAAGCATCTTCGCTTTCAGAGCCCCCTTGAAGAAGAGCACCGTCCAAGAGGCGATTCCCAAAGCCGAGGCCGCCAGCGCGAACGCCGCCCCCTCGAACGAGGAGAGGAGCAAGGCCAGGGAGATGCCTGCTCCCGTGCCGACGATCCCGCTCGCGATCCAGGCGATGTACGGGGTGCGGTATGGGCGTTCGGCGGCATGCACGTTCACGCCGTAGCCGACAGAGCGCATGCGGCGCGTGTAGGCTATCTGCGTGAGTGCGCACAGGACGAAGCACGTGATCGTCGTGGCGGCAAGCGTGTCGGGGATGGCGATGCCAAGGCCGAGGCAGGCTGCCATGGTGGCGACGCTTCCCGCTTCCGCCGCCGTGAGCAAAAAGAGAACGATGATGAACTTCGTGTTCCAGGCGGGGCGCGAGCGCATTTGGTAGGCGAGCCCGGTGCACACGAGGAACGCGAGCGCAAGCGCGCCGGCTGCAGCCTCAAGCGCGAAAGACGCTGCGCCGATATCGAAGAGGAAGCCGTTCAGCCCGCATGCCAGAAGCGCGATGCCCAGAAACGGCGTGATCAAGGCCTCTTGCGTGAGATGCGATCCGAGGTTCGAAAACGCGTTGAAGAACCGTGAGGGCGATTGCAGGTGGAAGACCGAGGCGACGCCCCCTATCCCTAAGAAAACGATGGCGGCGAGAGAGACGACGTTCATAGGCAGGGCCGTCCCGCTCGTCCAGTTGATCAGGAGCGCGCATAGGTACATGCCCAGCCCTACGCGCTGGCAAGTCGTCGATATTACGAGCGGCCAATGGATCTGCATAGCGTTTCAGCTCCTTTTCTCGGGATGAGGTACACAACGGACGGGTTGTTTCCGAATTCGGGATGGATGCGGTACTGGCGGTCTTCGTTTGCGGCGAGCACCTTGGAGATCTCGCTTGCGGGGTCGTTCATATCGCCCGCCACGCGGCAACCCGTGGTGCATGTGTAGGCGCAGGGAGGCTGTTCGCCCCGCCGAAGCTTGTGAATGCACAGCGTGCATTTCTCAACCGTCTTGGTGTTCGGGTTGAGGGTCCGGGCTTCGTACGGGCATGCCCATATGCAGTACTGGCAACCGAAACAGCGATTCGCCGATACGAGCACCACGCCGTCTTCCGTGCGGTAGGTCGCCTTCGTCGGGCACACTTCGATGCAGCTGGGATGCTCGCATTGCATGCACATGGTGGGGAAATAGAACATTTCCAAGTTGTCGGGAAACTCGCCGATGGGCCCCATGCGGTACACGCGGCTGCGGAACACGCCGAGATCCACGTCGTTTTCCATTTTGCATGCGACTGCGCATGCTTGGCATCCAGAGCATTTATCCAGGTCAATGACCATTCCATAGCGTTTTTCCGAGGGTTTTTCGTCGCTTGCCATGCTCATTCGCCTTCTTTCTTCACAATGCGGCAGAGGGTGCTGCGCAGACCGGGCGTGAGAAACTCTTCGTTGTAGGCGCGATCACTGGTCAGCATGTTGGCGTTCGCGCATCCGTCGGGGTATCCAGGGAGCCCCAAGGCAGGGCAGGATTGCCACCATCCGTGTGGAATGAAGCACACGCGCGGGTCGACCCCGTCGCTCGGCCGAGCCTTCATGGTGATGCGACCGGTCGGAGATTCGATCCACACCCACTCGTCGCGCTCGATCCCCAGCTTCTTGGCCAAAGACGTATGGAAGATCACTTGGGGCTCGGGGACGATCTCGCGCAGGTGCGGGATCCCCCGATACGCCGAGTGATAATAGATGGGGTAGCGACGCCCCGTCACGCCGGTGAGCGGATACTCTTTGGCTATATCGGGCGTCGAGTAGACGCTTTCCTTCGGCTCGCTGGCCGTTGGAAGGGGGTCGCGATGCTTGAAGAAGCTCACGGGCGTGTACAGCTCGACGCGTCCCGATTGAGTGAGAAAGCCGTTTTCCTCGAAGTTCCGCGATGCCGGACGCGGCAACTGGTGTATCCACTTGTCCTTGAGCTCTGCCCACGTGACGCCCGCGTGGGTTTGAGCGAGCTGCCAATCGAACAGTTCCTCGTCGGTCTCCCATGGCCACCATTCGGGATTGAGGCGGTGTCCCAGCGTGCGCCAAAACCACACGTCGCTTTTGCGTTCGTACAAAGGCTCCACTGCTTTCTGCTGGCCGAACACCCACTCGCAGCACACTTCGTCGGCGATGTAATCTCGTTCGGTCCAGTGAGCGGAGGGCAGCACGAGGTCGGCAAGCTCGCAGGTGGGCGACAGGTAGTAGTCCATGACCACGAGCAGATCGAGGTGCATGAGCGACTCTTTGACAAGCGCGGTGTTCTCGGACCAGGACAAAGGGTTGCCCTGCACCGAGATGTATCCTTTCACGGGGTAGGGCTTGCCCGTCCTCATGGCTTCGAACACGACGCTGGGGTTCGAGGTTCCGATGAGGTCGCCCGAGGCGCGTTCGTCGACGAGGACGAGTTCCTTCTGGGTCTTCGGATCGCGTCCGCCGAGGGGCATCATGTGGTTCCAAAACGGCATGCTGAGGTTTCCGCCGACCCGCTCCAAATTGCCAGTGATGGCGATGATGATGTTGATGAGCTGCAGCGTGTCTCGGCAATTCGTCTGCTCTTCCACGCCTTGGAACACGTTTATGGTGGCCGACGGCGCGCTTGCGTACGTGCGAGCCGATTCGCGGATTCGCTCAGGGCTCACCCAGCAGCGCTCCGATGCCGCTTCGGGAGTCCATGCGTCGGCGCGCTCTTTCAGCTCGAGCCACACCGTCTTCACCTTCACGCTGCTTCCGTCTGCCAAGGTGAGCGTGCCCCGATACTCAAGGTCTTCGTCTGCGCCCCGTTCGTTGAGGGGGGCGAAGCCGTTTGTCTTTCGATCCCAGACGAGCATGGTCCGCTTGTTTCCGCCGGGCGTCACGTGGGCCTCGGTCAGGGGAGCGTTCGACCCTTCGATGATGAGCATGGGGGCGTTGGTGTGGTGGGCGACGAAATCACGGTCGTAAAGGCGCTCGTTTATGATGACGTTGATCCATGCGTAGGCCAGGTACGTATCCGACCCTGGTCGAACGCCGACGAAGTGGTCGGCCTTTGCGGCGAGCGGATGTTCGAACAGCGGATCGATGACGATGAGCTTGGCGCCGCGATCGCGGCTGCGGCCGATCTGCCCGGAGGTGTACGTGGCTTCCGTCCACATGGAATTGCATCCCCAGAACACAATGCAATCGGCATGGTCGAAATCGCAGCCGTCATAGATGGGCAGCATCCCGAACTGTATCATCGATTGCACCATCATGGGGCCGAGGCAGATGTTGCCCGGCGCCAAGCTGTGATGAACGCGCCCGCCGGAGTTCCCCGCTCTTTTCGTCCACTGGTTGGTTCCGCGTCCCGTTCCCTGCCCGTAGGCGATGGTTTCGGCCCCATATGTTTCCGTGAGCGTCTGGATGCGCTCGACGAGCCAGTCGAGCGCCTCGTCCCATGAGATTTCCTCCCATTGTCCGCAGCCGCGCTCGCCGATGCGTCTCAGCGGCACACGCAAGCGCTCGGGATCGTAAAGGATTTTAGGAGCTGACAATCCCTTGGCGCACATGCGCCCTTCGTTTCGCGGGTCGTCGGGATTGCCCTTTACGCCGACGAGGGTTCCGTTCTTGTCCACTTCGCAGAGAACCCCGCATTTCGCATGGCATTCGAAGCAGTTGGTTTTGACGATCTTCCCTCCATCGGGAAGGGGAATGATCGATGGCATGCGCCCTCCTCCTTCGCCTATCGACGTGCGCGACGGCATGATGCCAAAGAGCGCACTCCTTTGATTGCGAACGGCGTGCGTTTCGGTTCACGTTGCGCGCGCTGTTCGCGGCGACAGTATAAGGAGCCGGGCCGGTATGGGGTAAATGCTTATGTTGCGAGCCGCATTGCCGTTTGCGTGCAAGTGGCAATGCGAGAAGCGCATAATGCCTGATAAGCGATATAAGGGGAGGTTACTGCATTTCGTTGCGCATGCGATCTGCGTGCTGCCTGAGATGTTCGGCGAAAAACCTCAGTTCCGGTTTGTCGGGGCAGCTGCTCATGAGCGCGTATGAGTTGACCCAACAATCGTCTTTGAGCGTGCGAATCCTGACGTGTTCTTTCAGAAGACTTGAGATCAAGGGGTTGTACTTGCGGTCGACTTTGGTGAGCAGATGTATTCCGTCAGCGGGGTGGCTTCCGTAAAACTCCAGCTGGCTGTCTGTGGGCACCAGGGTTATATTGGGGTAGAACCCTCTTTCGGTGCAGATGTTGACGAAGTCTTCTCGAAAACGCTCGCTGTGCCGGTTCGCCTGCAGGATGAATCGCGATTGCGCCAGGTCGGTCAGTTGAAGGTCCGGGCGCGATGCGAGAGGGGATTCTTTAGCGATGCCCACCACGAGCTCTCCGTGGAATTCGGGAATCCAGATGGTTTGCAACTTGTCCGATACGTTCGGTTCCAGCGGCTCCTGGCTGCTCGAGATAGTGGTCTCTATGGATATGTCGATTTTCCCCATTTCGACCATCTGCCGTGCGTTCATGCCGCTGCTGTCCATATTGATAAATTCGACGCGAAGGCCGGGAAATTGCTGCTTTGCAAGCGCCGCGGTCTCGTTGATGCCAACGTACAGCGCGTTGGTGGGAAACAGGTCGATGATGAGAATGCGGCTCTCTGAGCGGGCAGGAAGTTTATTCAGCTCGGCAAGCATGTTTTCCTGGTCGCGTATGATTTTTCCCGCGTATTTGAGCACCACCTCTCCCGCTGCGGTGAGGCTGAGGGGTCGCGTTTCGTAAAACAGCTGGCATCCGAGTTCCCGCGCAAAAGCGGTCATGTGACGACTGAGCGAGGGCTGCGACATGTTGAGGTCGCGAGCTGCCGACACGAAGCTGCGGTGAGTTGCAAGTGCAGTGAACTCCCGGTAGATATCGATATCCATCAAGCATCACCTCGCCTTTCGTGCGCTTGTTTGGGGCGTCGGCCTCATCGCTTGTCGCTTTGTGTTGGCGCGCATGATATTGTACAACGGCCCCTGGGTAGCGGGCTCGGGATCGCTTCGGACGTGTGGGCGGTTGCAGAGGCCGATCAAACCCCGATTTCTTATAGCTATTCTAAAACCGCAGATCATACGGCTTGTTTTTCAGACATGCAAAAAGCTTTTTCCGGCGCGAGTCCGTTGGTTGCAGCGAGCACCGGCGCTATCTCGCTTTATGCGAGTTTTGAATATCGTGCCCTCGAACATTGCATAGGGAAACGTTGGGGGTGTGTTGAGGCGACTGCAACATACGTATTTATTCCATACCTGCACGGCTCTTTATACTGTCCGCCCAGAAGGTGGAGCGCCAACGTTGAGAGACGTGGGGGCGTTCGCCACTCTGCGACGAGAAAGGGAGTGCTGCGATGGATTTCGGAAAGACCGAGGAGCAGGAGTTGCTGCTCGAAAGCCTGAAAACCGTCTACGAGCGGGGGGATTTCGACACTTATTTCAAGGAATGCGATCAAAACCATGAATATCCTCAGAAAGCTGTCGACAGCTTGGTGGAAGCCGGGTTCTCCGCGCTCGGCATTCCCGAGGAGTTCGGTGGCACTCCGACCGACATCATGACCCAGATCATGGTGGCTGAAGAGGCGCATGCGCTTGGGTATCCGTCGCTGTGCTGGATCAACTTCTCCACTGAGGTGGACGACATCCTCGCCTTCGGCAACGAAGCCCAGCAGAAAGAGATTCTGAAGTACGCGCTTCAAGGCATCAAGCCCTTTACATTGGGCTTCACAGAACCTCAAGCCGGTTCCGATAGCGCCGCCATGGCGACCACCGCCACCAAGCGCGAAGGCAAGGTGTACGTCAACGGAAACAAGACGTTCAACACGAGCGCTGACCGCGCGCCGTACATGCTGTGCGTGTGCCGCAGCGGCATCAACGAGAATCCGTACAAGGATTTCAGCATGTACCTGTTTCCGATGGATCGTCCTGGCATCACCATCGAGAAGCTCGACAAGATCGGCAACAACATGTGCGGCACCTACGAGGTGCACCTCGACAACGTCGAGTGCGACGAGAGCGATCTCGTCGGAGTCGAGGGCAGGGGCTTTTATCAGCTGATGAAGAACTTCGAAGTGGAGCGTCTGACCATCTGCGCCGCCAACGTGGGCATGGCTCGCTGCGCGTACGATGAGGCCGTGAAGTACGCCGGCCAACGCGAGCAGTTTGGCAAGACGATCGGCTCCTTCCAGCTCATCCAGGAAAAGATTGTCGACATGAAGATCAAGATCGAGAACATGCAGAACATGCTGTACAAGGCCGCTTGGAAGAAGATGAACGGCGAGTCCATCTCCATCGATTCCTCGCTTGTGAAGCGCTACACCGGGCAGGCCGCGTTCCAGGTCATCGACGACGCCATGCAGATCATGGGCGGCATCGGGTACACGCACGACTGCCGCATTTCCCGCCTGTGGCGCGATCAGCGCGTCTACCGCATCATGGCCGGTACCGAGGAGATCATGGTGCATACGGCGGGGCGCGCGCTCATCAAGGAAGCCCAGTAGGGCATCGGGGGGTTCGCCATGGATACGGTTGCATGTTACAAAGTAGTGCCTGACGAGCAGGACATCGTCGTCAACTTCGACAACACGCTGAACATGGATCGCGCCAAGTCCGTTATCGGCGAGTACGATCTTATGGCCATCGAGGAGGTGGTGAGCATCGCCGATGCGACGGGCGGTCGGGCCGTGCTTTTGACTGCGGGAGACGAGAGGGTAACCGACTCCAAGCTGGTCAAAGCGGCCCTCTCGCGCGGTGCCGCGGAGCTGTACGCCGTTGTCGATCCGGCGTTGGCGTCGGCTGACGCGTTTCAAACGGCCGCCGTGCTTGCCGCCGCGTTGAGAAAAATGAAGTTTGACGTGGCGTTGTTCGGCGAGGGCTCGTCCGACTTGTATGCGCAGCAGGTTGGATCGCTCGTCGGATTCCTGCTGGGGGCTCCCGTCCTCAACGCGGTGAGCCGCATCGAGGTGAGCGATGGCAAGATCGCCATCGAGCGCACCTTAGAGCGCGAGGTGGAGGTGCTCGAGGCTGTGTCGCCGGTTGTTCTTTCGACGACGGCCGATATCAATGTCCCTCGCATTCCCCAGTTGAAGGACATTTTGGCGGCGGGCAAGAAGCCGATGACCGTGTGGTCGCTCGACGAGGTTGGCGGTTTGCCGGCGTCGTCGGTTGAAACGGTGTCGGTGCTTGCTCCGGCAAGCATCGAGCGCAAGATGGTTGTGTACGAAGACGCTTCGGCCGAGAGCATTCGCGCCTTGGCCTCCGATATTCGAGCTTTGCGGTAGGGCGGTGAGGACATGAGCGCATTCAGTGCGATTTGGGTTGTGGGGGAAGACCCCGAAAGCTATGCGCCGCTGTGCGCGGTGGCGAAGCGGCTGGGCGAGAAGGTGGAAGCCGTCTGGATCGGCTCCCCTGACGAGATGCCCCTAGAGCGGGTGCGAGGGGCGTGCGCCGTTCGCGTAGTGCCGATGGAAGAGGGCGCGTTGTTCGAAGACTGCATCGGGTCCGTTGCCGCGAGCGCTGCCGAGAGGCGTCCGGACGCCGTGCTGCTTTCCACGAGCAAGCGCATGCGGTTGGCGGCGGCATGCATCGCCGCCGCGATGGGGACGCGGGTGATCAACGATACGATCCGCGTGGACATTGAGGGCGGAGCGCTTGAGGCCGAGCATATGGCGTATGGCGGCAGCGCTTTCAGCGTCGAGCGCGCGAATCCGGGCGCGGCTGTTGTATTGCTGAGCGAGGGATTGCTGCTGAACGAGCCGCCTGCCGACGCCCTCTGCGAGGAGCCGTCCGTGAGCGAAGCGAAGGCAGGGGCGATGCCGAGCGGGTTTTCGCTGGTGGAGCGTAAGCCACGTAGTGCGGAGTCGGTCAACCTCGCTGCAGCGAAGCGCGTGGTGAGCGCGGGCCGCGGCATCGCCGAGCGGGGCGATCTCTGTCTGATCGAGCAGCTTGCCGAGGCCCTCGAGGCCGAGGTGGGCTGCACGCGGCCGCTTGCGGAAGGCTCGAATTGGCTGGCTCGCGAGCGTTATATCGGCGTGTCGGGCGCCATGATCAAGCCCGAATTGTTCGTGGCTGTAGGGGTGTCGGGCCAGGTTCAGCATATGGTGGGAGCGAATCGGGCCAAAACCATCGTGGCTATCAACAAAGACAAGAGTGCTCCGGTGTTCAAGCAGGCCGATTATGGAATCGTCGGCGATCTATACGAGGTGGTCCCGCAGTTGGTGGCAGAGCTGAAGGCGTAGCGGTCAAAGCAATGCAAGGAGGAAGCGCAATGGATCAAGCGTATTTGGGCGGTTTGGCGAGGAACGTCAACGAGGGGCCGACCCCCTTCGTCAATCTCGCGAAGCTCCAACCGGAAATCGTCGAGGAGCGCCATGTGCGCCTGGGCCTTCCGATTCAAGGACTTCATATGAACCATGTGGGAATCGCGTATGCGGGAAGCGAGTTCGTTTTGGCCGAGATAGCGGGTGGCACCTTGTTCATGGCCACCTATGGCGACGACGAGTTCGTGCCCATTCTCAAAGGCGTCGATATCAAGTTCTTGAAGCCGGGAACGAAAGACCTTCATGTTGAACTTGCTTTGACCGAGAAGGAGGCCGAAGAGAAGATCGGGCCGGTGCGCGAGCGCGGACGCGGCGATTATTTCCTGGCCGTTGAAGTGCGTGATGCGGACGACGACGTGGTTGCGGCTTTCGACTTCAACTACTACGCCCTCCCCGCCCAGAAGTAGCAATCGGTTGCTCGAGAAGGAGGATTCGATATGAAACGCTATGATGCGATCGTCATTGGTGCGGGTGTCGGTGGCTTGGGTGCCGCCTTGCTCATGGCGAGCGCGGGCAAGCGCGTGGCCTTGTTCGAGAAGCGTGCGTGGCCCGGCGGGCGCATCGGGTCGTCGAAGCGCGACGGCTTCACGGTCGATTTCGGAGTGCACCTTATTTCCCGGGGAGAGAAAGGTCCCCTCATTCAGCTGCTCGACCGCTGCGGCGTCGACCACGGCATCGAGTTCACGAAGGTGCGCCCCATACAGTCGACCGGCGGCGAGAATTTCAAGTTCCCGCAGGATCTCAAAGGCCGTGTGCCCGATAAGGATTTTGACGCCGTCATCAAAATGGTGACGGATGTGAAGGGCATGAGCGACGAAGAGACGCACGAGTTCGACAGTCAAACGCTTGAGGAGTTTCTCGATGGGTACACAACCGATCCGTTCGTGCATGCGTGCGTGAGCCAGATCGGCTTCATCTATTGCTGCATTCCTGAGTATCGCTTGTCGGCGGGCGAGTTCGCACGATGCTTGAAGTGGGAGGCCGAGGCCCATGCGTCGGGGTATCCCTCCGGAGGCTGCATCGCCATTCTGAACGCGTATATGAACGGTTTGGAGCAGTATGGCGTCGATACGTATTTCGGCACGCCGGTCGACAAGGTCGTCGTCGAAGGCGGGAAAGCCGTCGGCGTGCTTGCCGGCAGGGAGGAATATCGTGCCGACATGATCGTGTCGAATGCCGGCATCCAGGAGACCGTCTCCGATCTGGTGGGTGCGGAGCACTTCGACGCGGCTTACGTCGACTACGTGAAAAGCCTCGAGATATCGTTCGTGTCCATCATCGCGCGCTTTGCGCTCGACACGGTCATCAGCCCTGAGATCAAGATGCTGTCGGGCTTCTCGTCGGTGCCCGTCAAGGAGTACAACGACAAGCTGATGGCGGGCGAGGTGCCCGAGGAGTTGAACTCGTTCATCGTCGTGCCGTCGAGCTTCGATTCGTCGGTGGCGCCCGAGGGCAAGCAGCTCGTCATGATGACGACGGCTGTTCCTGCGGGCATCAAAGACGAATACTGCCCGGCGATCCTAGAAGCGCTCATCGATTTGGCTGAGACCCATTTCCCGGGGTTGCGCGAGCATGCGCTTTTTGTCGAAAAGGTCTTCCCTTCCGACGCCGCTCGGATCATGGGGGAAGACGGCGCGGGCATCGGCATCGCCCAGCAGGCGGGTCAGGCTGGCAAAGACCGTCCGGCCATCAAAACTCCGGTCGAAGGCCTGTACATCGTCGGGGCCGAGGCCGGCGGTGCCGGTGTAGGCACCGAACTCGCAGCCAACAGTGCTATCGAGTTCTTCGACACGTACGTGGCGTAACGCGAAGGGGGCGTGGAGAACATGGCGAAGCGAAGCGATATACCTGCATTCGGAAACCTCCAGGGGGTCAAGGTTGTGGTGTCGGCCGTGTCGACGGCCGGGCCTTTTGCGGGGGAGTTGTTTGCCGAAAACGGTGCCGACGTCATTTGGCTCGAGCCACCGAA
Organism: Gordonibacter sp. An230; assembly: GCF_002159915.1. Lineage (GTDB taxonomy): Bacteria > Actinomycetota > Coriobacteriia > Coriobacteriales > Eggerthellaceae > Rubneribacter. The sequence goes on from NZ_NFJP01000016.1 coordinate 58,078, forward strand.
GGGTCTTGATCCGTATCGATGGACGCAGGATGGATGGGGTGTGCAGAACGAGCATCGCAACATGCGCAACCTCATGCTCGATGTGGTTTCGCCCGAAGGGCGCGACGTGTTTTTGAAGGTCATCGAGGATGTCGACATATTCATTGAGGCTTCCCGTGGAGGGCAATGGGAAAAGTGGGGTTATTCCGACGAACTCTTGTGGGAACGCAATCCCCGTTTGGTGATCGGCCATATGTCGGGTTACGGGCTTACGGGCGACCCTGCTTACGTGAATTTACCCGGGTACGACTTCACGGTGAACGCATTTTCGGGTCTCATGTACTTGAACGGGTACAAAGATGGCCCTCCTTATATGATCCAGAAATTCGTGACGGATTACTATGCGGGATTGTTTGCGTATGGCTCGGCGCTTGCCGGATACGTGAGCGCCTTGCGTTCGGGGAAGGGGGAAAGCTTCGACCTCGCTCAGTACGAGGCGGCTGTGCGCTGCCAAGCAGGTCTGTTCGGGAAATGGTTCGAGAAGCGTATCCAAGAAGAGCGCGGTGCCGGCGCTCCTCGCGACAACATCTCGGCTGGTGCGGGGTACTACGAATGCGGGGATGGCGAAGGCGTGTACCTGTTCACGGCAGGCGCGTCTACGGTGAAGAAGGCCGTGGAGTTCTTCGGGCTCGAATACGGAAGCGACTTGTTTCCCGAGGGCATGCCGTCGGTGGGCATCAACTCCGAAGGGGCGCCGGTGTTCGACGCGGCCATCGAATCGTATGCAGCTGAGCATACCGCGGCCGAATTCGCCGAAGCTATGGCCGAGATCGGCATCCCGTGCTCGGTGGTCATGAATTACGAGATGATGGAGAGCCATCCGCACTACCTTGCTCGCGGCACGTGGGTTGAATGGGATACCGTCGATGGCAAGCGCGTGAAAGGCGTGACGTCGGTGCCGCGTTTCTCCAACCGTCCCTCGAAGATTTGGCGCGGGTGTCCTTCCCAAGGCATGGACAACGAAGACATTCTGGCCGAGGCGGGCTTCGACGAAGACGATATCGCAGCGCTCTACGACAAGGGCGTGCTGCGCAAGTCGGACTACGTTGGCGGGCTTTGATGGCGCCGCGGTCGCTTTCCGAAGCTTTCGACGCGTCGGTCTTGAGCCATTGCGACAAAGTTGCTGTGCGCTTCAAGGGCAGGGAGCTCACGTACCGCGATCTTGGGGCACGGGTCAAGAAGCTGGCCGGAGGGCTTGCGGCGCTTGGTGTTCGCTCGGGGGATCGCGTTGTCATGATCAGCGCGAATCAGCCTGCTTGCATGGAATGTTTGCTTGCTTGTCTGCGCGTGGGCGCGGTGTACGAGCCGTGCAACGTCAGGCTCGCCCCGTCGGTTACCAAACGCGTGATCGAGCGGTCGGGCGCAAGCGTGGCGGTGGTGTCCGGGGAACTGTATCCTGCGATGCGCGAGCTCTTTGAGGAGGTCGCGCATCCGGTTCGTGTGGTGGTGACGGGGGCATCGCCGGATGAGGCGCACGATGGCGCGATCGACTACGAGAGGCTCGTCGAGGGGTCGTCTCCTTGCGATTCGAGCGTTCGCGTTGCCTCTTCCGACGTTGTGTTGCTTTTGCACACGAGCGGCACGACTGGTCTGCCACGCGGTGTCCTGCATACGCACGAGGCGCTTGCGAGGCGTGTTGCCGCCGATCAGCGGACCATGGCATTCGAAGAGGGTTGCGTCACGCTGTGCGTGCTCCCTTTGTTCCACGTGACGTTCGTGTCGGCGCTCATCACGTTGCTTGTGGGCGGCGAGCTGGTCATGGCGAGCTCGCGCAAGGCGACCGACCTGCTTGCCGCCATCAAAGACTTCGGCGTGACGCATCTGTGCGTAGTGCCCTTTTTGCTCAGGCTTATTGTGGCGCAAGTGCAGCGAGAGAGAGCGTGCATCGACACGCTTCGCTTTGTTATTTACGGTGGGGAGCCGGTTGACGAGGGGTTGCTCGCCTGTTGCCAGGAGCTATTCTCATGCAAGTTCATGCAGGGCTACGGGATGACCGAGACATTGGGAGCGGTGACCATGTTGCTGCCCGAGCATCATCGGCATGCTGAAAATCTTCTCACGGCTGGCATGCCGCTGCCGGGCGTGGAGGTGAGGATCATCGACGACGGCGGCGAAGAGCTTCCGCAGGGTGTCGCGGGGGAGGTGACGGTCAAAACCGACACGCTTATGAAAGGCTATGCGTGCGACGAGGAGCGCACACGCCAAGTGGTTCGCGACGGGTGGTACCTTACGGGCGATATAGGCATGCTCGATGATCGGGGATTCCTTGTTTTGATTGATCGCAAGAGCAACATGGTCATCACGGGCGGCGAGAACGTGTATCCGCTTGAAGTGGAGCGATGCATTCGCATGCTCGACGATGTCGCGGATGTTGCGGTTGCGGGCGTGCCCGACGCGTACTGGGGCGAGTCCATCGTGGCGTGCGTCGTGCGTGTTGATGGATCGTCCCTGACGGAGCGAGACGTGGTGGCTCATTGCGCGCACTGTCTGGGCGGGTACAAGAAACCGCGAAAGGTGATATTCGCGCAGAGGATTGAGCGCGGTGCGTCGGGGAAGGTGTCCAAGGCATTTCTCGACGAATTGATTGGCCGATAGAGGGAGGCTGAAGTTTATGGCAGCTGATTTCGACGCAATCGTGGTGGGCGCTGGCTGCGCGGGCTCGGTTGCGGCTTATGTGCTGGCAGCCAAGGGGAAGAGCGTGCTGCTTGTGGAGCGCGGCGAGGATGCCGGTTCGAAGAACATGACGGGTGGGAGGCTGTATGCCCATGCGCTTCGCGAGGTGCTGCCGCATTTTGAGGACAACGCCCCTCTCGAGCGCAAGATAACAACCGAGCGCATCTCTCTTATCACTCAGGATGAGTGCACGACGGTGTCGTTCGCCTCGCCTCGTTTGGGCGAGGCTGCCTGTGATTCGTATGCGGTGCTGCGCGGCCCATTCGACCGCTGGCTTGCTTCTCAGGCTGAAGATGCTGGTGCCGAGTGCGTGTTCGGCATCGCTGTCGAGGACGTGCTGTGGGATGAGGATCGCATCGCCGGCATAGTGGCGGGTGGCGATGCTCTGACTGCCGAGGTGGTCATCATAGCCGATGGCGTGAATTCGCTGCTGACCGAGAAGGCGAAATTGGCGTCGCGTCCTCGGCCGCATCAGATTGCCGTTGGCGTGAAAGAGACCATCGCCTTGTCCGAGCGCGTCATCAGTGATCGGTTTTGCGCAGCTGACGGCGAGGGGTCTGCATGGCTTTTTGCCGGTGCCGCCACGCAGGGGCATGTGGGAGGCGGCTTCCTTTACACAAATCGCGATTCCATATCTATAGGACTCGTGGCCACCTTGTCTGATTTGTGCACATCGGCGGTGCCGATCTACCAGATGATGGAGGACTTCAAGGCGCATCCTTCCATCGCCCCTCTTTTGCGAGGCGGTTCGCTTGCGGAGTATTCTGGCCACCTGATTCCAGAAGGGGGTTTGGCGATGGTGCCCGAGCTTTGCCGCGATGGGTGCCTTGTGGCGGGAGATGCGGCAATGCTGTGCATTAACCTGGGATACCAGGTGCGAGGGATGGACTATGCCATCGCGTCGGGGCGCATCGCCGCCGAAGTGGCCGCTGAAGCGCTTGATGCGGGCGACACGTCGGCGAATCGTTTGTCGGCATACAAGCTAAAGCTTTCCGAGAGCTTCGTGCTGAAGGATATGCAGGCGCATCGCGATTTCCCGGCGTTTATGGAAGGGACTCCGCGCATATTCAAGGGCTATCCCGAGATGGCGGCTGATATCATGCGGGGCATGTTCGCGGTCGACGGTTCGCCGGTGAGGCCGATGAAGCGCATCGCGATGGAGCCGGTGAAGAGAATGGGCGTGCTCACGTTGCTCAAGGATGTTCGAAGGGGGATGAGGGCGCTGTGATTGATGCGGCTTCTTGGACGGTCAATGTGGATGAGAAGTTGGCCGTCGACAAGTTCAACGTCGACGAGGAGAACGCGCATATTGTGGTGCGCTCCCGTCCCAGCGAAGCGGAATTCGATAAGTTGGTGCTGTGCTGTCCGGCGGGTTTGTACAAGCGCACTCCCGAAGGCGAGACCGAGTTTGACTATGCGGGATGCCTTGAATGCGGCACGTGCCGTATATTGTGCGGCGACACTATTTTGGAAAAGTGGACGTTTCCGCAGGGAGGCATGGGCGTGTCGTATCGATACGGCTAAAGAATCCTCGGCCATCTCTGGTATTAAATTCGATCATATGATAAACTCCTCTCAATCACATGATTGAGAGGAGTTTGCTATGCCGCACGATCTTACCGCGCAGGACGTGAAGCGCATTCGGGAGAAGTACGGGTTGACGCAACAGGGGTTCGCCCGCCTGCTGGGGCTCGGCGAGGCGAGCGTGGTGCGTTACGAGAACGGGCAGAAGCCGAGCAAGGCGAACGCGAACCTCATACGCGCGGCGGACGACCCCGCTTTCATGAAGGGCTGCCTCGAGCGCGACGGCGAGCTGCTTTCCGCCGGCCAGCGTGAGAAGACAGAAAAGATCGTGTACGCGCTGGTTTCCTTCGACGAGGATGGGGGCATTATGGACATCAATGAGATGTACGAGATCACGCTGCAGCAGGAAGTGCTGATCGAGCAGATTGCCGATCTTGCGGGAAAGGTGTCGAACCTGCTCATTGCCGCACGTGACAATGGGGATGCGATTGCGGAGGCGATTTACGAGGATGTGCTTAAGCAACTCGCTTTGATTCGGCCGAACATCATCCGGCGGGAGAATTCGAATGCTCCCAAATTGTCCGAAATCAGGGGTCAAATTGCATGTTTGAAGAGCATCGCCGAAAGGCGCGAGGCGAAAGCGGCTTAATATGGGGAAGCTTGAAGACTATTCAGATGATGAATTCCGTGCGCGGTTCCAATTAATTGTAAGCATGCTTCTTGCGGATGTATCGTGCGTTCCGGCTGACCATCCTCGCGCATTTCTGCTTGGCGGGCAGAGCGGCGCAGGAAAAACAACGCTGCATCGAATGCTTCAGGACTCTTTCAACGGCAACGCGATCGTCGTCAACGGCGACGAATACCGCTCGCGGCATCCTCGGTTCCGCGAGATCGCCGCGCGCTACGGCGTCGATGGTCCTGCGCATACGGCGGCGTGGGCGGGGCGTATGGTCGAAGCCGTTGTGGACGCGCTGTCCGTGATGAGCTACAACCTTGTGATCGAGGGGACGCTGCGCACGTCCGAGGTGCCGCTTAAAACGGCCGCGCTCTTGCGCGAGCGCGGCTATGCGGTTTCTCTCGCGCTCATGGCCGTGAAACCGGAGATATCGCTTATCAGCTGTCAGCTGCGCTACGAGCAGATGCGCCTTGCGGGCACCGAGCCGCGCGCGGTGGATCCCGCGCACCACCTCGCCATCGTCAAGGCCATCGTCGGGAACTTGAAAACGCTTGAGGATTCGGGCCTGTTCGACAACGTGGGCCTCTATTCTCGCAGCGAGCAGTGCCTGTTCGATAGCGCCGGCGGCGAGGGACGGGCGAGCGAAGCCCTTGAGCGCATCCTTTTCGGGGAATGGACGGAGGAGGAGCGCGCCCATCTTGCCTATCTGGATCAACGTCTGCAGGCTCTGCGCTGTTGCGATCCTGTTGAAGGGTAGCGTAGGGCAGGGTTGCGAGAGGCGCTTGCGAACTGCCTGGTGAATGCAGATTACTATGGTCGGTGTGGATTGGTCGTCTTGAAAACACCAGAGTGCATTGAGCTTGCGAACCCCGGCGGGTTCCGAGTCGATGTGGACAAGGCCCTTGCAGGGGGCGTCTCCGATCCACGCAATGCGACGATGGCGAAGATGTTCTCCCTCGTCGAGATAGGGGAGCGTGCGGGTAGCGGTCTTCCGAAAATCGTCGATGGATGGAGGGCGTGCGGTTTGCCGCAGCCCATCATCACGGAGTCGTTCGGCCCCGATCGCACGGTTTTGGTGTTGCCGCTTGAAACCCGGCGGCAAAAACCGGCGGCAAAAACCGGTCGAATAACGCATGAGAAAGAGCAGGCCGTCATCGGCTTCCTTGCGAGCGAGGGATCGGCGAAAACAGGCGAGGTGGCGGCTGCGCTCGATCTCGGGTTGTCGCGGACGAGGGAGGTTCTTTCTGGCATGGTCGCCAAGGGTATTGTCGTTTCCGAGGGGACGGGACGCGCCCGCGCGTATCGGTTGCCGACGGCAGACTGAATCGCGGGGCAAGACGCGTCGCTCGCTTCGCTCGGTCTGCGAGCGGCTGGTCTTCGCCACTCTCGGCCTGGCATTTGGCGAAGATGCTCGCTCGCGGTGGGAGCGTTTGCTTGCGGCGAAGATGCCCGCTTGCGCGTCTTGCCGTCCGTTTCGGTCAGCATCTTTGGGAGGACCCCTCGTCACTCACCACCGGTGCGAACGAGTTGACGAGGTCGATAAGCTCCTGCTTCTTGTGCACGTTGAGCTTCGCGTAGATGCGCTTCGAATGCATGCGCACGGTGTTCTCGGAGATCACCAGCTCTTCGGCGATGCGCACCACGGTCTTTCCGCGCACGATGTGCTCCATGACTTCGGTTTCTCGGGCGCTCAGCCGGTACTCTTCGCGGATGCGCGCCACTTGCTTGGAGATGCGGTCTTGGTAGACGGGTTCTTCGTCGTTGGGGATGCTCTGGGGCGATCTGGCTTTGCCGGCACTCTGCCGTCCGGGCCATGCTGCATGCGGTTGCGTACGCGACACGAGTTCAACATCGGGAATGACGGGAGGAAGGGCGCTCACGGCGGTGCGGAAACCTCCTTGTCCGAAGAAATGCATGAATCCCAGCAAGTATCCCGCTCCGAGAGCGACCACTGCATGTGGCGAAAGGCCGGGGATGGACGTTTGCGCGGCCAGCGTTCCGCCGATGAACCCCGCATCGTGCAGCGCGTACACCACGCCGCCGAAGAATCCGTACACGAACACGGGGTTCGTGCCATGGTCGCGCGAGGCTTGCGCGCATTGGATCATCATGAGCATGATGGCGACGCTGTACGCCGCATGCAGCGCGGCTGCCAGCCACTGGGCGTATCGGTCTCCCAAAAACGGCAGCAGGACGAACCCGGTTATGACGACCGGGAACACGATGCGGAACAGAGCAACCACGTTCAGCCGCACGCTCTTGAATTGCCAGAGCACCAAGAACGTGACGGCGGTGACCAGCGACGCGCCCATGGAAAGCGCGTTCACGAACGAGCCGATGGAGGGGTCGTCTATGGCGAGCGCCCGCATGAGGCCTGCGCACAGTCCGAGCGATCCGATGCACAGCGCGGGTCGGGCCAAGTTGATGATGGCCTGGCGGTAGACGCCCGCGTTCTTCTTCGGCACGTCTTCGAACATGGGCTGGCTGAAGTCGATCTCGCGGCTTCTCAGCGAAATGGCCAGCGCGAAAAACGGCATGATGATCAGGGGGATGAGGTAGACGGTGACGGCGCGGGGAATGAGGTGCAGCGCGAAGTACAGCACCGAGGCGTACGCCGTGCCCAGAATGAGGTCGTGGTTGCCGGCGTCGGAGTCCTCGCTGGCGAACAGGCGCTGCCACAGCATGTAGAATCCGGCTGATCCAACGCCGATGAAGCCTCCTCCTGCGATGACGAGCGGCAGCGTCCAGCTATCGAGGTACATCGACCCGATGAGGCAGAACCATCCCAGCAGGTACGGTACTGCGGACAGGCGCACGATGAACAGCCTCGTAGGGCCTGGCATGCGATAGGAACCCACGATGCTGAGGAAGAAGCACGCGGCGAACACGAGCGATTCGACCAGGAAGAACCAGAACAGCATGTGCGGCTCTTGCAGTTTTATCGGTAGGAAGGGAAACACGCCGCCCCAGGCTCCCGCAGCGTTCACGGCGAGGAACGACGCGTACCCGAACGATGTGGCGTTCGGCTTGAAGGCGCGCAGTATGTTCGCCGCGTTCACGATGATCCCTCCCAAGAAAACCGTCGGTCGACAGGATTTCCCCTGTTCAGTATAACGGCATTAAGCGGGCGCAAGGAGTGGCTACCCGAATGCAAGCCGATTGTCTGAACAGGCGAAACGAAAAATGTACATATTTCATGTAACACGCGGGTAGCGCTTGAGGCCTACAATGCGCGGTGTTTCGGCCACGCGAAACGCATGATCAGACGAGAGAGCAAGGAGGGATCATGACGAAAACGAAAAAGCGCGACGTTTCCCGCCGCGCGTTCGTGAAAGGCTCGGCGCTCGCCGGTTTGGGCGCGGCTGTTCTCGGAAGCGGAGCCCTGTTCGGCTGCGCGCCGAAGAGCGAGAAGGAAGCCGCCCAAGACGCCGCGAAAACGGTCGAGGAGAAGGTGGTGTGGACGCATTGCGCGGTGAACTGCGGTAGCACGTGCGCGCTCCAGTGCCATGTGGTGGATGGCGAAATCAAGTACATCGAGTCTGACAACACGGGCAGTTCCGAAATGGACCAGCCTCAGCTGCGTGCCTGTCTGCGCGGGCGTTCCATCCGTCGTTGGCTGCAGAGCCCTGATCGCTTGAATTATCCCATGAAGCGCGTCGGCAAGCGTGGCGAAGGCAAGTTCGAGCAGATCAGCTGGGACGAGGCCATAGATACCATAGCGAGCGAACTCAAACGTATACGCGAGACGTACGGCGACGAATCTATCACAGTTCATTACGCTTCGGGCGTTTCATCTGGGCTGATGGGTAGCACGGTGGTGAATCGTCTTATCAATCTAAGTGGTGGATGCTTGAACTACTATGGCTCGTACAGCTCAGCTCATATTTCGGCTGCAGGTACGTACACCTATGGAGGTGGTACGTACGGTAGCAGCTTCCTCACTTTGCAAGATAACCAGCTGGTGGTCATGTTCGGCAACAGTCCTGCTGACACTCGCATGGGCGGCGCGGGGCACACGCACGATTTCGCTTGGATGCGCGAAGAGAAAAACCTCGAGGTCATCAACATCGATTGCCGCATGAACGACACGGTGTGCGGGCAGGGCGGCGAATGGATTCCCATTCGCCCCGGAACCGATGGCGCGCTGTGCGCGGCGCTCGCATACGAGATCATCAACAACGGTTGGGCCGATGAGGGGTTCCTGCACACGTATTGCGTGGGCTACGACGAGGAGACCATGCCCGAGAGCGCTCGGGGGCATAACAAGTCCTTCAAAGACTATATCTTGGGAACCGGTTACGACATGGTGCCGAAAACCCCGGAATGGGCTGCTCCTATCACGCTTATCCCTGCTGAGAAGATCAGGGAGCTGGCCGAAAAGATTGGCACGACGAAGCCCGTGTACATCTGCCAGGGTTATGGGTCCCAACGTCACGCGAACGGCGAGATCACGGCGCGCGCCATCATGGTGCTTCCCCAGTTGGTTGGGCAGATAGGCCTGCCAGGTACTTCTGACGGGCGTCGCGAGGGAAAGTCGGCGTTTGCCCTTTCCAGCTTCCCTGCGGGTGAGAATCCGGTGAAAACGAATCTTCCCACGTTCATGTGGCCTGATGCCATACGCAGAGGCGAAGAGCTGACCGCCCTCAACGCGGGTGTCCAGCAAGCTGAAAAGCTGTCGTCCAGCATCAAATTCATATTCAACTATGCGGGCAACACGCTGACGAACCAGCATTCGGATATCAACGGCACGCACGATTTGCTGCAAGATGAGTCGTTGTGCGAGTTCATCGTGACCAGCGAAGTGTTCATGACCGACTCGGCAAAGTACTCGGATATCATCATCCCCGACTTGACGCTGCAAGAGCAGTACAGCCTTTCTGCCAACGGATACGCTGACAACATGGAGGCCCTCATTTACGGAAGCCCGGTGTATGAGCCTAAATTCGAACGTCGGGGCATCTACGAGGTGTGCGTCGACATCGCCGACAAGTTGGGCATCAAGGACGAGTTCACCGACGGGGGCAAGACGCGCGAGGATTGGTTGCGTCAGATTCTTGACGAGTCGCGTGAAAAATACCCCGAACTGCCCGATTGGGACACGGGCATGGCCCAAGGCGTGTGGAAGCGCGTTCCCGAACCAACAATCAGCCTGAAAGATTTCATCGACGATCCCGAGGCCAATCCGCTTAAAACCCCGTCCGGAAAGATCGAGATATACTCCGAAACGTTAGCCGGTTTTGCTGATACATGGGAGTTGGCCGATGACGAGGTGATTAGCCCCATTCCCGAGTTTGACCCTGGATTTGAAAGCTATGTCAACCTGACAGATGAATACCCTCTGCTTATCACTGGCTTTCATTACAAGGCGCACACGCATTCCTCCTATGCCAACAACGAGATCATCCAGGCGACGGCTCAGCATGTCGCGTGGGTGAATCCGGTGGATGCGGAAAAACGCGGGATAGAAGATGGCGATACCATTCGGGTGTTCAATGACCGCGGCGATATTCGCATCGAGGCAAGGGTGACGCCGCGCATCATACCGGGCACGGTCGCCATTCCTCAGGGCATGTGGCATGACGCCGATATGAGCGGCGATCGCATCGACTACGGCGGCAACATCAACACGTTGACGATCTATCGCCCGTCGCCGCTTGCGAAGGCTAATCCGCAGCATAGCAACATCGGCCAAATTGAAAAGGCCTAAGGGGGTAGAGCATGACTCAGTATGGGTTTCATTTTGACGGCAAGCGCTGCACGGGGTGCAAAACCTGCGTGCTGGCGTGCAAGGACAACAAGGATCTGTCTGCCGAAGTGTCGTTTCGCAACGTGTACGAGTACGGCGGCGGCACATGGACGCAGGTCGACGGACTTTGGAGCACCGACACGTTCACCTATTACGTATCCGTCGCGTGCAATCATTGCGACAGCCCGTTGTGCTTGGCGAACTGCTCGCAGGGGGCTATCTCTAAGGATGTCGACACGGGCATCGTGACGGTGGATCCCGAGAAGTGCAACGGATGCGGCTCGTGCGTCGCCGCATGTCCGTACGGTGCGCCGAAGGTGAACGAAGAGACCAAGAAGGGCATGAAGTGCGACCTGTGCGCCGACCGCGTGGCGCAGGGCGAGCAGCCCATCTGCGTGGAGGCATGTCCTTTGCGCGCGCTCGATTTCGGAGAGGTATCCGAACTGCGCGAGAAGTACGGCGAGGTGGCCGAGATTGCTCCGCTTCCTAGCGCCGACGAGACGAAGCCGAACATCGTGATCACCGAGCCCGTGAACGCAAAGCCGGTTGGAGACGAGACGGGATCGGTGCTCAACGAGCGCGAGATCGCGTAAAATCTTCTGAGCGTAGCCAAACGGGTGCCGCGCGATCTGAAGCGCGGCACCCGATGTCGCGTTCGGCACGTTGCAGGGGGCGATGGCGCATCCGCGCGGTTGGCGGCAGGGGAGGATACGGTGGAGCAAGTCGGCTTCTATTTCAATGCGAAGAGGTGCACGGGATGCAAAACGTGCGTGCTCGCGTGCAAAGACTACCGCGATCTTGACGCGTCCGTTTCGTTTCGCCAGGTGTACGAGGTGGCGCATGGCAGTTGGGCGCAGGATGATCGCGGGTGCTGGGCGCACGATTGTTTCGCATTCTACGTGTCCTGCGCGTGCAACCACTGTTCGAGTCCTGCATGCATGGAGGTGTGTCCGACGGGTGCCATGGGGAAAAACGAGCTGGGATTGGTGAGCGTGGACGAGCGCCGCTGCATCGGCTGCGGATACTGCGCGCTGTCGTGTCCTTACCACGCGCCGAAAGTCGACCGCGCCGTGGGACACAGCGCGAAATGCGACGGGTGTGCCGAGCGGGTGGCCGCAGGTGGAAAGCCCATCTGCGTGGAGGCATGTCCGCTGCGCGCGCTCGACTTCGGCCCCATCGTCGAGTTGCGAGCCCGTTATGGCCGGGCAGTCGACATGCCTCCGCTGCCCGACTCGTCGATAACGGCTCCCAACCTGGTGCTGAGCCTTCCTGCGTGCATGGGGGAAGATGCCGACCGGGTGTTTGCGGAAGGCATGGTTTGCAATGTACGCGAGCTTGTATGAAAGGGGTGACCATGGAAGCCCTGAACGGTGAACCGAGAGACGGCGAATTTCAAACCGACGAGAGTCGGGCGGTGCTCGAAGCCGTCGCCTTCGCGGGCGACGCTTTGGCCCCGTTCTTCCTGCAGGACCCCTTGACGGGGGATGCGGAGGCGTCCTTCGGGGCGATTGCCGCGCTCGACCCTGCGGCTGCCGCTGCGGAGTGGCCTTTCGTTGCCGAGGACGAGGCGCGTGCTGACCTCGGTCTGATGGTCGCCGGCCTCGCAGATGGTCGGGAGGCTGACGGCCTCGTGTGGGAGTACCGCCGCCTGTTCGTGGGTCCCGCGCCCAAGCCGGCCCCGCCGTGGGGCTCGGTGTACACTGATCGCGAATGCGTGGTGTTCGGCGCATCCACGCTGGAGCTGCGCCGATGGATGCGCGAGCACGGCGTTAAACGCCTGGGGGGCGAGGGGGAGCCCGAGGACCATATCGGCCTTATGCTGGCGCTTATGGCCCACCTCGCACGCAACCAACCCGCCGATCTTGACGAATATCTGCAGAAGCATCTGCTCACCTGGTCGTCGCATTTCCTCGACCAGCTGGCCGAGGCGGCGCGGCAACCCTTCTACGAGGGGCTCGCGCGGCTGGCGAAGGCTACGCTCGAGGGCATCCAGAACGTGCGCGGCCTCGAGGTGTCCTATCCGCGTTTTTACCGGTAGACGCGCATGACGACCGGTTTCGCCACCGCTTTCAACGAGATCACGCTCGTTTTGTTCACGACGCTCGCGCCGTCGGGCGCGGCGGCGTACGCCATCATGGGCGCGGCGATGCTGTGGGCGCGTGGCGACGAACGAAAGCGGGTGGGCCGCGCGCTGCTCATTCCCTTTCTCGTGACGCTTGTGGGCTTGGTGGCTTCTGCCACGCATCTCGGCAATCCCGACAACGCGTTGTACGTGTTCTCCCGCGTGGGGCGCAGCCCTTTGTCGAACGAGGTGTTCGCAGCCGTGCTGTTCCTGAGCGCGTCGGGTTTGCATTGGCTCTACCAGTTCGCCGAACATGCGCGTCTGCGCGTGCTGAATGCGCTGATGGGGATTGCCATCCTCGCCTCGTTCGCATTCGTGGTCTCGGTGGCGCTCGCCTATAGCAGTCGCACGGTGGTCACGTGGGACACCCCCTTCGTTCCCGTCGCGCTGTGTTTGAACGCGCTGATCGGCGGCCCGGTGCTGGCCATCGCTGGTCTGCGGTTCGCGCGGTGGGGGCCGCTTGAAGGGAAGGCGGGTTGGGCGCTGCTCGCGCTCTCGCTGGCGGCGCTTGTGGCGAATACGGGCGTGTATGTCGCCCAGGGCGCGAACGTGCTGTCTCTGCGGAACTACCTCGTGTCCGCCGAGCAGCTTGTGCCGACGTACGGTGCGATGGTGGTTGCGTTTTGCGCGTTGGCGGCGGCTGGGCTCGCGGTGGACATGGCGGGGCTGCTGCGCGGGCGTGGCGTGTCGAAGGCGTCGTCTGCCGCTGCGTCGGCGCTCGTGCTCGCCGGCATTTTCGTGATGCGCTTCGCCTTCTACATGATGCACATGACTTACGGGATCAGCCTGTAGCGCTTCGTCTTCGCGCGATGTGCTACGCTTGCAGGGTGGTTTCTGGGACGGTTTCCGAGGAAGGACGAGGCATGCGCATCATCATATCCCCGGCTAAGAAGATGAACGTGGTGGACGATGCGTTCGGGTGGAGCGAGTTGCCGATGTTCGCTGACGAGGCCGCGCGGCTGGCCGACGTGGTGCGGGCGCTCTCCTACGAGGAGGCGAAGGCGCTTTGGCAGTGCAGCGACGCGCTTGCCGAGCTCAACTTCGAGCGTTTCCGCACGATGGACGTGCGCGGCGACACAACCGCGCTCACGCCGGCGGTGCTTGCGTACGAGGGCATCCAGTACCAGCACTTGGCTGCGCGCGTGATGACGGCCGATCAGCTGGACTACCTGCAGGAGCACCTGCGCATCCTATCGGGCTTCTACGGCGTGCTGCGTCCTTTCGACGGCGTGGCGTCCTATCGCCTCGAGATGCAGGCGAAGCTGGCGGTGGGCGGCGCGCGCGACCTCTACGGGTTCTGGGGCGATGCGCTGTTCCGGGCGATTGCCGCCGAGACGAACGTCATTGTGAACCTGGCGTCGGTCGAGTACGCGAAGGCGGTCGTGCCGCATGCCCGGCGCGCAGGCTGCCGCGTGGTCACCTGCCTGTTCGGCACGATAGACGCGCGCGGTCGTTTCGTCCAGCGCGCGACGGCTGCGAAGGCCGCGCGCGGCTCCATGGTGCGCTGGTGCGCCGAACGCAGCATTGAACGCCCTGACGACCTGCGCGTATTCGACGTGAGCGGCTACGCGTACGATGAGAAGCGCTCGGATGCCGACACGCTGGTGTTCGTGCAAGGGTAACTTCCTTCAGACACGTGAGCATGATATCATGCAATAGGCATGAAAAACGGATGCTGATAGGAGGAATGCATGCCCGCTTTGCAGGTGAAGGATTTCCCCAGCGATCTGTACGACCAGCTGCGTGAATGCGCGGCGGCGCAAGACCGCAGCATCTCCCAGCAAACCGTCCACGTGCTGCGAGAGTACCTGCACGCGTATCGTCAAGGAGGCGGGTCTGCTAGCTGGGTCGTTCGTCCTGCTGTCGAAAGGCCCGATGCGGTTTCTCGGACGTGTAGTCGAACTGCGGAAACTCCTGAAGAGCGTTCGGAGCGACGCAGGAAACTGTTCGAGCGAATCGACGCGCTCCCGAAGTTCGAGGTTCCCGACGATTTTCCCGAGCCGGCGGAGATCGTGCGCCAGATGCGCGAGGAGCACGATGACCGCATCGTTCCCGAATTGAGCCACATCCGATGATCGTGCTCGATTGCAGTGCGGCGGCGGAAATAGTGCGGGGCACCTCGCGCGGCTATGGTTTTCGCTGCCTGATGCTGAAGAACGAACACGTCATTGCCTCGGAGCTGTTTTGTGCCGAGGTGCGTAATGCGTTTTGGGAGTACACACGTGCTGGATTGCTCTCCGTTGAGGATGCCGAGGCGCATATAACGGAGGCTCTCGGCCTCGTTGACGAATTCGTTCCCCTCGAGGAGAACGCTGCGGAATCGTTTGCCGAGGCGGTGCGGCAGGGTCATTCGGTGTACGACCTGTTCTACGCCACGCTTGCTCGGCGCAATGCGGCAACCCTGTTCACTGCCGACAAAAAACTTGTCGCCCTCTGCGGGCGCATGGGCGTGAACTGCGTGTGCGAGGCGGAATTCTAGCCGCCGCGCATCCGCCTTGGCGTTCTGAATGGGGTTGGGGCTCGCGTTACGTTCGCTTGCGCGGCCGCCTTGCGAAGTCGCTCGTATCCTCCGACGTTCGGTTCGGCCTGCCGATCGGCCCGTTCACCTGGGTTGGCAGCCCACGCCGCCGCATCCGGCCTGCCGGGTTCGGGAGGGTCTTGCTGATGTATAATGAAGCATTGCGCATTGGCGCGCAGGTTGACGGACGCGAAAAGGTAGCGAGCATGAAACAGTACAACCCGCATGAGATCGAGCCCCGCTGGCAGAAGGAGTGGGCCGATGCCGATCTGTACAAAGTGACCGAGGACGCCTCCAAGCCGAAGCGCTACGTGCTGGAGATGTTCCCGTATCCCTCGGGCGACATCCATATGGGCCACGTGCGCAACTACACCATCGGCGACGTCATTGCGCGCTACTCGAAGATGCGCGGTTTCGACGTGCTGCACCCGATGGGCTGGGACGCGTTCGGGCTGCCCGCCGAGAACGCCGCCATCAAGCACAACAGCCATCCGGCGAAGTGGACCTACGCCAACATCGACACGCAGAAGGCCAGCTTCAAGCGCATGGGCTTCTCCTACGACTGGGACCGCACCGTGGTGGCGTGCGACCCCGAGTACTACCGCTGGGGCCAGTGGATCTTCCTGCAGTTTTGGAAGCGCGGGTTGGTGGAACGTCGCAACAGCCCGGTGAACTGGTGTCCGAACTGCCAGACCGTGCTGGCGAACGAGCAGGTGACCGAAGGCGAGTGCTGGCGCTGCCACGGCGAGGTGGAGAAGCGCGACCTCACGCAATGGTACTTCAAGATCACCGACTACGCGCAGGAGCTGCTCGACGACCTGGATCAGCTGGACGGCTGGCCCGAGCGCGTCAAGCAGATGCAGGCGAACTGGATCGGCCGCAGCGAGGGTGCGGAAGTGGACTTCACGTTGGTTCCGCGTGAAGACGCGCAGTTCGTTCGTAACGTCAGCGAGGCCGCTTCCGAGGGTGAAGATTGCGGTGAAAGCCTGACGAAGCGTGCTTCTGCACGTGAGGAAGGCTTGGAGCCGCAAGGTTCTCCCTCGGAAGCGGCCGCAGCGTCGGCTTGTCCGTCGGCTGATAAGCCGACGGAACAGAAGATCACCGTGTTCACCACGCGCCCCGACACCCTCTTCGGCTGCTCGTTCTTCCTGCTGGCGCCCGAGTATCCGGGCCTCATGGACCTCGTGGCCGGCACCGAGTACGAGGCTGCCGTGCGCGAGGTGGTGGAGCGGGCCGCCAAGGTGAGCGCCGTGGAGCGCGCGCAGGGCGACCGCGAGAAGCACGGCGCGTTCACCGGGCGCTACATGGTGAACCCCATCAACGGCGAGAAGGTGCCCGTGTGGGTGGCCGACTACATCGTGAGCGACTACGGCACCGGCGCGGTGATGGCCGTGCCGTGCGGCGACCAGCGCGACTTCGAGTTCGCGCGCAAGTACGACCTGCCCATCATCCCCATCATCTTGGGCGAGGACGACCCGCTGTATCCGCAGCTCGCCGGCGTGCGGGAGCGCCGCGTGACGAGCGTGGACTGGGAGCGCGCCTACGACGCGGAGGGCGTGCTGGTGCAGTCCGGCAAATACACCGGCCTCGTGGGCGGCAAGCACAGCCCCGCCGTGGACGCCATCATCGCCGATTTGGAGGCTGCGGGCACGGGCCGCAAGAAGGTGGAGTTCCGTCTGCGCGACTGGCTCATCAGCCGCCAGCGCTACTGGGGCAATCCCATTCCGGCCATTCACTGCCCGGAATGCGGTCTTGTGCCGGTGCCGGAGGAGGATCTGCCGGTGCGGCTGCCGGAGGACATCGACCTCGCGGCGGGCGAGACGCTTGCCACGCATGAGGCGTTCGCGCAATGCACCTGTCCCGTGTGCGGCGGCCCCGCGCGGCGCGAGACGGACACGATGGACACGTTCACCTGCTCCAGCTGGTACTACCTGCGCTACACCGACCCGCATAACGACGCTGCGCCGTTCGCGTCCGAGAAGGCGAACCGCTGGATGCCGGTAGACCAATACATCGGCGGCATCGAGCATGCCATCCTCCACCTTCTGTATAGCCGTTTCTTCACGAAGGTGCTGCGCGATATGGGGATGCTCGAGGTGGGCGAACCTTTCAAGAACCTCTTGTGCCAAGGCATGGTGAAAGACGAGCATGGCGAGACGATGAGCAAGTCGAAGGGCAACGTCATTGCGCCCGAGGACATGATCGCCGAGTACGGCGCCGATGCCGTGCGCGCCTACATCCTGTTCATGGCCCCGCCCGACAAGGACCTTTTGTGGGACGAGGGCGGCTTGGCCGGCATCTACAAGTTCATGAACCGCGCGTGGCGCATCGTGTGCGATTTGGCGGGCGTCGCTGGCGAGGACACGCTCTTCGCGGGCGGCGAGCCTTCCGTGGAGGCGGCGCACAAGGCGTCGAAGACGGCGCTGCGCGAGCGCCATCGCGTGGTGGGCAAGGTGATCGACGACTTCGACCGCAACAACTTCAACACGGCCATCGCCGCCATCATGGAGCTGTGCAACGCGACGAGCGAGTACCTGCGCACGGTGCCGCAGGGGATGCGCCGCTCGTGCGATCACGCGCAGGCGTTCGACATCGACCTGGCAGAGGCCATCGTGAAGCTCATGGCCCCCATTGCGCCGCACTGGGCCGAGGAGCTGTGGCACGGCGCCCTGGGTCACGAGGATTCGGTGCACGTGCAGCCGTGGCCCCAGTTCGACCCCGAGCAGGCGAAAGCCGACGAGGTGGAGTTGGCCGTGCAGGTGAACGGCAAGGTGAAGGCGCGCATCACCGTGGCCGCCGACGCGCCCGAGGACGACGTGCGGGCCGCGGGCCTCGCCGCCGTGGAGGCCGCGCTTGCCGGCAAGGACGTGAAGAAGGTCGTCGTGGTCCCTGGCCGCCTGGTGAACATCGTCGCGAAGTAGGATTCTTTCTCGCTTTGCCAATTCAGGACGCACTGCGTCCTGAATTGGCATGGGCACACTACCGCCTACTTAACATGCACAGATTCTTCTTGCGCTTCAATTCGTGACGCGGTGTGCCACGAATTGAGTGGCTCACCGCTACCTGCGCAGGGTATATTTTATGCGGCGGGTTCGGTCGCGTTGGCGTGTATCTGTCGTATGATCTGGACGAGCCGCTTCTGCCTACCGTCGTCGAATAGTCGGAAGAACGAGGTCGGTCTGTCGAACGGGGCTTTGGAGAGGGCAGAGGGCTCCATCGAGCCGTTTTCCTCCACGAACTCCACGACCTTTCGGACGAAGGCCATCTGCCGCGGATTCAAGGCCTCGTCGTTGATGAAGTCGGCGAATGCGGCCATGACGGCTTCGTGGTCGAGCCCGGCGATCTTTCGCACCAGCAATCCGAACGGGGTGTCTTCGTAGGCGGTTCGATAGTCCCTCTTCGTGCCCAGCTCTTCGGTGAAAATGCGCTCGAGTTCGTCGAATTCGACTTGGGTCATGGGCAGGTTGTTGTGCAGCTTGTGGATGACAAGCTTGTCTCCGTTCTCGTTGATGTAGCGGTTGACTTTGAGCTTGTAGTCGGCGAACTCTTCGCCGAGGTCGAGCAATTCCCCTTCTTGTCGCGAGGTGATCGGATCGTTCAAACTGGTTGTGACGATGGCGCGCGGGTTTTGGTCTGCGATGAACTTCACGAGGCCGCGCAGCTCTAAGCGCAGATCGTCGAGTTCGATCATGCCCGCCTTGTCCAAGACGCCCTCGGCACTCACTCGCTGGATCGTCGGAAGCTTCTCTTTCACCTGGGGAACCGTCGCCTTCCCTTCAAGCGCGACGGCGATGTTGACGAGCTTGCGCCGGTGCAGTGACGTGCTTTCTCCGCGGATCGCCGCAATCATGTACCCGTACATCAAAGCGTCGAAACGCAGGGCGAACTGGTCGTCCTCGTCGATGCGGACAAGCGGCGCCACGTCGTTTTGGAGCTCTCCGACGTCGGTGTCGCTCAAGGACGAGAACGCGTACTCGTATCCGAACTTCTCCACGGCGTGCATTTTGAGCTTGACCGAAGCCTTGATGGGCTCCTCCTTCAGGCTTTTGGTCAAACTCACCACTTCGTACACCATGCGGGATCGACGCTTTTGATGCTCTTCATCGGCGAACGCGCTGTGTTGCAGAGCGTGTACCAGCTCCACTTCGCGTTTGAAGATGCGCTCCGAAAGGGATTCGGGATTCGCTCCTTCGGCCATGTTCTTCCCCTGGCGGAAGAATTCGAAATTGCCGCAGTAGTCGAATATGAAGAAGCGCCGTTTGTCGGCGTACTCGCCATCAAGGCGATCTTCGGCCCAGATGTCGGGGCAAAGGCGTGTGCCACGACCGATCATCTGCCAGAATTTCGTCTTCGAGCGGACCTGCTTGAAGAACACCAGATTGAGTATCTCGGGAACGTCGATGCCGGTATCCATCATATCGACGGAAACGGTGATCACGGGCAGTTCTTTGAGCTTGAACTGGTCGATGGCGGTATGCGAGTAGTCGTCGCCATGCACAACGCGCCTGATGAACCCGCCTTTAGACAGCCTCGGATACAGCTTTCCGAAACGCTCCACGATATAGTCCGCATGACGCTTGTTCTGAGCGAAGATGATCGTTTTGCCAAGGAGTTCGCCGCCGTGAATCTTGATACCGTTCTCCATAAGGTCTTGCAGCACCATCTCGACGGTTTTCTCGTTGAAGACCCATGAATTCAACTGTGACGAGGGGGTAAACTCCGGGGCGTTGGTTCCATAGGCCTCTTCCCAATCGTCGTCATAGCGTTCGCGGTCGCTTTCCGACAGTTCGTCGTAGGTTATGCCCTCTTCCAGAAATTTGGTGCTGACCTCGATATTAAAATAGGGCACCAAGTAATGATCTTGGTAGACGGCGGTACGGTAGTCGTACACGTAGGTGGGAACGCCGCGCTCCACCTCGAAGAAATCGTAGGTGTTCCTGTCGACCTCGTCTTTAGGCGTGGCGGTGAGGCCCACCACTTTCGCGTCGAAGTAGTCGAATATGGCGCGGTACTTCTTGAAGATGGAGCGATGCGCCTCGTCGACGATGATCAGATCGAAATGCGCGGGCGTGTACAAGCGCTCGCCCTCGTCGTTCTGCAAGTTGTCGATGGCGTTGAGGATGGTCGGATAGGTGGAGAATACAATGCGCGCGTCTTTGTTTTCCTGCTTGTCCTTCGCCTCGCAGAGGTTGCAAAGGCTCATCTGGGGCAAGTACTCTTGGAAAGAGTGCTTGGCTTGGCTCACCAGCGCAACGCGATCTGCCAAGAAAAGCGCGTTCGTCATCTGATTGGCGCGCGCGAGTACATTGACGAGCCCGGCGGCGGTGCGGGTCTTTCCCGTGCCGGTTGCCATGACGAGCAGGCTTTTACGGTGTCCCTCTTCGAAATGGGAGCAGATCGCCTTGATGGCCTCTATCTGGTAATAGCGTCCCGCTATCTTGTCGTCCACGCGCATGCTTTCAAGGGGGAGCATGCTGCCGCGTCGATTCATCAGGCGTTGCAGGTCGTCGCGGGAGAATACGCCCGAGCAGGGGCGCTCGGGCGCTTCGTCGTCGTCGCAGAAGTATGTTTCGAAACCGTTCGAAAGGAAGATGAACGGCTTGTATCCGTACTGCGCTTCGAGGCATTCCGCATAGAGCCGTGCCTGTTGCAAGCCCTTTTTCGGGTCGTGCATGGTGCGCTTGGCTTCTATGATGGCAAGGGGCTTGCCGTTCTTGCCGTTGAGGACGTAGTCGATGTATCCTTTGCCCTCGCTGTTGGGCATTCCAACCACTTCGACTTCGGTTTCGATGCTGTCTTCGGTCCAGCCGGCGTATTGAAGATCGAAGTCGATGTAGCGTCTGCGCGTTTCGCTTTCGGGGATTTCGTCGGGGTTGAACGGCTCGGCATCGGCGGTTTCCGCTTTCGCAGTTGAGAATTGCGAGCGGAGGCGGCGAACCTCTTCCTCCAGCCTTCGGATCTCGTCGTCTTTCTGCTCAAGGAGCGATTCTCGCTGCTTGATGGCCTTCACGTCGAGGGCAAGCTTGACGGCGGGGATTTTTCGCTCGTCGAAAGCGCGCTGCTCGTAGGCCGATCCGTAGCAGTAATCGAGCCACTGCACGAAATCGAACAGGATCCTCAATGCGAGTACGGCATCTTGCGGTTGCAGCTTCTTGTTCGTGTGGACGGAGGTATTTCCCATCTTCACCAAAAGGGGAAGCCGGCTCCAAACCGTGCGGTTGACGGCGAAGCGGAACGTCGGTTCGTGCAAAAGCGATTGCAGGTTGTCCCGATAGGGTTCCTTCATGGTTTCGTCGGCCGCATAGACCCATTTCACCGCCAGTTCAAGCGCTTTGCGGCAGCCCACGACGCACATGGCGGGACTGGTGGCGAACGTGCGCTCCGCTTCGATGCACGCATCTGAGAACAGCGCGTATTCAGGCTTGGAGGCGAGAAAGCCGAAGTTCATGGAGCGTCACTTCCGATCAGGGTTGGCAGAGGGGTTCTTTTCGGGCGAATGCGGAGGATTTCCCTTACGCTTGAGCACCTCGTCGGCCAGGTATTCGGCAGGCAGGTACTGGATGCCCAGCTCTCCCTGTTCGATTTTCAAAGCCAGGTCGCTTTCGTAATACGTCAGCAGCGCTTCGTCTGCCGTCGCGTTCATTTTCTTTGCGAGGATAGCGACGATGTCGGCTTCTTGGCGCTCGATCAAGAAGCTCCCGAGGCTTTTGACGGCGTTCTCGCTTACGTTCATGAGCGCACCTCGTACGATGCGACGAAGGCAAGGGTTTCGTCGATAGCCTCCTGCGTCACGAAGCAGTACTGATCGTTCACCTCATAGAAGCGCAGTGCGTTGAGCGTCGTCTCCATGTCCCATAGTCCTTTGAAATACATGCTGACGGCTTCGTACACTTTGTCGTCGGCCACACCTCCCATGATGAGATCGTAGTCCTTGTATCGAGATCCGCCTCGTCTGCAGTGACAGACGAAATCGACCCAGTCCGCATCGGGCTCTTTGAATTCCAACGTTTTCAAAGAGGTGAGATCGCCCAGTTCGAATTCGCTGACGATGGCGGTGTCGCTGCCATCTAGGAAGGCCTTGCGTTTGGCCCAGCGTTCGGCTTGGGTTCGTATCGAGGTTGCGTAGAATCCTCGGCCAAAATCGAGGTTGGCCCGTGAGAAGCCGATGCGCGGCTTGGAGACGGCGATGCTGGAGCCGTGGAAAAGCCTCATAGAGTCACGCCCCTCTTTTCGGCGAGTTCGGTTATGTCGTTCACGAGGCGCTCCTCGCCGAGGGTGTGCAGCACGTCGTAGAACGGCACGATGTATTCGGAGACGATGTTCGCATCATCGAGCAGGCGAAACGTTTCCGAAGGGGTTTTTTGCCAGCTTTCGGCAACGCGGTGGATGAGGAAGACGCTGAAATCTATTTCGCGAGCTGTCCGTTCGGTCATGCTAGCCTCCTGGGCGGTTTGGCGGTAGCGGATCGCCTGTTTCTGTGCGCAACGATGCTCGGCATGGTTCACCCAAAATACTCTTGGGCGAGGCTGTCGTAAAGCAGCTGCAACTTCTCGATTTGCTGCCGAGCGACAAATTCCAATTTGGCGGCCTGGCGGGCGAAGGCCGCGAACTCCCGTTGGAGCTCCAAAGGCGGTATCGGTATCTCAAGATTGGCGAGTATTTTCTGATTGAGGTTTTGTATATTCGCACCCCGACCCATCATGGCCGATCTCATCGAGCTTGTTTTGAGCGTGCTAAGAAGATATTCAAGATTGGTTTTGTTTGATGTTGACCTGAACCTTATGCAAAAACCGCTGAATGTTACCTTCTGGGACTTAGGAAAAATCGCCAAGCATCTTCCTACAAGCTGTTTATTGCCATTGGAGCGGACGAAGATTACGTCACCGTCTTTCAAGACCTGCGAATCGCCAAGTTCGTTATCAATTCGAATTCTAGAAATAAGGCTCATGTCGTCTATCCGCGACCTGTTTTTGAAATCGCTTACACCTAGACAAGGAATTTCTTGACCGGATTCAGTGGATCTGAAGTTAATTCCGTTCTTTAAATTTCCGAGTGTTGATAACTTTTCCACGGGCCAGTTGTGTGGGTTGTCGACCGGATCCCCGAACATCTCGACAAACCGCGATTTGGCCAGGGATTGGAGGTGGGAGATGAGCGCATTGCTTTGCGCGATCATGCTTTCTAAAGCGTCTAGATTCGCGATCTGCTTCTCGATCTCCTCATCGTTCGGCAGGGTTATCTCCATCTGAGATATCCTGCTCAGCCTAATGGATGGAA
The DNA here is from genome assembly GCF_002159915.1 of Gordonibacter sp. An230. GTDB lineage: Bacteria > Actinomycetota > Coriobacteriia > Coriobacteriales > Eggerthellaceae > Rubneribacter. Next base: position 81,653 of record NZ_NFJP01000016.1, read on the forward strand.
ACGAAGGATTCTCGATCAGCACGTTAGGTTTATGAAAACGAAAGTAGTGTTCCAGGTATTTCGATATTGGCTTTTTGGGTGTGATGCAGGCAAGGTGGGAAACTACGTAGCATGGCTCAGGGAGATTGTAGATATTCCCTTTCGTGCACGACATTCCGCTTTTTGCAAACAGAACCGTTCCGGAAGGGAATAGTTTAAGGCCCAGCTTCTTCGCTGTATCTTCATTGATTTTCTCCAGCTCTCGAAGGCTGCTTCCTTCCTGCAGTTTTGAGAGGCTGCCAGCGCGAACAAATGGCGTGCCTTCATTGGAGAACTCACTTTTATGCGGAGCGATATTACCGGTTGAGACGATAGCGACATCCCCCAGCCTCACCCGCTCCCCGCTAAACGCGGGTTTGC
>NZ_NFJP01000017.1 GCF_002159915.1 Gordonibacter sp. An230
CGGTCTCGTGGGGTCGGGTTGTGTATAAGAGACAGGAGGGAGGGAGGGAGCGCCCCGAAGGGCCGCCCATCGACGTTCAGCCAGGGCACCGGCAGGCATTCGAAGCCGGTCCGGCGGAGAAAGCGCAGCCGCGCACCGAAAGCCTTTGATCGGTCAACAGTCTTCAAAGTCTCGAAAAACGCAAAAAGGAGGCCGCATGCCGCAAAGACCGATCGAAGAAACCGGAAGGCAGGAAGGCCCGCGATCTCCCCTTCGCGCCCATCGAGAAAGCGCGGCGAATTCGGGACCTCGAAAACGCGCAACGCGAAGGACAGCGAAGCGGGGCTGGGAACGGCTTCGAAAACCGCAAGCCGCTCCCCATTCGCGAATTCCTAGCAAAAACGGACAAGATCCGCCGATAAACCGAGGTCGGCAGACGTCACGAAAGTCCGCCGGGCAGATCCCGCCGACGCTTGGGAGGGCTCCCTTGCGCAGCGGGGAGGCCTCCGCCTCACCTGGCCGCAAGGGGTTCGATCCGAAACCCGACGAGCGCCGCCTCACCTCGATCCTGGTTCAGCGGCGAAGAGCGAAGCCCTCGCCAAGACCTCGCCTGATGCGCATCAAAGCGAAGCCGAAGGGGCGAGGCGGCAGCCTCCAACAACGTCCCGGCCCCCTTGCGCGCACCATCAAACCAAAGCGTACTTGCGCTTCACGCGATCGAGCTTTCTCTTCCACGGAGCGTAGAGCATGGCAAGGAAGAAGGAGGTCGACAGTCCGTGAACGACGTCGAACGGCAGGGCGGCGGCGTACACGAGCGCGGCTTGGGCCAGCGTCTGCGGATGGTAAAAGCCGATGATGCTCCACAGATTCAGCACGAGGCCGTACAGGATGCCGGACAGAAATCCAAAGCCGAGCAGAACCGGTGTGCGGCCGAACGCGCCCACGGCCGCGAGAACCCCGCCAAGATAGCCTGTGAGCCCCCACGCGTACATCTGCCACGGCGTCCACGGCCCCTGCCCGAAGAAGAAGTTCGACGCCAGCGCCGCGAGCGCCCCCACCAAAAAGCCGCTGCGACGGCCGAACACCGCCCCGGCGACGATGGCGATGGCCGCCACCGGCTTGAAGCTGGGGATGGGCGCGAACAGAATGCGTCCCGCCGCCCCCAGCGCGGCCAGCACCGCCACCGGCATGGTGTCGCGCAGCCGCGGACGGCCCTTCTCGTATCCTGCGAAGAACAGCAAAAGCGAAAGCACGACCACCGCCATGCTGAGCAGAGCCGCCTGCTCCACTCCCGCGACCGCGCACGCCGCGAGCGCCGCCGGCACCGCGCCGACAGCCGCCGCCTCCACAATATGAGATGCGATCCGCCCCATGCGCCCCCCGTCAATCTATGAGCGCGAACAGGCGCGACGCGGCGCTGGGACGATACACGAGGTTGTTCGCGAAAAACGCCTCCGCAGGCTCGGTGCAGGCGGCCTCGCCGTCGAACAGCATCGTCACCTCGTCGGCAGCCACGTAGGCGAAGTCGAGGTCGTGCGTGACGAGAACCGCAGTGCGCCCCTCGTCGGCCAACGCGCGCAGCGTGCGCGCCATGTCGGCGCACGCCTGCGGGTCGAGGCCCTTCGTGGGCTCGTCGAGCAGAAGCAGCCGCGCGCCGGTGAGCAGAAGCTTCGCCAACGCGAGCATCTGCTGCTGGCCGCCGGAAAGGTCGTAGGGATGCAGGGTTTCACAGCCGTCGAGGCCGAAGCGGGAGAGCATCGCCCTCTCGTCGTGGGGCGCCCAACCGCAGCGGGCGCGCCATTCGGCCAGCTCTTCGGCCACGCTGTCGCACACGAGCAGCGCCTTGGGATCCTGCGGCAGAAGCGCCTGCGAACGCGCGAGCGCGTTTCCCACCCGGCCGCGCTGGGGCTTCTCCACACCCGCCATGAGTTTGAGCAGGGTGGACTTCCCGCAGCCGTTGCCACCCACCACGGCGTGCACGCTGCCGCGGCGCACCGCGAGATCGAGCCCGCGCAGCACCCACGGCTCGCCGCGACCGTAGCGGAAATGCGCGCCGCGCACGACGAGGCAGGGCTCGCTCGCCGCCAGCGCCTCGGCGCGGGCGCGCCAGCGCGGGCGCAGCCGCTCGCACGCCACGGCGCAGGGCGCGGGGGCGAGCGGCGCGCCCAGCTCGAGGCGGCAGGTGGCGCAGCCGGCCACGTCCTCGGGCGCATGCGTGGACATCACCACCGTGACGCCCAGGTCGCGGTTCACGCGGGCCAAAAGCGCGATGAACTGGCTTTGGGCGTTCGGGTCAAGCTGGGCCGTTGGCTCGTCGAGCAGAAGCAGCCGCGGGCGCAGCGCAAGGGCGGCCGCGAGGTTCACGATCTGTTTCTGCCCGCCCGACAGCGTCTCGCACGCGGCGTGCAGCCACGGCTCGATGCCGAAAAAGTGAGCCGCCTCGGCCACGCGGCGGCGCATCTCGTCCTGCGGCGTGCCGAGGTTCTCCAACCCGAACGCCAGCTCGTGCAGCACGGTGTCGCACACCAGCTGCGCGTCGGGGTCCTGCATGACGAAGCCGATCTGCGCGGCGCGGATGCGGGGGTCGGGGGCGGAAGCGGCAGAGGCGGCCTTGGGGAGAGGAGCGGCCTGCGCCGCGGAAACGTGACCGCAAGCGCGAGGATCGAAGGCGGGAGCGGAGGCTGCGGAGGGGGCCTTGGCGCGATCTGCGGCTGCGTACGGGCATTCCTCGGCAGACGGCGCGTCGAGCAGCACCTGCCCGCACGCCTCGATGCGGCCCGCGCGCACGCCAACCGGAGCCAGCTCGGGCTTGAGCGAACGCAGAAGCGTGGTCTTGCCGCAGCCCGTCGGCCCCGTCACCACGCAGAACGCGCCCTCCTTAACCGCAAACGACACATCGCGCAGCACCGGTCGCAGCGAGCCGTCGGGCTCCTCGTAGGAGAACGAGAAGCCCGCCACGCGAACGAGAGGGGCTTCAGGCGCCGAAGCCGTCTCTTCCACCGAAGCTGTCTCACCCGCGAAGGAGGCTTCGAATTCCACGCCCGCCGCTTCTGCCGCGGGAAGCTTTGCCCCCGCCGCAAGCGCCGCCGCCCCTGCGACCGCATGCGCGCCCGCACCCCTCCGCGCCGTCACTTCCGCCATAGCCACCACTCCCTCGCCCGCAGCATGATCGGCACCGCCAACAGAAGCGCGTACGCGCCGTAACCCCACCACGGCACGAGCGCGCTCAGCGCGGGGTAGAACCGGAACTGCCCGCACGCCACAAACGCCAACGCGGCGTTCGCCACCACCAGCGCGACGACGGTCCCCGCAAGCGCCGCGTCCACCGCTCCGAAGCGGTAGCGCCGGTAGGTGGTGCGCCGCACGCCGCAATCGTAGCCGCGCGCGCGCATGGCATCGCTGCGGATGAGGCCGTCCTCCATTCCCCATCCCATCAGCACCGACGTCACGCGCAGCCGACCGCGAGCCCGTTCGCGCGCCGTGGCGGGCGCGGCGGCGCTCGCGGCGTCCTGCACAGCAGCCACGATGCGCCCGCGCCGCACGAACTGCGGTACGAGGCGCATGACCTGCGAAACCATGAGCGTCGTCGTCGGCAGCGCGCGCCCGAACAGCGCGAGCGTGTCCTCGCTTCCCATGCACACTGCATACGACGAGAACCACAGCAGCACGCTGGCCAGCATCCCGCCTGCGACGAGGCCGTATGCAAGCGCCTCCACGTACACCGCGCGCGTGCCGACGCGCACGATCTCGGTGGATCCCGATGCCACGAACAGGCAGTTCGCCGCAGCCACCACGGCAACGAGCGGCACGGCCCATGCAAGGGCGCGCAGCGCCGCCCGCCCGCCGCGCACCGCCGCGAGGCAGCCGAGCGCGCCCGCGCACGACAACGCCACGTACACGGGATGCATCGCCGCCATCGACAACGCGATGACGCCCGCGAAGAACGCGAACGCCACCGCCGGATGCCATGCCGCAAAGGGGTTCACTCGCCGCCTCCCGAAGATCCTACAGGCCCTCGCTCGAAGAGAGCACGTACTTCCATACAATGGAGTCGCCGTCAGAAAGCACGTAGGCGTTGCAGCCGTAACCAGGCTCGGCCCCGTTGACGAAGTACTTCCAACCGCTGCCGGGATAGCCGGCATGCCTCTCGGCAAGCCCGCCGATGGAAGACACGTACAACGAGCCCAGGAGCGGGTTCCACTGGGTGGCGAGCGCAAGCCCCGTCCCGCAGAGCGCATCGTACACCGTGGCGCCCTCCTCGAACGAGAGCGTGCCGGAATACGACACCGGCGAGCCGACGTTGCCGGAATCCACGGAGATGCGCACGGCGACGGAGGCCGCCGGCTCCGCTGCGCCTCCACCCGCCCCGTCCAAGCCTGCGCCGCCGTCGGACGAAGGGCCGCCGGAACCGGAGGCGGGCGAAGGCTGCCCGCCGTCCGCGGACTGCGGCGCATCGACGCCGTGTTCGGCCGGGACGGCACCGGCAGAATCGGGGGCAGCGCCTTTATCGTCGGCGCCGGCAGACGCCGGATCCTCGACCGCTCCTCCGTCTTCAACGTTGCCTGCGGCGACGTCCGTGCCCTCGACGCCTGCGTCGGCAGACGGCGTGGGAGCCTCCGCGACCTCCGCCGTCGTTTGCAATGCCGCCGACCAATCGGATACGGTCGGTGGCTCTCCGAAGAGCGCCCCAACGGAGAAAACGATGATCAGGGCAGACGCCGCAGCAACAGCGCCTGCGGCGATGCGCTTCCGCGCGCTTGGCATGCGACGGGCGACACAGGGAGCCCCCTGCGGACACGACCCGATGTCGGTCGAAGAGCCTTCCTCGCCCCGCATCGGGAGATCGCCCACTGAAAGCGCTGCGGCAGCGGCTGAATCTTTGCGGTCCCCGTGCGTCATCGCGCCCCTCCTTCCCCGCTCCCACGCTGCGCGCGCACGAACCACGCAAGGGAAGCGGCGAGCCCGCACGCGCCGACGGCGATGCCAGCCACTGGCAGCCAAGGAATCCCCCTTTCTTCTCGAGGCGCTCCTCCGTCCTCCTCCGAGGCGACCGCGACGCGCCCGGAGCCGTTCGCGCCGTCGCGGGGCTCCATCGAAAGCGCCGCGACCTCGGACGACGCCTCCTCGTCAGGGACCTCCTCTTCGGGCGCATCCTCGAAAGCCTCCTCCTCGACCGCATCCCGTGCGTCACCTGGAGAAAGAGGCCGTTTCGACGGGGGCGCGGCAGCGAAGGCGCCTCGATCGCGGGGATCCGCCTCTTCGTCCGCACCGCCGCCTCCCGCGTCGCCTACCGGCGGATTCGAGCCGTCCGGGCCCAAGGGGCCATCCCCTCCGTCGCCCTCTCCGCCCGTCGCGGCCGCCCCCACAGCGAAGAGAGCGCCGGAATCGTTCACGTAGTACAGCATGCCGTCGGAGCCGCAAACGATCGAGGACATCGAATATTGGGCATGGTCGGCATCGGGCTCGTACATGAGCTGGGCCGATGCGTCGCCCACCCGGTAGCGGTAGATGCCGCCGGGCCTGGCGTTGCAGGTGAAGTAGACGTAGGTTCCGTCGTCCTGCGTCGACACGAGCGGAGCGGACTTCGAATCGCCCGGCAACGGCACGGCCTCCTCGCCGTACGTCAGAACCTCGTGTTCGAGCGCGAGAGACTCCTCGTCGATGACGGCCAGCACACCGCCGTACGTCACGTACCCCCATTCGTTTTCGACGCCTTCCCGCGACGCGCCGCCCGCGTACACCTTGCCGTTCGCCACCGTGGGGGTGGAGGTGCTCGACGAGCCGAACTTCACCCGGCCCTCCTCGGAAAGCGCGCCGGTGCGCGCGTCCACCAGCACCTTGTGCAGCACGCCATCCGAGGTGACGACGAACACGGTGCCCTCCCGCGAGCCTGCCACTGCGGTCGAGCGAACGGGAGCGCCCATATCGAGGAGCCCCACGGTCTCGCCCGACGCGGCGTCGCTGACGGTCAGCGCGCCGGCGTCGTCTCCTATAACCGCCCAATCGCCGACAAACACGGCGCCGGCCCAGTAATAGCCCGCCTCCTCGTTTCGCCGCTGCCACAGAATAGAGCCGTCCGCCAAGCTCACGCACGTAAGATACCCGTTGTACGACTCGCCCGACCAGCCCGCCGAAGCCGTGCCGAACACGACGCGCCCCTCGTCCACCGCAAGCGAGGACAGCGCCTGCTGCGTCCCCGTATCGTCGATGGGCGCCAACTCGGCGGTGACCCACACGGTGGCCAAAGCATCGGCCGTGAGCGCCTGAAGGCGACCGCCCGACAGCGGCACCACCACGATGCCGTCCGCGTACACCATGCGCGCCACGGAGTCGATGGGCGCGGCCAGCGCCGCGACGCCCACGCGCGCACCGGTCGCGGCGTCGAACGCGCGCAGCTGGCGACCCACCGCCACGTACACCCGCCCGTTCACGACGAGGGGGTCCGAGACGTACGTGCTGTAGTCGGAGGGGTCCTTCAAGTCGGACACCCACGCCTCCTGCGCGTCCCCTGCGGGCGTGGGAGCCTGCGTGGCTGCCGCACCGGAAGCGAACCCCGGCCAGAACGCCTCCCAATCGGGACGCGGGGCATCCGGGCTGACGACGATGCCGTCCTCGTTGGGAAGGCCTTCGCCGAAAGCCGCGTGGTACCACGTCACCGCATCACCCGGGCGAAGCGCGTAGCCGTCGGCGTAGGAGCCGCACGGCTCGCCGTTCACGAGCAGCCGCCAATACCGCCACGCACCCCCCTCTTGCACCGTCCCCAGCGTGAGGCCGTCGTCGTACGGCGAGGTGACGGCATCGAGCGACCAGCCCCATTCGGTCTGGCTCGCCCGGTAGCCAAGACCTTCCTTCGCGAACAGCAGCTTCGTGAGGTCGGCAACCGTCGATCCCTCGACAAGCGCCGTCTCGGCAGAGGCGAGCCACGTCTGCGCGACGCCGTCCGCATCCCGGCCGATCACCTGCAAGGACGCCTTCACCTGCCCGGGAAGCGTCCCGTCGGCGCCGTAGCACCATGTCACCACGTCGCCCGGCTGAAGCGCGCAGGCATCGGCGCCCACCTCCGCCATCTTCCCGTTCACGAAAAGCTGCCAGAACGCGCCCGTCTGCGCGTCCCACGACAGCTTCACGTCGGGATCGAGGGGCGAAGTCACCTCGTTGAGCATCCAATAACCCTGCTCATCAGGGGTGACAATGTCCGCCTCGATGCCTTCCTGCGCGAAAAGCTCCTCTGTGAGGTCGGCGGCCGTGGACCCTTGCGGCAAGGAGATCGACGCCTCGGGCAGCCATGTCTGGGAAACGCCGCGCGCATCCTGCCCCACGAGCGAAAGGGAAACGGACATCTCGGCGGCCGGAGGCTCCTCGCCCGATACGGAGTAGAACCACACGACGGCATCGCCTGCGGAAAGCTCGCGCTTATGCAAGTAAGGATCGTATTGGTCGACCTCGACGCCGTTGACGAACACGTGCCATCTCTCGCCCGTGTCGAAGTCGGTTCCGAGCACGAGGTCGTCGTCGAACGGAGAGGTGATGCTGTTCACCTGCCAGCTCGATCCCGAGGAAGGGGCGAAAACGTTCGCCTCGATGCCATTCGCCTCGAACATCGCCTCGGTGAGATCCGCCACCGAGGCGCCCGCATCCAGCGTGTACGAGCGCGGCGCAGCCCACGTCTCGACGCCGCCCTCGGCATCGCGCCCGACAAGCGAGGCCGTCGCCGAGACCTCTGACGCCTCCGCACCGCCCGATGCGGCTTCCGCAGCCTCCGACGGCTTCGCGGGCTCGCCCGCGAGCGGCGAGGGCCCATCAGGAGAAGCTACGTCCGCGCCCGAAGAAGGTTCCCCCTCAGCGCCTCCCGCGGCGGCGCACCCCCACGCTTCGTCCGAGACGGGAGCTTCGACGCCGGAGACGGTCCCATCGGAAACCCCGGGGCCATCGGCGGCCGCGACCGCCTCGCCTCCGGTCGGACGAACGCCGCCCTCGGCGGAAGCTCGTTCGTCCGCCACGGAAGTCTCGGAGGCAGCGGAGGATCGTGACGGCGCGCCGTCATCAGGCGCACCCGCCTCGGCCCAAGCGGCGCTCGGAGCCAAGGAGACGGCGAGCGCGAAAGCAAGGAGCGCGGATGCTAGTTTTTCAGGGAAGCCCGCCCGTTTTCGGGCGTCGGAGCGCACGCGATCGCGCGCGAGGCAAGAACCGAGCATGGCCGGAACCTCTCTTTCCAGGGCTGAACGCGATGGATGGGCATTCCGACTTCGCTTCGTCCGAAGGGAGCCCCGCTGCATGGGCGGGGCGGCCTTCCCTCCGTCGGCGTTTACGGTTACTGGTATAGCGCGGGATTCTCACCCGCATTCCCCCGAGGCCGCGGCGAGCCCGGCCCCGCGCCGTGCCCGGCGCAACCATCTGTGCCAATAGGTGTACCGGTGCATTCTACCACGCCGTACGGCCATCTTCCGAAAAAAGACCGTCGGAAGGGAGGGCGCGGCCTTCCCGTTCGAAACGCGCCGCGCGAAACCACCGCGGCGTTATGGTAGCATGCGGCCGACGGCGCAAAAGGCTCCGGACGACGGGCGCGTCTCGTCCGGAAGGATAAGAGCGGAAGGAGGAACGCGCTGGTGGGGGAGTTCTCGGAGAAAGTGTTCGAGGCGGTGCGGCGCGTGCCGCGCGGGAAGGTTGCCACCTACGGCCAGATCGCGCGGATGATAGGATCGCCGCGCTCGGCGCGCTACGTGGGATACGCCCTGCGCAGCAACCCCGAGCCCTGGGCGAACGGGAAAGGCGTCCCCTGCCATCGCGTCATCTTCAAGGACGGCAGCCTGTGCGGCACCTATGCGTTCGGCGGCGCGGATGCGCAGCGCGCCTTGCTGGAGGCAGAGGGCGTCGCGTTCGCGGACGAGGCGCACGTGGACATGGGAGCATGCCTGTGGGACGGACGGACCCAGGAGGCCGACCGCACGGGAGGGCGCACCGTACCAGCTGGCGCGCCCACGGCCCCGCCAGCCGACTTCGACTGGAAGCGAGAGCTGGGAGAAGAAGGCTAGCCGCCCGTCGTCGCATCCAATGCGTCCTCGGGCCCATCGAGGGCCGGATGCGAAGCGCCCGCCCGAACCCGATGCGGTCGCCCGGACGCGGCGGGGCGGGGCCGAAGGGCGGAAGCGGGCGCGCGCCCGAAAAAGGGCGGGGCGTTGCCGCGGACGCGGGAAAGGCCGTCCTCGCGACCCGTCATCCGAAGGCGTGCGCCAGCGCCTCGGCCACGCGCAGCCCGTCGCACGCAGCGCTCATGATGCCGCCCGCATATCCCGCCCCCTCGCCGCAGGGATACAGTCCGCTGCCCGAGAAGCCTTCCGTACACGCTCCGAAGGCGCCGACCCCGCCGCTTTCGCTTCGCGGGCGCCGAGAGCCGGCGGCCGCGAAAGGCGCGTCACGCACAGGGAGGGAGTCGGCGGGCGAGGCGCTTCCCTTTCCCGGCACGAGGGCCTGGAGGCCCTCGTCGCGCACGATGCGCACAGGGCTCGAGCTTCGCGTCTCCACGCCGGTCATCACCGCGTCCCCATCGGCGAAGCCGTGCAAACGGCGATCAAGCAGCGGCAACGCGCGGGCCAGCGCATCGGCTACGAACGGCGGCAGGCATTCGCGCAGGTCGCACCAGGCCACACCGCGTGCGTAGGTGGGGCGAACGGTCGCGCTCGCGTTTCCGGAGCGCCCGGCCAGGAAGTCGCCCACCGTCTGAGCGGGAGCCTCGTACGGCGCACCGCCGGCCGCGCGCGCCGCCTCGAAGGCCGCACGTTCCATGCGCCTTTGCAGCGCCACTCCCGCAAGCGGGTGATCGCTCCCGAAATCTTCCGGCCCCACCCCCACGAGAAGCGCGCTATTGGCGTTCAGCCCGTCGCGGGCGAAGCGGCTCATCCCGTTCACCACCACGCCGCCCTCCTCGCTGGCGGCGCACACCACCTCGCCGCCAGGGCACATGCAGAACGTGTAGGCGCTCCGGCCCTCCGGCAGGTGGACGGCCAGCTTGTAGTCGGCCGCCCCGAGCGCCGGATGCGCGGCGGCATCCCCGTACTGAGCCCGGTCGATGGCGGCTTGGCGGTGCTCGATGCGCACGCCCACCGAGAACGGCTTCTGCTCTAAGAACACGCCGACGCCATGCAGCACCTCGAACGTGTCGCGCGCCGAATGCCCGCAAGCGAGCACCATGCGACGGGCGGCGATGCGTCCCCGAACCCCCGTGCGCCCGTCGCGCACGTCGAGGGCCTTAAGCCGCCCGCTCTCGAAACGAAGACCCACAAGCTGCGCGAAGAACCGCACTTCGCCGCCCGCATCTTCGATCTGCGCGCGCAGGGCGCGCACGACGTTCGCAAGCAAGTCGGTGCCGATGTGGGGCTTCGCCTGCCAGAGGATCTCCCCGGGCGCCCCCGCGTCCGCAAGCCAGCGCAGCACGTGGGGCGCGTACGGGCTTTTTATGTTCGTGGTGAGCTTCCCGTCCGAGAACGTCCCCGCCCCGCCTTCGCCGAATTGGATGTTCGTCTGCACGTCGAGCGGCCCGCCCGCATCGAACGCCGCGACGGCTTCCCGGCGAGCGTCCACATCGCCGCCGCGCTCGAGCACAAGGGGTCGCAAGCCCGCGCGCGCCAGATAGAGCGCCGCGAACAGGCCGGCAGGTCCCGCGCCCACGACGACAGGACGCGGCTCGCCGGACGCCTCGAGCGCGCTGGCGAGGTCGGGTACGGCCAAGGGCTCGCGCGCCTCGTAGCGCTTCACGCGCGTCCCCGCGACTGCCCCGCCCCGCGCCGCCGAAGCCGCAAGCGCGCGCCGCTCGACGTCGCCGGGCAGATCCACGGCGAGGCTCGCCACGAAATGAACGTCGCGTTTCTTTCGCGCGTCCACACTGCGCTTGAGAAGACGCACGTCGCGCACGTCGCCCTCCGCAACGCCGAGCGCGTCGGCGGCCGCAGCGCGCACGAGCGCCTCGGCAGTCGGCCCGGGCAGCCCCGCATCGAGCGGAAGCCTCACGTTTGCCACCTCAAGCACGACGGCCCTCCCCCTCGCGCCGTCCGACCGCGTTCGCCGCAGCGCGACCGGCGACGATGCCGCTCGCCCATGCCCAATGGAGGTTGTAACCGCCGCAGGGTGCGTCCACGTCGAGCGCCTCTCCTGCCGCGAACAAACCCGACAGCCCCCGCGCCTCCATCGTGCGCGCGTCGAACGCCGAAACGTCGAATCCGCCACGCGTCACCTGGCACTGCCGCGCATCGCCGACGCCGCGCACCGCAAGCGCGAACCCTTTGAGCGCGCCCGCGAGCACGGAAGCGTCGCCGTCCGCGAACGGCGCATCGGGCCGCAACCCCGCCTGCCCGAGCACCGCGCGCGCCACCTGGGGCAGCAGCATGCCCACAAGCAGCTCCTCCCCCGTAGGCGCGCCGAGGCGGACGCGACGAGCGCGCAGCTCGCGCTCGCATGCGCGCTCGTCGAGCTGCGGCACGAGATCGAGCAAGAGCGCATCGCCCGGCCGGGCGATGCGCGACAGGTTGAACACCGCGATGCCAGACACGCCGTAGTCGCGGAACAGGATCTCCCCCGCCTCGGACGCCCTCGGCGCTCCATCCGGCCCCGCGAGCGTCGCCACGCAGCGCACCCGTATGTTGTTGAGCGGCTTAACCGGGGCCGTTTCGGTGCGCAACGGCCCGAGCACCGGATGCTGAGGTTGAAACGGCAGCGCGTCGGGCAGAAGGCCGCGCGGCGTGCGACCACCCGTCGCCACGACCAGGGCCCGCGCGTGCGCGATGGAGCCGTCCTCGAAACGCACGTGGTAGCGTCCGCCGGGCTGCCCGGGCCGGTCGATGCGCGTCGCCCGATGCCCGAGCTGCGCGCGCACGCCTTCGCGGGCAAGCGCGCCGCGCAGCACGTCGAGCACGCTCGACGCTTTGTTCGCAAGCGGATAGAGCCGTCCGTCGCCCTCCTCTCGCCACAGAAGCCCGAGGTCGGCGAAGAAGGCGTGCACGGGATCGGCCGAGCCGCAGGGCGCAAGCGCTCCGAGAACCCCGGCCACGAACGACGCGTTGCGATACGCATCCGCGCTCACGCAGGCGTTCGAGAAGTTGCATCGCCCGTTGCCCGTCGCGAGAATCGAGCGCCCCACACGCTCGTCGGCCTCGAACACGACGACCTCCGTGCGAGCGGCGGTCCCCAACGACGCGAGGGTGCGCGCCGCAGAGACGGCGGCCGCGAGCCCCGATGCGCCGCCCCCTATGATCGCAATCGTTTCCATGCGGGACATTATACGCTATGGACGCTACACGCTGCGGACGCGTCTCGGCCCAGCGACACGGTCGCCGACGAAGCGGCCGAAATCCACGGACGAGCCCCGCAAGCCGAACCAGGAGGCCTGCCTTCGAAGAGGCATGAGACGACCCGCATGGGAGCCGGACGGGCGAGGCACGCACATCGGCACGCACTCCGCTCCGCCGCCCGAACGGGAACGGGCGGAAGACGCTCGACACGCTTCGCCTAGGCGAGCTTCCACCACCCGCATCCGCATGCGGGAGCGGCCCGTCCCGAGCGCAAGCCCCCATTGGCCGCCGGGGCGGATCGGTCGGCGGCCGGACCGCAGACGCACGCCGACGTCGATTTGGCGGCGAAGCCCCCGACGCTTGTGCGCCCCGAAGAGAAGCGACCCGCCAGCCGCCTCCGGCAAATCGAGCTACTTGCTCTCGATCACCGGTATGGACGCGCCGTCGGCCTCGTCGAGGTTGCCCTCCCACACGTAGTGGCGCGTCTCCCGCGCTATCATGCCCGAGAGCAAGAGCACCACGACGATGTTCGGAACCGCCATGAGGGCGTTCGTGATGTCGGAGACGGTCCACACGACATCGCCCACGCCCACGGCTCCCAGGAACGCGACGACCACGTACAGCACCTGGTAGGGACGCACGCCACGCTTGCCAAACAGGTACGCTGCGCAGCGATTTCCGTAGTACGACCAGCCCAGGATGGTGGAGTACGCGAACAGGATCATGCCGATCACGAGGATGGGCGTGCCGATGTAGGGGATGCTCGCGAACGCAGCGCTCGTGAGGTCGGCCCCTTCGGCGATGGTGCCGCCCTCCATGATGCCGGGGTTCGCCAACATCGTGGACACGAGCACGATGCCCGTGAGCGCGCAGATGACCACGGTGTCCCAGAACGTGCCGGTCATGGACACGAGCGCCTGGCGCGCCGGGTTGCGCGTGGAGGCCGCCGACGCCACGATGGGCGCCGAGCCCAGGCCCGACTCGTTGGAGAACAGGCCGCGCGCGCAGCCGAACTGCAGAGCCATCATGATGCCCGACCCCACCGCGCCGCCGAAAGCCGCCTTCGGGGTGAAGGCGCACTCGAAGATGAGGCAGAGGGCAGGCCATACGTACTCCCAGTTCATGCCGATGATGACGATGCAGCCCCACGCGTAGGCGATGGCCATGAACGGCACAAGCTTCTCGCACACCTTCGAGATGACCTTCACGCCGCCGAAGATGACCGCCGAGACCATGATGGCGATGGCGAGCCCGATGCCCCATGCCGGTATGCCGGGAGCGTTCGACAGGATGATGCCCGTCATGGCGCTCGACTGCACCGCCGAGCCGATGCCAAACGATGCGACGGCTGCGAACAGAGCGAACGCGCCAGCCCCGAGGGCGGCCCACCAAGGCGCGCGCCCGCCTTTCTCGAAACCGCGCTTCCATGCGTACATCGCCCCGCCCAGCATGTTTCCCTTATGGTCGCGCACGCGGTACTTCACGGCGGCGAACGTCTCGGAGTACTTCGTGGCCATGCCGAACACGCCGGTGAGCCACATCCACAAGACAGCGCCCGGTCCTCCCGCGAGGATGGCGGTGGCCACGCCCACGATGTTGCCCGTGCCGATGGTGGCCGACAGCGCCGTGGTCAGCGCGCCGAACTGGCTGATGTCGCCCGGGGCGTCGGGATCCTTCGTCACCGACAGCCTGATGGCCGTCGGCAGCTTGCGCTGGACGCACCTCGTGCGGAACGTCAGGTACAGATGCGAGCCCAGCAGAAGGATAATCATCGGAGGGCCCCACACGAAGGCGTCGATGTCGTTGATGATCTGGACGATGTCCATGTCGGCTCCTCTTTCCGGCGGGTGATCGCAGGCAAAGGGCCGATGCCGAAACGGATTCTGAAAGGATCGCGAAGCCGTTTCGGCACGGGCGCTTTCGCATGCCAAGGCACAAGGATTATACCGAGCGGAGGCCTCGCCCTCCGACAGCAAGCGCAAAACCCTCCGGCGAACGGCGCCGACGAGCTCCTTGGGCGTCGCATGAAGCGCCATGACGGGAGCAGGGGACTCCTTCGCGCCCGTCCCCGAACCGGCCGCCGGCCTCCAAACCGTGGCGGACGTTGTGGACGAGCGTGCCGAACTCGTACTGCGTGGGGATGTAGCCCGGCGAGTACGTGTGGCAGAACAGGCACTGGTCCACCGTCGTGACCGCGTCGAGCGCCTCGCTGTTCGGCGAGGGGTGCATGGTCTGCGCGAGGTGCTGCAGCGTGGCGTCGAGGTCGGCATGGCAGCTGTTGCAGCCGCGGTTGTCGTTGTTCAAGCGGTAGATGTTGTACGGCGTCTTGCCCTGACGGGCGCGCTCGGCGGGCTCGCTCGGGGCGCGCTGCACGATCTGGCCGCTCGGCAGCGTGCGCAGCTCGGGCGCCCACTGGTCGACGTTGGCGTCCCACATGTCGCGCATGCCGTCGAGGTAGTCCTTGCCCGGATAGGCGTCGAGCGTGATGCCGTCGTAGGTGGTGCCCTCCTCGCCCTTGATGATGGATTGCTGCTCGTCGGTGTAGTCGCGTCCTTCCGCTTGCGAGGCTTGCTGGTCGTCCGTCGCAAGCGCCTCGTTCGCTTGAGGAGCGCAGCCGGCTATGCCGACCGTCCCCAGCAAGGCGCATGCCGCGACCAGCGCGATCTTGCGTTGTGCGTGCATCGGTCTCCTTCCTCTCCTGTTCTCGTCCGCGCGACGGCCGGAAGCTCGGCCGGCTCCCCCGCGCGGAGAGCATGGTAGGGAAACGGAGGCGGCGCGCGCCATCGTCGAAGCGAACCATCTTGGGCTCAGGGGGCATCCTACGTTCCGGAGGATGCCGCCGAACAGGCGAAACGGCCCCGACAATGCGGGGCCGCTCGCAGAAACCGTGCGCGCCGGGAGGGAGGAGGCGCGCAGAGCAGTAGGGGTTTACGCCTTCTTCGCGCTCTTAGACGCGGCCGGCTCGGCGGCGCGCGCCTCCACGGCGGCGTCGTCGGGCTCGGCGGAAAGCGCCGGATCGACGGTGATCACGAAGTTCGGCTTCGTCCCCACCGCGTCGTCCGACACGATGTCGGCCTGGTGCGCCTTCTCGAGGTCCGCCATCTCGCCGACCGCGATGTTCATGCCGGGGCACGCCGCCACGCAGGCGGGCAGCTCGCCGCGCTCCTGCCGATCGACGCACATATCGCACTTGTGCGTCTTGCTTTCCTGCTCGTCGTAGCAGGGCGCATGGTACGGGCACGCCTCGATGCACGTCTTGCAGCCGATGCACAGGTCGTGGTTCTGCCGTACGATGCCGTTCTCCAGCTTCGTGTAGGCCTGCACGGGGCAGTTCGCCGCGCACGCGGGCTCGTCGCAGTGGTTGCACGACATGGACAGGAACGCCAGCGCCCGCGGATCGTCCTGCTTGATCTCCGTGACATGGCGCAGCAGCACGCCCTGGCCGAGCTGCTTCTCGCTCTTGCAGGCGATGGAGCACGTTTTGCATCCGTAGCAGTTCTTGTTGTTCATCCAGAATCCGAGCGCCATGGTTTACGCCTCCTTCTTCACGTCGACGAGGGTCTGGTTGCAGCAGTGGGTGCCTCCGAGCGTCTTCCACTTGTCGTTGGTGACGTAGCTCGACGAACCGCCCTGCTGCTCCCACCACCCGTTCTGCAAGCCCACCACGCCGGCCTTGATGCGGTCGTTCACCTCGGCCACGCCGCGATGCTCGCCGCGATCATTGAACACGACCACCGCATCCCCGTCGGCGATGCCGCGCGCCTCGGCGTCCGCCTTGTTCAGCAGGACCACCGGCTGCCGGTCGCACACCTCGTCCATCCACTCGAGGTTGTTGAACGTGGAGTGCACGCTGCGGTACGTCTTGCGCTGCACGCTGAACAGCGGGTACTTCGCCGCCAGCTCATCACCGTTGCGCGCGTCTTCCTCGGCACGGGTGTAGCTGCAGATGGGGTTGAAGCCCTCCTTCTTCCAGGCGCCCACCCAGAACTCGGCTTTCTTCGACGCAGTGAAGAACACGCCATCCTTGTAGGGGATGTAGTCCTTGCCCACCACGTCGACGGCCTTCTTCTCCACGAGCTCGTCGTAGGTGACGCCCGTGGGCGCAAGCACGTTGGAGATGAGGTCCTTCATGGGCACGTCGAACGCATCGCCGAAGCCGAAGCGACGGGCAAGCTCGGCGAAGATCTCGAGATCGCTCTTCGACTCACCCGGACCGTCCACCGCCTTCTCCATGAGCTGGATCCAGTGGCTGCGCGCGTTGGCCAGCACGCCCTCGGTCTCGAAGATGCCGGTGCACGGCAGCACGAGGTCGGAATACAGCGCCGTCGGCGTAAGGTACTGGTCGACCGTGACCACAAATGGGATCTTCTCAAGCGCTTTCTTCACCATGCCCGTGTTGGGCCACTGCGTCATAGGGCTGCCCGTCATCGACCACAGCACGTTCACCTTCACCGGATCCTCGTTGAGGACAGCCTCGCCGAACCTGAAGCGCGGAATGGCCGCCATCTCCTCGGCCACCTTCGGCACCTCGATCAGGTTACCCGTGGCCACCTCGTTCATGCCGCCCGCGTCGCTCACGCCGTCGCCGACATGGCCCACCTGGCCGCAGAACGCCACCAGGTACGCGCCCACGGCCGTGGCGTACGTGCCGTTCTCGGTGCGCATGAAACCGCCCATGTTCTGCACGATCATCGCGTGCTCGGCACCGGCGTACTCCTTCGCGATGCGCTCGATGTCCGCCGCGGGGACGCCGCACTCCTCCTCGGCCGCCTCGAGCGTCCAGGGCTCGGCTTCGGCGTAGATCAGCTCGAACTCGGTTCGGTAGGCATCGGCCGCGTCGGTGCCGTCCAGCGCGAGCGCCGCCTCGATGCCGCCCTGGTCGTGCGGCACCACCTCGCCGCTCTTCTTGTCGAACACGACGAACGACGCGGGATCGTCGACGTCCTTCAGCACGGGCTCGCCCGTCGCGCGGTCCACGAGGCATGGCGCGCACGTGTGCGCGAGCAGGAACTCCTCGTCGTAGAGCCGCTCGTCCACGATGACCTTGAGCATGGCCAGGCCGAGCGCCGCATCGGTTCCGGGCCAGGGCTGCAGCCAGTCGGTGGCCTTGGCGGCCGACTCCGTGTAGATGGGATCGATCACCACGAGCTTGCCACCGTTCTCCACCACGCGCTCGAAACGCTGGAAGTAGCCCTGCTTCGAGATGGCGGGGTTGTTGCCCCACACCACGACGTAGGTGCTGTTCTCGATCTGGTTGCGGCAGTCGAGGAAGCGCTTGCCGTAGATGGGGACGATGGCCGCCGTGGTGCCCGCACAGCACAGCGACCCCACCGTGGTGGACGCGCCGCCCAGATGCGCGAAGAACGCGTCAGCCACCGGGCCGTGCATGGCGCCGAAGTTGCCGGAGCCGGTGACGTAGCAGATGGACTTGTTGCCGTCGGAGGCGATGGCGTCGTTGAGCTTCTGCTCTATGAGCTGATAAGCCTCGTCCCAGCTGATCTCCTTGAACTTGCCGCTGCCCTTCTCGCCGTCCAGCAGAAGCGGCATGGTCAGACGGTCGGGGTCGTTCACCATCTGCGAGCGGCTGATACCGCGCGCGCAGGCCGCGCAGTCGTTCAGCTCGGACGACTCCACCTTCACGAGCTTCCCGTCCACCACGTAGCCTTTCAGGTTGTGGTGCTGGCACTCGGGCGGGCAGGTGGAATAGAACACCTGCGCGTCGGCGTAGGGATCCGTCGCCGCGCCCTCGGCGCCGTCGCCCGCGCCAGCATCCGTTTCCGCCTTCGGGCTGCATCCGGAGAGCCCCAACACTGCGGCGGCTCCCGTCGTAGCAGCGGCCGTGACGAACGTGCGTCGCGACAGCGACGGCAGCCCCTGATCCGCGGATTTCCTCATATCGCACTCCTCTCCTCGTCTTGATTCCCAAACAGCGGCGGGACTTGGCTCCCCCGTTCCTCCGCCGACCCCATTTTCCCCAGGCGCGCGCATCGGTTCAATATTCTGCAATGGAACATTCGATTAAGAAAGCGCTGCCAGATATTAAAAAAGTATTACCTTCGGAAACTCTCCGCTGCGCGCAGGCGGGTTTGTCGGATAATTATGCGCGGGAAAAGGTTGCACGCACCTGACGATGCACAAGGGGTTTGCCGTCGGGATGCGCTTCCAGGGGAGGCAGCCATGACGTTCAAACGAAGTATCCGCTTCAAGTTCGCGGTGTTCATCGGCGCGTTCATCGTGGCCCTCATGGCCGTCGACGCGCTGTGGAACGTCCAGCTGCAACAGCAGCAGGCCGAAAACGAGGCGCGCGAGAAGGCCGAAGTGCTGGCCGACGAGATGCACGCGATGTGGGACTTCATCGACATCAACCAGAACACCATCAACCGCACCGAGGACGGCGCCTTCCGCACGAAGGCCCTCGTATGCGTGGTCGCGGCCAAATCGGTGAGCACGCTGTTCACCATGAATACCGACTACAAGATCCAGTACACAAGCCCCACCCCGCGGCAGGCGGCGAACGCTCCCGACGAGTTCGAGCAGCAGGCGTTCGACGCCTTCGATGCCGACGCGGCCCTCGAAGCGTACTACGACGTGGGCTACGACGCAGAAGGTCGGCGCGTATTCCGTTACGCCGAGCCGCTGTACGTGACCGAGACCTGCCTCGAATGCCATGGTGAGCCCGTCGGCGAGCTCGACCAGTTCGGCTATGAGAAGGAGGGCATGCGGGTGGGCGACATCGGCGGCGCCGTGTCCATCACCGAGCCCATGGACATCTACGCCGACGGCATGCGCACGAGCGTGCTGCAGCAGGTGTTCATGGTGCTGCTCGTGCTCGTACTGGCCTGCGCGGGCATCTACTTCGCCGTGAGCAAGCTCGTGCTGCACCCGCTCGACGTGCTCGGACGCGCGGCAAAGCAGATCGGCGCGGGCGACTTCTCCTACCAGTTGGAGACGCGCACCGTGGGCGGCCCCGACGAGCTCACCGAGTTCGCTGATGACTTCGACAAGATGGCCCGGCAGCTGGAACGGCTCTACACCGACCTCGAGAGCGAAGTGCGCAGCCAAACCGACAAGCTCTCGGCGCTCAATGACCTGCTGCTGTTCCAGAAAGCCGAGCTCAAGCGTGCACTCGACCGTCTCAGCGAGGAAACCGCCTACAAAAACGAGTTCTTCGCCATCATGAGCCACGAGCTGCGCACGCCGCTCACCTCCATCCTCGCGTTCGCGCGCATCCTGCGCGAGGTCGACTCGCTCGACGCCAAGACGCGCAGCGCCGTGGAGGAGATTGAAGCGAACGCGACGCTTTTGCTCAACATGGTGAACAACATCCTGACCATCTCGAAAGCCGAGGCGCACAAGAACGAGCTGGTGGTGGAGCCGGTCGATTTCGTGGACCTGCTGGGTTTCGTCAGGAAGTCGCTCGAACCCGTGGCGAAGAACAAGGGCATCTCCCTGACCGCGAAGACCGATGCCGACGTGCCCGTGTCGATGGCCGACTGGGAGAAGCTCCGGCGCATCGTCGAGAACCTCGTGGACAACGCCATCAAGTACACCCACGTCGGCGGCAAGGTGGACGTGCGCGCCACGTTAGACGGCGACCGCATCGCCGTGGCGGTTTCGGACGACGGCATGGGCATCGACGAAGCCGACCAGGAGGGTATCTTCGAGCGCTACCGACAGGCCAGCCAGTCGCCCAACCGCCGCTACCGCGGCACGGGCCTCGGCCTGGCCGTGGTGAAGGAGCTGGCCGAGCTGCACGGGGGCAGCGTTTCGGTGGAGTCGGCGCGCAAGCTCGGCAGCACGTTCACCGTGCGCATACCCTACGTTGCCGTGGATACGGAGGACTACGATGAAGAAGATCCTTCTGATCGATGACGAGACCAGCATCGCGCGTCTCGTGAGCAGCATGGCGGGCGATGCGGGATACGCGTTCGCTTACGCCGAAGACGGCGCCGAGGGCCTCCTCGCCGTCGAGCGGGAGGCGCCCGACCTCGTCATCATGGACGTGATGATGCCAAAGATGGACGGCTTCACCACCTGTCGGCTCATGCGCGAGCGCGGCATCACGTGCCCCGTCATCTTTCTCTCCGCGAAAGGCGATATCGTAGACAAGGGCGTGGGCTTCCAGGCCGGCGGCGACGATTACATGGTGAAGCCGTTCGACCCGCGCGAGCTGCTCATGCACATCGAAGCCCACCTTCGCCGCGCGAGCATGGCCGCCGCGCCCGCCGCGTCGCGAGGCGACATCCTGTACGCGGGACGCTTCGTGCTCGACCGCGGGCAGTTTCGCGTCACAAAGGACGGCGATCGTCTGGCGCTCACGCCCAAGGAGTTCAAGATATTCTACGCACTGGCGGAAAGTCCCAGCCTCGTACTGTCGAAGGAGCAGCTCGTGGAGGCGGCATGGGGCAAAGAATTCGTTGGCGAGACGTCGAGCATCACGGTGTTCATCAAGAAGCTGCGCGAGAAGGTGGAGGACGACCCCTCCGACCCGCGCGTCATCCAAACCGTCTGGGGCATCGGCTATCGCTTCGAACCCGATGGCCGCGAGGACTAGGGAGCGGCACGCGTCCCAAAATGAGGACAATTCTGTTTGGGGCACCGACCTTGAGCGACCGGCTCCAAGCTGACCGAGAGTCAGGCACGCAGAAGACATCCCGTGCGACGGGCGTCGACGCACCGTACGAGCCGACATGCGGGACGGCGAACGGGCGACTCACCCCGTCGATCTTGGCATGGGTTTTCGAACTCAGCGCTTTGCGGCTTTGCTCAAACGCTCACACCGACCTTGGCTCAACGACGGACCGCCGCAGACATGGGGCGCAAATCGGCGCCTATGACAATTTCAGCACCCGCTTTGCACAGCACTCGATTCCGACGAGGCGCAAACCCCAGATAGCGATGCTTTGACAAACCGCAAATCGCAAGACGCATCGGCGCGCATTGTCGTGAATACCGGCTCGCATCCAAAAAGCGCCGCGACTGCATTTCGGAGGCGCTACCTGCCCTCTAGCTGCGGTATGGGCGCGTCGTCGGCCTCGTCGAGGTTGCCCTCCCACACGTAGTGGCGCGTCTCGCGTGCGATCACGCCGGAGAGCAGCAACACGACGACGATGTTGGGAATGGCCATGAGCGCGTTGCCGATGTCGGAAATCGTCCACACGACATCGCCCACGCCGATGGCGCCGAGGAAGGCCACGGCCACGTAGACCACCTGGTACGGACGGATGGCGTAACGGCCGAACAGGTACGTGATGCAGCGGTTGCCGTAGTACGACCAGCCCAGAATGGTGGTGTAGCTGAACGCCACCATGCCCAGCACCAGGATGGGCGTGCCGATGTAGGGGATCTTCGCGAACGCCTCGCTGGCCAGCATCGCGCCGGAGTAGACGGTGGGGTTCGCGAGAATGTCCGACGCGATGTCGGGGTTCGCCAGCATCGTGGACACGAGCACGATGCCCGTGAGCGCGCAGATGACCACAGTGGACCAGAAGGTGCCGGTCATCGCCACGAGCGCCTGCTGCGCCGGGTTGCGCGTGGAGGCCGCCGACGCCACGATGGGCGCCGAGCCCAGGCCCGACTCGTTGGAGAACAGGCCGCGCGCGCAGCCGAACTGCAGAGCCATCATGATGCCCGACCCCACCGCGCCGCCGAAAGCCGCCTTCGGGGTGAAGGCGCACTCCAGGATGAGACCCAGCGCCTCGCCGACCAGCGCCCAGTTGAGCGCGAGGACGACCAGGCAGCCGCCCGCGTAGGCGACGGCCATGACGGGCACGAGTTTCTCGCACACCTTCGAGATGGACCGCACGCCGCCGAAGATGACCGCCGAGACGAGCGCGACAATGACGATCCCGATGGCCCAAACGGGTATCCCGGGCGCGTTTGCCGTGATGATGCCCGTCATCGCCGACGCCTGCACGGCCGATCCGGTGCCGACGGCCGCAATGGCCGCGAACGCCGCGAACGCAACGGCGCCGAGCCTCGCCCACCAGGGAGCTCGTCCGATGGAACCGGAGTCGCGCCCGCTCGCGGCGTTGCGCCCGAACGCGCGCTCCCAGACGAACATGGCGCCGCCGAGCATGGCGCCGTTGTGATCGCGCACGCGGTACTTCACGGCGACGTACGTCTCGGCGTACTTCGTGGCGATGCCGAGCACGCCGGTGACCCACATCCAGAGCACCGCGCCCGGCCCTCCCGCCAAGATGGCCGTGGCCACGCCCACGATCGAGCCGGTGCCGATAGTGGCCGCAAGCGCAGTGGCCAACGCGCCGAAATGACTGATGTCGCCCGTGCCCTCGGGGTCGCTCGACAGCGACAGCCTGATGGCCCGAGGCAGCTTGCGCTGGATGAACCCCGTCTTGAACGTGAAGAAAAGATGCGATCCCAAAAGAAGCGCGATCATCGCTGGACCCCAGACGATGGAGTCGATGGTGTCGAGAAGCTCAAGCATGATGGCGTCGCATTATACCCCATCCGCATCCGCCCTTCGCCGAAAACGCCCATCGAGTTATCGCGAAGCGGCCCGGCATGCCGCCATCGAGCGCGCTGGGCCGCTTCGCACATGCCGAAAGGCGTTTTGACGGCAAGAATCGCCGGATTGCCGCCGAAAGCCCCCGCGATTCCGACCCGATTCCCTTCGGTTCGCCGAGCGCAACCCAAGCATCGCCGGAAAAGGACCCGGCCGTAAAACGCAAGGGAAAGAGGGCGGCCGCTCGGGAGCCTGCGCATGGCAGCAATCTGGCGAATTTTGCGCCGGAAAAGCCCTATGCGCCGCCGAGCGATGTCGGCGAAGGCCATGCAAACCCGCAACGCAGATCCCCGCGACGCTTGGTGGGAGCTCGCCCCATGGGACGGCCTTCGCTTCGCCCGACCGCACTGACTCGACCCGGCATCAGGCGAATGCCGGGTCGAGTCAGCCATGGCTTGACGACGAAACGCCCCTCCCCATACCGAACCAGAAGCGGCGCAGGCGCTCCGCAAAACCGAAGCCGACGGAAGCGCTCGGCGGCTTCGGTGCCGAGGGTCCGCGCGAGGCTCTGACCCTGGAGTCCAAACCGCAGCACGTCGATCCGCGCCGATCCCAGCCCGCAAGCAGCGCGCCCCTTGCGAGAGCGCCCAACCCCCTTCCTCGCCGCGAGCGAGAGGATGACGCGCGAGATGCCGCAGAGCGGAGGGCCCGAAAGCGCCGATGCGCGCATTCGGCCCTCCCTTGCACCGCGCAAGGGAAACGGTTACAATGCGCGCCATGGATTCTGTTTCAGGGCGAGGTGCAATTCCTCACTGGCGGTAATCCGGCCCGACCCCCGCGTCGGCGCCGCGAGTCCGCGACCTCGAACGGCACGTCTGGGAGTAGCCCCACCCGCGCCGCTTCGGGCTGATTCCGGTGAGATCCCGGAACCAACGGTATAGTCCGGATGGAAGAGGCAGAGATCCGCCAGGCGCCAGGCGTCTCGGCGGACCCCGTGTAAGCCTGTATGGATGGAATTCATACGGGCTCGTTTTCTCTCAAGGCCGGAAAACCTGACCCGAATCGGAGCGGGCCTTGCGAGAAAGGAGCCCATCATGCAGAACGGCACGACACCGCGCGTCGGCAACGGAGGCAAAGCGCCAGGAGGCAACGAACCCTCGAAAGCCACCTCGGCCCCCTCTCCCTACAAGCTCTCCAACACAAACACCTGGGACACCCGTCAGCTCGTCACGATGGCCCTCATGTGCGCTATCGGAGTGCTGTTGTCGTTCATCGAGTTCCCGCTTCTGCCAGGCGTCACCTGGCTCAAATACGACGCTTCGGCCATGCCCGCCATGGTGTGCGGCTTCGCGTTCGGCCCGGCGGCGGGCCTTTCGGTGGGCGTCGTCGGGGCCGTCATCCACGGCATCCTCATGGCCGACTTCTCCGGAGCGCTTATGAACATCCTCGTGGTGACGGGTTTCGTCCTCCCGGCGGCGGCCGTCTACCGGCGCTCGCGCACGTTCAGAAGCGGCGCCGTCGGCCTCGCGCTGAGCGTCATCGCTGCCACGATCATGGCCATCTTGGGCAACCTGCTGGTCACGCCGGCATGGCTCGGCGTGCCCCTCGATGCCGTCATCGCCATGATCCTGCCTATCCTCACGCCGTTCAACCTGGCCAAAGGGGTGCTCAACGCCGTGCTCACCCTCGTCGTGTACAAGAGCGTGTCGAACCTCATCACGCCGAAGAAAAAGCAGGTCAAGGGACGCTAAGTCCCCGTATCGCCGCCTGGCGTCTTGCGATATGCCAGGCGGCGGGAACAGGATGCGCACATGATCGAGTTTGACAACGCGGGCTTCACTTACGATGGCGAGACATTCGTGCTCGACAGCGTGACCGCGCGTATTGAGCAGGGCGAGTTCGTCTGCATACTCGGCGGCAACGGTTCGGGGAAATCCACCCTCGCCAAGCACGTCAACGCCTTGCTCTCGCCCGACGAGGGCAGCGTGCGCGTGCTCGGACACGATACGCGCGACGAGGACAGCGTGTACTTCATCCGAAGCCAAGCCGGCATGGTGTTCCAAAACCCCGACGATCAGCTGGTGGCCAGCCTCATCGAAAACGACGTGGCGTTCGGTCCGGAAAATCTGGGGGTGCCGACGAACGAGCTGCGCGAACGCGTTTCGGCAGCGCTGGCCGACGTGGGCCTGCAAGGTTTCGAGAAGCGCGAGACGGCAGCGCTTTCGGGCGGGCAGAAGCAGCGCGTGGCCATCGCAGGGGCCCTTGCCATGGAGCCGGCCATCCTCGTCCTGGACGAAGCCACGGCCATGCTCGACCCGCGCGGGCGCAAAGGCCTCATGCGCGTGTGCCGCACGCTGCACGAACGCGGCATGACCATCGTCATGATCACTCATTTCATGGAGGAAGCCGCCCAGGCCGACCGCGTCATCGTGCTCGAAGGCGGGCACGTGGCCGCCGACGGCACGCCCGCCGATGTGCTCGTGCAGGCCGACCTGCTCAGGCGTCTGCACCTCGACGTGCCCTTCGCGTGCGCGCTGTCGTTTGCGCTCAAGCGCCGCGGGGTGGATGCGGGCGTCCACATCGAAACGACGAGCCTGAAGGAGGAGCTGTGCCGATTGCTTTCGAGGGCGTGAGCTACGCCTACGTCGATCCCGAGCGCCAGGCGAAGAGCGCGCGCCGCCGCAAACGCCGCCGCGATGCCGGCGCCATCGAGGAGGCGCCTTCCCTCGAGAAGGGCTTTCCGGCATGGGGCGGATCGCCGGATGCCGTATGGGCGCTCGCCGACATCGACTTCACGCTGGCCGACGGGGAGTTCCTCGGCGTGGCCGGGCACACCGGCAGCGGGAAGAGCACGCTCGTCCAGCACATGAACGGGCTTGTGCACCCCACGCGGGGACGCGTGCTCTTCGACGGACAGGACCTGGCCGACAAGCGCGTCGCCCAGGAATGCCGCGGGAAAGTGGGGCTGGTGTTCCAGTATCCCGAGCACCAGCTGTTCGCGGCCACCGTACGCGAAGATGTGGCGTTCGGCCCCCGCAACCTGGGGCTATCCGACGAAGAAATCGAACGGCGCGTGCGCGCCGCCTTGGAGGACGTGCACCTCGACCCCGACGAGGTGGGCGGCAAGAGCCCTTTCGAGCTTTCCGGTGGACAGCAGCGGCGCGTCGCGTTCGCGGGAGTGCTGGCCATGGAGCCGCGTGCGCTCGTGCTCGACGAGCCGGTGGCGGGGCTCGACCCGGTGGCGCGCGAGGAGTTCCTCTCGCTCATCGAAGAACTGCACAGCGCGGGCCTCACCGTGGTCATGGTGTCCCATAGCATGGACGATCTCGCACGCCTCGCCGACCGCATGCTCGTGCTGAACGAAGGCAGGCAGTTCGCGCTCGGAACGCCCGCGGAGGTGTTCGCGCACGGCGATGCGCTGCGCGCCATCGGCCTGGACGTGCCCGCCGCCCAGAAGCTTGCCGAGGAGCTGCGTGAAATGGGGGTCGAGCTGCCACGCGACCTGTACGATTTAGAATCGCTCGCCGACGATTTGGCGGGAAGACTTGCCGACAGCGCACCCTCCCGCGAACCGAAAGTCGGCGAAGACGAGCCGGGGCGGAACGCGAGCGAAGCGCCCTGCGCCGCCGGGGAGGCCCCCTATGCCTGACATCGCCGTCCTCGGCCGTTATTGGCCCGGCACGAGCCCCGTCCACCGCATGGACGCGCGCATGAAGCTCGTGCTGTCGCTGCTCGTGATGGCCGCGGCGTTCGCAGCGCAGTCTTTTCCGGGGCTCGCAGTGTGCGCCGCATTCGTGCTTGGGTTCTTCGCGCTGGCGGGCATCCCCGCAGCCTCGGCGCTCAAATCCGTCGCGCCGCTCGCGTTCATCGTGGTGCTGACGGCCCTCCTCAACGTGCTCTTCGTGCAAGACGGCAAGGCGCTGTTCGAATGGTGGATCGTCCGAGTGACCGAGGGGGGGCTTTGGCAGGCGGCTTTCATCGCATGCCGCCTCCTCGTGCTGCTTTTGAGCATGAGCCTGCTCACGCTGACCACGCCCACCCTCGACATCACCGAGGCGTTCGAATGGACGCTGGGGTTCTTGCGCCCTCTTGGCGTCCCCGCACACGAGCTCGGCATGATGATGGGCATCGCGCTGCGGTTCCTGCCCCAGTTCGCCCTCGAGCTGCGCACGGTGCACCGCGCGCAGGCGAGCCGCGGGGCGACGTTCTCGAAAGGGCGGCTGCGCACGCTCTCGGCCCTTATCGTGCCGTTGTTCACAAGCGCGTTTCGCCATGCCGACACCCTGTCGGCCGCCATGGACGCCCGATGCTACCACGGTGGCGTCGGTCGGACGCGCCTGAACCCGCTTGCCTGCACCCAACTCGACGCGCGGGGCGCGGTCGCAGTCGCGCTCATGCTGGCCTGCGTCATCGCCTCGAACTTTGCCTTCGCGTGACACCCGTCGCCCAAGGCTCACGACAACCAACGCTACGAAAGGAAACCCTATGAACGACTCGGAGAAGATCGACGGAATGGACGCTATCGCCGAGTACCTCGCGAGCGTGCCCGCCTGGTACCTGGCAACATGCGAGGGCGATCAGCCACACGTGCGCCCGTTCAGCTTCGTCGCCGTCGAGAACGGCCGCATCTGGTTCTGCACGGCCACCACGAAAGACGTCTACCGAGAGCTTGAGGCCAACCCCAAGTTCGAGCTGACGGCCTGGAGGCCAGGAAGCGGCTGGGTCATCATGCGCGGGCGCGCCGACCTGGACGACCGAGCGAGCGACAAGGTTCGCCGCGCCGGGTTCGAGCACATGACGGGGCTTGGGGAGAGCTACGATGGACCCGGGGACGACACGCTCACGTTCTTCTCCGTGGAGGGCGCCGAGGCGTGGATATGCGACATCGACGGAAGCTGGGCGCCCGTGGCTCTGTGAGCGCGCCCGCACCGAGCATCCGCGGGTTCGTCGAACAAGCTCGGATGCTCGGTTCCGAGCACGCCTCGACGGACGCTTCGCAATGAGAGGGGGGTAAGCCGGTGTTTTGGAGCGCCGCATTGTGAAGTAAACTCACAGATCGCAGAACAACTCTCCGACCGGCACGTCGAATCCTCCGGCTATGCGCTCGAGCATGTCGACCGTTGGATTGGCCTCCCCTTTCTCGATGTCGATGAGGTATTGTCTACTTATCCCGACCATCAGTGCGAACGTCGTCTGAGAAAGCCCCATCGCCGTTCTGAGCCTCGCGATTCTCGCGCCAAGCTGAGTTTTTAGTGAAGCGTTCTCCATGCACGATAAAGGCTAGTGCCCGTTGGAGGAAAAGTCGTAAACTATAGTTTACGCAACGTCAAGAAAACAAGGGGTTTCACGCTCAGGGAAAAGCGCGTTGGTCATGGTCGCATGACGACAGGAGCAGCGGAGGTGGAGATGGAAGGAACCGAGTACGAAAGGCTTATGGGATCGATCAGGCGCGCCACCGCGCGCATCTTCGAGTTCGCCGAGACGGAAGAGGAAGTATGCCGCCTCGAGAAAGCGATCAACAACGAGGTGATGTACCTCGCCGCCATCGCGCAGTCCGAGCGAGTCAAGCCCCCGACAGGCTGGGATCCGCTCGGCCGTTAGGCGCACGGCCCGCTCGAGCGCCGTGCAGTCCCCCTCGAAAGCGCCTCCGCCAGAAACCCGCCCCGCCCGCCGAATTCAAGCAACGCAAGAGAAGCAAAGCTTTCACCGCTGTTAGCAAACGCGACGCAACCCGCAGACCCCCTCCGTCTTTGCAATGCCCGGCAATATGGCAAATTGCATTCTCGTCGAGATCGCGGATTCGTATCGGCTCGCCGGCGGTCAGACGCCCTTCGGGCTTCGCGCTTAGGAGAAATCCTCGGCTGCCGCTTCCCATGCTTCCGGCAAAGATCGCGGAGCTTTTGGGACCGCCCCCTCGTTCGCAAACGAGGGGGCGGTCGCCATACGGCCGATGCGCAATGCGGAGGACGGATCGATCGAAGGGCCCTTCTTTTCGTCATGGAACCCTTTTCCCGCCAAAGGAAAGCCTCGTGACGATCCCATAAAGATAATCGATGTTTCGACGGCATCCCCAACGCGTCCCCCGCAATAAGCTCCGACTCCTCTTCCTCGCGGCCCTCTATCTTGAAGCTGGCGACGATGCTCGCATTGTCTCTTTCTTTGATGCCGCTCAGGGAATTCACAGTTGAAACGCGAACGAAATCGCCCATTCCCCGAAAGCGGAATCCTGCCTCTCAAAGCCGAATGCCGCCTCCAAGCCTCCATCCTTTTCTATGTTTGCAACCACGATGCCCTTGGACGAATCGAAATCGACGACGCGTCCTTCATACCATTCAGGACGAGGATTGCCAGCCGCCTCCATATCACAATCCCCCCCCCGCCCGCGCATACGGCAAAAGAAGCAAAAGCGCAAAGGAGGCAAGCAGCGCCGATGCCGCCAACAAGCCCCCTCCCGAACGCTCAGCCCCACGGCCCCTTTGCCCCTCAAAGCGCTTTCAATCCATCATCGGCTCTACGCCCCGACCGCAGTGCCACCTCAGTCGGCGAAATCGTAGAGGTCCTTCGTCGCGACCCGGAAATCGTCGTACACCTCGGCCGCAACGCCCTCGTCTTCGACCAGCTCGAACGCGGAGGGCTGCCCCTCCTCGTCGAGTTCGGTGACCTCGAGCAGCACGACCTCCCCCGACGAGCCCGCCGGCGCCTCGTCGGTCACCGGGAAGAAGAACCCGTAGCGGCGGTCGCCGTGAAGGACGAGGCCGAGGAACTCGAGCTCCGTCCGCTCGCCCTTCTCGTCTTCGAGCACGAGGGTGATGCCCTCCTCGGTGGGCGGGCAGAAATTGGGGGCGCTTCCTTCGCGCATGGCTCAGCTCCTTACCTTCGGCACAGTATCGATGCCCCACAGCGTACCACACCCGCTTCTCGCAGCGCCCCGCCTCTGCCCTTCGACACGAACCACCCATCTGCGGCGGCGCGGCGCTAACCGCCTCGCTTCCGCAGGCGCCCCCCCGAACACCATCCCGGCATCCGACCGCGCCCGTCGTCGGGCAATCAGGTCCGCGGCGACGGCGGCGAAAACGCTAAACGGTGGCGCGATCGGCCTCCACCAAGTCGATGAGCTCCTGCTGCGTGTGCACGTTCAGCTTCTGGTAGATGCGGCGGATATGCGTCTTGGCGGTATTGCGCGTCACATGGCACTCCTGCTGGATGAACGCGCCGTTGCGGCCTCGCGCAAGCAGGGCGAACACCTCCCCTTCGCGCTCGGTCAAGCCATGGGCAGCAGCCAAGCGCGCGCAGCGGGCCTCGACGGCGGCCTCGGGAGCGGGAGCGGCCACGGGTTCGACGGGGCGGACGCCCTGGATGGCGTCGGAGAAGCTGAACCCCCGGAGACCGATCCACACGTAAGCCACGAGCACCACGGCCACGAGCGCGAGCGCGAGCAGCCGCGCGTCGGCGAGCGCGGCGTCCTGCGCGCCGACGGGAAGCCCCCCGAGCGCCACGCCCGCGGTGGCGCCGACGTTCGAGGCGCAAAAGCCCGTCGCAAGCGCCGTGATGCCTCCTGCGGGGTTGCGCGCGGCGATGATGGCGAGCGTCGCCCAGGTAAGCACGCTGAACGTCTGGGCGCCCACCGCGAGCGCGCTGCGGGAGACGTCCGACAGCAATGCGGTGGACGACGAAGAGACGAAGAACCCGAACACCACGAGCAGGCCCGACAGATGGAACAGCGCGTCCTCGCGAGAGCGTAGGCGCGTGCGCGCGCACCATACGGCCACGAGCGCGAGCGCGATGCCCGCCGCGACATCCTGCCGCCACGCCGCGACGCCCGCACCGAACTCGATGGAGAAGCCGAAGGCCACCTCGAACAGAGCGATGCACGCGAACAGCCGGTTTCCGGGGCTTGGAAACGACGAGGGGTTGGTGAGCGCGAGCTCGCTCGGAGGCGCCGGGCAGGTGGCGGCGAGCCCGCGGCGGGCGGCGTCCACCGGGCGCGCGACGAGCGCGAGCGCGAGCAACGGAAGCAGCGCGTAGGAGACCGCCGGAGCGGCGGAGAGCAGCGGCTCGAACGCGAGCAGCGCCGCGTACGACAGGCCCACGCCGAGAGGAACGGTGACGGACACGCCGCGCGGTGCGACGGATGACAGCGCGAGCCCGGAGACGACGACGGCCCACGAACGCCCCAGAGCGATCGGCGCCGATGCCGCCAGCAGGCCAACAGGCGACGAACCGCCGGCTTGCGCGAGCAACCATGCGATCGCACCGAGCGCAAGCAGCGCCCCGGCGAGCGCAGAAAGGCGCGCAACCGGCAGCCAGCGCTTCCTCACATGCGCCAGCACGGCCCAAAAGGCGAACGCGAGCGAGTACAGCGCGCCGTGCGCCACCAGCGGCCACTGCTCGCCCGAGGACGACATGGGGTACACGTATCCGTTCTGCACGAAGGTCGACAGCGAGAGGGCGCACACCGCAGCCAAGCAGCGCACGTCGACAAGCCGTTCGCCGCCGGCATCGTCGCCACCATGCTCCCCCGCTTTTTCCGCCTGATCCATGCACGCTCCTTTTCAAACCGTTCACCGGCAAAAAGCAACCGCTCGCACCCACGTAACGCCACCGGGGTGACGATCAAATCGACTTCGGCCCCGTATTGTACCGCTCAGAAGGCGCTGAAATGCGCGCGCGACCGAAGACGGCGGCCGCTTTGCCGCAACCGTCGTCGCATCGAAGCGAAGGAGGCATACCCATGACCATCCTGGAAGAGGCCGAGGCGCTGGCGGACGACATCGTCGCCGACCGCCGCTGGCTGCACGAGCATCCCGAGATCGGATTCGACCTGCCCCAAACGACCGCCTACGTCGCCGACCGGCTGCGCGAGATCGGCCTCGAGCCGAAGGAGATCGTGCCGGGAGGCCTCGTGGCCACCATCGGCGACCCATCGTCGGATCGCTGCTTCATGCTGCGCGCCGATATGGACGCGCTGCCTTTGCGCGAGGAGACGAACCTGCCCTTCGCCTCCGACAACGGCTTCATGCACGCATGCGGCCACGACGCGCACACCGCCATGCTGCTGGGCGCGGCCCGCATCCTCAAACACCGCGAAGCCGAGCTGAACGGCTGCGTGAAGCTCATGTTCCAACCCGACGAGGAAGGCTGCGCTCCCGACGAGATATGCGGCAACGAGGCCATGATCAACGCCGGGGTGCTTGAGAGCCCGCACGTCGACGCGGCGGCGGCCATCCACCTCATGCCGTTCGACTACCGCCTGGGCGAGGTGGCCACGCGCCCGGGCACGGGCTTCTCCTCCATCGACGACATCGACATCGTCGTGCACGGCAAAGGCGGACACGGCTCCCGCCCCAACCAGCTGGTCGACCCGTTCAACATCGCATGCCATATCTTCCAGGGCGCGCAGAACCTCATCGCGCGCGAACTCGATCCGAACGACCAGGCCGTCATCACCTTCGGCGCGATGAACGGCGGCACGGCGGCCAACGTCGTGCCCGACGACGTGCGCATGCTCGGCACCCTGCGCACCGTGGACGAGGGCACCCGCGCCCACCTCAAGGAGCGCATGGCGGCGATGTGCGAGGGCATCGCCGAAGCCTTCGGCGGCAGCGTGGAGGTGCGGTTTCTCCGCGGCGTGCCGAGCGTCCACAACGACCCCGAGCTCACCCGCGAGCTGATCGGCTACGTGGAAGAGCTCATCGAGCGCCCCGTCACCATCCTCGATACGCCCATCTCGGGCTCCGATGACATGAGCGTGATCTCCCAAGCCGTTCCCACCACGTACTTCGTCGTAGGGACCGGCACCGAGGACGAAGGGGTCCGCTACCCCGTGCACAACGCGCGCGTGGTCTTTGATGAGAGCGTGTTCGCCCAAGGAGCGGCGATGACCGCGACGATGGCCCTGCGCTGGCTTGCGGCCCGTGCGGACGGGAAAGGAGAGATCGATGGCTGAGACGACCGCGAACGAGGCCCCGAAGAAGCGCAAGAAGAAGCGCCGCGCACCCGATTCGTTCATCATCCTCGTGGCGTGCCTCATCGCAGTGGCGCTCGCCACGGTGATCGCGTCGCTGTTCACCGACCAGGTGACGGGCGCGACGTTCGCCGACGTGGTCACTGCGCCCGTGCTGGGCTTCTCCGACGCCATGCAAGTGTGCGTGTTCGTTCTGGTGCTCGGCGGCTTTCTGGCCATGGTCAACAAGACCGGCGCCCTCGACGCCGGCGTGGCCACGCTCGTCCGCTCGCTCAAAGGGCACGAGCTCGTGCTCATCCCCATCCTCATGCTTTTGTTCGGCATCTGCGGCTCCACCTACGGCATGATGGAGGAGACGGTGCCGTTCTACATCCTTTTGGCGGCCACCATGTACGCCGCCGGCTTCGACACGCTCACCGGCGCGCTCGTGGTGCTTTTGGGAGCGGGCGCAGGCTGCATCGGCTCCACGGTGAACCCGTTTTCCGTGGGCGTGGCCACCGCGGCCCTCACCGACCTCGGCATCGCCGTCGACCAAGGCCTCATCATCGGATTCGGACTCGTGCTGTTCGTCGTCGCCGAGGCCATCTCGATCTTCTTCGTCATGCGCTACGCCAAAAAGGTCATGGCCGACAAGGGGTCCACGTTCATGTCGCTGCAGGAGCAGCAGGACGCCGAGAAAGAGTACGGCCAGATGGAGGAAGGTGCCGAAAGCCCGTCGCTCTCCGCCGTGATGTCGGGCAAGCAGAAGGTAGTGCTCGTGCTGTTCGCGCTCACGTTCGTCGTCATGATCATCGGCTTCGTGCCGTGGCAGAACTTCGGCATCGACCTGTTCATGCTGGGCGGTTCGGTCGACAACCCCTCCGGCGCATGGAGCGCGTTTCTCACCGGCACGCCGCTGGGCTCGTGGTACTTCAACGAGGCCACGGCATGGTTTTTGCTTATGGCAATCGTCATCGGCGTCCTCGCACGCCTGTCGGGCAAAGACATCGTGGGAACGTTCCTCGGAGGCTGCGCCGAGATGGTCAGCGTCGCGCTCGTCATCGCGCTGGCGCGCTCCGTCGCCGTCATCATGGGCGAGACGCAGCTCGACACGTTCATCCTCACGAACGCCGCGAACGCGCTATCCGGCGTGCCCGCTTTCATCTTCGCACCCGCCACGTTCCTGTTCTACTTCGTGCTGTCGTTCGCCATCCCGTCGAGCTCCGGCATGGCCACGCTGGCGATGCCCATCATGGGACCGCTTTCCAGCGACCTGGGTTTCTCGCCCGAGGTCATGGTGATGATCTATGTGGCCGCGCACGGAATCGTTGCCATCATCACGCCTATGAACGGCGCGGTGCTGGCAGGCCTCGCGCTCGCGAAAGTGCAGTACGCCACCATGTTGAAGGCCGTGATGAAGGTGATCGTGGTCACCTCCCTCGCGTGCGTCGTTCTGCTGACCGCCGCGATGCTGATCCTGTAGGCTGCGCAGCGGTATGAGAACACGATGACGGCCGCCGCGGCGGCCGTCATCGTGAGAAACGGCGCACGACGGCCGATGAGGAAATCGAGCCGCCGCTCCTCGGCATGATCGCCGAAACGGCCCGCACGCCGCCGTCAACCGCTCCGCGCCGTTGCGATACGCGCGTCGAAGGCGCCTCCTTCAACGCTCTTTCCATTGCTCTCTCGCTTGGAGCGACTGCGGATCAAGTTTCCGACGGCGCCTTCGGCCGCAGCTTCGCTCCCCTCCATAACGGATGCGCCCCTTCTGCTGAAGACCCCGCCTGCAACTTCCGAGGCAACACGGAACGAAGGCTCAGGTTCAGCGCCTCCTCGTCCGAGAAGCGGCAAAAAGGATGGGAAGGGGGCTTGCGGAAAGAACTCGCCTGCCAACCAGCCCTCCCCATGAAAGAAGCGGGCCGAAGCCCGCCTCCTCCGCATCATTTCCTCTTGCGAGAGCGCTTCCCGCGCGCAGGCTTCGACGGGGCCCGCTTCGCAGCGACCTCAGCAGAGCCTCCCTCGTCTGACGCACCCTCATCGGACCCTTCCGCAGCTTCTCGCTCCTCTCCGGATGCTCCCTCGTCGGCGTAGAACGCCTCGAGGCGCGGATCTCCCGGCAGGTACCCCAGGTAGCAGCGCTGCACCTCCGGCCCGTACTTCTTCACGAGCTTGGCGTACTTCGGCTCGCGCTGCTTCCAGATGGTGTAGATCGGGATAGCCACCGAGATGGTCGAGTAGGCTCCGCACACCAAGCCGATTGCCATGGCGAACGCGAAGTCCTTCAGGGTCTCGCCGCCGAACGCGAGCATGGCGACCACGGGGATGAGCGAGGACAGCGAGGTGTTGAGCGTGCGGATGAACACCTGGTTGACCGAGCGGTTCGCCATCGTCGCGAACGTGCACGAACCCTCGTCGCCCTTCATATTCTCGTTGATGCGGTGGAACACGACCACCTTGTCGTAGAGCGAGTAACCCAAGATGGTGAGCAACGCGGCCACGGCGTTCGGCGTGACCTCGCGCCCGACGAGCGCGTACACTCCCACGACGATGACGATGTCGTGGATCAAGGCCACGATGGCCACAACGCCCATCTTGTACTCGAAGCGAATGGCAATATAGGCGATGATCAGCGCGAAGGAAACCGCGAGCGCGATGAGGGACGACTGGATGACGCTTGCGCCCCAGTCGGGCCCGATGGTGGACACCTCGAACGAATCAGCCGACCAGCCGAACCGCCCGGCCACCTGGTTGGCCACGTCGGTGGCCGCATCGGGAGAGGTGTTCGACGTGCGCACGAGGTATCCCTGCTCCCCGTCGGTCACCGCCGTCTGCACCACGGCGTCGGGCTCGCCCGCGTCGGAGAACGCGCTGCGCACCTCCTCGATGCCCACGTCGCCAGTGGCGCGGAAGTTGATCGAGGTGCCGCCTTGGAACTCGATGCCGAAGTTTAGCCCGCGCACGCCCACGACGACCGCCACGGCGGCGATCATGACCGCCGCGATGACGAGGAACGTGCGACGATGGCCCACGAAGTTGATGTCGCGCTTGATGAAGCGTCCTTTGACCTTGCGCGGAAGCCGACCCGCTTGCTCGGCCGCAACGAGATCCTGGCAATCCTTGACGTCCCAGAAGCCCGGATGCTTTGCGACGACGTTCGGAGCCAGCAGGCGGATGAGCGGCATCATGAACACGAGCATCGCGACCACGTTGCAGGCAATGCCGAGCGCAAGCGTCAACCCGAAGCCCTTCACCGATGCGCTGGCCAAGAAGAACAGCGTGAGCGCCGAGACGAGCGTCACGAGATCGGCGTCGATGGCCGTGCTGATGCCGTGGCGCACGCCCGTGACGGAGGCCGCGCGCACGCTCCTGCCCATGCGCACCTCCTCACGAACACGTTCGAGCACGAGGATGGACGCGTCGGCGGCCATGCCGATGGTCAGCACAATGCCGGCGATGCCCGAAAGGGACAGGCTGAACAAGCCGAACTGCGAAAGCAGCGCAAGCAGCCCCAGGTAGAACACGCCGAACACGGCCATCATGGCCACGGCGACAAGGCCGAGCCCCCGATAGAACACCAAAAGGTACAAAAGCACGACCGCAAGACCGATGGCCGCCACGAGCACGCCGGAGGCGAGAGCGTCTTGGCCGAGCGTGGGGCCGACGGTCTGGCTCTGCGCATACTCGAAGCTCACGGGAAGCGAGCCGCTCTCGAGCACGGTCTGCAACGCTTTCGCCCCGTCGAGCGTGTAGCCCCCCGTGATGGACACCTCGCCGTTCGGTATCTCGGACTGCACGGCGGGCGCGGACTGCACCTCGTTGTCCAAGATGATGACGATCTTGCCGTTGCTCGACACAAGATCCTTCGTGGCTTCGGCAAACGCAGCCGCCCCTTCGGAGTCGAGCTTCACGTTCACCGCGTAGTCCGCAGACGTTTCGGACGCCTTGCCGACGCTCACGTTCGTAATGTTGGCGCCGGTGACGAGCGGCGTGTACGTGCCGTCGGCCACCTGGAGATGCTCTTCGGTGCCCGAGGGGAGCGAGATGCCGAACTCGTCGGTGACGACCCCCTCCCCGCCGTACTGGCCGTTCTCGATCTTCGTCTTCACGTCCTCGTCGGTGAACGAGTCGAGGCGCGCGAACTCCAGCTTGCCGGTCTTGCCGATGGTGTCGAGCGCGTCCTCGGTATTCGTGAGGCCGGGGATCTGCACGAGGATCTGGTCGGTGCCCTGCACCTGCACCACGGCCTCGGAGGCGCCGAGCGCGTTCACGCGGCTCTCGATGATGGCGCGGGACTTCTCCATGTCCTCGTTGGACACGGCCTGCCCGTTCTCGCCTTTCGCCGTGAGCACGACCGATAGGCCGCCTTGGATGTCAAGGCCCTGGCTGATCCTCTCCTGCGGCGGCGTGAACAGAAACACCGATCCGATGACCAGCAGGGTCGTGACGACGAGAAGCCAGACGTTGCGCCTGTCCTTCGATCCCGACCGCTTCTTCGTCTTGCGCGTTGACGCCATGAAACGTTCTCCCTACCTACGCATGCGGCCGCGCGTCGCCGCGGTCGCAGAGCCTCCCTCGATAACTGAACCATTCTGCCACAATCTAGGAGAATACGCCAGAACGGTTTGCGAGCGAAGACCAAAAGAGCGGCACGTTCGCATGGCGACCGCAACAGCTGGGCGAACGACCCTTCCCTCAAGGCCGCTCGCCCAGCCTTCCGTCCATGAGCGAATCCACAAGATCGATAAGCTCCTGCTTAGAGTGCACGTCGAGCTTCCGATAGATGTGGCGGCGATGGGTGGCCGCCGTCCCCTCGGAGATGAACAGCTTCTCTTGCACCCTCTGCAGGCTGTTGCCGCGCGCCAAGATGGTCAGCACCTCCGCCTCTCGCTCGGAAAGGCACTTCTCCAAAGCAAGGCGATTGCACGCTTCGGACAGGGCGTCCTCCTTCCCCATGAGATCGGCTATATCCAGGCGAAGAGGGAACCTTCCCGCGGCGACCAGCTTCGCCGTCTCCAAAGGCTCCCGAACGACCAGCACGTTCGTAGCCAGAAATGCGGACAGAAGCGCTATGAGGCCGGCGAAGTAGACCATCTCCTCCCCTATGGGACTGCGCGCCATCGCGAAGTAAGCGAAGAGCAGGCCGGCACACGCGCCGAAACCGATGCCCGCGACGCCCCTCAGCGCTCCGGAGGAGCCCACGGCGCGCAAATCCCCCTCCTCGGTCAAAACGAGCACGACCGCCAGCGGCACTACCGCGAACGCCGACAGGGCCGCGAAGGCCATCGCGAACTGGAGGGCGTAGGCGCTCTCGCCGCTCAGGGGGAAGAACGCCGGGATGGCCGTCGCGCAGCTCAACCGCAGCGCCATGTACGGATCCTCCTCGCGGCGACGCACCCAGCCGACCACGAGCAACACGCATGCCGTAGCCACTCCGAGAAACGGCGTCGTCCAGGTCAGCGGCGCAACCGTCCCCCGTCCCGCCGTGAACGCGAACACGCACCCCATGGTCGTCCACGCAAGCCCCACCAGGAACAACGAGGCGAAGGCCCTGAGCGTCGTGCGACGGACGCACTGTTTGAACAGCGGAGCCTCCTTGCCCGGGTCGCGAGAGAAGCCGGACGGATCGCGCCGCCTCTCCGCGCACGGCCCTGCTCCGGAGGAGCGGAGGCCGGAACCCGATGCGAAAACGAGGGCCGCTGCGGAAAAGACCGTGCACGCCAAAGCCGCGACATCGAGCGCCGCATCGGAAAGCGGCGAGAGGAACACGCCCGCCGTAACAGCCGCCAGGATCGCCGCTCGCATCCTGCGACCCGCCGGCCACCACGACGCCTCGCGCAACCAAGCGCCCGCAAGGCAGCCCCATGCCGCCCCGAAGCACGAGCACAGCAGCGTCCCGAGCGCCGTCGACGGCTCGGTCGGCACGCCGCACGCAGCCAGCAGAACCGAACCCACCGCTGACAAGACGATGCCGAGCAGGGCGCAGGAACGCAAAACCACCGCCTCCGAGCGAGCCCGCGCAAGCACCGCGACCGCCAACGCCGCCGCGAAGAGCGCAGCGAACGACAGCAGGAAAAGGAACAGGGCGTCCTTCGCTCCTGGGTCCTCGAACAATCCGAGTTCGTAGCGCCCCATGAAAAACCGCGCGCACGGCGCCCACGGCGCGCAGAGGACGAACCCCGCGAACCCGAGCGCCTCCCGAGGCGTCGCGCGCGCACCCGACGCGCGCTTCCCGTCGTCCCTTTCGCCCATGAGCCCTCCCAAGCATCCTCCTCGTACGCCGCGCCGCGCTCGCGCAGCTCCCGAACCGACCGTACCCGAGAAGCTTCGCAAACGCAAGCCGGGAGCAGCCCTCTCCGTCATCCGAAACAGATGATTCTGGCCAAACGGCGCATCAGCCCGTCATCCAAAAGCGCCGAAGCTCGAAGTTCAGCGGAAACGGGGGATTCTGACGCGGGCGCCGCATGCTGCAATACGGGTCGAAGGGCGGCTCGGACCGCCCCAGACGGAGCCGCATAAGCGGCGCGAGATCAGGGAGGACGATATGGAAGCGAAAAGGGTGTCGAGACGCTCGTTTCTACGGGGCATGGGACTGGCGGCCGCCGCGAGCGCGACGGCGGGCGCGCTGTCCGCATGCTCGCCGAAAAACGGTGGCGACGACGCCAAACCGACGGACGCGGAGCGTCCGGAGACCGAAAGCTGGACGGCCGACATCGAGGAGCTCGGGGAGCCAGAGGAGATCCTGAACGTCGACGTGTGCGTGGTGGGCGCCGGCGGCACGGGGCTGGCAGCCAGCATGCAGAGCGTCCAAAACGGCCTGTCCGTGGTCTGCCTGGAGAAGAACGGGGCTCCGGGAGGGTCGTTCATCTGCACCGAGGGGATGGCCGCCATCGGAACGCACTGGCAGATGGACGAGGGGGTGGAGATCCGCCAAGACGAGCTCATCGCCGAGCTGATGGCCTACCACCACTGGATCCCCGACTACGACCTGTACCGGACGTTCCTAGAGAACAGCGCCGATGCCATCGACTGGCTGGAATCGCTGGGCTGCAACTTCCAGCGCGTCCGCGCGTTCGGCCCCTCCTACCAGGTCTGCCACGAGTACGCCGGCGATCCGGCGCAAGGCCTGGGATCCCAGTTCGTCGAAAGCATGGTGGCAGCCGCCGAGAAGCTCAACGTGGATATCCGCTGCAGCACGCCGGCGAAGCGCCTGGTCGTCGAGAACGGAAGCGTGGTCGGCGTGCTGGCGACGGACGAGGACGGCCGCGTGATCAAAGTGGAGTGCCCTTCGGTCATCATCGCAACCGGAGGCTACGGCAACAACCCCTCCATGCTCGAGGCGTTGGCCGGCGTCGACCCCGACAAGGTGGTGGCCTCGGGAACGCCCGGCCACGACGGCGACGGCATCCGCATGGCCCGCAACGCGGGCGCTGCGCTGTGCTGGGACGCCGGAGTGGCCAACTTTTACGGCAACATCCTCATCGGCAGCACCTACGGCAGCCACGTGTCGGCAGCTTGCTCGCTGCAGCCAGTCTTATGGGTGAACGAGAAGGCGCAACGCTACGTGAACGAGGACATGTTCGCGATCAACTTCCCGTTCAACGGCATGGCCCGCAAAGGGCAGAAGTCGGCGTTCACCATCATGGACCAGTCCATCATCGACAGGTTCGTCAACGAGGGCACCCAGGTGGAGGTGGGCGCCGCCGCACCTGCAGGCACGCCTTACGAGACGCTGCTTGACGACATCCAAAGCATGCTCGACCAAGGCAACGAGCATATCTTCATCGAAGACAGCATCGAGGCGCTCGCCGAGAGCGCCGGGCTGGATCCCGAGGCGCTCGCCGACACGGTGGTGCGCTACAACGAGCTGTGCGCCGCAGGAACGGACACCGATTTCGGGAAGAGCTCCGACTTCCTCATCCCCATAGAGACGGCGCCGTTC
Source organism: Gordonibacter sp. An230 (assembly GCF_002159915.1). GTDB lineage: Bacteria > Actinomycetota > Coriobacteriia > Coriobacteriales > Eggerthellaceae > Rubneribacter. The sequence goes on from NZ_NFJP01000017.1 coordinate 40,608, forward strand.
TACGCCTTCGAGGTGGGCAACGGGTTCTTCACCACCGTAGGAGGCATCAGGGTGTCCACGAAAGCCGAGGCCTTGGACGAGAACGAAGAGCCCATCCCCGGCCTCTACGTGTGCGGCATGGATTCAAGCGGGTTCTACGGCGACTGCTACGACGCGGGGGTCGCTCCGGGATCTACGGCGGGCTGGGCAATCGTCTCCGCACGCTTGGCCGCCAACGCCGCGAAGGAGAGGGCGGGCAGGTAGCCCGAAGCCGTGCGCCGGGCAGAAACCCCGTCCGGCGCCCCTTCCCCTAGTAGTCTTTCGCGGCGGGGCTGGCCATCCACTCCCCGTAGAACTCCTCGTACGCATCGGCAAGAACGGCTTGGCGGGCGCGGCGCATGAGGTCGATGAGGTAGTGCAGGTTGTGGATGGAGAGCAGGATGCCGCCGAGCATCTCGTTTTGCTTCACGAGGTGGCGCAGGTAGGCGCGGCTGTGGTTCCGGCAAACGGGGCACGTGCACGCGGGGTCGAGCGGGCCGAAGTCGCGCGTGTATTTCGCGTTGCGCATGTTCATGCGCCCCGTCGAGCTGAACGCCGTGCCCATGCGCGCGGTGCGCGTGGGCAGCACGCAGTCGAACATGTCCACGCCTTCGCGCACCGCGCGCACGAGCGTGGTGGGGTTGCCCACGCCCATAAGGTAGCGCGGACGGTCCTCCGGCAGCGCACGGGCCACCTGCCCCAGCGTCTCGAACATCACCTCGTGGCTCTCCCCCACCGAGTAGCCGCCGATGCCGAAGCCGCCGAAGCGCCGGCCGCCCGAGGCGAGGCTCTCCCGCTCGATCGAACGCAGCGCCTCGACGGAGCGCAACCGCAGATCGAGGTGCATACCGCCCTGCACGATGCCGAAGAGCGTCTGATCGGGCCGCGCATGCGCGGCCAGGCAGCGTCGCGCCCAATTGGCCGACAGGTCCACGGCGCGCGCCACGAAACCGCGCTCGGCCGGATACGGCGCGCACTGGTCCAGCTGCATGGCGATGTCGGCGCCCAGCTGCTCCTGGATGCGCATGTTCTCCTCCGGCGTCCAGCGCACCTTCGCGCCGTCGTAGATGGAACGGAACGTAAGACCGTCCTCGTCGAGCTTCACCGTGTCAGCCAAGCTGAACACCTGGAATCCGCCGGAGTCGGTGAGCATGGGGCCGTCGTAGTGCGCGAACGCGTGCACCCCGCCGGCCGCCTCCACCACGTCGGCGCCGGGGCGCAGCGACAGATGGTAGGTGTTCGCGAGTACCACTTGGGAGCCCAAGTCGCGCAGCTGGCCCGCGGTGACGCCCTTCACCGTGGCGCTCGTGCCGACGGGCATGAACACGGGCGTGCAAAACGTTCCGTGCGCCGTTTCGAACGACAGGGCGCGGGCGTGGCCGCTGCGCGCGTCCTGCGCGCAATCGAACAGCGCCATCTCAGCCCTCGACTCCGTCGATGGAGAACCCGGTGCGGCCCTCGCCTCCGACAGGCATTGCGGAAAGGGCGCTCGCTGCGGCCCGGCCCTCCGCGATCGCGCGCTCGCGTGCGGCGGCGCCCACAAGCCCTGCGTCTATGCCCGAAGCCGGGTTCGCGCAGGCGGGGAGCCCCTCCGCCCAGTCCGCGAACTCCTCCATCGTGCCGCAGCGCACCGAGGATGCGTCGAAGTCTCCCGTAGGGTCGAGCAGATGGTCCGTCACGAGAAACGCATCGGCGCCGAGAGCACGCGCGGCGAGGTCTTCCACCGTGTTGTTCCCCACCATGAGCACGTCGGCGCCCGAAATGCCCGCCGCCGCAATGCTCTCAGCGAAGTAGGCGGGCTTCGGCTTCACGCTCGTGGAGTTCTCGAAATGCGTGATGCGGGAAAACCGCGCCGGATCGACACCGGCCCATTCGAGCCTCCAGCGCACGGCGCGCTCCGGAAACATCGGCATCGTGGCCAGCACGAGGGGGTAGCCCTTAGCAGCCAGCGTCTCGACAGCGCGCGCAGCAGCCGGATTCGGCACGATGCCTGCGCCCAGCAACCCGAAATCCCGATCATAGAAACGCGCCAGCTCGCCGCCCCAATCGCACGCATCGGCATCGACATGGGCGAAGTAGCCCTCCCAGAACGCCTCGTCGTTCGGGCGGCCATCGTCATGGGAGGCCATGTTCTTGATGCCGGCCTTCATGCCGGCCATGAAGGCCTCGGACGGAATGCCGAAGCGGGCGACGTAGCCGCCGAGCGCGGCGAAGTAGGAGCGCATGAACTCGTCCGTCTCCAAAGGGAGCAGCGTCCCGTCGAGGTCGAAGAAGATTGCGCGGTACGGCCCGGCCGCCTCGGTGCGTTCGTTCATTGCGTAGCCCTTCCGTTCGTCGTCGTGCGTTCTGCCCTGATTTCTCTCGACATGGTAGTATACGAGACGATGCAAAGGAGCGCCGAAACCCGATGAAATTGCTACTTCACGCCTGTTGCGGGCCATGCTCGCTCGAACCGGTGCGCATCTTGCGCGCTGAGGGGCACGACCTTGCCATCCACTACGCGAACTCGAACATCGCGCCGGCCGAAGAGCACGCGCGCCGCCTGGCCACGCTGCGCGCTTGGGCCGACGGCGAAGGCCTGCCCGTCTTGGAAGGGCCTTACGATCCTGCGACCTGGGAGGCGTGCGCGGGGCGCGTCGGCGAGGCCGCGCTCTCCGCGGTCGGCGGCGACGTGCTGCGCCTTGCAACCGAAGAGGGGGCCCGCGAGGCCCGCTGCCGCGCCTGCTACCGACTACGGCTCTCGGAGACGGCCCGAACGGCTGCCGAGCAGGGCTTCGACGGCGTGGGCACGACGCTTTCCGTAAGCCCCTATCAGTTCTCGGACGTCATCCGCGAGGAGCTCGTCCGCGCGGCGGCGGATGCGGGCGTGCGCGCCGTGTTCGAGGACTTCCGGCCCTTCTATGACGAGGCCGTGCGCCGAAGCCGGGCGCTTGGAATGTACAGGCAGAACTACTGCGGCTGCCGCTTCTCCCAAGCCGAAGCAGAGGCCGAGCGGGTCGCGCGCAAAAAGGCGCGCGCCGCCGAACGCGCTGCCGCGGCCGAGGCGCGAGCCGCCGAGCAGGCGGACGCGGCGGCCGAGCGCGCCGCTCGCAAGGCCGAACGGGCAGCCTACGATGCCAAACAGGCCAGAAAGCGCGCCGTGCTGAAAGCGTTGAGGGAGCAGAGGCGCGGGAACGGCGAGAACGAGTGACCAACGGCATGTGGCGAGGGGAAGGGGCGAAGCGCGCTGCGACGACCGGCGATTTGCCTTTGAGCGCAACGGGGCGGCAATCCTTGACCCGAAATTTGATTCCAAGCGCAAGATCCGCCTGATCGCCACTGGCAAGACGGGCGCTTTCCATGCGCCGTCCTCGCTTCCGCGATATTATCCCAGGTTGCCAAAACCGATCATGCCGGCCGGCGCGAGTTCGGAGCCGCGGGACCCCGTCAGCCCCCCCCCATGCCCGGCGGCGATCTTGTGGATTTTGCGCCGAGAAGGCCTTCCGCGCCGCAAAGCGAGGTCCGCAGGGACGGCCCGCCGGATCGTTCGCGCCGAAGCCCGCATCCGAGGCCCTGGCCGCAACATGCCGTCCCCGCCCCCGCTTCGGCAACGAAGATCCTCCCCTCCCGAAACCCGCCGCACTTCGAAAAGGCGGCACCGGCCCAACGCGAACGATCCGCAGACACAAGGCCGACGCGCCAGCCTTCGCCCTGCATCGGACGCGACGCGCGCGGCCCCGGCGGCCCTCCCTCGACCACCTGCACCGCCTTCTCAACAAGAAGCGCAGATGGCGACGCAGCCGATCGGAGGCGAGGGACGGCAGGCGTCGAAGTAGGGGCCTGCGAAGGGCGGTCCGGAGCGCCCCTGGCCCGGCGCACCGCGAATGCCTATAATGGTTGGGTTCGGACGAACCCCACCCCCTTCGCGAAGGAACCGACATGCTGACGAGCGATTTCGACTACGACCTGCCCCCCGAGCTCATCGCGCAAGAGCCCGCTCCCAACCGAGACGGTTGCCGCCTGCTCGTGATGGATCGCTCGACCGGCGCTCTCGAGGACCGCGTGTTTCGCGACATCGTCGAGTACCTGCGTCCGGGAGACGTGCTCGTGGCGAACGAGACGCGCGTCATGCCGGCGCGCCTCGTCGGCACAAAGAGAGGCACGGGAGGCGCGGCCGAAGTGTTCCTGCTGCGCCAGCACGGTACTCCCTTCGACAACAAAAGCGCGCTCTGGGAGGTGCTCGTACGGCCCGGAAAGCGCCTCAAACCCGGAAGCGGGGCCGTGGTGGACTTCACGGACTCCAAGGGCAACGCAGCGCTGTCGGCCGAAATCGTGGATTGGGCGCCGAACGCCCAAAAAGGCGAACGCGTCGCGCGTATCTCGACGACGCTGCCTTCGCTCGACGAGGCGCTGCATGCGGTTGGCCGAACGCCGCTGCCCCCTTACATCAAAGACTACGCTGGCGACGAGGAGCTCTACCAAACCGTGTACTCCCGCCGAGAGAGCTCGGCGGCAGCCCCCACGGCGGGGCTGCACTTCACGCCCGAGCTCATCGAGCGGCTGCGCGGACAGGGCGTGGGGTGGGAGACGGTGGAGCTGGAAGTCGGCTTGGACACGTTCCGCATCGTGGACGAAGACGACCCCGAACGGCACGCCATCCACACCGAGTTCTACACCGTGGGACAGCGCACTGCCGACGCCGTCAACGAAGCGCGCGAACGCGGCGGACGCGTGGTGGCCGTCGGCACGACGAGCGTGCGCAGCCTCGAGAGCGCCTGGGACGCCGAGCGAGGTCGCCTCGCCCCGAAAGAGCGCGAAGCAACCTCGCTCTACATCCTGCCCGGATACGAGTTTCGCGCAGTGGACGCCCTCATCACGAACTTCCATGTCCCGCGCTCCACGCTCATGATGCTCGTCTCCGCATTCTCAACCCGAGACAACGTCATGGCCGCCTACGCCCACGCCATCGCCGAGCGCTACCGCTTGCTCTCGTTCGGAGACGCGATGCTCATCCGCTGAGGCAAGCCGCGGGGCTCACCTTACGAGAGGCCGAGGGCGCTCCGCGCGGCAATCCGCCCGAACACGAGGCATTCGGACAGGTTGCACGACCCTTGGTAAAGATGCGACCAGAGCGATCCGAACTCGCCGGCAGAATACAGGCCCGGGATCGGATCGCCTTTCGTGTCGAGGATCTGCGCCTTCGCATTCCGGCGCGGCCCTCCGTCTGTGTTGAGCAGCTCGCAGCACAGTTTCATCGCGTAGAACGGCCCGTTGGCAACGGGATTGAGCGTCGAAGGCGGGCGATGGAAGGACACGTCCTCACCCTGCGAGCAGTACGAGTTCCAAAGGTCCACCGTCTTCTTCAGCTCGTCCGCGGGAACGTCGATGAGATCGGCGAGCTCTTCGATGGAGTTGGCGGAAACCGCAAACCCGTCCGCCACCGGATCTCCCGAGCCTTCGACGTAGGCATCGCCCGCACGATCTTGGTCGTAGACGAACCACATCACCGAAGGCAGGGGCAGAAGGGACCATTCGCCACCGAACTGCTGATGCCCGTGGCGGCACCCCACGTCGCCCTCAAGCGACGCCAGCTTATCAGACTGCGGCCATCCCGACACCGACATGTCCCAGTCCATGAAGAACCGACGGCCATTGACGGCCACGGTTATGCCGTTTTGCTTGTTGATCTTTCGATAGGCGCAGTACTTGCTCCCGTCAAGGGCGACGGCATTCGTCCAAAACCCCGCGCACGAATGCATATGCCACATGTCCGCCCCGATCCTTGCGCATATGCGATGCCCGTCGCCCGTGTTACCAAGACCGGCCACTGGGTGAGCGTGGGGAGCGGAAAGGTAGTCTTGCCGCATGACCGAGTCGTTCTCGAAGCCTCCGCAGCACATGACGACGCCCTTGTTCGCCTTGGCGCGCGTCTCTTTCCCATCGTCGTCATACACGACCCCGACGACGGCGCCGCTGTCGGGATCGAGCACGAGATCGGTCAGAGGCGCCTTGGTCTTCTCGGTGACAACGTCGTCGTGGGCCTCGACCACCGACAGGGCAAACTGGGATATGTGCTTGAAGCTTTTGGATCCTTTCTTGTCGAAGCTCATATAGCGATACGATTCCGAATGAGGAAGCTCGCCAAACTCGCCTTTTCCGGAGCCATCCTCGTTCGTGAATTTCATATCGGATTCATCCGCGCCAAGCCCAATCACCCAATCGCGCAACCCGGCACTTCCTTCGGCGAACGCCTCCAGAATATCGTCGGGAGTTGCCGTGTACTCCCCTCTCAGCGCCTTGAGGTACTTCGCAAACGCCGCGGCGTCGTCGGTGTACGTCACGCTTCCAGATGAGTACTGGCTGTTGCCACCTCCGGCAGGTTGCTCGCTTTTCTCGAGCAACAGACACGTGGCCCCCTCGCCCTCTGTGGCCACCGTGATAGCGGTCGCAAGTCCGGCAAGGCCGGCCCCTACGACGACAACGTCGTACTCCTCATCCCAGGTCGCATCGTCGGAATTCGGTAATGCGTCCTGAGAACCCCTCGGTGAGCATCCCGTCAAACCAAGTACCGATCCTCCGACCACCCCAAGCATCCCCAAGCCAGCCGCTTTCACAAACCCGCGTCTCGTCGTCTTTCCTTTCATTACCTCCTCCTTCTGTCGCTCTTCGAAACCGAATGCCCAAAAGCTATCGTGTTCTCTTTACCCCCAAAACGCAAAAACCGGGTGAAAACGCCCCTCCCCTTTCGACGCCCTGCCACAAGCGGGACTAGTCCGTGCGGGGTGAGGCCTTTGATAGCGCGACCACCCCTACGAGATTCGGATCCCGCCTTGCACCCAACTGACCACTTGCCTACAATGGTCGAAGGGGATCTTGTCGAATCGACATGGGAAAACATGATTGAAGCAGTAAAAGATTCCATCGCCAAGTACTTTTCGTCTGTGAATGAGCAGGCGCCGTTTCTCGGCTATCTCGGTGCTGCCTTCTGGTCCGCATGGATCCTTGCTACAAGCGGAGTGCAAGATTGGGTTTCATCCTCATTCGGGGCAGAATCGGCCCTCTCAGCGACATACGTCGAAACGAGAACTGTGGCAATCGCAGCGCTCGTCCTCTTCGCCTTCCTCGGGCACAAGACGACCAAGCTTCTCGAAAGCAAAAGGATCATGCTCCTCGCCTCACTCGCAGCCGTAGCGGGAAATGTCCTCCTAGCCTCGTCATGGCTTCCCTCTACCGTCTCGACAACACTGCTTCACACAGGTTCTTTGCTCTCAGGATGCGGCATGGCCTTTCTGTTGATAAAGACAGGATTGCTTTACAGCACCCTCTCCCCTTGGAGAGCCATGCTCTTGTTCATGGTCTCCCAGATGATCGCAGCGTGCCTGTACCTCGTCATCACAGTCGCACCCACCGAAGCGTCAACCGTAGCGTTCTGCAGCCTCCCTCTCGCCGCCGCCGTGACTTTCGCACTCGTTCCGAAATCTTTTCGCGGCAAAAGGAGGGTCTCCGAAAGCCGGGGCGCCATCGACGGCTTCGCACGACTCGTCCTCATGATCTTCGCATTTCGGCTCTGCTCAAATTACGTCAAGACGCTCCTCGCGGCTTCTCAGACGTCAGATTCCATAGAACTCGGGGTCGTCGGAAACATCCTGCTCAAAATGCTCGTGGCCTTCGCGTTCATCTGCTACGCCTTCAACGCGAGCAAGAAGGTCGATTACGGACGCGTATGCTATTTCCTCTTTGTGGGGTCCACGATGACACTTGCCGTGATTCCCCTTTTCAAGGATCAAGCGCCGCTATTCTACGCGCTCAGCGGCACGTTAAGCGGGCTCACGGGAAGCATCGCTTTCTGTATCTTCGCCTACATCTGCTTCCAATCAAAGGCCTCACCCACTCGAGCATTCGGCTTCGGTTATGCAGCAGTTCTACTTGGAAGCCTGCTCGGGCAGGTGCTCGGCGGTCAAGCCGGAATGTTGATATCCCATGAAAGCCTGTCTTCGGCGCCATTTCTCGCGGCCGCGTATGCTTTGATACTGCTCGCGCTCCTCGCGTTTTCGCCGCGCCAGCTTGACAAGTTGGCGGCCCCGGAAAAATATGAAGACGCGCTGGATCTCACCAAGAAACGGGAAGCAGCAGATGCCGAGACCTTCACCGCGCGCTACGACATCGTCGCGCGGAAGTACCGCTTGACTGATCGAGAGCGCGAGGTTCTCGAGCTTCTCGCAAGCGGACACGGGCGCGCTTACGCTGCAAACCGCCTACACGTGTCGATCAACACCGTAAGGTCACATTCGCGAAGCATCTACACCAAGCTTGATGTCCACTCCCATGCGGAACTCATGACAGTACTCGACCGCACCGAAACCCGGCCATCCGGATAAGCCGTCCTTAGAGAAAGAAGCGGCGGCGGCCTCACCTGATAACGCAGCTACTCTATGCGGGCAGAGAGCCGTCGCACGGCATGCGTGTCACCTTTGGCAATCACAGCCCCTCGCATATCGCTTGACATCGCAAGAACTCGCGACACCTCGACCTTTCTTTCCTCAGTTTGCCAAGGCGGTTCCGCCGCAACTGGACGCCTGCCGAAGTCGCCGATCTAGACACCGACGATCCGGCAGCCAGACTATCCGATCCGTGCTGCTAGGACGCGGGAGGCGCACCTCACTCTTCGATGAGCACCCGCAAACCTCGGGATTCCAAGACGCTGCGCAGATGCACTAAGGCATCGGCCGCCTTTGCGAACGTCCCTTCCCACGACGTCCCACGACCGCAGAGCTATTCTCCACATGCGCGTTTCGACCGCCTTAAGCAATGCGTAAGAACGTTGACAACTCCTTCCCAACGCCGAGGGCCTTCGGCGGCCACCCCGGTTTGCGATGCCCGCCGATCCCAAAGTTGCCTGCGGCACGAAGGGCGCACAAAAAAATGCCCCTGCTTCCCGCAGGGGCATTTCGGCGTTGGCAAAAGACGCTTACAGCTTCACCACGTTGCTCGCCTGGAGCTTGCCGTTCTGGCCGGTGGTGACGTCGAATTCGACCGCTGCACCCTCGTCGAGAGTCTTGAACCCGTCCATCTTGATCTCGGAGAAGTGGACGAAGAGATCCTCGCCGTCGTTCTGGGAGATGAAGCCGTAGCCCTTCTCGGGATTGAACCACTTCACAGTACCTTGCGCCATCTTAAATCCTCTTTCCTCTCCCCGATCCCTCGGGAAGGTAACACTGCGTGCTGCGTGGCGGCAGCACTCGCCCTCACCTCGAGAGCACTCGTCCACTATACGCCATACGGAGGGAAAAATGGTCGGGATTCTGCTTTTCGCGCCTTTTTTACCGATCCGTTGACTGGAGGGCTGCGAAACGCTCGCAACTCTCGAGCGTCTGCGCGTAATCCTGTCGGTACGCGGCCACCTCCTCCTCGAGCTCAGAAAGGGCCGCGTCGTCCATGAGCGCGGAGCGGGCGTCGTCCACCGAAGCGAACGGCCCCTTCTCGAGCGCGCAGCTCAACGCGCGCTCGGCGTTTCGGCATGGCCCGACGCAGTATCCGCGCAGCGCCGCCGCCTGAAGCACGGCGCGGCGCGCCTTGCCCACGGCGTCCCCACCTCGTCCGTCGCCGACGGCAGGGCCGCATTCGCTCGCATGGGCGAGGCCCCTTTCGGTGGCGGCCAGCCGCTCCTCGGCGGCTGCAAGCAGCGCGGAGCGCGATGCGCGCTCGGCCTCAAGGCGCACCACGCGTTTCGCCTCGCGCGCACGGGCAAGACGCTTCCCCTGCCTCCGCATGGCCGGCAACCGGCCGAGCAATTCCCTCAAATGGGTGAAATCGGCATCGGCATCCATAACCGCACTACGCTTTCACCTGGTCGTACACGCCGGCAAGCTGCTCGCCCAGGCATTTGCCCTCAACAAGGCAGCGGCCATGGCTGTTGCCCTGCACGTTGATGGGGTAGTCGTAGGCGTAGATGTCCCCCGCGCAGTTGCCGATGGCGTAAAGGCCGGGCACCGGTTCGTCGGCGTCGTCGAGCACCTCGAAGTCGTCCGAGATATGGATGCCCCCGCACACGGCAAGCAGCCCGGGCGCCACCATGCACGCTGTGAAAGGGCCTTCCTTTATGGGGTAGAGGAAATGGGCCTCTTTGTAGAAATCCACGTCCTCGCCTGCCTCGCATCGCTCGTTGTACCGCTCGACCGTCGCAAGAAACTCGTCTTTGTCCACCTCGATCAGCTCCGCCAGCTCCTCGAGCGTGTCGGCGCGTTTGTAGTAGACAGGAGCGCTCTCCAGCCCTTTCTCGACCGTCTGCGTATGGGCGTCAACCGCCGTCTGGTAATCGGTGCCGAAGGCGCGGAAGCTGTCCCAGAACATGCCGCCGCCGTACTGTAGGCTGTCGAGCAAATCGGTTTGCCAGTTGGCGTCGAAGATGGACCAAGCATGGTCGGCGCCGCCGTTCACCATAACGCCGACGCACTTGCCCTGCACCCAGGTGGCCTCGTTCATGAAGCGCTTTCCGTCGGGGTTCACGAACAGGAAAGGCCCGTGGAACGCGGCGGCAGCCTGAGGATGCATCATGGTCGGCCACGGGGCCGCCTGGAAGGTGCCGCCCGCCCAGGCGGCCATGTTGTGGCCGTCGCCCACGTTTCCTTGGTCTGAGCACAAGCGCGTCATCACCTTGAAGGCGATCGGCGCGAACTCCTCGAGGTACTCGTCGTTGTAGCTCACATCTCCCGTGGCAAGAACCACGCCTTTGCTTGCGTTGTACTGCACGTAGTCGCCCTCTTTGCCCTGGCAGATAGCGCCCGTCACCCTGCCGTCGCCGTCTTGCACGAGCTGCACGGCAGGCATCTCGTAAACGAACTGCGCGCCCGCAGCCACCGCCTCGGCCTCAAACAGGTACTCCACGAAGTCGGCTGCCGAGTGCTGCTCGAACACCTCGCCGCCCATGATCATATGGTAGCAGTCGATCTCGGGATGCACCGCGCTGCGCGACCCGACGGTGACCATGCAGGTCGCACCGTTTTTCTCAGCCAGGTCGAGAAGCCAGTTCATGCAGCGCTCGGACTCGCGGAACCACTTCGCCACGAGCGATTCACGACAGCGATTGCCGCATGTGGACACCCATCGCTCCATCTCGATGGGCTTGTCGAAGCTGATGCCCAGCTTGTCCAGCTCGCGCGATCCGATGGCGCCCGTGCCACCTACGCCGTGGCCGTTGAGCATGGCGTCCTTCTCCACGAGGATCACCTTCGCGCCGTTCTCGGCCGCGCTGAGCGCGCAGCACGTGCCGGAATAGCCCCCGCCGATGACGAGCACCTCGGTGTCCACCGTCTCCTTGATCCGCTCGGCGGCGATGGGCTCGGGCTTGACCTCCCACGTATGGGAGCCCTGCCCTCCCGCCGTACCCGTCCCCCCGTCGTCCGACGAATCCGGCGACTGAGGGCTGCACCCAACGACGCCGAGCGCCGCAACGCTCGCTGCGCTCAGAGCCGCCCCTTTGAGCAGGCTTCTCCTTGAAATCCTCGTCGATGCACCCATGTCGTTCCTCCTCGCTCAAACGGTTTCCCTTCCGCGGTTCAATCGCCCGCGATTTGAAGCGAAGCTTATCCTCGGGCGGAAAGACGCCGCATCCCATGATTCGGGTTGTTCGGAATCGCCGCAGGTAGGCGTTGGAGAATCCCCTGTTTTACGGGGTGTCCGCAATCAATCGAGCAGATCGACGAGCTCTTGGCGAGAGTGGACTCCCGCCTTGCGGTAGATGCTTTTCATGTGGTCTCGCGCCGTGTTCTCGGAGATGTAGAGCTTGCGGGCGATGGCGGGCACGTTGTTGCCCCGCAGCACGAGGGCCACCACTTCGCGCTCACGGGGGCTGAACGGCTCAGCCAAGCCGAGCGCATCGCAGCGCGCGTCGAGCGCAACCGAGCGGTCCGACTCGGCGCGGGTGCCGGACGCGCCCGGTTCCGGCAAGGACGCGGGCTCTGCAAGGGGGGCGCTGCCGCCCACCACAGCCACGTCGATGCGGGTCCCTTCATGGACGGGTGCCGCATCGCTTCTGCGCCCATGACGGCAAAACGACATGAAGAGCAGCACCATGGAAAGCGCGTATACGCACAAGAACAGCACGTTCACACCCAAGGAGAAGTCGTATGCGACGATGGGACCGAGCCCTTTGCCCACCGCATCCCCTGCGAACATGGCCGCGAGCGTAGGGCCCACGCACAGCACATACGTTTGGGCCGCCGGCGCGCCCCGCTCGCTCGAGTACACCGCGCATGTCACGATGAGCAGCAGGTTCAGCACCTCGAACCCGAGCAGCAACATGCCCACCAGAAGCGGCGCGAACTGCACGCCCAGAAGCGGCGGCAGCATGAGCACTCCCGTCACGAGCGGGAACAGCACCTGGTACACCCGCAGCGCCTCGAATCCGCGCTCAGAGAACAGCTCGATGAGCAGCACCGCCGCGGACGCGAGTGCCAAGCCTCCAAGCCCCGCCGCAGACGACGCGTCTGCCGAAACCGAGAACAAACCGGCCACGAGCTGCCATGCGAACCCGACGGCGCACGTGCAGAACACCGGCTTCCACAGCACCCGCGCTGCGGCAGCCGCGAGCGCACGCGACATGCGCGCAGGGGGATCGGCGGGCACGATCTCGGACAAGCTCAGTCGCAAGGTGGCGGCCGATGCGACCGGCAGCACGCCGACGACGCATGCGATCCTGACACCGTCGGGCAGCATGCCGAGCACGGCGCTCACAAGAGCGGACAGGACCGCCGACAAAGGGATGCAAATGGCCGTGCGGGATGCACCCTCCGACGCGAAGAACTGCTGCCATGCCGCGTAGAAGAACCCGGTCGCGCCGCCGACGAGCACTCCGGCCAGCGCAGCCGCGGCAAAAGAGGGCGCTCCTCCGGGACGAAACGCCACGCTGAACACAAGCGCCCCTGCGGCCAACAGAACGCCCGCAGCGTACGCGAGGCGCGGCGGGAACGCCGAAACGCGGCGCTCGGCGAGCGCCGCCGACGCCACCGCCGCGATGACGCAAACCTGCTGGCACGCTTCGAACAGGCGAAGCGCCGCTTCGCCAATGGGCGAGCCGTCCACATCAGCGGAAGCCGATAGGCCGCCGAACGCAACCGCCCACACGAAGGCGAATCCCACATGGTGCCAACGCAGCGACGATATCAACGCTCTTGCTTTCGCGCCCGACAACGAAACCCTCCCCTTTGGCTCGACCCAACCCTTCCCGTCGCGGCCCGATACGCCCCAAACCACGGACAACACGTCGACCCGACGAGAAAAGGCCGAAAGACGGGGCTACCCCCGAAGCTCGGGGCTTTCGACCTTATCGGGAAAACCGCCGGACGCGGCGCGCCCGACTTCGTCGGAACGCCCGCTGCGCCCATCGGGACGCAGAGTCTCGACGAGGGAGGGCTCGACCTTTTCGGGCGGCGCCTCGAAGCCAAGCGCCTCCATGGTCGAAAACGCCTCTTCGGAAACATCACCGTCAATCTCGTCGAGCAGGCGCATCGCATCCTCGGGATCGTCGGGCAGATCGAGACCGTAGGCGTCTGCGAGGGCGCGGGCCTGCTTCTCGCGCAAGTCGGCCAGGTCGTGCTCGTCCGCATCGCGCAAGTAGCGCGATGCGAGCAGCAGGCTGCGCGCGACGTAGTCCACGACGCGCGGATCGACGCCCGACACCTGCACAACGCTCGCGACGGAGTCGGGAGCAAGCGACAGCAGGGCCTCCCCGTCCATGTCAACCGCTTCGCCGACGGCGTCCTCGAGCATGTCGGCGGCGCGACGCGGATCGCGCTCCTTCTCGGCTTTCGTCCAGCTGCGTCGAACGACCTCGGCGAACTGGAGCAGTATGCGCATGAGATAGTCTCGCTCAAGCATCCGGTTCCTTTCTCGCAAACTGCGTCGCAAGCGGCGATGCGCCTCTCGATGGAGGGAGCAGGGCCTCGCGACTCAAGATTCTATCAGGTCGGCGGCTTTGGCAAACCCAGATGATCGTAAGCCCGCTCAGTGGCAACGCGGCCCTTCGGCGTGCGCAGCATGAGACCCTGCTGCATGAGAAACGGCTCGTACACGTCTTCGAGCGTATCCGGGTCCTCCGAGAGCGCCGAAGCGAGCGTGGTCAGGCCCACGGGACGACCGCCAAACTGCACCGCGAGCAATTCGAGGATGCGATTGTCCATGCCGTCGAGGCCAAGCGCGTCAACCTCGAAGAAACTCAAGGCCTGAGCTGCCACGTCTTCGTCGATGATGCCGTCGCCTCGCACCTGCGCCCAGTCGCGCACGCGCTTGAGCAGACGGTTCGCCAAGCGCGGCGTGCCACGGCTGCGCCGGGCGATCTCGAGCGCCCCGTCCTCGGCGATGCTCACGCCAAGGATGGACGCCGAGCGCCTCACGATGGAGGCCAGCTCCTCTGGCGTGTAGTACTGCAGACGAAACACGATGCCAAAGCGGTCGCGCAAGGGCCCCGTCAGAAGGCCCGTGCGCGTGGTGGCGCCGATGAGCGTGAAGCGCGGCAGGTCGAGGCGGATGGAGCGCGCAGCCGGTCCCTTGCCCACCACGATGTCGAGCGCGAAGTCCTCGAGCGCGGGGTAGAGCACCTCCTCCACCATGCGATTCAGACGGTGTATCTCGTCGATGAACAGCACGTCGCCCTCTTCGAGGTTCGTGAGGATGGCCGCAAGGTCGCCCGTGCGCTCGATGGCCGGGCCGCTCGTCGTCTTGATGTTCGCCCCCAGCTCGTTGGCCACCACGGTGGCGAGCGTGGTCTTGCCGAGGCCCGGAGGACCCGAGAACAGGATGTGGTCCACCACGTCGCCGCGCGCCTGAGCCGCCTCGATGAGGATGGCAAGCGACTCTTTGATCTTCGTCTGGCCCAGGTAGTCGCCAAGGCGCCTCGGCCGCAGGCTGCGGTCGAGCGCAAGGTCGTCCTCGGTGAGCTCGGGAGCGACCGCCCGAGCGCGCGCAGACGGCCGATCCCCGCCGCCAAAGGCAGGATCGGCCTCGAACACGAGGCCCTCTATTTCGATGCTGTTGTCAGCCATGACCGCCTCTCCGTCAGAAGGCTCGGGCACGCCGACGCCCTCACGAGTTCGCCCCCAACCGCTTCAGAGCGTATTGTAGCAGCACGCCCTCGTCGCCGCCTTCGGGCGCGCCCTTGAGCGCCACATCGGCCTCCGCGGAGGTGAAGCCCATCGACAGCAGCGCCTCGCGCGCGCCCGCAAGACGCTCGGGCGCGGGCACCCCGGCGCGAGAAGCATCGTCGAAAAGGCCCGCAAGGCCCTGGTCGAACGACCCTTTCAACTCCAAGATGATGCGCGAGGCCGTTTTCTTCCCCACGCCGGGCACGCGCTGCACAGCCGCCACGTCCTGCGCGGCAACCGCCGCCACGAACGCCGCGGGCTCGAACGACGAGAGCACGGCAAGCGCCACCTTCGGCCCCACACCGCTCACACCGACAAGGCGCTCGAACAGCGCCTTCTCCTCCAAGGAGAGAAAGCCGTACAGCGCGAGTGCGTCCTCGCGCACCTGCAAGCGAGTATGGATCTCCACGGGGGACCCCGCCTCCGGCAGCTTCGAAAGGGCCGCCTGCGACATGCCCACGGCATACCCCACGCCTCCGACCTCCACGTAAGCCGTTGCGGCGTCCTTGCCCGCAAGGATCCCCTTCAGAAACGCGATCATGCCCTCACCTTCTCCTCGGTCTCTTTGGCCGCATGAGCCCCTGCCGCACGCTTGGCGCGCGTCGCCCCGTGCGCCTCATCCCGCGCCGCAGCCTCGCGCGCCTCGGCCTGGGCGACCAGATGGTCGAAGCGGCCTTCCGCGCGCGCAAACCCCTCGTGCGTCGCGAAGCAGATGGCCGCGGCCAGCGCGTCTGCCGCATGGTCGGGCCGGGGAGCGTCGCTCAACGAGAGCGCTTGGCGCACCATGTACTGAACCTGGGCCTTGTCGGCCGTGCCCACGCCCACCACGGCGAGCTTGATCTGGTTGGGCGAGAACTCCTCCACGTACAGATCGTGCTCGGCGCACGCCACGAGCGCCGCGCCGCGCGCCTGGCCGGTGGCGAACGCAGCTGAGACGTTCTGCCCGAACCACACCGTCTCGACGCCCGCGCACGAAGGCTCGAACCGCGCGATGACGGCTCCTATCTGCCTCTGCACCTTCATCAGGCGATGAGCGAGCGGCATGTCAGCGGAAGTGGAGACGCACCCGTAGGCGACGCATGCCAAGCGCGGCCCGCGCTGGGCCACGACGCCCCATCCGGTGTTCGCCAAGCCGGGGTCGATCCCGAGTATGGTACGTTCGATGGTCGTGATCGACCCCCTTGTCTGTCGTCGCGCCCGCCGGACCCTTTCGAGCGGCAGCTTTGTTGCAAACGTTTGTTCGTCATAATCCTATCACATCGATTTGGGAAGGACGTCAAAGAAGCAGCGTTTTTTCATTTTTCCACAGCCCTGCCGGAGGATGGCCCCTTTTCGCCTGGCACCTGCGATACGACGCCCTCGCAAACCGCCTTCGCGCTTTCAAGAGCCCCCTTCGCGCGCGGCTGCTCAACCTCGTCCACGAGGTTGAGCAGCTCCTGCTTGCTGTGCACGCCGAGCTTCGCGTAAAGCGTTTTGGAATGCGTGCGGATGGTGTTGGGGGAAAGGCAGAGCCGCTCCGCCAGATACGACACGTTGCGGCCATGCGCGAACGCCACGAGCACGTCCGTCTCGCGCGGGCTCAAGGCGAACCGCTCCGCCAGCACGAAGCAGCGACGGCAGATGGGATCGGGCTCGTCGGGGACGGCTTCGGCGGCAAGCCGAAGCGCGGCAGCCAAGCCCAGCGGCGAGGTCCCTGCCGAGCCCCGAGGTCCCGCATCGGACTCCGCAGGCTCAATCGCCGCCCGACGGCCGCACGACGGCGCGACCATCCGATCCTTCGCGCTGCCGTCAGCAGAGCCCGACCCCAAGCCCTCCCCTGCGCCCGCGGAAGAATCGCCCGCGCCTTCGGCGACGCTCATCCCCGCACGGCGCTGCACGAGCGCGTAAGCCATTGACAGCACGTACAGCACGAGCAGCGCGGCCGTGAGCGAGGCTGTCGCCCCGAAGCCGCCCCCCTCGGAGAACAGGCTCAAGCCGATCCACGTGGATGCCGCGAACACCGCGTACACCGCTCCCGCGAACAGCCCGTACGTCGTCGTCGAGCGCACGCCCCTCTGTCGCGCCGCGTCGATGCAGGCGGGCACCATGAGAGCCTGCATGAGGGAGTACGCTGCGAACACCGCGGCCCCCACGGCAACGGCCAGCCGTTCCCCGCCAACCGACAAAGCCAGAAGCAAGGTGGCCACCACGGGGAACAGGATGCGGAACAGCGCGGGAATGGTGGGGCCCGACACGCGACGCCCCCGAGGTCCGCGCAGCATGGCGAGCAGCGCGACCGCTCCGACGGCCATGCACGCAACGCCGGACGTCCCCACCATGCCGAGCTGCGTGCGAAGCGTCATCGTGCGGGTGACGGCCACGGCGAAGGCGATGGCAGCCGCGCAGAACAGCGGGGTGCGCACCGCCCCGAGCGCCTCGCGCGCAAGCCCGCCTGCGGCCCTCGGCGCGCCCGCTGCGGCTTCCCCGCCGTCGTCGACCGGGGCAGGGGCCGGCGACCTGCCGCACGCCGCGCTCACGACGGCCAGCAAGACGGCCGAGCCGCACGCCGCCGCAGCGTAGGCGAACTCCAGCGCGGGCAGCGCAAGAGGCTCCGTCGCGAGGGAGAGCGCCGCGCACACGACCACCGACCACAGCACGAGCCTCGGCACGTCGCAAGCGCCAAGGCGAGAGAGCGCGTGCGCCCACAACGCCGAAAGCCCGCCCATACCCGCCCCCGTCAAAGCGGCGCCGGCGCCCACGAGCGCATGGAGCCCCGACGGCGCCGCCGCGACGAGACCGTACCCCGCGACGGCCAGCATGGCAAAGCCGAACGGCAACGCCCGAAACGCCGCGCCCGCGGCCTTGCCGCGAGACGCCCGCAGCGAGGCCGCGGCGCCCATGGAGGAAAGTACGACTGCCATGCCGATGAGCAAGGGCACCGTCCACCACGTCAAGATGGACGGAACGTCCAGCCCCGTGCGCTCGGAGAGCCGAAGCCCTCCCCATACGGCCAGCTGGCACGCGAACGACAACAGCGCGTACCCGCCGCACGCGCACGCGCGGACGCGCGCAACGCCCCTTCCTCCTCGTATGGACCCATCCGGCACTCCGCACCCTCCTTGCGCTGCCGTATATCGCACTCCGTTTCAGTATCGCATATCCACAGCGGGCAAACGGCGGCTTTTCGCCCCCGAAAGCACTTCGAAGGCGTTTTCACCAATCCGGTGTGAGGCTTTTGGCCCCCGAAGGCGGTCGAAAGCCTCGGATGCGGGCCGAATGGACGCACGTTCACCAATCCGGTGTGAAGCGCACATGCCCTCTTTGCTGCTAGGATGCGACGGCCGACGCGAACAGGGCGCAGGCGAAAAGGGACGCGCGAGCGATCGGCGCGCGGACGAACAAGCACAGGCAAAGACGAGAGAAGGAGCGGAACATGACGCTATCGCGACGTCAATTCCTCGCAGGGGTAGGCGCAGCCGGCATGGCGGCGGCAGGTGCGGGGTTTGCGGGCTGCGCGCCCAAGGAGGCCGTCCGGGCAACCGACGGCGGGAAGGCGGCTCAAGCAGCCGGCGAAGGCGGCCTCATCGCCACCGCCTCGCTCAACCCGCAGGACTACGACTACCGCCAGAACACCACCGATTTCGCAACGCTGTTCTCGCCGATGAAGATCGGGCCGATCGAGCTTTCGCACCGCATGGTGAAGTCAGCCGCCGGATCGGCCTGCTACTTGGCCGGGTTCACCAAGGAGCTTTCGGAGTACTACGTGAACTTCGCGAAAGGCGGCGTGGAGCTCATCTGGGTGGAAGGCGAGATGCTGCCCGCGGGCGACGTGTCCGACGAGGCGATGGCGTTCGGCCGCGACCTCGTCGAGCAGTGCGCGGCGCACGGAGCGCACCTCGGCTACCAGTGGGCCGTCTCAGCCGACATCCCCGCTATGAGCATTGAGGAGATCGTCCAGCTCGAGGACGCCGGCGCGGCCAGAGCGGCGGCGCTCAAGGCCATGGGCTTCGAAGCTATGGAGATCAACGCCGCAGGGTTCAACGCGGGCGCGCACTTCCTGTCGCGCTTCCACAACACGCGCGACGACGAATACGGCGCCGGCAGCCTCGAGAGCCGCGCCCGCTTCGTCGTGGAGAGCATCCGCAAGATCAAGCAGGCCTGCGGCGACGATTTCGCGGTGCAGGTGCTCATCGACGCCGTCGAGGAGAACGACAACCTCACCAACGACGCCACGCTCATGACGATGGACAAGGATGTCACCGCTCCCCACAACTTGGCGAACACCATCGAGGAGGGCATCGAGTTCGCCAAGATGTTCGAGCAGGCCGGCTGCGACTCTTTGCACCTGCGCCTCGGGCCGCTCGGCAACCATCCCTGCCAGTTCGGAAGCGATCTGTACTTCATCCTGAACGGCATCGAGGGCGCCACCGGCTACGGCACCCAGTGGGATTTCTCGCGCCACTTCCAAGGACAGCTCGTTGCCAACCACAGCGGAGCGGGCATGATGCTCGATGTCGCCGCGCGCTACAAGGAGGCCGTCTCCATCCCCTGCGGCACCGTCACCTACATGGATCCTGCGCACGCTCCCGACTTCTTCGAACAGGCGCTCGCAGACGGCAAGTGCGACTTCTACCTCATGAACCGACCGCTCACCGTCGATGCCGACTACGTGGCCAAGCTGCGTGAGGGGCGCATCGACGAGATCGCGCCGTGCACGCGCTGCCTGCACTGCCACATCGGCAGCAACGAGATGAACGCCGCCATGGGCTGCTGCCGCGTGAACGCCCTCACCCAGCGCGTCATGCGCGAGGGCGGCCCGGCCACCTACGAGCTTCCCCCCGTCGACGAGGCGAAGAGGGTCATGGTGATCGGCGGCGGCCCGGCCGGCATGGAGGCGGCCCGCATCGCCGCGGCGCGCGGGCACGACGTGACGCTCTACGAGAAGAAGGCGTCGCTCGGCGGACTGCTCGACTTCGCAGCCAACGTGAAGGGGCCGCACGAGAACCTGGGGGATTTGAAGAACTACCTTGCGCGGCAGCTCGAGCTGACCGGCGTGAAGGTCCAGACGAGCACCGAAGCCGACGAGGCGCTCATCGAGCAGGAGGCGCCCGACGCGGTGATCCTCGCCGTCGGCGGCTTGCGCGGTGCGCTCGACATCGCGGGCGCGGGGAGCGTGCCGGTGGTGGACTTCGAGCAGTTCTTGACCGCCGACATGGGCGACAACGTGGTGGTGTACGGCTCGAACGCCCAGGCGTTCGACTGCGCGCTGTGGCTGACCGTCCACGGAAAGCGCGTCGTCATGGTCACGCCGAGCGCCAACGAGGAGCTCGACATGCAGCAGTCGCAGCACGCTCAGCGCTTCATGACCACGGCCCTGTACGCGCTCGGCCTCAAGGTGTGGCCCAAAGCATCCATCAAAGAGGCCGGCGACGGGCGGGTCATCGTGGCCACCGAGGTGGGCACCGAGGTTGCCGTGCCGTGCGACGCCATCGTGAACGCCGCCGACCTGCTGCCGAACACGGCGCTCGTCGACGGGCTGTCCATCGAAACGTACGCGGTGGGCGACTGCGCCGAGCCGTTCAACATCGCCCGCGCCATCCAGGCGGGCAACGACGCTGGACGCGCCGTCTAGCCCGCAACGCGCGAGCGAACGCGTCGAACGTCAGCCCCTCGCGCAAAATGCGGCGGAAAGGTGCCTCTGGCGCACCTTTCCGCCGAAGGGCAACGACGCTCGACAGCGAAAAGGCACGTCGCGCAGGCATCCATCCAGCGAACTCGTCGGCCGAGAAGAACGAGCGACCGGTACGGAGCGCAAGCAAGCGAGCCGGTCGCGTCGTGCCCTCAGCCCATCTCGCAGGCTCTCCATCCCCGCGCGCATCCCGCGCGCCTTTAGCACGCCGAACAGCGCAGGAGCCATCGACCCTTCGAACGCTTTCCGACAGGCCCCGCAATAAAGGATAGGAGATCGGAGCCGAAGCGTCACGGCCTGCTACAGGGGCGAGGCCACGGCACGTGCGACGATTCTCGAGCAAAGCCCTCCGGCAGAATTGCCCGAAACCCCTTTGGGACGCCTTGCGAAAAACGGACGGGGGCGCGGCATGACCGCGCCCCCGTCCGAACCTCGGCTTTCCCTCGGAGAAAACCGCCGAAGGACCGGCTACTCGTCAAGCGCCTCGGCGATCTCGTCGGTGATGTCCATCGTGTGGTAGACGTTCTGCAGATCCTCGAGCTCCTCGAGCTTGTCCACGAGGCGCATGACCTTCTTCGCATCGCCCACGCTCACCGTGGCGGGCGTGGTGGCTTCCATCGTGAGTTCGGCGCCCTTCACCTCGATGCCCTGCCCCTCGAGGGCCTTCTTCACAGCCATGAGATCGGTGGGCGCAGTGTAGACGATCCACTCGTCCTCAGCGTCCTCGTAGTCAAGGCCGCCGGCCTCGGCCACGGCCATCATGAACTCATCCTCGTCGGCGGCGGCGCCGTTGGGGCGCACGGGATTCTTCTTGTCGCCCGTTTCCACCTCTTTGGCTACCATGACCTGTCCCTTGCGCTCGAACATGAACGCCACGGAGCCGGAGGTGCCGAGATTGCCGCCGTGGTGGTTGAACGCCGCGCGCACATCGGCGGCGGTGCGGTTGCGATTGTCGGTGAGCGCCTCGCAGTAGATGGCCACGCCGCAAGGCCCGTAGCCCTCGTAGACCACCGTCTCGTAGTTCGCCGAATCCTTGCCGGAGCCGAACGCCTTGTCGATGGCGGTTTTGATCTTGTCCTTCGGCAGGGAGTAGCCCTTGGCCTTCTCGATGGCGGCAGCAAGCGACGCGTTGTTGTCGGGGTTGGGGTCGCCGCCCTCCTTCGCGGCCACCGTGATGTTGCGCGACAGCTTGGAGAACAAGGCCGAGCGCTTCGCGTCCTGCGCCGCCTTGCGGTGTTTCGTTGTAGCCCACTTAGAATGCCCAGACATAGACGTCCCTTCCGATGTTGCACTTGCCGACCAGTTATTTTACCACATGCGGCGAATCGCCAAGTCGCTTTCGCATGGTCTTCAAAAAGGCTATGCGAAGGGAACAAGCAGGAGCCGGCACGGGCAGCGGCCGAGACGAAAAGAGGTGGCAAAGGGATCATCTACCGAGCAGGGCCGCTTCGCAGGCGAAGCCCGAAACGAGGACCTGTGCGATCAGATCGACCCCGAGCGCCGACCTGCAGATCCCTTCTTCGCGCGCGGAACGACCTCTTCGTGGAAAAAGTAGTTCACGATGACGGGCGGATCTTCGAAGGGCCTGGTGAACGAATCGTCGTTGCGAAGATACGATAGGCCCTCGCCCAAGGCAAACCGCCGTATCTCCTCATCGAGCAGCATCCAGTACCCGCGATCTCCTTTTCGGTAGATCGCCTGGTACAAAGAGGTCAAATCGGGCCGCTTCCGCGCTATGTAGCCCAATATCTCCTCTTTGTACGCGCCGCGTAGGTTCAGGTTCTCAAGCCATACGAGGTTGCACCTGTCCCTTGCTCGCCGTATGATCGCCGCAACGTCCGTGATGCCGGGGAAGATGGGAGAGATGAAGCAGGTCGTTCGCACCCCGGCATCGTGAAACACCTTCATCGCTGCCAAGCGGCGTTCTATGCTCGCCGCACGATCCATGTCTTCTCGAAATTCCTCATCAAGCGTGTTGACAGACCATGAAACTCGGGCATCCGGAAAGGTTTTGATCAGATCGAGATCGCGCAGAACCAAATCGGACTTCGTCGCGATGCTGATCCTGCAACCGCTCCCTTGCAACTGCTCCAGCAGGGCCCTCGTTCTTTCTCGCTCTTCTTCCACCGGTTGGTACGGATCGGTGACGGATCCGATGAAAACCTCTTTTCCCTCGTATTTCCGAGAATCCTTAATCTCTGGCCAATGCTTAACGTCCACGAATTCCCCCCATGGTTCTAGATGCCCTGAAAATCTCTTCATGAACGACGCGTAGCAGTACGCACACCCATGGGAGCAACCGATGTAGGGATTCGCAGAATAATCGCTTACGGGAAGGTTCGACTTCGACAAAACACCTTTCGATTCCACATCCTTTACGACCACCTCCACTGCAACCGCCTTTCTCCGAACATCCTTGGGCAAACTCCGCAGCCCCTCATCATCGCACCTCGTCAGACGCCCCTTCGACGCCCACATCGTCGACAACGCTTCCCACCACGGCCTCGCCTCGTCAAAGGGCGGCGCGAAAAGCGCCAACCGTCGACGATCGCACCACCAAAGGCACGCAGGCGGCGCGGCGCCTTTCAAGCCAAGAGACCAGCTCTCCCAAGCCCTCGCCCGTCCGCGCGCTCGTCACGAACACCTCGAGCCTCGGGTTGAGCGCGCAGGCGCACTCCTCGAGCGCAGCGAGGTCGAAATCGGGATTCGAGGGCAGATAGTCGCTTTTGGTGACTACAAGGGCATCGACCACGGCGAACATAGGCGGATACTTCACCACCTTGTCCCACCCTTCGGGCACCGACAAAAGCATGATGCGGCAGTGCGCTCCCGTGTCGAACTCGGCGGGGCACACGAGGTTGCCGATGTTCTCGAGGAACAGCCACTCGAACGGAATCCCCCCGAACGCCTCGAACGCCCTCTCCACCATGCCCATCTCGACATGGCACACCCCGCGCGTGTTGAGTTCGACGGAGGCAACGCCAGCCTCCTTGATCTTGCGGGCATCGACGTCGCTTTCGAGGTCCGCCTCTATCACGCCGAGCTTCGGTGCGGGCAGGCCAGCGCGATCCGCCCGCGCCCGCAACCCCTCGACGAGCGAGAGCAGAAGCGTCGTCTTGCCCGCCCCGGGCGAGGCCATCACGTCCACGAAGAACGTACGCTCTTCTCGCCTCTTCTCGCGAAATGCCTCGGCGGCCTCGTCGTTGCCAGCCAGCACACTGCGCTTGACCTCGAGCATCCTTCTCTCCACAGCTCCTCCTTCCCGCTCGCCGTCGGCTAGAACCTCGTTTGACCGGCCGTCGTGCCCCGTCCGATCAGGCCGTGCTCGAAACGGTAAGCCGCTTTGAGATTGTAGTCGTCCTCCAAGAGATGCGGCATTTCCAATATCTGGTCGTCGGAGCGCTTGTACAGCTTGCGAGCCTTTTGCGGGCACACGTACGCGCACTGGCCGCAACGCTGGCACAGATGGTCGGTCACGCGAGGCCTGCCGTTGTAGTTGTCCATCGTGATGGCCTCCATCGGGCAGCGCTCCGCGCATGTGCCGCACGCGACGCACAGCTTGAAGTCGGCGCCGATGTCGTAGTGGGTGCGGTACGCGAACGCGGGAAGCTTCTGCAGCTCGTCCCAGCCGCCAAGCGCCTCGGCTCCGGCCGCCCACTGAGCCGTGATTCCGCATATCTTCGGATTGCAGCAGCACACCCACGCATGCTCCTTGCCGTAGAGGCAATGGAGTATGAAATTGTCGTCGCGGGATTTCCGGATAACCTCCAAAGCCTCCTCTTGGCTGATCCGACGGCCCAGCCCGAGGGCGACCAGGTACTCGGCGTCGTCACCCAACGCCAGACACGTTTCGATGCGGTCCCCGTTGGAGTCCCGGAATTCAGCGAGATCCCCGCGGCCGAAATCCCCGAACGTCGGGAAGTTCGTGCCCTTCTCATGGCATTCGTTCACATAGACCGCGTACCGGCACGAACAAGGCTGCAAGGCTATGAACTCGTGGTCTTTGATGACCGTTTCGATATCGTCGTAGGCAAGCAGTTCGTTTCCTTCCGCCACCACCTCTTTGTTGAGGGGAACCGAGTAGAACACCGGCGTGCCGGCGTATGCGTGATCCTCCGCCAGGCCGTCTCCCAGTAGCGGCCAGTCGAAATTCTCGGGATCCGCATAGTACTCGTCGCAGTAGGTGTAGGTGTTGACGCCCTCCGCAAAACCGGGGATGTTGTAGACGATGCCCTCGGCGCGCGTGCGGAAAGGAAGGTAAGCCGCTGCACTGAAAAGCTCGCACAGCTCCTTGCACTCCTCGTAGGTGCGGCTCGATCCCTCCTGCTGCGACTTGTGGTAGTACTCGTTGACCGTGAATTCGCGGCCCCACGGCATCTCGAGATACGCCTGAACCTGCTCTTCGGTGAACAGCTTCTGCAAACGCTTGAACATCGTGTCGTTCAGGCCCTCCCCGCATCCGAACCCGTGCGTATGGATGAGCGCACGCATCTTGACGTAGACGGCCGGAACGACGGAGCCATCTTCGTTGACCCAATCCGTCTGGGAATCGACGTACTCCTTGCGACGTCGGTTGAGCTCCTCGAGCGGCATGGTCGAGCCACCCAAATCGGCAATGTGCTTGGGAGTGCCCTTCCACACGGTTCCATCGCTCAGAACGACCTCCGTCTGTTGGCTTTCACCATCCTGCGCGGCGCTCGCACTCGTCGTTGCGCATCCGGCCATCGCGCCCATGGCGCCCATGGCACCCATCATCCCCATAGCACCGAGGAAGCCCCTTCGCGTCAGCCCCTCATTGCGCTTCCAAACGTTTCCTTCACGCTTGTCGACATCCTTCGTCATTCGCCTCTCCTCTCTTCTCCAACATGTCGGAACCGCCTTGAGCGCATCGACCGCCCTGCAACCGAAGACGCGCATCGCCCGACGGGGCAACGAGCGGACGAAGCGCTGAACGCGGCATCCCCCGTATCGGCCTGCGCATGCCCGGAATCCGCGCGTCCGACGACCTCGATGCGGTCGATCGTGAACTCCATGCCGGAATGGAGCCTGTAGTCCCGCTCCGCTCCGCACCGAGGGCATTCCCACGTCGAAGAGTCGAAGACGTCGATGGGAAAGACGGAGCCGCATCGGTTGCACCGCACGGCGAAAGGGGTCCTGTCGACGATGAGCCTCGCATGCTCGGCGACCGTGCCTTTCGAAAGAAACGCGAACAGCCCCTGCATGTACTCCTCTACGACATCGCGCCCTTGCCCCACCGTGAGAAAGACAGACGTCACCTCGCCCGCGCCGATGCTCCCGGCATGTTCGAGCACCGCATCGACCACTCCGTGCACCAGTGCCATCTCATGCATGCCGAACCTCCTTCGGCCCCATTGCCCGTCTTCATCGCGCCCGGATAGCGCAAACCGCATGCTACCCGGAGAACCCGCAGGCGGGAAAGCGCCCCTTTGGGCAAAAAGCGGAATCACCCATTTGGGCATGCTGCTTTTCGACCTGCGGGAAAAGCGCGACGAGAACGCTGAAAAGGGACGGGAAGGAGGCGGCAGCAGCGGAAAGCGACCCTTTCGCGCAGAATTCGTCGGGCTGCCGACGATCTGGCCGTAAGCGAGCCTCCGTAGCGCGCCTCTCGCAGAGATCCGCCTCCCCGTCCTTGCGAGCGGGTAAGCACCTGAGCCGCCATTCTCGGAGGCCCAAAGCCAGCCCGCGAACGCCAAGCTCCGGCACGCCGCCGGCGCGCTACCGGACGGCAAAACGGCGAGGGACGACGGAACCGCGCCCCGCACATGCGCTTTCGCCTCAAAACGGCGCTGGAGGAACGAATTCGATCTCGAAGTTACCAACGACCCTCTTTCGACGACGGACCGGAGTCCGGGATGTGCAGGCGCAGCGCGCCGAGCACCACCTCAAAGCCACCTTTCCGCCAACCAGAAACCAACTCGACCGCATCATCCTCCGCCCGGAAGACACCCCTCCCTCGCCTCGTACGGCGAGAGGCGCAGAACGCCCGCCATGCCGACCGACGCCTTTCGAAAAGCGGCAGAACGACAAATGCAAAGCGAGGACGGCCAGTCGCGTGCGCCGACGGCATGCTGCAAAGAAAGGCGTCCGGTCTGAGGAGCTTTTACGTCTCGAAGCGCCCGAGACCGCCCCAGGCGCGCTCCCATGCCGTGGCAAAGGGCGTCCTGCGCAACCGGCAGGTGCAAGACGGCATCGTCGAAAAGCCGGTGAGGGAGCTCGGCATCATCGAGGGCCAATAGCGGAACGTCGCGAACGAAAGATGCGGACGCGAGCCGGGAAACGGAACGAAAGCGGTCAGAACGCTGACAGGTTGCGAGATCGCGCAAGCGAGAAGGCCCGCGAGCAGATCGCCTCACGCCTCATCGCTCGAAGCGAGCTTCACAAGCTCTTTATACGAATGGATACCGCATTTCCTATAGATCGCGCCTATGCGCGACTTGATCGTCCAGGGACTCAAGTACAGCTGATCGGCAATCTGCTCGCGGTTCATGCCCTGAAGCAGAAGGTCCAAGACCTCGCTCTCCTTGCCAGTCAGGTCATAACGTAGCGCCATCCGATCCCGAAGCATTGAGACGTTTGCCTTGTACCCCTCGTTCTCGGGAAGCTCGCCGAGCGTGAACACGACCGCGTCGCTCGCACGACTCGGAAGGAAAGGCACGGCGGCTAGAACCGCCCATGTCGAAACGACCGCAATCGACCACCAAGCCGTTCGCTCCTCGAACAACTCTTGCGCGAGCCAAAAAAGCGCCCCCGATACGCAGACGGCCCCCACGAACACCGCATAGTTGACCGGAAACACATCAATCACAGGTCTTCCCTCCTCGCGGCAAACGTCTATCGAGAATGCGACAAGCGACACTTCTCCGAGGAGTATGACGAAATAGCACAACGGGAAAAGCAACGAAGGCACCGTTTCGACTATCAGGGGCACGGCAACGAGCACTCCTCCGCACGCAACGATGGAAAGCCTTATGAAGGCTCCGAACTTCATATCTTCACGCACGCGCAGCACCCGTACCGCACAAGCCGAGGCGAACACCAAACCGAAAGCAGCGACCATGCCAAGCGCCGATTCGGTTGACCAGACGGCACCGAACACAAACAGAGCAACAGCCTCGGCCACCCCCCACGAGAAGCCCAAGCAGACAAGGATCGAAAAGGAGTGGACGACAATCCGATAAGGCCCTTTGTCCGAAAGTCTCCGAGGAGCGTCGTTTTCGGGCGATCGAAAAACAATCGCCTGCAACGAAGCGGATGCGAGCGAACACGCCACGACAACGACCGGACCAACGCACGGCACGGCATCGAATTGGGAGACCAAAGCCGCCGCAATCGGATTGAGCAGATAGCACGGGACGAGCACCGCGAAAAATCCGAAGCGTCCGGACGTCTTGCTGAAATCGAGGAGCCGCTCGACCCAGAAAAGGAGGGGTTGCGCCGAGCACGCTCCCGCAAACAGGGACAGCGCGACCCTACACCATGCGCCAGCAGGGACGTCCGCAGCAGGTAAAGCAGACTGGAAAGCCAAACACGCAAACGTCGCCGCAACATAGGCCGACGCGCCGATCACCTGCTTCTTTCGCGCGGAACCTGAGCGAAACACGAGCCGCACTCCGAAGCTGCCCAACGCGGTTCCCACCAGAAACGCGGTCTGGACGACAAGAACAGCGTCCCACGGGATCGCACCGGTAGGCCCCGAGAAGAATCCGAGCGGCCCGCCGCCGTACGTCACGAGGAACGTCCCGAATCCTAGCAAAAGAAACGTCGGGCCTCCCCCGTCGCGCCCGACACGCATCGCGAAGCCCACGAGCCCTCCTCTCCCAGATCGTCGCATGCGGCTTGAACCCCAAACTCTCCGACGACTCGAGCCGATACGAAAGTGTAGCATATGCAAGCACGGGCAAACGAACTGCGAACATGACTCCGTTTTCTTGACAGCATGGCGACGCCGCGAAGACGGTTCACCGCGCCGCCCTCCTTCTCGCCGCACCGCCCCTACAATCGAGCGGACGGGCCGATGCAGCCCGCCGTCCATCGCCCATGTTTCGGAAGGAGCGCCCCATGAAGGGAAACCAGGAACTCATCGACACGCTTAACGATCTTTTGGCCGGCGAGCTGACCGCCGTCAACCAGTACATGGTGCATGCTGAGATGTGCGAGGACTGGGGCTACGGGAAACTGCACGATGCCTTCGAACGCCGCGCCATCACCGAGATGAAGCATGCCGAGAAGCTCATCGAGCGCATCCTGTTCCTCGAGGGCACGCCTATCGTGTCTCGCCTCAACGACATCCGCATCGGAGCGATGGTCCCCGATCAGGTGGATTTCGACCTCGCGCTCGAGATGGACACCGTGCGCGACTATAACGAGGCCATCGTCTTGGCCGGCAAAGTGCTCGATTACGCCACGCGCGACATCCTCACGACGATCCTCGAGGACGAGGACAAGCATGTCGACGAGCTTGAAGAGCTGCAAGACCAGATCGAGCAGATGTCGCTGCAGGTGTTCCTCTCAACGCAAAACTAGCCGGGAGCGCCCCTCGTCGCGATAACGCGGGCCGCCGATCCACGCGAAGGATCGGCGGCCCGCACACGCTTAGAGCCCCTCGCAGAGCCCCTCGACCGTAGGCGACAGAGCGATCCGCGCGCAGCCTCTGGCGCGGCTTCGGACCGACGCCTCCGCACAGTGCCCGATACGACCTGCCCGAAGCCTCGTCCCCATCACCTGAGCAAGACGGGATGGGCGGACGCAAGGGCATCTCGCCGGACGTTGGAGCTTCTCGCCGAGCCTTCGTTGACAGCGGAACCTCCGGGCGCGCACTATATCGGGAACGCACCGAAGCGACTGCGGCGCGCCGAACGGGCGCGCCGGGCCGCCGTCCCGAAGGAGAGCCCATGCGCCGCATCCACTGCCTCAACAACATTTCGCCCCTGGGCACAGCCCTTCTCACTGAAGGCTACGCCCTCTCCGACGAGATCGAAGGCGCCGACGGGGCGCTCGTGCGCAGCGCGTCTTTGCACGATGTGGAATTCCCCAAAAGCCTGCTCGCCATCGCCCGCGCGGGGGCCGGCGTGAACAACATCCCGCTCGACCGCTGCGCCGAGGAGGGCATCGTGGTGTTCAACACCCCTGGCGCGAACGCGAACGCCGTGAAGGAGCTCGTGGTGTGCGCCCTCATGCTGGGCAGCCGCGACATCGCCGGCGGCATCGCCTGGTGCCGCGACAACGCCGACGACCCGAACATCGCGAAGGCGGCCGAGAAGGCGAAGAAGGCCTTCGCCGGGCGCGAGGTGAAGGGCAAGAAGCTGGGCGTGATCGGCCTGGGGGCCATCGGCGCCGAGGTGGCCAACATCGCCGTCGAGCTGGGCATGGACGTGTACGGCTACGACCCTTACGTGTCGGTGGGCGCCGCATGGCGCCTCTCGAGCGCCG
The DNA here is from genome assembly GCF_002159915.1 of Gordonibacter sp. An230. Taxonomy (GTDB): domain Bacteria; phylum Actinomycetota; class Coriobacteriia; order Coriobacteriales; family Eggerthellaceae; genus Rubneribacter. The sequence continues at coordinate 70,860 of NZ_NFJP01000017.1, forward strand.
TCCATCGCGTGACGAACCTCGACGATATTTTCCGCACCTGCGATTACATGAGCATCCACGTGCCCGCCATGGAGGGCACGATCGGCATGATCGACGGGCGCGCCTGCTCGCTCATGAAAGACGGCGCGGTGTTCCTGAACTTCTCGCGCGACACGCTCGTGGACGACGAGGCCATGGCCGCTGCGCTGGCATCCGGCAAGGTGCACGCCTACATCACCGACTTCGCGAACCCCGCCGTCATGAAAATGAAAGGCGCCGTCGTGCTACCCCACCTGGGCGCTTCCACCGCCGAGGCCGAGGACAACTGCGCCATGACGGCCGTGCGAGAGCTCATGGACTACCTTGAAAACGGAAACATCCTGAACTCCGTGAACTACCCCGCCTGCGACATGGGACCGGTTCCGGAGGGCCTTCGCCGCGTTGCCGTGCTGCACGCGAACGTGCCGAACGCCATCGCCCGCATCACGAACGTGTTCGGCGACGCCGGCGTGAACATCGAGAACATGACGAACAAGGCCCGCGGCGACAACGCCTACACGCTGCTCGATCTCGACGCAGACGCGCCGGGCCACCCCGACGACGCCATCGGACGCCTTGAGGCCATCGAAGGGGTGCGCCGCGCCCGCGTGGTGAAGTAGCCTCCTCCCCGGAAACCGGCTCCTCGAACCGAAACGGGTCCCGCACGCTCGAAGCGCGGGACCCGTTTTTCTTTTGCTCGCACCCCCGTCCGCAACGCAGGCGGCTCATGAGGAACGCCAGGCGAGCAATTTCTCCAGATATTTCGGAGGAGCGATCATGGGGACTTCGCTTCCCTCGAAATCCTTCCCCGTTGCGCGTCACTATGAAGCTGAGATTCGCCCTTCGGGCAGCCTCCTCGAGCACCGCATCCCCGTAATCGCGAATCTTCGAGTTCGCCGCCAGCAAGCACTCGCCGAAGCCGACTTCCGCGACCGATAAAGAATCGAGAAGGATGTTGGCCACCTGCAGACTGCGTTGCTCATCGTGGAACACGTATCAGCTCGCCAAGTAGAATATGTCAGTGAGCGCGCTTCCGGACAAGCGCAGATGAGCCTTGCCCTGCACCGCGAGCAAGAGCAGGTTCTGGGCAACCGAAGCCCACTCCCCGCGCTCGGCAAGCGCATCGATGATGACGTTCGTGTCTAGGAGAGCTTCCGCTTCTCATCCGCCCTGATCGCTCGAGCATCATCCACCGTGACGCCCTTGGGAAGAATCCCGAACAAAGATTCCATAGCCCGCACGCGATCGGCATACGGGTTGCAAAGTTTTGCCGCCGCGTCCCCGTTCTTGCTGATAAGAATATCCTCCGACTGCGCCAAATCCAAGCAGTGCCCTAAGTTTGGCTTGAGCTCCGTCGCGGTAACCACCATGCGGCACCCCCCATCGTACGATCCTCATGCAGCATTCGTACGATATTGCATCATATTTCGTACGATCATACGGCCTTCACGGTCGAAGAACCCGAAGCGCCCCCGCGTCCACGGACACGTCGAAGGTGCGGCCCTCGATGCGCTCGCCGTCCATCTGGGCGGGCGGGGCCTCGTCGAACTCGATGCGCAGCGTGGAGGCCCGGCGCGTCTCGATCTGCTTGAAGCCGATGTGCGCGCCCGTCTTCGCGCGCATGAAGATGTAGAGCGCCCGCGCCACGCCGACCGGCGGATGGGCGACGCACACGTCCAGAACGCCGTCGTCCACCTTCGCGTCGGGGCATATCTTGAAGCCGCTGCCGTAGTAGGGGCCCACCTGCACGGCGAACATGACGGACTCGGACTCGACCGGCACTCCCCCGTCGAACGAAGCCCGATAGCGCCGCACGTCCAGGTGACGCAGCAGCTGGTTCACCCCCGCCTCCATGTACAGCATCGTGCCCGAGCGGCCCGTGCGCACGCGGCGCTCCACGGTGTCGTGCGCGATGGCGGCGTCCAGGCCGAACGAGAGCGTCTCCACGAACCAGCGCCCGTTCACGCGCCCCACGTCCACCGGCAACGCACGGGCGGCCAGAAGCTGCGCGCACGCCTCGTCGACGTCCTCCGAGATGCCGAGCGTGCGCGCGTAGTCGTTGCCCGACCCCACCGGGATCACGCCGAAGACCGGGCGCTCGGCGGGCGCTCGGCGCATGAGGCCGTTCGCCGCCTCATGGATGACGCCGTCGCCTCCGATCGCGATCACGGTCGAGCAGCCCTCGGCGCGCTCGGCGATCTCGCTCGCATGGCGCGGGCCCGCCGTTCGCGCAAGCACCACGGCGCCCTCGCCCAGGTTTGCGCGCAGGCGCTCCGCCGCCCGCTCGGCCGCCGGACCCCCGTTGCCGTTCTGCGCCGCCGGGTTGGCGATGAGCAGCACCTTTCCCAGGCCCTCGCTCACAGATGCCCTCCCCTTCCTTCCCCGACCGCCCGAAAGCTAGCGGCCAACCGCGCTGGCAACGACCTCCTGCAGCTTTTCGAGACTCGCCGCATCCTCGATCCATTGGTGCGACAGCGTGCCAAGGGCAAGATCGAAACCGCACGTCGCAAGCACGTCCGCGACCTCGTCCGGACCGTTCGTCCCCCAACCGTACGAACCGAACGGGATGCCCACACGCCCCTGCCAACCCGCCTTCGGCGAGAGGCCCTTGAGGTAGCAGAGGAACGCGGCCACCGTGGGCAGCATGCCGTTGTTGAGCGTGGGCGAGCCCACCGCCACGTACTTCGCCGTCAGCACCTCGGTCATGATATCGGAGATGTGGTTCGCCTTGAGGTCGAACAGACGCGCCGGAACGCCGCGTTCGATGAACGCCTCCAAGATCTCGTGCGCCATAGCCTCGGTGGTATGCCACATGGAGTCGTACACCACCACGGCATAGTTCTCGGGCCGAAGCGAGCTCCAGCGCTCGTACACCTCCATGACCTCCGGAACATGGCTGCGCCATATGACCCCGTGACTCGGCGCGATCACGTCAATGTCCAGGCCTTCAAGCGCTCCCAACGCGCGCTGGACATGGCGCGAGTACGGCATGACGATGTTCGCGTAGTACTTCTTGGCCTGGGCGAGCACCTCGGGCAGGCCAACTTCGTCGTCGAAGTGCTTGGAGGAGGCGTAGTGCTGGCCGAACGCGTCGTTCGAGAACAGGATGCGGTCGATATCGGAATAGGTCGCCATGTTGTCCGGCCAATGCACCATCATGGTCTGCGTGAACGAGAGCGTACGCTTGCCGATGCCGAGCGTGTCACCCGTCTTCACGGGCACGTAGTTGCGATCGCCGTAGTGGGCCGCAAGGCCGCTCACCCCGTGCGGCGCGCTCGCGTAAATGCGGGCGTTCGGCGCGAGCTCGCAGATTGCGGGAAGAGCGCCGGAATGGTCCTGCTCCACATGGTTCGCAACCACGTGCTCGATGCATGCGGGATCCACCACTTCGCGCACCCGCTCCAACAGTTCTCCTGCAAAGGCAGGCTTGCACGTGTCGATGAGCGTGGGGTGCTCGTCCATGATGAGATAGGCGTTGTAGGTCGACCCCCTGTCCGTCGTGTAGCCGTGGAAGTTGCGCTCGTTCCAATCGACGCCGCCCACCCAGTACACGTCGGGCTTGACTTCAACCGCATGCAGCATACGCGACTCCTCCCGTCTCGTCGTCCCTCGAGCCAGTATAGCGAAACCCTGAATGGAACCGTCGACTTTTCACCGAACGAGGGCAAGCGTCCCGCATTCGGCGAGGGCGCCGCCGGACGCGCTCCCTTACCGGACGGAGAAATCCACGTAACGTTTCTCGCAGAGCCGGGGCGGCCGAACCGCACCGGCCGTACGCTTCCAGCACGATCCAACGGAAGGAGACGCATATGACGCAATCCGCAACGCTCAAGACCCAAGCCCCGAAGGCGGACTACAAGATGGACGATGCCCGCGCGAACGTCGATCCAAAGCCCCAGCTGGAAAGCGATGCATACCGCCCCGCCGATAAGCTCGCGCGAAAGGCCGCGCTCGTGACCGGCGGCGACAGCGGCATCGGAGCAGCTGCCGCCATCGCCTTCGCGAAAGAGGGGGCCGACGTGGCCATCGTCTACCACTCCTCCGACGACGATGCGCAAACCGTGGCCGACCGCATCCGCGAACTGGGAAGACGCACGCTCGTGTTCAAGGGCGACGTGGGCGACGAGTCGTTTTGTCAAGGCGTCGTCGGCAACATCGTGGCCGAATGGGGCCGCCTCGACGTGCTCGTGAACAACGCTGGCGAGCAGACGCCTCAAAAGAGCATCCTCGACATCACGCAAGCTCAGCTCGTGCGCACGTTCCAGACGAATATCTTCAGCATGTTCTTCCTGGCCAAGGCCGCGCTGCCTCACCTGTCGCAGGGCGGGACCATCGTGAACACCACGTCGGTGACGGCCTACCAGGGAAGTCCGCAGCTGCTGGACTATTCGGCCACGAAGGGCGCCATCACGGCATTCACTCGCTCGCTTTCGGAAAACGAGGAGTTCGTGAAGCGCGGCATCCGCGTGAACGCGGTGGCGCCCGGCCCCATCTGGACGCCTCTCAACCCGGCTTCCTACGGCCCCGACAGCGACGAGGTGAGGCACTTCGGCGAAAGCGTGCCGATGGGCCGCCCCGGCCAGCCCTACGAGCTTGCCCCCGCCTACGTGTTCTTGGCAAGCGACGACTCAAGCTACGTGTCCGGCCAGGTCATCCACGTGAACGGCGGCACCGTGGTCAACAGCTAGCACCACAGGGCGTGCCAAGGAGACTCCGTCGGTTCCCTTGGCACGCCCCCGCCGTGCGCCGGAAGCCGGCGTTTGGGGTAGAAATCGATGGAACATGATCGTTCGGGGAAGCAGAAAGGCGCGTTGGCGCGATCCGCGATTCGGCATGCTCGCCTCGCCCACGGTCTGCGGGACGAGGCGCTTCCATGATGCGAGCGGGATCTTGGGGCATGATCATTTTCGGCCGCTCCCTACCTCAAACGAAGGTTTTCGCACGATGGGCGATGAGAAGAACGGGAACTTCAGCACGGATGCTTCTCGTGAAGCGCTCGGCGACGAAGAGAGCCGCCGGATCAGAAGAGCCGCCCCCTTGCTACGCTTCAGGTTGTCATACCGAGCGAGCGCGATGAGCTGAAGGAACCCGCCAAAAGCGCCGAGGGCGCATCGCGCTCCTCCCGGCATGCGAAGGGAGCGTTGCGCCCTCTGGAAAGAATCCTTCGAGTCGCTGCGCTCGCTCGGTATGACGGTGGAGCTCGCCGCATGCTCTGCTCAGGGCAACATGGGGGTTCTCAATGTGCGCTGCGCTTTGGACGATAGGCCTGCCCCGCCCCGCTTTCCCCCGCAACAGAGGAAGGGCCCCGTGTGGAGCCCTTCCTCATCCCACGGACGAAGGCTTTGCCGCCGGATCGACGCGGGTCGGACGCTACACCGCCGATTCGTGGGCAGGATCGGGCGAGGTCGCTCCCGCGGGCTCGGCGTTTTGCGCGAGGTTGCCGTGGAGCACGTCGAACTCCTCAGGGTCGCCATCGAGCGCCATGCCGCGGTACTCGACAGCCCTCCTGCGCGCCGACACGACGCGCACGACCTCGCCGATCACCGCGAACGCGGCCACGCCGATAAGCATCGGAATCTTCGAGAGCTCCTCCTCGCTGCCGTTGAGCGGCACGATGGTGGCGACCATCGACAAAATGAGCAGCACCACAGGAAGCCACGCCGCAACGCCCATGAGGATCTTGCCGCCGGGCACCTTGAAAATGCGGGGACGATCCGGATCGACCTTGCGCAGCTTCAAAAACGCCGGGAACATGGGCATGTAGCAGATGAGCAGGAACACGACGTTCATGGAGAAGAATATCCAGAAGAACCCGTCCAGCCCCACGGCCGACATGACGGGCGAGACGAGAACGAGCGCGCTCGCGACGATCCCGTTGACTACGGCCGAGCCGGTGGGCACGCCGTTCTTGCCGAGACGCGAAAACACCTGCGGCATGTTCTTCTTGTCGGCCGCACGCGCCGCCACGTAGTTCACGCCGAACGACCAGCTGATCATGTTGCCGAACAGCGTGATCAGGAAGACAACCCCGATGACGACGAACAGCAGGCTGCCATCGCCGGCCATGATGGCCACCGCGTCCATGATGCCGGAGTCAAGGGACACCTCGGTGGCCGGGATGGCCGCGCCGATGCCGAACGAGCTGAACAGGTAGATGGCCGCGATGGCCAGACCGCCGACGATGATGGCTGCGGGGATCTGCTTCGTAGGGTTCTCCATGTCGCTCGCGAACACGGCGATGGCCTCGAACCCCATGAAGTTGAACAGAATGACAGACAAATACGTGAGGCTGCTCGCATCGGCCGACGGCAAGAACGTGGACAGCGACATGTCGCTCGCGAAGCCGTTCGTCGCGGCATAGTAGATGCCGAGACCACCGACCGCCACGGCGATGAGCACCTTGAGCACAGCCGACAGATTGAGAATCCACGCGGAGTCCGAGGTCTTCGAAAAACTCATGAGCACGACGATCCACACGAACGCCAGCTCGATGGCGAGCGTGGGAACAAGGCCCAGCTCCATCCCCGTCAAAAGCGTGATGGTCTCAGGGAACAAGAACGCGAGCGAAGCCATCCACAATGGAAAATTGACCCAATAGTACCAACTCACCCGACTGCCCCACGCATCGCCGAACGCGCGACGCACCCAGTCGGCAATGCCTCCTTCGTCATCGGCGTAGGCGGTGCCCAACTCGCACACAATAAGCCCGTAGGGCAGCAAAAACGCGAGGATGAGGAAGATCCACCAGAAGAACTGCTGGTTGCCGATGGCGGCGGCCGGGGCCGCGGCCTCGGCCACGAACACGACGCAGATCACCGTGAGGATCGCGTCGATCATGCGAAATCTCTTTTTCTTGGCCATGCGACCATCCCCCTTACAAAGCAGATTCATGTTGGCGTAGTGCGTCAGCGGGAGCGGCTGCGAGGCCCGCGGTTCGCGCGACGGCGAAGGCGGAGCGCGCTTCGGCA
>NZ_NFJP01000018.1 GCF_002159915.1 Gordonibacter sp. An230
GTGGGCTCGGAGATGTGTATACGAGAGAGGGGGTGGGGGCGTGTGGGGCATCGCTTGCGACGGCGGGGACTGCCGCAAAGACGGGCCTGATGCTGCTGACGCTCGATCCGCTTGTGCGGGAGGTTGTTCGCTTGGTGGCGTGCGCGTGCATCGGGGCGAGCATGTCGGTGCTCTTCATAGTTGCGATGGAGTGCCTCTCGGGTTTGGGGATACGCAGCGTCGGCAAAGCGCTCTCCCTCACCCTTCTCGGGGTGGCGGGCCTTTCGGCGGCGTTGTCGTCGCTTCCGGTTGGGCCGTTCGCTCTCGCCGCAAGCGTCTTGCCCGTTCTGATGGGCGTCGCGTTGATCGCTCGACGGGCGTTCGGGCGGAAGTCTCCCCTCGGGGCTTCCGTTCGCGAGACGCCTCCCCTTGCCCGCGAGAAGCTCGTCGTTCCCGTCAGGCCCATGATCATGATGGCGGCGGCCGAGTTCGCCGGGTGCTTCGCGACCTTCCCGTTCGCGGACGAGCGCACCTCTTCGCTATCGCTGGCGTTGGGGTGCGCGTGCGTGTCGCTTGTGTTTCTGGTCGGGTGCTTCGCGCTGGCTGATCGCTTCGATGTGAGGATGCTCTACCAAGTGTCGCTCCCGCTCATGGCCGGAGGGCTGCTCCTTGGCCCTTTGCTCTCGCAGCAGGCGCAGATCGTGTCGTGCGCGTTCGTGAACGCGGGCGTGCTCGGGTTTCTCCTCCTTTCCGTCATGGTTCTCAACGAGAACTGCCGCTGTCACGGGGTGCCTTCCGCATGGGCGTACGGCTTCCTCCGCTGCGCGCTTTTGCCCAGCCAGCTTGTCGGGGCGTGGCTTGTCTTCGCGGTGGGGGAGGGGCTGTTCGACTGGATGAAGGTGGAGGCGCTCTATTCGATCTCGATGCTATTGATCGTGGTGTCTTCTATGACCTTCCTGAACGAATACAACTTCATCCGAAGTTGGAGGCTGTCGCGCGAGGAGCCGGTCGGCGCCTGCTCGCAAGACGCGCTCAACTCGCAGGTGGCGCGCTGCGCGCTGCTCGCCCGCGCGTTCGGTTTGACGCGAAGGGAGGAGGAGGTCGTGGCGCTTGTGGCGCAGGGCAGGACGGTGCCGCAGGCGGCCGACGAGCTGTTCATATCGAGGGAGACGGCGAAAACCCATATGAAGCATGCGTACGCGAAACTCGGAATCCACACTAAGGGCGAGCTGCTGGATCGCGTTTACGGACAGGGGTCGGCGGGATCCGTCGGACACGGCGCGGAGGTCTCGGAAGACGGGGCGGGCAGCCGGTGACGTCGGCCGCTGTCGGGCGGGCGGCCGGTGACGCCGGGCGCTGTCGGGCGGGCTGCTGGTCGGGCGCGAATCGCGAGGGTCTGAGCTGCTCGCCGCTCCGGTGCGCCGGAGAAGGGGCATGCGAGGTCCGGTTGCCGCCCGGCGCGTTCGCTCGTCCCTTCCCTCGGAGTCGGAAGGGATGCGCGAAGGATTTCGCGTGAGGATGTTCCAATGTAATCCTAGGTTTTTGCTAGAATTAAAGGGGAATGGATTCCCGGGGGTCGGTCGCGTGCGGATTTCGGCGGCAGAGGCGGCGATGGCTGCGGAGGGGCGGCCTCCCGAGGCGCGTTCGGAAGGGCGTTGTCTTACGGGGCGGCGACTGTGGAGGCGGGACCCCTTGCCTCCTTCGATCACATGGCGCCGGGAAGGATAGCGCCCGCCTGCGCAGGCCCCGCCGCCTTCGGAGGGCCGAGGCTGCCGAGACATCCGGCTTCGTGCGGCCAAGGCCGTGCGAGTGAGCGTCGATGCGGCTGCTTCGACCGAAGCGCTCGTTCGGTTTCGAGGGTGCGGGGTTCGATGGGCTGGGCTCTGGGATTCGGACGGCCTTGGCGGTCGAGGGGCTCGGGCGGCTGCGGAGCGCATGGATGTTCGCGCTGCGGGGCCGCGCGGAGGGCGCGCTGCATCTCGCCTTGCGCGGTGCGATGCGGATCGGGCGCGGAGGGCCATGCGGGTCGGGGCGCTCGCCCGCCTGCGACCTAGTGTTGGAAACGTGCGCGAGAGAGGAATGGCGACGATGCTCGTGTCGACGAAAGGGCGCTATGCGCTGAGGCTCATGGTGCGGATTGCTCAGCTCGAATCGAGGGGCAGGGTGGCGTTGCGCGAGGTGTCGGAGCACGAAGGCATTTCCCTCAAGTACCTTGAACAGCTCGCCCGTCCGCTCGTGCAGGCGGGGCTTTTGCGCAGCGTGCGCGGGAAGGGGGGAGGTTACGCGCTTGTGAACGACCCCTCGACCGTGAAGGTTGGCGATGTCTTGCGCGCTGTGGAGGGCACGACTGCGCCGGTGGCGTGTCGTGCCCTCGAGGAGGGCGCGATGTGCCCGCGGGAGAGCTCGTGCGCCACCGTCCGGTTTTGGGAGGGCTTGGGCGAGGCGATCGAGCGCTATGTGGACGGTGCGACCCTCGCCGACCTCGCTTTCCCCGGCGCTTCCGCAAGCACCTGCCTCGATTGACGCCCTCGCCTTGACCGGCCGGAGGCGGCTTCCCCTCTCGATTTCGCCCCTTCTTCGGCTTTCTTGCCGCGTCGCGCGCTCGGCCTTCGGGTGCTTGGCGGGCGGGCGCGAAGCGATGCGCCCTCTTTGCGATTCTGACGCGTTCGCAACGCGGGCGCTACGGCTCGTCTTATGATGCGCCCCCCGGTCGGGATGGCGCGCCTTCCGCTCCTACAATGACGGAAACGCGTATCGCGCACGCATCGAAGGAGTCGCATGAAACGGGTAATCGTCATCGGGGCCGGCATCGGCGGCCTCGCGGCGGCCGTACGGTTGCAGCACGCCGGCTACGAGGTCGCCCTCTACGAAAAGGAGCCGCAGGTTGGCGGGAAGATGAGCCGTATCCGCGGGGACGGGTTCACCTTCGACGTCGGTCCCACCATCGTGATGATGCCCGCGTTGTACCGCGAGGCGTTCGAAGCGTGCGGGCGCGACGCCGACGATTACATTCCCATGGAGAAGGTCGAGCCGCTCATGGACGTCTCGTTCGGTCCGAACGAGCGGCTGCGCCTGTCGAACGACCTCTCGTCCGTCACCGAGGCGGTCGAGGCCGTGAGCGAGCGCGACGCGCAGGGCTACTTTACCTACCTCGCGCTGCTCTACAAACGCTACCTCATCGCGAAGGACAACTTCCTCGAGAGGTCGTTTCGCGGCCCGCTCGATTTCTACAATCCGAAGAGCCTCGTGGCGGGCGCTCGGCTGCACACGCTCGGGGACGCGTACTCGTCGGTGTCCAAATACGTGAAGGACGACCGGCTGCGCAAGGCGCTCGCGTTTCAGACGCTCTACATCGGCATCTCGCCCTACGAAGGGCCGTCGCTGTACATGATCATCCCGATGATCGAGCTTCTGTACGGCGTGTGGTTCATGAAGGGCGGCATGTACGCGATGGCTCAGGGCCTCGAGCGCCTGTTCCTCGAACAGGGTGGCGAGCTGCACCTTTCGACTCCGGTGGATCGCATCGCGATCGAGTTCGGCGGCGCGCGCGGCGTGGAGGCGGGCGGGAGGCTCGACCGGGCCGACTACGTGGTGTGCGACGCCGATTTCCCCTACGCGATGAAGCGCCTCGTGGGCGATGCCCGGGCGCGCGGGAAGTACACCGACGCCAAGATCGACTCGATGTCCTACTCGTGCTCGTGCTTCGTGCTCTATCTGGGCCTCGACAAGCGCTACGAGACCGATGCGGTGCATTCTATCCGCTTCGCGCCCGACTTCGAGCGCAATGTGGCCGACCTTTTCGACGACGAGCGCTTTCCCGACGACCCCTCGTTTTACTGCTACGCGCCCTGCTCCCTCGACGCATCGCTCGCGCCTGAGGGCTGCCAGACGCTTTACGTGCTCGTTCCGGTGCCGCCGTTGTCGGCGAACGGGCCCGCCTGGGGGCCCGCCGAGGTTGCCGCTCGACGCGATCTGGTGCTCGACCTCGTGGAGCGCGAGACGGCTTACGGCGATGTGCGCGACCATATCGTATTCGAACGCGCATTCACCCCGCTCGACTTCGCCGAGCGGTTCAACGCGTGCAACGGCGCGACGTTCGGCTTGCGTCCCACCCTGTTCCAGAGCAACTACTGGCGTCCTCACAACAAGGCGTCCGCGTGCGACAACCTGTACTTCTGCGGCAGCAGCGTGCATCCTGGCGCGGGCGTGCCCATCGTGCTTCTGAGCGCGAAGCTCGCCGTCGAGGAGCTTCTGCGCGACGACGGACGCGCGGCCGGGGCGGAGGGCGGCCGATGAGCGCGGTGGTCGACGCGCTCTTTGCTGAGCGGGAGGGGGACTTCGCTTGGTGCGAGTCGGTGATCGCGCGCAATTCGAGCAGCTTCCACCGGGCGTTCTCGGGGCTTCCGAAGCAGAAGCGGCAGGGCGTGTACGCGCTCTACGCGTTTTGCCGCGTTGCCGATGACTGCGCTGACCGCGAAGCGGACGAGGCTTCTCTCGACGCTCTGCGCGGCGAGCTCGACCGATTCTGCGCGGGCGAGGTCGCCGACACGCCTTTGTGGCGCGCGATGGAGGCCGTGTTCCTGGCGTTCGACATCGACGAGGGCCCTTTCTACGACATGATCGAGGGGCAACGGCGCGATCTGGCGTTCCGCCAGCCGGCCACCATGGAGGAGCTGGAGGAGTACGCCTATTATGTGGCGGGTTCGGTGGGGCTCATGCTGCTGCCGCTTCTGCGCGCGTCCGCGCCGACGGGCGGGCGTCTGCGCGAGAGCGGCGTGGCGCTCGGCGTGGCCATGCAGCTCACGAACGTTCTGCGCGACGTGGGCGAGGATCTCGAGCGCGGGCGCGTGTACCTGCCCGTATCGGTGCTCAAAGAGGCGGGTTGCACGCTCGACGGGTTTCGCGCGCACCGCGTCGACGATTCGTTTCGCCGTGCGTGGGAGGTCGTCGCGCGGCGCTCCGAGGAGCTGTACCGTCCGATGGAGCGCGACGTGTTCGAGCTGGACGAGGACAGCCGCCTTCCCACGCTTTCTTCGCTCGTGCTGTACCGGGCCATCATGGACGAGGTGCGCGCCTCGGGCTACGCGTGCCTGACGAGGCGCTGCTCGGTGCCGGAGCGCTCGGCGCGCCGGCTCGTGGCGGCCGCAGCGAACGCGCTTTCCGAGGGGCGGTGAGCCTGGTGGGAGATGCTGTGGGGGTTGCGCTGTCGGGAGCGTACGTGCTGGTCGTGCTCGCGGCGGCGTGGCTGCTCTCGAGAGCGGGCGCATCGGCCGAGACGGCGCGCAAGGTCGTCCACATCGGGCTGGGAGGCTGGTGGGTCATCGCGTCGCTGCTCGTCGGCTCGGCGCTGTGGGCCGCTGCGCTGCCGGCGGCGTTCGTCGTCGTGAACGGCATCGCGTACCGCACGCGGCGCCTTTCGTTCATGGCGCGAGAAGAGGGCGAGGACACGCCGGGCACCGTGTACTACGCGGCTTCCCTTGCCGTGCTCGCGTTCTGCGCGTTCGGCGTCGGCGAACCATACGTGGGCGCGCTCGGCGTGTTCTGCATGAGCTTCGGGGACGGCCTCGCGGCCGTGGCGGGACGACGCTTCGGTCGGCGGCGGATCGCCATCGCGGGCGGCGGCAAAACCGTCGCGGGCAGCGCGGCGATGTTCGTCGCGAGCTTTCTCTCGTGCGCGTTCGTGCTGGTAGCCGCACCGCCGGTAGGGGCGGGCGCGGCGGGCGGGGGAGGAGGCGCGCTTGCGGCGCCCGAGGTCGTGGCGGCGCTCGGCGTCGCGGCCGTGCTCGCGGTCGTGGCGACGCTGCTCGAGCTGCTCTCCTCCGACGGCTTGGACAACCTGACCGTGCCGCTTGGCGTTTCGGCTGTTTACGTGGCGCTGTTTTCACCGGGCTCGCCTCTCGCGCCGGTGGCTGCGGGACTTGCGCTTTCCGGTGCCGTGGCCCTCGCATCGCTCAGATTGCGGCTGCTCACGAAGCCGGGAGCGCTCGGGGCCGCGGTGGTGGGCGCGCTGCTGTTCGGCGTCGGAGGATGGCCTTTGTGGCTTCTGCTCATGTGGTTCTTCGGCAGCTCGAACCTCGCGTCGAGGGCGATGGCGCGCCGCGTTCGGACGGCGCGTGCGCGCGCCGAGGAGGATGAGCCGCACATGCGGCAGGCGCATCGGCAAAGCGGGCCGCGGAGGCTGCGCCAGGTGCTCGCGAACAGTGCGCCGGCCCTTCTCTGCGCGCTGGCGTACGCGGCTTCGGGCGACGGGTGGCTGCTCGTCGTGTCGGCGGGGGCGCTCGCTGCCAGCACCTCCGACACCTGGGCGTCGGAGGTGGGCGTGCACAGCAAGAACCCTCCTGTGGACATCCTCACGCGGGAGCCGTTGCAGCGCGGCCTTTCGGGCGGCGTGAGCCCGCTCGGGCTGGCGGCCACGTGCGCTGGCGCCGTCTCGACGGCGCTTTTGGCGACGCTTCTGTTCCGCGCGTTCGGCTTCGCGGTTCCGACGGGCCCCGACGCATTCCTCCTCATCGCGGCGTGCGGCGTGGCGGGGTCGCTCGTGGACAGCGTGCTGGGTGCGAGCCTTCAGGCGAAGTACCGCGATCCCGAGGCGGGGCGCATCGTGGAGAGGCCGCCAGCCTCGGGCACCGCGGCGGCGCTCGTGTCCGGGCGAGCGTGGGCCACCAACGACGCGGTGAACTTCATGAGCGGCGTCGCGGCGGTGGCGCTCGGCTTGATTGCGATCCTCTGATCCTTTGCCGTTTGGCGCTTGCGAGAGGCGCGCGGCTAGCGTCGCGCGCCGGAGGCCGGTTCGAGCCCGGCCGGGGCGTTGCGGGCGTCGGGCGCGAGCGGGCGGGTGCGCGGAGCGCGCTGCGCATCGAGTTCGACGAGCAGGGGGCGGGCTTGGGCGGGATCCTCGGCGGGGAAGTCGGCTCGGAAGTGCGCGCCGCGGCTCTCGGTGCGCACGATAGCGGCCTCGGCGAAGGCCTTTGCCAGCATGAGCTGGTTGCGCACGATAGCGGCCTCGGCGATCGCGGTCGCGTCTGATGCGGGGCGCACCTCGGCGCGCGCTCGCTCAGCGAGCTCGTCGATGGTCGCGAGCGCCCGTTCGAGCCCGTCTTCCGTGCGCACGATCATGCACGACTCCGTCATCGTGCGGCGCAGCAAGCGCGCGATCTCGGGCGCGTTGGGCAGCGCATGCCGAGGGACGTCTGCCGACAGCGCATCGCCGCTGCGGCGCACCTCGGCGCGCTCCTTGGACCAGGCCGCCGCAGAGCGTCCCGCGCGGCGGCCGAACACGAGGCCGTTCGCGCTCGAGAGCCCGCCGATGCGGTCGGCCCCGTGCATGCCCCCGGTCGCCTCGCCGCAGGCGAACAGGCCCGGCACGCCGCAGGATCCGTCGGCGTCGATGAGGATGCCCCCGTTGGCTGCATGGGCGTAGGGCGCGATGCGCAGCTCGTCGGTGGGCTGGATGCCCGCCGCCTCCTCGAGCCAGTCGAAGTAGGTGCGCACGAACTCGGGAAGCGCCGCGCTCTCGGCGCCGTCCTCTGCGTCCCCGATGCGGTAGCGCACTGCGAGCCCCTTCGGCCCTGCGGCGTCCATCGCGAGGTCGATCGCGCGAGATGCGAGTCGCGCGGTGAAGGGACCGTGCCCCGATCTCTCCTCGAGGAGCGCTTGAGCGTCGGACCGTCCCGCGAAGGGATCCGTGCCGTCGGGGTTGCGCAGGGCCACGTGGCGAAACGTCTTCTCGTTGAACACGATGCCGCGCTTGGGGCTCACAAGCCCCGGCATCATCTGCATGAACTCGAGGTTGACGAGCGCGCATCCATGGGCGAGCGCCACCGCGTGCGCACTTCCCGTCACGTCGTTGGCGGTGAGCCGCCGTTCGAACAGGCCGCCGAACCCGCCCGTGGCAAGCACCGTGGCTTTGCTGTCCACCGGCTCGAAGGCTGCCTTTCCGCGTGCGGCCAGCACTGCACCTGCGACGGCGCCGTCGCGTTCGACGAGGTCGACGAGCGTTCGCCCGGGCAGGACCTCCACGCCGAGCCTTTCAAGCTCGCGCCGCACCGCCTCCTCGTAGCTCTCGCGCACGATGCCGCGCCAGAGCCGGTGCTTCCGATCGAAGCAGGGGACGAACTCCCGCTCGTCGGGGCGGTCGGGGCGCATGAGGCGCACGCCCGCCGCCTCGAGCTCGTCGATGGCGGAGGGGATGTCCCGCACGAACACCGAGACGAGCTTCGGCAGCGCCGCTCCGCATCCCACTTCGAGGATCGCGCGGACGAGGTCGTCCTCGTCGTCGGACGATTCGGGCCCCACGAGCCCCAGGCCCCATGTGCCCGGATAGAAGCTCGAGCCCGAGAACAGCGCGCCCGCGCATGCGATGGCCGTCCGCGCTCCCGAGCGCGCCGCGTGCAGGGCGGCCGTGGTGCCGGCGATGCCGCCTCCGACCACGAGCACGTCGAATGTCCTCGTCGTTTCGAACTCCATGCGCTTCTCCTCCCTTGATCGGTCGTATCGGAACCTATCCTATCCGGGCCTCCTCGTCAAGCGCCGTGCAGGGGGGTCGGCCGTGCGCACGTTTCGTGGTTGCCTCGCTCCGTCGGTCGTTGCGCTGCGCCGCGCAAAGGGGGTGTGCGGACGTTTCATGGTCGTGCGGTAACGCTTGGATGAACTCCGCCGTGGCTCCATATCGCTTCGGTATGGTCGGGCGAGAGCGGCGAGCCCGGGTGCGACGTCCAACTGCGCGGGCGCTCGGTCGCTGGCCGCGCGGGCGCGGCGCGAAGTGCGGGAAAGGGAGACGATGGCGAAGGGCGAGCATACAGAGGATCGGCGGGGCGGTTTGTTCGATGATTTATCGTTTTCCCAGGTGGCGGCTGGTGCCCTCGCGGCGGTGACATCGATGCTGCTGGCGTCGCAGATCGGTATCTACGGATCGGCCATCGGCGTGGGCGTTGGCTCGGTGGTGTCGGCGGTGGCCTCGCAGCTGTACAAGAGGTTCCTCCAGCGGTCGGCCGACAAACTGCGCGAGCTCACGCCTGTGGAGATCGCCGGGTCGAAGGGGGCGGGAGGCGCCGCCTCTGGCGCATCGGCGCCCGCATGCTCCGATGCCGCCGATGCGGCCGGTGCGGCGCGTGTGGACGACGCCCTTAGAACCGGCGAGTCCGCAGTGCGGCGCGCTCGTGCCGAGCGTGCGCACAAGCGCAGGGTCAAACGCGGCGTGATGATCGTGTCCGTCGCGTCCGCGCTCGTCGCCGTCGCCGTGAGCGCCGTCGTCGTCGACCTCGCGTCGTCGGGCCAGGGCGTTGGTGCGAAGACCGAGCCCCTTCTGCCCGCGCGCAGCCAGCCGGCGGCTGTCGACGGGGACAGCGCAAGCGGCCAGGCGGGCCAGGACGCGCCCTCGCCATCCGACGCGCAGCCCGGTCCTGCGGAGGGCGACGATGCGGGCGCGCAGAATTCGGGCAAGGACGCCCCGAAAGACCAGTCGGGCGCGACGGCCGACCCCGGCACGGACGCGGGCAAGGACGACGGTTCGGCCGAGCCCGTCGGTCCGAACGCGGGCTCCGGTTCGGAAGCGAATCCCGATGCGGGCAGCGGCTCCGCTTCCGGCGGGTCCTCGACGCAACCGGACTCCGGCTCGTCGGGCGATTCCTCCGCCGATGGCGGGACAGGCGACGGCCGGGGCTCGTCTTCCGCATCCTCGCAGTGAGCCGCCGTCGGCAAGTTCGGCGTCCTGGCCGGGTCGAGCGCGCTTTCGCTGCGAGGCCCCTCCCTGCGGCCTGCGTCGCGGGGAGGGGGCCTAGCGCCGTTCGCTGCCCGCTCGCCCGGTTCTCACCCTCCCTTCGTCGACGATCCAGCGAGTGGTTGTGCAGGCCTCGAGGAAGGCCTCGTCGTGGGATACCACCACGAGCGCTCCAGGGTAGGCGGCGAGCGCCTGCTCGAGCGCTTCGGTCGAGTGGAGATCCAGATGGTTGGTGGGTTCGTCCATCACGATGAGGGCCGGGCCGTCGAGCGCGCCCTCGGCCAGCATGAGCTTGCGCAGCTCGCCAGGGCTCACGTCGCGGCCGGCCAGGATGCGCTCGGCGCTGGAGTTGAGCAGCGTGACGAACGACAGCAGCCGGCCGCGCCGCGCTTCGTCGGCGTCGTGCAGGCGGGCGAGCACGCGGTCGGCCTCGTCCCGGCTCACTTCCTGGGGGATGACGAGCGCGGGCACGTCGGCGGGCAGCTGGCGCAGCAGGTGGCGCACGAGAGTGGATTTGCCGCCGCCGTTCGGGCCGGATACGCCCACGTGATCAGTATGGCCGAGTGCCAGCTTCGGCAGCCGCAACTGCCCTCCTCCGCAAGGGATGCTGTGCTCCTCCATGAACAGGAGCGTCGCGCGCGGATGCGGGCGGGCGTCCATCCAGAGCGAGCCGTCGTAGCGCTTCGCGACGCGGATGGAGGCGGCTTTCTCGCTCGCCCGCGCAGCGCGGGCGTCCATGCGCGTGGCGAGCCTCCCGGCCTGTCCGTCCTTGCCGGAGAACACGGCGAGCTGTCGGCGACTCCGTCCGTCGCTATCGTGCTTGTCGAGGCGACGTGCGCTCAGGCGGCTTGCGGTGCGCGCAGCAAGGTGCGCCCGTGCGTCGGCCTCAGTCGCGAGGCGTGCAGCCTCGCGCTTGGCGGCCTCCTTGCGGGCGGAGACTTCGGCTCGTTCGCGCTCCTGCTCATTTCGGGCCTGGTCGTAGCTGCCGGGTCGCATGGTCCAGCTGCCGGCCTCGTTCATGAGGCAGCGATCGGCCAGCTGGTTGAGCAGCGCGCGGTCGTGCGAGATGAGGAGCCCTATGCCGCGGAACCTTTCGAGCGCGTGCGAGAGCGCCTCCCGGCAGCGCGCGTCCACGTGGTTCGTCGGCTCGTCGAGGGCGAGCACGGCGGGATTCTGCCAAAGCGCGCACGCAACTTGGATCTTCTTGCGTTCGCCGAAGCTCAAGGAGTCGAAGCGCCAGGGCATGTCGTCGTCGATCCCCAGGTTCTCGCGCAAACGTTGGGCCTCGCGCGAGAAGTCGCAGGAGAAGTCTTCCAGCATGTCGGGCGATGTGGAGGCGTCCTGCGGGCAGTACATGGCGGTCAGGCACGGGAACGCCGAGCCGGCATCGGGTGCGAGCAGGCCGCACGCGATGCGCGCGAGCGTGCTCTTGCCGCAGCCGTTGTCGCCGACGATGCCGCACCAGCCCTTTGCGAACGTGGCGGACACGCCGTCGAGCGCCGGTGCGGGCGAGCCGGGATAGGTGTAGCGGATGTCGTGCAAGGTGAGAACCATGGAGGCCTCCTTCGTGAAGGGGCCTGCGCGGATGTTCGCGGGCAGCGTCGCGTGCGAAGTGCGTGCATGTGCGTGTGCGGGGTGAGGGCGCCTATGAAGCTGCGATGCGGTTCCGCGCAGAGCCCGGCGCCGTGCGGGCGCCAAGGAATACGTCGGCTGAGGGGCATCGCTAGAACTTCATGTATCGCTCTCCTTGCAGAAGCGGCCGCTTGGCATTGGGGCGGTCGCGGGGCATGACGCCGTCAGTGTAGCACGTGCCGAGGCGCGGCGGCAAGCGTCGCGACCTCGGAAGAAGGGGGCTTGTGACCAAAAATGGCGAAAATCCGCCTTCTGCTCGTCGGTTTCCCCGGTCTCTCCTGTATTGCTCTTCGCTTTCGCAGATCAGGTGCATCTTCGAAAAGGGCATGGGCGCGCGTCGTCCAAGGGCGCGCCTGATGAAGGGGTGGGGGTCGCCGAATCTTGCAGCGCGCTCGTTTTTCGCCGTCGAGCCGCTGTTGGCGTGCCGCAGAATGGCGAGCTTCGCGTCGTCTCGAGTGGATCGGAAGCGTAAGGTCGAAGGGTTCCGCGCGATGCCGGCAGAAAGCATCGCGGACATTGCAGCGCGGGGTGTCCTTCCGCTCTTTTCGGGTTGCTGCGTTTTGGATGGCGCAAGCGCGCTATCGATCGGCCTCCGCCTCGAGGCGCGAGAGGCGCGTGCATTGTGCCGCCTTGCGAGCGACTCGAAAAGCGCAGGTGAGGCATTTAATCATTGGTAAGGAGGCGGAATCAGCGTCCGCCTTGCGAGCGACTCGAAAAGCGCGCGCATGCCGTCTGGCGTGCCGGTCCGCGGCAGTTCGGGCTCTGATTCTGCGTCTGGCGCGAGTGCGCAGTGGGCAAAAACGCGCAGATTCTCTATTCCCTTTAGAGCATAACCGGAACGATGAGCTTGTGATCGGGTGGTTTGCACCTTGGTTCTCCGAAAGGCTTCGGCGGGCTTCGAAGAACCTCGAGAAGCTAGAGAAACCGAGAGTTTTTGTCCATGACCATCGCAATCATATAATTTCGCTGTATGCTGGTTGCATGGAATTCGGCATCACCATACCCTTGCAGCGCCACCTGCGCTTGCCGCGGCCCGCGTACGGCGAAGTGGACGACCTCGCCTTCTGCTGGGAGGCTCATCGCGTGCTGTTCGGCGCCGCCGATGTGCTGCTGCTCGTGAACGCGAGCAGCCGGTTCGCGGCGTTCGCCCGCATGCAGCCGGGCGATTGGCGCTGCTGGCAGGATGCGGCGCTCGCCGCGTTGCGCGCCGCTCTCGCGGATGCGGGCTTTGACGCGTCGACGATCGACGCGTACCTGTTCTTCGGCGGCGCGCCTTCGGTAACGCGCACGCACGGACGTCGCCCCGTGGCATTCCTCAACGTGCTCGTGGAGAGGCTGCTGCCCCTTTCGCCCTCGCTTGACGTGCGCGAGCCGTTTCCGCTCGAGGCGTGCCGCATCGCGAACGAGCAGCTGCGCTGCAGGGCGGCTGGCTTCGAGGGGCTCGGCCTGCCGAGCGAGCGCTTCGCCGCCGACCTCGAGCGCCTGGGAATCGGATCGTCGGCGTAGGCGCGGCGGACGGCCGCGGCCGCAAATGCGTTGTCGCCCTAAACGGTCGTTTTTCGCGCCGAAACCGACCGTTTCGGGCGACAACAGGGGGGCGGGCTGTTCCGGCGAAGCGTTTCGGGCGCTGCGCCTCCACGACATGCTACCATGGTCGCCGACAGAAAGGACGGCAATGACTGCAGCGGGCGCGGGCGACACCGCCACCTCGAAACTCGAACCGATCATGGGACGCGACGGCCTCGCGCGGCTCGCGGCTTCCACCGTCATGGTGCTCGGGGTGGGCGGCGTGGGCTCGAACTGCGTGGAGGCGCTTGCGCGCGGCGGGGTGGGGCGCCTCGTCATCGTCGACCACGACGTGGTGCAGGCGAGCAACATCAACCGCCAGTCCATCGCGTTCACGAGCACCATCGGGCGCAAGAAGGTGGACGTGGCGCGCGCCATGGTGGCCGATATCAACCCCGCGGCGCAGGTGGAGGCGATCGACGAGTTCCTGCTGGCCGAGAACGTGCCGGCGTTCCTCGACGCGCACGCCGGCGGGGCGGACTACGTGGTGGACGCCATCGACACGATATCGGCGAAGCTCGCCGTGGCGCAGTACGCCGACGAGCGCGGGCTGCGCCTGATCAGCAGCATGGGCGCGGCGAACAAGCTGCGCCCCGAGTGCTTCCGCATGGCCGACGTGTACGACACGGTGAACTGCCCGCTCTGCCGCATCATGCGCAAGGAGGGGCGCAAGCGCGGCATCCGGCATCTGCGCGTGCTGTACTCGTGCGAGCAGCCGGTGGACGTGCCCGTGCGCGAGGGCGCCGCGCGCCGCGAGCGGTCGAACCTCGGCACGGCGTCGTACGTGCCGCCCATCATGGGCCAGATGATAGCCGGCGAGGTGATCTGCGCGCTGGCGGGGATCGAGCGCGCATGAGCGAGGTGCCCTCCAGTCGTTCCGGGCGAGAGCGCCAACCCGGCCCTCGTCGTTCTGGGCGGAGCGCGCAATGGGAAGTCGAAGGTTCCCGCGCGGCGTCGACGGGCGGCGTCTCTGTCGGTATCGAACGGAGCCCCTCGACCCCTCGACCGCGCCATCCCGATCGCGATGGCGGAAGATGCGCGTCCGAAGCTTCTGCCCGGGATGGCGGCCTGATCGGTCTGCGGATGTTCGATATGCACTGCCATCTGGACTTCGACGCCGATCCCCGTGCGCTCGCGGACGGGTTGGCGGCGTGCGGGACGGGCGCGTTCTCGACGACGGTGACGCCTGCGGGCTTCGACCGGGCCGCGCGCCTGCTCGCGCCGTGCCCCAACGTGTGCGCGGGGGCGGGGCTGCATCCCTGGTGGGTGGAAGAAGGGCCGGCGGGCGAGGCGGCCGTCGAGCGCGCCGTTGCGAACGCGGCCGCGTCGCGCTATGTGGGCGAGGTGGGGCTCGACTTCGGCCCCAAGCACGTGGCTACGCACGGGGCCCAGGTGGCGGCGTTCGATCGTATCGTCGCAGCCTGCGCGGCGGAGGGCGGCAAGGTGCTCTCGATCCACGCCGTGCGCTCGGCGGGAACCGTGCTCGACGTCCTCGAGCGCTACGGCGTCCTCGACGGCAGCGCCTGCATCCTCCACTGGTTCTCCGGCACGTCCGACGAGCTGCAACGCGCCGCGAAGCTCGGCTGCTTCTTCTCCGTGGGCCCGCACATGCTGGCCTCGAAGCGCGGTCGCGCCTACGCGCAGGCCATCCCGCGAGACCGCCTGCTGCTGGAAACCGACGAGCCGCCCGAGGCCGGCCCGGCCGTGCCGGCGGGGGAGTTCGCTCGCCTGCTGGAAGGCGCCCTCGACGAGATCGCCCGCCTGCGCCGCGAGGATGTCGAGGTGCTCGCCGACTGCGTTGTGCGCACCAGCCGGGAACTGCTGGCGTTCACTTAATGCAGGTCGCATCGGCTTGCGGCCCTTTCGAGCGCGCACAGGCGTCGAGCTTTGCAGCCGCCGCGCATTCGCGAAGGGCCTCGATTCGTGCGCGCGGCATCTGTCCCTCGCGCTTGCCGATGCGCTCGCGCAAGTGAAAATGTTTTCGCACCATCGTGCCTGATCAGGTTGCTCGTCTGGTCCATTGGCGATTGGCCGGGCGCGCGGATGCGTGCCCGGCCGGCGGAAGGAGGCAGGAGGTTACGCCTTCGCGATCAGCTCGCGGGCGGCGATGCGGCCGAACACCATGCACTCGGTGATGTTGCCGCTGCCCTGGTACTTCGCAGCCCAGATGGAGCCGAACTCGCCCGACGAATACAGGTTGGGGATGGGCTCGCCGTCCACATCGAGGATCTGCGCCTTTTCGTTACGGCGCGGGCCGTCGTCGGTGTTGAGGATTTCGGGGATGCAGGGGATGGCGAAAAACGGCGGCGTGCTCACCGGTGCCATCTGGTCGGAGGGGCGGTGGAACTGCTCGTCCACGCCCTTCTCGCACGAGGCGTTCCATACGTTCACGGTGTTCACCAGCTCGTCCACCGGCACCTCCATGAGCGCGGCCAGCTCCTCGATGGTGTCGGCCGTCAGCGCGTAGCCGTCGGCAACGGCGTCGATCGTCGGGTCGATCTCGGTCTTCTCGGTCTGGTTTTGCAGCGTGTTGTTGATCACGTCCTTGCCCATGTAGGCGCCGAAGCGCTTGCCCTCGGAGTCGTACACGAACCACTGCTTGTCGGGCAAAGGCAGCATCCTCCACTCGCCGCCGAAGTTCTGGTGGCCGTGGCGGCAGCCGTAATGCAGCGACAGCGGGCCCTCCTCGCCCTTCGTGAACATGGTGGTGCCTTCCCACTCCTGATAGAAGCGGCGCCCGTTCACGCCTACCACGATGCCGAGCGCCTTCTTGAGGCTGCGGTAGGGCATGGTCTTTTCGCCATCGAGGCTGATGCCGTTCGACCAGGCGCCCGCGAAGCTGTTCATGTGCCACATGCCGGCGCCGAGCTTCGCGCAGATGCGATGGCCATCGCCGGTGTTGAGCGAGGCGCCCGCTGCGTGCATGCGTTCGAACGACAGATAGTCTTGCAGCATCTCGGGGTCGTTCTCGAAACCGCCGCAGGTCATGACCACGCCCTTGCGCGCACGCGCGTACACGCTCTTGCCCTTGTCCTCGTACACGCCGCCGAGCACGGCCTTCGTCTCGGGATCCTGCACGAGCGCGGTCAGGGGTGCGTTCGTCTTGCGCGTCACCTGCTCGGGGTACTCGTCGAGCACCGCGCTCAGAAACTTGCTGATATGCTGGCGGTTCTCGTCGGCGTTGTCGCTTTTGAACTGGCATTTGGAAAACGAATCGGAGTTCTCCAGCTCGAACCACTCGGCCTTGCCGTCGCCTTGCGGCGTGATCTTCACGTCGTCTTCGGTCATGCCCAGCCCGGTGAGCCAATCCCAGTTCTCGGCTGCGCCCCGTGCGTACGTCTCGTAGACGGAGGCGGGCGTGGCCGTCATGCCGCCGAGCATCGCCTTCATGTACACGGCGAAGGCGTCCGGGTCCTCGGTGATGTGGAACGACCCGCTGCACACCGGCGAGTTGCCGCTGCCGATGGGCGTCGCCCCTTTTTCCAGCAGAAGCGTGGTGTTGTCGCCGCCCTCGGTGGCCATCGCGACGGCTGTGGCGAGGCCTGCCGCGCCCGCGCCCACCACGACGACGTCGTACTCCTCGTCCCAGGAGATGTCGGCGACGGAGGTCGCGGCGTCGTTCGCGGCGTTCTGCGCCGGCTTCGGCCCGCATCCGGCCAATCCGAGCGCAGCGGCGCCCAACGCGGCCATGCCGCTCGTCTTGATGAAGTTGCGGCGTGAAACCATGTCCTTCTGTTCCATGTCTCCTCCTCGGTTCGTGCTTCTTCGCGAGCGCTCCTGCGCTCGCCGTCGTGCTGTTCCGCCCGTACAGCCTATGTCGGCGAGGGCGTGCGGGATGAGACCCGGAAGGGAGCAAACGCCTGATGGGCGTGTCGCCCGATTCGGGTGAACTTGCTTTCGCGCGCGCTGGGGAAAAGACGCGCGTGTTGTTTGGTGCGATAATGCGGGGCGTGAAAGGGGGAGGCATGGAAAGCAAACGGGACGGCGGGGGGTCGCGGGCGGGCACCGTGGCGATGGCCGTGGGGTTTTTCGTGTGGTACACGTGCTCGAACTGGGTGAGCGCTCTCACCTACGGCGCCTCGTTCTCGTTTTGGTGGCTTAACAAGTCGGGCGCCGTCGTGATCGTCACCGTGCTCGCGTGCGTTGTCTTGTGGCGCGTACCCGTTCCCAGGCGCGTTGGGAGGGCGCTCGATTGGGCGTTCGCCGCCGTATACGCCGGTTCGTTCATCGTGCTGTCGGGCGGAGCGGGCCTGTTGGAGCCGCTCGGGGACGTGGTCGGCCTCCTGCTGTTCGCGGCGGCGCAGACGTGGATGGTCGCGCGGTGGGGGTTGTGCTACGCGCGCTCGTCCACCGACGACGTGACGCGTGCGCTGCTGTTGGCCATCGCGTTGGTGGCTGCAGTGAAGTGCGTGACCACGTTCCTTCCGGAGGCGGCTACGATGGCGCTTATGCTAGCCCTGCCGTTCCTGTCAATGGGGATGCTCGCGCTGCGCCAGCGCAACGCGGGAGGAGAGCGTCCTGCCGAGCGGTGGTTCGCGCGTTCATCGCTGCCCTCGTTCGGTCGTATCGTGGCGGCGGTGGCGGTGTTCTTCTTCATCTGGTCCATCCTGAACATGACGCTGAAGTACGGCACCGGCCACTACAGCTTCGGCACGGCCGCCACGCCCCTTTACACGCTGTTGTCCCAGATCATCCTCTTCGCGTTCTGCGCGTTCGTGTACGTATGGGTGTTTGCGCGCCGCCGCCATCTCGACATAACAGTGGTGTGGCGCTTCACGTACGTGCTTATGGCGCTCGCGCTGTTCATGCTCACTGCGTTCGGCATGGCGCAGTTCATCCAGGCGTTCACGGGTGCTGCCGTGGTGGTGGCGAAGATGTTTCTGTGGCTGGGCTTGGCGAACGTGGCGCACCACGGCCCATTCAAGCCATTCATGGTATTCCTGCCCGGCATGCTGCTGTACTCGCTGCCCGATTGGCTCGGGCGCAGCGCCGCGTCGTTTCTGGGACTGGAGTCGCTCAACCCCGCCATCGCATCGTTTTTGCTGGTGGTGGCTGTGGTGATGGTGGCGTTCTTCCTGCCGTCGCGCTCGCCCGATGTGCAGCGCTTGCTGTCCGACCTGAACGACGAGGGACGACGGGCCATCGGTGACGGCGACGGCATCGACGAGCGCTGCCGCGCGGTGGGGGAGCGCCGCGGGCTGTCGCCGCGTGAGATCGAGATCATGCAGTACCTGTGCAAGGGCCGCTCGCGCCCCTACATCGCTGAGACCTTGTACCTGTCGGAGAACACGGTGCGCACCCACTCGCGCCGCATCTACGGCAAGCTCGACGTGCACAACAAGCAGGAGCTGCTCGATCTCGTGCGCGGGGAGTGAGGCGCGTAGGGGCGTAGTCGGCGTGGTCCGGCCCGCCCTCGCCAGAGCGCGTGTCCGGACCGCTATCGTCCACGAGATTGCTCGATGCGATGCCGCTGCGCTCGGGTTCGGCGACGGAGCAGCATGACGGAAGCGCTTCGGGGCCGGCCAGCTCCGCATCGTTCTCGTCGGGGTCGCTTGGCACGCAAGCCGTCTGCGACTCGACTCCCTGCGGCACGCCGTCGAGCGAGGTCGAACTCGCCGCAGCGCGTCCGGCTCGTCAGAGGGGCGTGGTGAAGGAGCGGGGTGCCGTCAGCGGGGTGCGGGGTGCTCGGACTCAGCTAGGGAAGCCCTCTTCGCCGTGCTGCGCAGGGCGATCAGCGGGGCATTGCGCGTTTGCTCGTGCGCATCGCGGCATGCTCGAAACAAACGAACGCTCCGCAGACGCCGTCCCAATATTGGGCATGCGGTGGATTTGCAGAGAAGGTTGCTGCTAAAGTGATGAGCGAAACGGTTGTCGAATGAATCGTATCGGCATGCGCGCGTCAAGAGCGCGCGATGTTTTCGAGTGTTTCCATGATCGGATTTCGTGAAATGGAGGGCCTATGTCTCTGTCTTCGATGAGAGCCAAAGCCGCGCTGTTCGTCGCGTCCTTCGCGCTTGCGGCGCTGTTCTTGGGCGCGCCGGCCCGCCCTGCGCTTGCCGACGAGGCGGCAGCCGCAGGCGACGCGCCCGTTCTGGCCGAAGGCTCGCAAGACGGCCTCGTGCTGAGCGTGACGGCGGACAAGGGCTCCTATGCCGTGGGCGATGCGGCGGTCATCGGTTTTTCGGTGGAAAACGATGGGCCGCGCGCCGCATCGAACGTGAGCGTCAGCCTGAATCTGCCCGATTCCATGAAGGCGGAAGACCCCGGCTCCCTGTCTGCCTCTATAGGAACCATGGCCGTGGGAGAGCGCAGAACTTTCGAGGTGCGCGCCTCAGTCGAGGCTTTGGGATCCCAGGGCGGGGGAACGGGCGCCGATGGCCCGGTCGGTTCCATCCTCGAGCCCCTCGGCCGCCTGCTGCCGACGGGCGACCCGTTTGCGCTTTTGATGGCGGGTGCCGCCTTCTTTGCGCTCGCGGCCTTCGTCGTGCTGGCCTTCGTCTTCACCGGGAAAAGGCGCGCAGGGCGCGGGCGGTCCCCTTTGACCGTGCTTCTGGTCGTCGCGCTGGTTGCGGGTACGCTGCCTTCCTTCGAGCCTACGGCGAAAGCCCATGCCGACGAAGCGTCTGGCGCTTCGCTTTCGGCCCAGGCGAGCGTCTTCGTTGACGGCACGCCCCAGAATGTGGGGGCCGTCGTCTCCTACGATGCCCCGCCGCCGCTCGACCCTGCCGTTCCCGTGCACAGCGTCGGCTATATGCTCGGCATTTCAGACGTGTTGGTGAGCAACCGCGATGCGTTCGAACCGCGCGACATCGTCGAGGGGGAGCGTCTCGCGCGTCCGGAGGATCCGGTGTCGCCCGTCGCCGACTTCGCCGGGTGGTACGCCGATATGGCGCTCACTCAGCCCTTCGATTTCGACGCCCCTATCGTCAAGGACACCGTCCTTGTGGCGAAATGGGTCATGGACGAGACGGACTCCGACAACGACGGCCTTCCCGACGGCCAAGAGGAGTTTGTGGGCAGCGACCCCCACAGCCCCGACACCGACGGGGACGGTTTGACCGACGGCTGTGAGGTGGAGCTTGGAACGAGCCCCCTTGTGCCCGACACCGACGGCGATGGCGTGTCCGACTACGACGAGGACTACGACATGGATGGGCTTTCCAACGGTCGCGAGATAGAGTTGGGCACCGACCCGTTGAACCCCGACACCGACGGCGACGACCTCTCCGATGGCCGCGAGATGGAGTTGGGCACCGACCCGTTGAACCCCGACACCGACGGCGACGGGGTGGACGACGCCTCGGAGGTGCTGATCGGCACCGATCCCCTTGTCCCCGCCGAGAGCTTTCCAAGCATGGTTTCCTCCGAGCCGGTGACCGAGGACAACCTGGTGGCCGCTTCGGTTAAGGTCGAGCTTGACGCCCCCCAGGTGGGCACGCTGGAGGTGGCGCGCGCCTCTGCGACTGACGAGCCGCTGGTGGACTCGTCCATTCCCGGCTACATGGGCGCCGCCTACTCCTTCACCGTGAACGGAGAGCCGCGTGATGCCGTCATCACCTTCTCCTACAACCAGGATGTGTTCGGGCTGCCCAACGACGGCTTCAGCCCCAGCATCTACTACGTGAACCACGAGACGGGCACGCTCGACAAGCTGGAGAACCAGACGCGCGAGGGCAACACCGTGTCCGCCCCGGTGACCCATTTCTCCACGTACGTTCTGATCAACGACGTTCCCTTCGGTAAGGCGTGGGAAGCCGATATCCTGCCTCCCATGCAGGGGAACGGGGCCATCGACATGGTCTTCGCCATCGACCGGTCGAAGAGCATGAACTACAACGATGCCGCTGATCTGCGCAAGCTGGTCTCGAAGCAGTTCGTCGACAAGCTGAAGGAAGGCGTTGATCGGGCGGGCGTCGTCACGTTCACCCGCAAAGCTCAGGTCGACAGCGATCTCTCCTTTGACAAAGAGGCGCTCAAGGCGGCTGTCGATGGGATTGTGAACGACAGCGGTTATGGAGCGTATTCGGGAACGGACGGCAGCGCGGGGATCTCCGCCGCGCTCGAGATGCTCGCCGAATCCGACGCCCCCAACAAGTTCGTCTTGTTCCTGACAGACGGGGAGGATTCGTCGCCGCCTTCGATCCCGTATGCCGACATTGAAGCGACCGCGCAGGCGCAAGGTGTCGCCGTCTACACCGTTGGCTTAGGCTCTGATCCCGACAAGGAGCTGCTCATGCAGATCGCCGAGGCCACCGGCGGCAAGTACTACGAGGCGAAGGCGGGGCTCGATCTCGACGAGATATTCGACGAGATCGAGGGCGAGACGATCGACCTCACGCTCGATTCCAACGCCGACGGCATCCCCGACTACTACAACGAGCGCATCAAGGCGGGCACCATGCTGCTCTCGAACGGCTCGCGCCGTCTCGCGGGCATCGACTTCAACCTCGACAAAGACGGGAACCCGTCAGACGACTACGACCACGACGGCGTGAAGAACGGCGACGAGCTGCGCATCGTGACCACGCCGGCCGGAGGCGTGTACCTCGCCATGGACTCCGATCCGCTCACCGCCCCGCCTGAGCCGTCCGACCCGTCCGAGTACGACCCCTCCAGGGACACCGAGACGCTGCTCAACGACGCGCTGTACTGCTATCCGGCCGCGGTTGCGGAAAAGAGGGACGACTTCCTCGGCGCGCTCGATGCTGCGCTCGGGTTCGTCTTCGGGGCGAACAAGGACACGGTCACCCGCGGGATGCTCGTGGACTACATGAGCGACTACGCGGCCAGCACGAAGGCCGCCGAGGCCGCCTGCGAGCGCGACGCCATGATCGATGTCCTCGAGCAGATGCGGGCCGCGATCAGCACGGCGATCGCTGACGGCACCGCCGCGCTGGACAACGCCAACGGGGTGGTCAACGACATCAACTCACTGCTGGATAGGCTGCTCAAATCGGCGCCTGACGTTTCCCTGGAGATCAGGGAGAGGTTCGAGACCGTCGTGACGACCGTGGAGGAGATATGCCCGGGCCGGGTGTACACCGTGACGACGCGCGCCCTCTCCGTCGAGGCGCGGCGGGTCGTCAACCTGACCGCGGCGGCGCAAGGCGCTGCGGATGAGATCGACCGGCTCACCAACAATGTGACTGCGACGATGACCGCCTTTGACGCGCTCTCCTCCATCACGACGTGCGGGAAGGTGGGCGCGAACAACGCGGTGTTCTCCGCGAACGCCGAGATGCTCGCCGATCTGAAGGAGAACGGATCCGACGACAATGTGCGAGGCGCGGCCGGCACGGTGCTCGATATGCTTGCCGGCAACTACGCGAGTGCGATGTGGAGCATAGCTGGAGAGGCCGGCTTGGCCGCAGGGATGGCGGTTCTCGAGTTCTTCGTGTCCAAAAATCCTGTCGGACTTGCCGTCGTTTCCGTCAGGGATGCCGTGGACGTGGTCTTCGGGTTGGGCGAGCACTACGAGCAGGGCTTCCAGATGCTCTGCATCGACGAGATCACCTCGTCCGCCCGTCGTCTGCACGCCCGCTCCCAGGGCCTTGAGCGGACGCTTTCCCTGACGGATGTCGCCCAGACGCGCATCTTGGGCGAGCGCGCGTGCGCGGGCTACGAATCCGTCCACGGGATCGCGGGCGCGTTTCTGGAGTTAATCGGCCAAGGCTACGACGACTCCTGGCTCGAGGGGCGCGAGAGCATGGTGCGCGCGGCCGCCGGCAGGCTCGGGCTCGACATGGCGTGCTGAGCGGGGAGGAGACGACGGTTATGGATGTTTTCGAGACGAATTTTTCGATGCGGATCCTGATGCTGTTCGCGCTCGTCGACCTCGCCTGGCTCGCGAGCGTGGTCGTGCGCAAGCGCGCCTACGTGCCGGTCGAGGCGGAGTGCGTGCGCACTTTTCCCGAGGGAGGGCTGGGCTCGAGCTCCATGTGGCGCTTCGAGTTCGAGGGGCAGACCCGCGTCGTGAACAGGAAGCTGACGGGATGCTTTGACAGAAGCGACAGGAAGGTGGGTGACCGGAGGATCGTCTACGTGAACCCCCGCAACCCCGACCGCGCGCTCACGCCGCAGACGGACGGCTGCTTCAAGGTCTTCGGCGTCATGTTCCTCGTCGTGGCGGCCATAGTGACGATGCCGCTGTGGCTCCGCTAGCCTGCGCGGCCGCCGGCAGGCTCGCGCTCGACATGGCGTGCTGAGCGGAGGACGACGATTATGGAAATTTTCATCGGGTACTTTCTGGCACACATCGCGGTCATGGCGTTCACGCTCATCGACCTCGCCTGGCTCGTGAGCGTGCGCACTCGCAGGCGCATCTTCGTGCCGGTCGAGGCGGAGTGTGTGCGCGTGGGCAAGGGCATCGGGGTGAGCAGGATCTACGGCACACGTTCGTGGTGGCGCTTCGAACTCGAGGGGCAAAGCTACGTTGCGCCCAGGAAGCTGAGAGGGGATCGCGACAAGCGCGACAGGAAGGTGGGCGACCGGAGGACCGTCTACGTGAATCCCGGCGATCCCGATCGCTCGCTCATGCCGAAGACCGACGGCTCCTTCAAGGTTCTCGGCACCATGCTCTTCTTCAGC
This sequence comes from Gordonibacter sp. An230, assembly GCF_002159915.1. GTDB lineage: Bacteria > Actinomycetota > Coriobacteriia > Coriobacteriales > Eggerthellaceae > Rubneribacter. The sequence goes on from NZ_NFJP01000018.1 coordinate 23,483, forward strand.
GTGAGCGCTCTCATGGGGATGCCCCTGGCTTTTCTTTGGGTGCTCCCCGTTCTGCTTTCGTCCTGATTGCGAACGACGCGGTGCTCGTCACGCCGTCGTGTCACGACCCGCTCTACCGCCGCGCCGCGCGCGTGTCGATGGGTGCGGTGTTCCAGGTGCCGTGGACGCGCATCGGCAGCGTGCGCGATTGGGCTGTCGAGGGCGTGCCGCTCTTGCGCTCGCTCGGCTTCGTCACTGCTGCGCTCGCGGACGATGCGATCTATCTGCACGATCCGCGTTTGCAGAAGCACGAGCGCCTCGCGCTCGTGCTGGGCACCGAGGGCGACGGCCTTGCCGCGTCCACGATAGCCGCCTGCGACTACACCGTGAAGATCCCCATGGACCACGATGTGGACTCGCTCAACGTTGCCGCCGCCAGCGCCGTGGCCTTCTGGGAACTGCGCACGAAGTGGCGGTAAAGCATAGTGTGAAACCTAGGCGGATCCCTATGAAATGAGGTGCCTGTGGTAAGCTTATGCGAGACGAGCTTGCCCGCTTGCGGGGCGGACGAGGCGAGGGGCCGTTGCCAAGCTGGCGGCGGTGATGTTTGCGGCAACAAATGCTCGGTTGCGTCGGAGGCTCGCATGTGCCCAATGCGGAAAGAGGGTTAGGCCATGAGTGACGAAAAAGCGGGTTTCAAAGGAGAAGGCTGCGGTGTTCCCGAGGTCTCGGAATTCCGTGTCGAGAATCAGGGGCTTTTTCCGGGGCAACCTCGCGAAGCCGCCGCGACGGGAAGCCCGCATGCCGGCTTCCCGTCCAATCCCAATTCCTATCCCTACTCCTATTCCAGCTCCAACCCCTATCCCTATTCCAGCCCCAACCCCTATCCCTATTCCAGCCCCTACCCTCAGTCGGCACCCCCGTATCTTTCTGCTGCTCAGCCTGCGTCGACGCATACGTGCGCGCGCTACCTGCTCATCGCCGCCGGGGTGCTGGTCGTCACTGTGATTCCCGCGATGATCATAGGCCCGCTCGTCAAGGTGGCTCTCTTCGGAGAGTCGCAGGGCATGGCCGCTCTTATCGACGGCATGGGGGCGTCGATCATAGGAGCCTTTGTCGCCGGGTTGATCGCGCTGGGCGTGGGGTTCGCCGCCATGCTCTGCAACCGCAAGAGGCTTTCAAACCCGCCTTTCCAAATGGCGCTGTATTGGGTTATCGCCCTCGCCACCCCGATAGCTCTCTGGATCATGCAGTTTGTCTCTTTGTTGCCGGGGGTGTTGTTTGCCGCTGTGCGCTAGGCGCGGTGAATGCGGCGATGCGGTCGGCTTCGCGTGGGCAGGGCGGCAGTGCACTTGCCGGGCAGCTCGCCTATCCCAGATCCAGCCCTGCCATAACCTCGCGCAGCGTCTCCGCCGACGCATGCAGCCTTGCCAGCTCGTCATCCGACAGCGGCGTGGGCACCTGGTACTCGACGCCGTCCTTGCCCACGACGGCGGGCATGGACAGCACCACGTCGAAAAGCCCGTGGACACCGCGTTGGTAGTTGGACACGGGAAGGATGGGCTTCTCGTCGCGCACGATGGCCTCGCAGATGCGCTTCACCGACATGGCGATGCCGTAGTAGGTGGCCCTCTTCTTCGCGATGATCTCGTAAGCGCACATCTTCACGTCCTCGGCGATGCGCTGCGTGGACTCATTGTGATCGAAATGCCCGCGCAGCTCGCAGAAGGTGCTCACGGGGATGCCGGAGACGTTCGCCGTGCTCCAGGCCGCGATCTCGCTGTCGCCGTGCTCTCCGATGATGCGCGCGTGCACGTTGCGCGGATCGACGCCGAGGTGCTCGCCCAGAATGTACTTGAAGCGAGCGGTGTCGAGCACGGTGCCCGAGCCGAACACGCGGTTCTCGGGCATGCCCGAGAGCTTGAGCGCCACGTGGGTGAGGATGTCCACCGGGTTCGACACGACGAGCAGGATGCCCTGGTAGTCGCGCTTTGCGATCTCGGGGATGATGGATTTGAAGATGCGCACGTTTTTGTGCACGAGGTCGAGGCGCGTTTCGCCGGGCTGCTGGTTCGCGCCGGCCGTGACGATGATGATGGCTGCGTCGGCAGCGTCGTCGTAGTCGCCCGCGTAGATGTTCATGGGAGCGGCGAACGGCATGCCGTGCGCGATGTCGAGCGCCTCGCCCTCGGCGCGGTCGCGGTCGACGTCGATGAGCGCCATCTCGGTGAACAGCTCGCTCTGCATGAGTGCGAAGGCCGTGGCGGACCCCACGAACCCGCATCCGACGATGGCCACTTTCCGGTCGTTGACGGCAGCGCCCATGCGCGCCTCCTTTCTCTTGCGAACGTGGTCGAACCTACTGCAACGCATCCGGCTCGTCAAGGGAGCGCCGCAACGGAAACGGCGCAAAACCAGATTGGGCGACGGGGCGGGCGCGGTCCTTGCGTGCGCGGGCCTTAGGGTGGACGCGCCTCTTGAGGCGTGCGCGGGCCTTGAGATGCGCCGAAAAGGCGGGCAGCGCTACGCTCCCTTCTCTGCTCTGGTTGCTGCCGCTCGGCCAGAGAGGGCGTCTTCCGTGGCGGGAAATGACGGAAAACCGCCTTTCGGGAGGGGCTACGGCGGGGCGCTGGCGAGGTGGCTTTCGTCTTCCCTGATCGACGCTTCGGCCTCCTTCGACTGGGCGGAGGGCGATGCGTGCCAACGCGGTTTTCCGTCGTTTCCCGCCATGGATCGCGCTTCTCGTGCCGAGTCGCCTGCGGCGGGCGCACGGCTGCCTCCGCGCGGATTGCCTGGGGCGGCGAAGGGCTGGGATGTCGTCGCGTTGCGGTCGCTAGGCCCGGAAGCGGCGGAAAACCAAATCGAAAGCAAACCATCCCTGCGTATAATGGAGGCGTTTGCGGGAATCGATGCGGAAGGGGCGCGCGTGGCGCGTATTCTCATTGCGGAGGACGAGGCGGATCTGCTGGATGCGCTGGTGCAGCTGCTGGAGCACGAAGGGCACGAGGTGGAGGGGGCGGCGGACGGCGTGGATGCGCTCGCACGCTTCGCGGCGCGGCCGTTCGACCTCGTGATGCTGGACGTGATGCTGCCGAAGATAGACGGATTCGCGGTGTGCGAGGCCATCAGGCGGCAGTCGGCGGTGCCCCTCGTCATCGTGACGGCGCTGTCGGACGAGGACGACCAGTTGCACGGCTTCGGGCTTTTGGCCGACGACTACGTGACCAAGCCGTTCTCTTTGAGCGTTGTGCGCGAGCGCGTGCGGGCGCTGTTGAGGCGCAGCGGGGCGCGGGCGCAGGCGCCGGGAGGGGCGGCGGCCGTCGCGGACGGGTTCGCGGGCCTTGCCGCCGAGGGGTCGCCGCAGATCCTCTCCGCGGGCGACGTGGTGCTGAACGTGGACGAGCGCACGGCTCTCCGCGCGGGCGAGCCGGTGGAGCTCACGCGCACGGAGTTCGACATACTGGCGCTCATGATGGCGCACAAGGGGCGGGTGTTCACGCGCGAGGCGCTGGTGGAGGCCGTGTGGGGGTATTCCTACGTGGGCAACGCGCGCATGGTGAACCTGCATGTGATGAATCTGCGGCGCAAGCTGGGCGCCGAGGTGGTCGAGACGGTGCGGGGGGTGGGGTACCGCGTTGCGAAGGACGCGTGAGGCGTTGCGGCGCGCGTGGCGCGCCTTTTCGGAAAGCCTTGCGGCGAAGGTGCTCGCAGGGCTGTTCTGCCTGCTGTTCGCGGCCGGCTTGGGGCTGTACGCCGTGGTGGCGACGGCGTTCCCCCGAAGCTACGACGAGGCTCTCGACATGCGCGCGGACGTGCGCATCGCCGAGGCGGCCTCGGAGCTTTCACGGCTTTCGCCCGAGGAGGGGGTGGGCTTTCTCTCGTCGTGGTGCGCAGAGACGGGCTCTATCGCCACGCTCTCGGTGGACGGGCGCTCATGGACGTTCGGGGGCGCAAGCGAAGTCACTCGCGAGACGCTCGTCGTCCCCTCCGCGAAAGAGGGCGACGACCCGCTGCTCACGGCTGCGGCGGAAGTGACGTTCGCCGACGGCGCGGTCGGCATGCTGGTGCTCACTAGCCCGCCGGCTGACGAGGCTTTCCTCGGCGAGGTCTTTCAAGCGCTGCTGCCCGCGGTGCTGCTGCTCGTCGTGGCCGTGTCGGCGATGGGCGCATGGCTCACGAGCCGGTTGGTGGCGCGGCCCATCGTGGAGGTGAGCGGCATCTCGCGGCGCCTCGCCGCGCTGGACCTCACGTGGCGCTGCCCGGAGGGCCGTCGCGACGAGGTGGGCGCGCTCGGTCGGAATCTGAACGCGATGGCCGAAAACCTCGCTCGCGCGATGGAGGATCTCGAGCGGGCGAACGCTCGTCTCGTGAGCGAGATGGAGGCCGTGCGCGTGCTGGAGGGCGAGCGCAAGGCGTTTTTCGCCGCGGCAGGGCACGAGCTGAAGACGCCGCTCGCCATCATGCGCGCTCAGGTGGAGGGCATGCAGCTGGGCATCGGCGATTTCGCCGACCATGACAAGCATCTGCCGCGTGTGCTGGGGGCAATAGAGCGCATGGAGGCCCTGGTGCACGACATACTGGAGGCGTCGCGGCTGGATGCGGCGGGCGGGGGCGCAACGCTGTCTCGCGAGCCCGTCGACGTGGTCGCCGTCGTTCGCGCTGCCGTGGCCGAGGTGGAGCCGATCGCGCGAGAACGCGGCGTGGCGATCTCGGTGCAAGGGGAGGGGGCCGCGTCGGGCGACGACGGGGAACCGCTCGCATCGCCCGTCGCATGGGCCGTGCCTGACCTGTTCGCGAAGGCGGTCGGCATCGTGGTGGGCAACGCCGCTCTGCATGCCCCTGCGACAAGCGCGGCCACGGTGCGTTTGTCTCAGGGCTCGCTTGTGGTGGAGAACCCTTGCGAGCCCCTCGCGCCGCAGGAGGCCGCGGCTCTCTGCGACCCGTTCGTCCGCGTCGACGCCTCTCGCGCCGCCGCCACCGGCGGGACCGGCCTTGGCCTCTACCTCGCCAAAACCATCTGCTCCCTTCACGGCTTCCCTTTCTCCGTCGTCGCGGAAGGCGGCGTCTTTCGCGCGGAGATACGCTTCTGACCAGCCCGCCGCCCTACCCTCGTCCGTTGCTTTTGGCGTCTCTCTCCAAGCTCGCCTCATGAGCCTTCGACCCTTACCGCTTCCGTTCCAAACCGAAAGCGAACGTTGCGCTGACCGGAAGCTGACGCGCGCGGGGTTTACTGGAGCGAGATGGCATGGGACGACGAGGAAAGGAGACGGGCATGTCGTTTGCGAAGCGGGCGGTGCTGTACGTTGCGCGCAAGCGCGGCAAGACGCTCACGCTGTTCCTGATCCTGCTCGTGATCGCCACTGCGGCGCTCTCGGGCATCGCAGTGCGCGATGCGGCGGCGACGGCTCAGCTGAACGTGCGCGAGGCGCTGGGCGGCACGTTCACCTTGCGGCAGAACATGGACGATCCCTCGAAATGGGAGAGCCGCGAGATGAACGTGGGCGGTGTGGTGGCGGGCACGCAGCAGGTGTTCACCGGCGAGCGCATCACCAACGATTTGGGCGAGCGCATCATGGGCGAGGTGGACGGCATCAAGGGGTTCGACGCGTCGTGGTCCAACGCGGGTGTGCCGCAGACTTTGGACGGCGAGTTTTTGGAGCTGGTGAGCGACGGCGAGGACGATCTGGAGGATGCGTTTCTGCAGAGCTACGGCGACTTCGGCAAGACCGTGCCGCTGACCGCTTCCACCGACACGCGTTTCGACGCCTATTTCGCGAAGGGCTATCTTGAGCTGATCGAAGGCGAACCGGTGAGGCACGATTCAGGCGACGGCGTGCTGGTGAGCGAGAGGTTCGCGGAGCTGAACGGGCTTTCCGTGGGCGATGCGTTCACGTTGAAGCAGTCGAGCGTGTACGACAGCGACGAGCTGAAGGATACGGACACCGTCACCGAGGTGCGCGTGCAGGGCATCTTCCGCGAGGTTGCGGAAAGCACGGCGGGCTTCAGCGGATGGTCGGCAAGCAACACGGTGTACTGCACCTACGACACGCTCGCAAGCGTGCGTCCAACCCATAAGGATGACGGGTTCGACCAGATCACCTTCCATGTGGACGATCCTGGCGATCTGGGGCGCATCGTGGAGGACGTCGAGGCTAGCTGCAACGGATCGGGCGACTTCACGGTGAGCTTTGACAACGGAGAGGTGGAAAGCGTGACAGCGCCGCTCGAGAACATGGATCGGCTGGTTTTGTGGCTGGTCGTAGGCGTGCTTGTGTGCGGCGCGGCGGTGCTGGCGCTCGTGCTGACGGCGCGCGTGCGCGACCGCATGCACGAAAGCGGCGTGCTGCTGAGCCTGGGCGTGCCGCGCGGGCTCATCGTGGGGCAGTACCTCGTGGAGGCGGTTCTGGTGGCGGCGCTCGCGTTCGCGGCGTCCGTGCCGCTCGGTTCGGTGGCGGCTCAGGGGCTGGGCGACGGGTTGCTGGAGTACGCGAGCGAGCAGGTTGCGAACGGCGGCGAAGGGTCGGGCGGGGGCGGCTCCGTGCGTTCGGACGGCGCGACGGGCATGACGGTGGCGGACAGCTCGTCGTTCGGGCTGGACTTCGAGCCGAACGAGAGCCTCACCGACATCCAGGTGCTTGTGGACGGGCGATCGGCCGTCATCGCGTTCGGCGCGGGACTTGCGCTCGTGACGGCGGCGGTGGTGTGCTCGAGCGTGCCGCTTCTGCGCCGCTCTCCCAAAGAGATTCTCGGAACGATGAGCTAGCGGAAGGGGTTCAGTATGTCGAATGCGAGAAGCGAGGCGCCGATCGCGTCGGGCGGAGCGTCTTTGTCGGATGAGGCTGCGGCGCGCATTCTGCGCGCGGAGGCGGCGCGGGCTGGCACGGCCGAGGCGGTGGTGGCCGCCGCCGCGAGGACGGCCGAGGGGCTTGAAGAGCCTCCCCTCATCGAGGTGGACGATGTGCGGTACTCTTACGGCAGCAAGGAGTCGCGCACGAAGCGCAGCGTGCTGAAGGGCGCCACGGCTGCCTTTCGGCGCGGCACGATGTACGCCGTGGTGGGCGCGTCGGGTTGCGGCAAGTCCACGTTGCTGTCGCTTCTAGGCGGGCTCGACCTGCCCAAGCAGGGGGAAGTGCGCTTTGCGGGGGAGCCGCTCGACGCGGCCGGGTTGGCCGAACACCGGCGGCGCAACGTGTCGTTCGTGTTCCAAGGCTACAACCTCATCGACTACCTCACGGCGGCGGAGAACGTGTCGCTGGCGACGAAGCTCCCTCCGCTGCCGCTGCTTGAGAAAGTGGGAATCGGCCCTGACGAGGCGCGTCGCAACGTGCTGGCCCTCTCGGGCGGCCAGCAACAGCGCGTGGCCGTGGCGCGGGCGCTCGCCAGCGAGGCGCCCGTGGTGCTGGCTGACGAGCCCACGGGCAACCTCGACGAGGTCGCGGCGGAGGGTGTCGCCGACATACTGCGCGACACCGCTCACCGCATGGGCAAGTGCGTCATCTGCGTCACCCACTCTCCAATGCTCGCCCGCAAGGCCGACCGCGTCTTCCGGCTGGCGAAGGGCAGGCTGATCAAAGCGTGAGCGCGCGATGCGCGTGGCGATAGGCCCCTCCGGTTCCGCGGGCGCGACAATGGTCGCATGAGGTGACAATGAGACGGGGCTGCTGTCGCGTGCCGCCTTTCGTTCGGCCGCCGCAGCGTGCGCGGGGCGGCGGCCTTGACGGGCGCGCGGGATGACGGTTGGGCCCGAGCGCGGATAGCCTGGAGTTGAGGAGCAAGCACCGCTACGAAGAGGCGACGCGCATCCAGTTCTCGCCGGGCGTCTACGAGCTCAACGACGGCGACCGGTTGCTGCGCGGCGAGCCGATGGACTTCCAGACGCACCTCTACGGCCCCGGTGAGATGGATCGCCTGCTGCAGAAAGCGGGTCTCTCGCAGGTGCGGTCGTACTCCTCCTTCGGCAAAACCCCTGCAGCCACCGAGGCTGCCCTCGAATCCGAGATCCTGCTCTCCGAATGCACGGCCTAGCGGGGTTCGCGATGCGCTTGCGGGCCCTTGCCGTCGCGCTTCTGAAAGAGGGGGGGGTGGCGGCGTCGCTCCCCCGGTTTGAAGAGCCGCCCATGTCGTCGAGCTCCTTCGCGCCGCTTTTCTCGCGCGTTGCGGCGGGGCTTCGGCGCGCGTTTCGGCGAAGGTTCGGGGCGACGAAAAACTCCCCTGGTGAACCGTGCTGCATGCTGCAGTCCGCCAGGGGAGTCCGCAGCCCTGTCTTCGCTTCGCGCGGTCGAGAACCGGTCCGCGGCTGCACGAAGCGTGCCGGTTGCCTGTGGCCTCTAAGCGTCGATGCAAGCACGCTTCGCTTTCCGATCCGGTGCCGGCCGAGACGGATGGTCGCCCGTTTCAAACACGGTTCCGTTGCTTTTCATGGATCCGCTGGGCGTGTCGGATCCGCAAAAGCGAGCGCGCGGATCGGGCGCGTCCGCCGATTTCCTGTTCCAAAAATGAGACGGTCGCTCTATACTGGCCTTTGGGAAGACCGTGTACGACGCAAGGAGGAGCCATGGCTGCGAACCGTCAGAAGCTCAAGCTGCTCTACCTCATGCGCATGCTCATGGAGGAAACGGATTCCGAGCGGGGGCTGACGATGGCGCAGATGCTCGAGCGACTGGAGGAGCTGGGCGTCTCGGCAGAGCGCAAGTCGGTCTACCGCGACATCGAGGCCCTGCGCGAGTTCGGTGTGGACGTGCGCGCCTACCGGCGTTCGCCGATGGAGTATGCCGTGGAGGAACGCGATTTCGCCTTCCCGGAGCTTGTCCTGCTCGTGGACGCGGTGCAAAGCTCGCGCTTTCTCACGCAGCGTAAAAGCGATGCGCTCGTGGAGGGGGTGAAGCGTCTCGCATCTCGGCGCCAGCGCGCGCTGCTCGACAAGCGCGTGCACGTGGAGGGCCGCATCAAGATGCAGAACGAGTCGGTGTTCTACAGCGTCGACCGCATCCAAGAGGCGCTTGCGAAACGGCGCAAGATATCGTTTCTCTATTTCAAATACGATGCAACGAAGGAGAAAGTGGCGCAGCACGGCGGCGACCGCTATGTGGAGACGCCCGTGCAGCTCGTGTACGCCGAAGGGTACTACTATTTGGTGGCGTTCAACGAGAAGCATGATGGATTCGCAACGTACCGCGTCGACCGTATGGATCGCATCCGCGTGCTCGACGAGCCGGCGGCGCGCAACGAGCGCATCGCAACGTTCGATGCGCAGGAGCTCGAGAGCCGCGCGTTCGGCATGTACAGCGGGAGCCCGGTCGCGGCGACGCTTCTGGTGAGCGACGAGGCCATGGGCGCGGTCATCGATCAGTTCGGTCGCGATGTGAGGTCGTCGTTGGCCAGCGAGGGTTGGGCGCATGTGCATGTGACCGTCATGAAGAGCCCCGTGTTCTTCGGTTGGCTCGCGCAGTTCGGCGACCGTGTGCGCGTGGAGAAGCCGCGAGCGCTCGTCGACGAGTACCGCGACTACCTTGGCTCCATCGTGGCCTCCTACGAAGGGTAGGCGACGTCGCGGGCGGCGCGCGCTCACACCGCGCATGGCAGCGAGCGGGCGACGCTCCCGCCGAGCGCGACGCGCCCTCCGTCGTCGAGCACGGCTTCGGCGCCGACGAGCAGCCCGTCTCCGTCCGTTTCCAACGCGATGCCGATGACGGTGCGGCCGATGGCGTACGAACAGGGCCGAAAGCTCTCCCAGCGCAGCGCGCATCCTGGCGCCGCCATGGACGGCTCGGCGTTGATGGCGCCGAAGAACAGCGCGATGTGCGGCGCGCGCATCGCGAAGGCGGTGAGGTCGTGCGTCTCGAGCCTCAGGATGGTCGGCGTGCCGGGGAGCCAGGACCGTGCGCGCTCGTCCCAGAGTGCGAGCATGTCGACCACCTGTTCGCCCACGACTGAATGCGCTTGTCGTGCGCCCTCGTCGGCGAGGGCCAACGGATCGTCGAACCACCGGTGGTAGAGCCGTGCGAACGCCGTCGCGGCGTCGATGCCGCGATTCATCGGGCATCTTTCACGAAAAGGCCCGCACGCACCTGCCTCCACGGTGCCGCCTCGGGATCCACCTGGAGGATGCGCAGCTCGAACGCGTCGGCGTGGCCGAAGCGGCTCATGAGCGCGACGAGGGGGCTTTCGTCGGCGGGCAGGTACCCGATTTTGGTTTCGCCGAGGCGCACGGCCACCGCATCGGGGTCGTGCGGGTTGTCGGGCTCAGGCGCAAGGACGAGCTCGGTTCCGGGTTTGAGCCGGTCGAGGACGAGTGCGCCGTCCCAGTGCTGGAAGCCGGCGAGGTGGAAGGTTGCAAGGTGACGTGACGGCTCGTACATGGCGCTCCTCCTTCGTTAGTGGATTCGAGGCGCATCATACGCGCAAAATTTTTCCCGCTTGTCCCATCTGCGGGACGCACGAAAAAAAGAACATCGGTACGATAGTTGCGCAAGTTCGTGCTGACCGTGTCGGTTTGCCGAGCGCTCGGTCGAAGGGGGCAGGGCTTGCGCTAGAATACGAAGCAGGTTTTTTTGATCGGGGCGGAGGAGACGTTGACGAGATTATCGATCGCGCCGCGGGCGCGCGACGACGCGGCGGTGGCCGCAGTGGCTGAGCGCTTCGCCCGGCGCGTGCGTGCGGTGCCGCCGGGGACATGCCCCCTTGCGTTCGAGCTGGCGTTTCTGCAGGCGTCGGCGGCGCAGACATGCGGCAAGTGCGTGCCGTGCCGCGATGGGTTGCCGCAGCTTGCGGCGCTGCTTTCGCGCGTTGCGTCGTGCGAGGCGGACGAGGAGGACGTCGCGCGCATGCGCGCGCTCGCCGAGATGGTGCGCGACACCTCGGACTGCGCCATCGGCTACGAGGCGGCCGCAGCCCTGCTCGACGGCCTCGATGCGTTCTCGGATGAGCTTGAGAGCCATCTGCGGTTGGGTCGCTGCCGAAAGGGGGTGGGCCAAACCGTGCCATGCGAGACGCTCTGCCCTGCGCATGTGGACGTGCCGGGCTACATCGCATGCGTGGCTGCGGGCGCGCATGCCGATGCGGTGAACGTCGTGCGCAAGGACAATCCGTTTCCCACGGCTTGCGCGTTCGTGTGCGAGCATCCTTGCGAGGCGCGCTGCCGCCGCGCGCTCATCGACGCGCCCGTGAACATCCGCGGCATCAAGCGATACGCGGTGGACGCGGCTCCGGCGGACACTGTGGCTCCGCCGCCGCGCAGCGTGGACACCGCGCGCACCGTCGCCGTGATCGGTGGAGGTCCGAGTGGTTTGACCTGCGCGTACTTCTGCGCTCTCATGGGCCATCGCGTGACGGTGTTCGAAGCGCGCGAACGGCTTGGCGGCATGATGCGCTACGGCATCCCCGCGTACCGCTTCCCTCGCGAGCGCCTCGACGAGGACATCCGCGGCATCATGCAGGCTGGCACCATCACGGTGCGCTGCGGCGTCGAGGTGGACGCGGAGACGCTGCGCGACATAGCGGGAACATACCACGCCGTGTACGTGGCCGTGGGAGCGCAGGCGGGAAAAGGGCTTTCGCTGATAGGGGCGGAAACCGAGGGCGTGCTCTCGGCGGTGGAGCTTCTGGGGGCCGTCGGCGACGGCGAGCTTCCCGACTTCTCGGGCAAGCGCGTGGCTGTGGTGGGCGGCGGCAACGTGGCCATGGACTGCGCCCGCACGGCGGTGCGCGCGGGGGCGGAAGAGGTGTCGGTGGTGTATCGGCGCCGCCGCGAGGACATGACGGCGCTCGCCGCCGAGGTGGAGAGCGCCGTAGCCGAGGGCGTGGAGCTCGTCACGCTCGAGGCTCCGGAGCGCATCGAGTGCGACGAGGAGGGGCGCTGCGCGGCGCTCGTCACGCGTCCGCAGATGATCGGCCCTGTGAAGCGCGGTCGGCCCGCGCCCGTCGCGGCCGACAAGCCTGAGAGGCGCATGCCCGTTGACGTCGTCCTCATCGCGGTGGGTCAGGATGTCGTCACCGCGCCGTTCGAGGAGTTCGGCATGCGGGTTGACCGGGGGCGTCTTGTCGCCGACGAGCGTCTGCGCGCCGAGGGCTTCGAGCATGTGTTCGTGGGCGGCGACTGCCAGACGGGGCCGGCGACGGTCATCCGTGCCATCGCGGCGGGCAAGGTGGCCGCGTGCAATATCGACGAGCACCTGGGCTATCATCACAAGCTGGCCTACGAGGTGAAGGTGCCGAGTGCCCTTCCGAGCGATCGCACGCCCATGGGGCGCGTTGAGCTGGGGGAGCGTCCGGCGCGAGAGCGCAAGAGGGATTTCACGAATGTCGAGATGGGCATGAGCGGCGAGGAGGTTGCGCAGGAATGCGGGCGGTGCCTGCGTTGCGACCAGTTCGGCTGCGGCGTGCTCGAGGGAGGGAGGGAGCAGTATGCCTAGCATCACCATAGACGGCGTCGCGGTGGAGGCCGCGCCGGATGCGACCATCCTCGAGGTTGCGCAGGAGGCCGGCATTCGCATTCCGACGCTGTGTCATCTGCGAGAGCGCAGCGCCATCGCCTCGTGCCGCGTGTGCGTGGTGGACGTGGAGGGCCTCGAGCATCCGGTTCCGGCGTGCTCGACGCCTGCGCGTGAGGGCATGGCGGTGACGACGTCCTCGCCGCGCGTGGAGACCTACCGCCGTATCGCGCTCGAGCTCATCGTCGCCGACCATGGGCTCGACTCCACGAGCTACTGCTTCTCGTGCAAGAAGAACGGCGCGTGCGAGCTGCAGGACCTGTGCCGCGAGTTCGGTGTTCTCGCGTCTTCCTACGAGGTGGCTCAGAAGCGCGAGCCGGTGCTCGACGCCAACCCGTTCCTTTCCTACGACCCCAACCTGTGCATTCGCTGCCAGCGCTGCGTGGGGGCGTGCAACGAGGCTGCGCGCAACCACACGCTCGTCGCCGGGAAACGCGGTACGCGCACGACCATCGAGGCGCCGTTCGGCGAAGGATGGCGCGCCACCGATTGCGAGTCGTGCGGAAACTGCGCGCAAGCGTGCCCGACCGGAGCGCTCGTCGAGAAGCGCCGTGCGGCCTACCGCTCTTGGGAGACGGAGCGCGTGCGCACGACGTGCCCGCACTGCGGCGTGGGCTGCCAACTCGATGTTATGGTGAAAGACGGCCGCATCATGGACGCCGAGGCGGCCGACGGCCCGTCCAACCGCGGCCTTTTGTGCGTGAAGGGGCGCTCGGCCAGCTTCGACTTCGTGGACGCGCCCGATCGCCTCTCCACGCCGCTTGTGCGCAACCCCGTCACGGGAGAGCTCGAGCCCGCCGCTTGGGACGACGCCCTCGATCTTGTGGCGCGCCGCTTCACGGAGTTGCGCGACGCGCACGGGGGCGAATCGCTCGCCGCGTTCGCGTGCTCACGCTCCACGAACGAGGATATCTACCTGTTCCAGAAGATGGCCCGCGCAGCGTTCCACACGAACAACGTGGATTGCTGCGCGCGTGTTTGACACGCCCCCACGGTCGCCGGTCTGGCGACCATGCTTGGTTCGGGGGCGATGACGAACTCAATCGAAGACGTGACGCGCAAGGCCGACATCATCATGCTCGTGGGGTCGAACCCCGAGGAGGCGCATCCGGTCGTCGGCATGCAGATCCGCGCCGCGGTCGAGCGGGGGTGCCGGCTCATCGTGGTCGACCCGCGCGACATCGGGCTGGCGGCGCAGGCCGACATCCATTTGAAGCTGAAGCCGGGCACGAACGTCGCGTTCGCGAACGGCGTTGTGAACTACCTCATCCAAAACGGCCTCTACGACGAGGACTTCGTGCGCGATCGCACCGAGGGTTTCGAGATACTTGCCGCCACCGTGCGCGACTGCACGCCCGCATGGGTGGAGGAGGCGTGCGGCATCGATCGGCGCGATCTCGTGCAGGCGGCTCGGATGTACGCCGCTGCCGACGCCGCGGCCATCATGTACTGCCTCGGCGTGACCGAGCACTCGACAGGCACCGACGGCGTCATGGCGCTGTCGAACATCGCGATGGTCACGGGGAACCTCGGCAAACCGGGTGGCGGCGTGAACCCGCTGCGCGGTCAGAACAACGTGCAGGGCGCCTGCGACATGGGCGCGGGTCCGGACGATCTGCCCGGATATCAGAAAGTGGCCGATCCCGAGGTGGCGCGTCGCTTCGAGAAGGCGTGGGGCGTGCCGCTGCCCCGCACGCGCGGCCTCAAGGCGACCGAGTGCTTCCCGGCCATGATCGAAGGCGGCATCAAGGGGCTGTTCCTTTTCGGAGAGGATCCCGTGCGCACCGATTCCGACACGGCGCACGTCATCCGGGCGCTTGAGGCGCTCGAGTTCCTCGTGGTGGACGACCTGTTCCTCACCGAAACGGCGAAGTACGCCGACGTCGTTCTGCCCGGTCGCAGCTATGCCGAGAAGGAGGGGACGTTCACGAACACCGAGCGGCGCGTGCAGCGCGTGCGCAAGGCGGTCGAGGGGCCGGTGGGCGCGCGGTTGGACACCGAGATATTCACCGAGGTTATGAACCGCATGGGCTACGATCAGCCGCTTCTGAGCGCCGCCGAGATCATGAACGAGGTCGCCTCGCTCACGCCCTCCTACGGCGGGATGAGCCACGAGCGCCTTGACAGCGCGGCGCTTGCCGGCCGTGGTTTGCAATGGCCCTGTCCGAGCGAGGCCCATCCTGGCACGCCCATTCTGCACATGGGCGAGTTCTCCTTGGGGCTTGGCGCGTTCTCGACGCCCGAGTACCAGCCTTCGGCCGAGCTGCCCGATGCGGAGTACCCGCTTATGCTGACGACGGGGCGAGTGCTCTACCAGTACAACGCGTGCGCCATGACCGGGAGGACGGACGGTGTGAACGAGATCGTCGATCGATCGTTCATCGAGATCAACGAGCGTGACGCTGCGGCCCTCGGCATTTCCGACGGCGACCGCGTGCGCGTCTCGTCTCGTCGCGGCGCCATCCAGTCCACGGCCCGCGTGTCCGGCAAGACGAATCCCGGCCAAACCTGGATGCCCTTCCACTTCCAAGACGGCAACAGCAACTGGCTCACGAACGCCGCTCTCGACCGCGTGTCGAAAGCGCCCGAGTACAAGGTGTGCGCCGTGAAGGTGGAGAAGATCGGCTAGCCGACGGGATGGACGGACGCGCTCCGTCTCGTAGAATGAGCATTGTGCCGAGCGCGCGAGTATGAGCGTTTGCTATTTTCCTGCGTGCGAAAGGCGGGCTTGGTCGGAGGGCTGGGTGCCTCCGTCCTGTTCCCTTGCGGACGGAGCGGATGCCCATGTTCGAGGTTCGCTCGATCTGCGCGTGTAATCCCTCCGTCGCTTCCGTTTGCGTTGTTCGTCTGGCGAGCGAGAGCGCTTCGCTTGCGGTTCTGGGTTTTCGGCTCCGCCTTCTGCTCGGCATCTTGTTCCGTGCGAGGAGGGCTTTGAGGCGATGCCGGGCTGAAATCGTCGTTGCCGCTTTCGACAATCTGTTTAGAGGTATTTGCTGATTGCTCCAAAATAGGTTCAGCGATAAAGCCGCTCTGTCCGAATCCTCCGATTCGGATGGGTTGAACAGGACCTCGGGATGTTCTGCCGAAACGGACCCGAATCGCATGTAGCGTCCCGTCCCTTTTTCGAGGGGGGGGGTACGGTGTCGAGAATGGTTTTCAAGGTGGACGTCGTGAGATGACGGCATGTCGACACGGGGCTCGCGGCAAACGTATGCTTAAAGCTTCTCAGGTTCGAGTTTGCCGAAACGAGCTTTTAAGCGGAAGGAGGCCGCGCAAAGGGAGCCAACGTTTCCAACTCGTTTCGTTGCGATGGGTCTTTCTTGGAGTTGACCTGCACATGTTGACTGAGCGGACGATGTTCGTGGATGATCGTTGCGACAGACAGGCGACAAGATAGAGGCAAGGAGCAAGATATGGCGAAGACGCGCATCGGCATTCTGGGTTACGGTAATCTTGGCAGGGGCGTGGAGCTGTCCTGCCGTCAAAACGACGACATGGAGCTCGTGGCGGTGTTCACGCGCCGCGACCCTGCCGGTGTGAAGCTGCTTACCGAGGGCGTGGCGGTGCACTCTGCCAACGATCTCGCGGCGCATGCGGGCGATCTCGATGTGCTCGTTTTGTGCGGCGGCAGCGCGAACGACCTGCCCGAGCAGACGCCTGCCTGCGCAGCATTGTTCAACGTTGTGGACTCATTCGACACACATGCGAACATCCCCGACCATTTCTCGCGCGTGGATGCAGCGGCTCGGGAGGGCGGCAAGGTGGCCCTCATCTCGGCCGGCTGGGATCCCGGCATGTTCTCGCTTGCGCGCCTTTACGCCACGAGCATCCTGCCCGACGGCTCGGATTACACCTTCTGGGGCCGTGGTGTCTCGCAAGGGCACAGCGACGCCATCCGGCGCATTGAGGGCGTCGCCGATGCGCGTCAGTACACCGTCCCCGTGCCCGCTGCGCTCGAAGCCGTGCGCTCGGGCGAGAATCCCCGGCTGACGACCCGTCAGAAGCATACGCGCGAGTGCTACGTCGTGGCAGAGCAGGGCGCTGACAAAGCCGCCATCGAGAAGGCCATCGTCGAGATGCCGAACTACTTCGCCGACTACGACACCACGGTGACGTTCGTCACGCAGGAGGAGCTCGATCGCGATCATGCCGGCATCCCGCACGGCGGCTCGGTCATCCGCTCCGGTTCGACCGGAGAGTCTGGCGAACATCGCCACGTGGTGGAGTACTCTCTCAAGCTCGACTCCAACCCCGAGTTCACAGGGAGCGTGCTCGTGGCCTGCGCTCGCGCCGTCCATCGCATGAGCCAAGAGGGGCAGGCGGGCTGCAAGACGCTGTTCGACGTTCCGCCCGCATACTTGTCTGCGGTCAGCGCCGAGGAATTGCGCGCCCATCTGCTGTAGGCGCGCATGAATCGGCTCCTTCGGAGGGGGCTCGGGCTTGATCGGACGGCCCCGCCGCATGCGGCGGGGCCGTCCGCCGTTTCTCTGCCTTATGCAAGCGCGCTGGCGAACGAGACGATGGAGAATGCGATGCCGATCATCACGGCGAAAGCGCGGTCGTCGGCGCTGAGGGGGTAGGGCGCTCCCGCCATGGTCCAAGCTGGTTGGGAGCTTCGGTTTTCGACGGGTTCGACGCGGGCGTGCCGGGGGATGCTCTGCGTATCGATGCGGCCGCCCGCAATAACGCGGATCTCGGTCGCGCAGCGTCCTCTCGGGGCATGGCGCGGCGTGTCGGCTAAGACGGGTGCTACTGTGCTCATGGCGGCTCCTTGCGACGCGTTTTCGAGTACGCGTGCATCATATCGTCTCGCGCATATCTAAAAGTACCAATAATGGGACATTGACGCAGCGGAAAAAAGGCCTGGCGATATGTCTCGCCAGGCCCGAATCGCAACTATCGAGTGATTCACTCCTCGCCGGTCCAGCAGTACGTGCACACTTTCGCAGGGTCGATGCCGATGGCCTCGAGCATGCCGTCGAGCGACTGATAGCCCAGCGAGTCGAAGCCCATCCGCTCGCAGATGGTCCGCAGCATGCACTTCCCGCGCTCCGTTGATCCGTCGGCGTATTCGGCCAGGTGCTTGTGCCCTTCGTCTCCTTCGAGATCCTGCACGACGCGTCGTGCGATCAGGTCCATCTCGGACTTCGTGCTTGAGAAGCTTAAGTACTTGCAGCTGAACATGATGGGCGGGCAGGCCGAGCGCATGTGCACTTCCGAGGCGCCGCATTCGTAGAGGAAGTCCACCGTTTCGCGCAGCTGCGTGCCGCGCACGATGGAGTCGTCCACGAACAGGAGCTTCTTGCCGCGGATGAGCTCGGGGATGTGAATCTGCTTCATCTTCGCCACGCGGTTGCGCACATCCTGGTTGCTCGGCATGAACGAGCGCGCCCAGGTGGGCGTGTACTTGATGAACGGCCGTCCGAATGGGGTGCGGCATTCAGTGGAGTAGCCGATGGCGTGCGGCACGCCCGAGTCCGGCACGCCGGCTACGTAGTCCACCTGCGGCGCCTCCGCCCGCGCAATCTCGTCACGCGCCATGATCGCGCCGTTGCGGTAGCGCATGACCTCGACGTTGACGCCCTCGTAGTTCGAATTCGGATATCCGTAGTACACCCAGAGGAACGCGCAGATCTTCATCTTGTCGCCGGCGGGGGAGATGGTTCGGTAGCCGTCGGCGTCGATGAGGACGATCTCGCCGGGTCCCAGCTCGTACTCGTCGCGGTAGCCCAGCTTGTGGTATGCGAACGACTCGAACGAGATGCAGTGTCCCGCCTCGTTTTTGCCGATGAGCACCGGCAGTCGGCCCATCTTGTCGCGCGCCGCGACAATCTTGCCCTCGTCTGTCATTATGAGCAGCGTGAGCGAGCCTTCGATGGCGTTTTGGGCGTGCTTGATGCCCGAGACGAAGTCGTCTTTCTGGTTGATGAGCGCGGCGACGAGCTCGGTGGTGTTCACCTTTCCGGAGCTCATGGCCATGAACTGGCGTCCTCCATTGGCGAAGTTCTGCTCGACGAGCTCCTCCGCGTTGTTGATGGCGCCCACCGTGGTGATGGCGAACGTCCCGAGGTGCGAGCGCACGAGCAGGGGCTGCGGGTCGGTGTCGCTGATGCAGCCGATGCCGCTGCCGCCGTGGAAGCCGGGCAGGTCGTCCTCGAAGCGCGTGCGGAACGGCGTGTTCTCTATGGAATGGATCTCCCGTTGAAAGCCCTCGTCGGCATCGTGAAACACCATGCCCGCGCATTTCGTGCCGAGATGCGAGTGGTAGTCCACGCCGAAGAACACGTCGAGCACCACGTCGTTGTGGGACGCCGCCCCGAAGAATCCGCCCATTGCCAGCCTTTCCTCGTCACCCATGCGCCGCGCCGCGTTTTCGCTGTCGCGTCGGCGAAAAGATCAGTATACGGCTCCGCGCGCGCGAATGGGCCGAGGCTGCTCGACGATTCGCGTTTTCTGCACGACCGCGCGCGCGAACGAGCTTGGCGCAGGCAGCGATACGGGGGAGGGCGGGGGTGAGGGCTGCACGACCGCCGCGAACGGGCTTCGACGCGTCGGCGGTTCTCAGAGGGGCTTGCGAAGGAGGAGGAGCCTCGTGCGGGTTTCGGGCGCCTTTTGGCCATGAAAGCCCGTTTTGGCACGGATTCGCTTCGTCCTGTGCGCGAAGGCGGAAGGAGAAGGCGCGAATGCCCAGGCGGTATGGGTGCAACCATGGCGCGAAGAGATGCTTTCGTGCTAGAGCGGGCTTTCATGGCCGGATTTTGCCGAGAGCGCCGCATGGAGGTCCGAAGAACTTCAGCAACCGCGGCGGGGGCGGCCATCGGAAGGGCTCCGGGGCCGGGGTCAGGCGCGCCGCGCTTCAAATCCGCTTGTCGGGCGCTCGCTCGCAGCGGCGCTTGACCGTTTGAGCGGCCGACTTCTATACTGGGGCGCTGCGCCTGCAGGGCGCGAGCGCGTGATGGCGAGTCGGTCGAGGCGAGCGGCCTCGCCGATGCGGCCCCACTTTGCGGGGCGCGTGCGATAGCGAGCAGCGAGGAGTCGTCAACATGAAGAACATCCTGATGATAGCCACTGGTGGTACGATCGCCTCGGTCGAGGACGGAGGCGGGCTTCGTCCCGCCCTCACCGGGGAGGAGCTCGCGTGCTACGTGCCCGAGGTCGCTGGCCTATGCAATCTCGACGTTGTGCAGCCCATGAACATCGACAGCACCAACATGCGCCCCGCCGACTGGATGCGCATCCGCGACGAGATCGTGCGCGCCTACGACGCCTACGACGGCTTCGTCGTGCTCCACGGCACCGACACCATGGCCTACACGGCCGCCGCGCTGTCCTACCTCATCCAAGAAAGCCCGAAGCCCATCGTGCTCACCGGGTCGCAAAAGCCCATGGCGAACCCCTTCACCGATGCGAAGCTCAACGTGTACCAAAGCCTGCTTTACGCCGCCGACGACCGCTCGCGCGACGTGTCGGTGGTGTTCGGCGGCGCCGTGATCGCAGGCACGCGCGCGCGAAAGCAGCGCACCATGAGCTTCAACGCGTTTTCGAGCGTGAACTTCCCCGAGATCGCGCTCATCAGGAACGATCGCATCGTCCGCGCCGGCTCGACGACGCGGACGCGCGCCGCTTCCGACGAGAGCGCCCTCCGCGTTTACGATCGGCTCGACGAGCGCGTGTGCGTGCTCAAGCTGATGCCGGGCATGAGCCCGGGGCTCTTCTCCCTGCTCGCGCACGACTATGATGCCCTCATCCTCGAGACGTTCGGCGTCGGCGGCGTTCCCGCCTATGGCGGCTTTCAACGCGCGCTGTTCGACTGGGTGGATGCCGGTCGCACGCTCGTGCTGACCACGCAGGTGCCTGAAGAAGGGTGTGACCTGGGAGTCTACGAAGTTGGGCGCGCCTTCGCCGAGCATCCGGGCATTCTCGACGGCGGCGATATGACCACCGAGGCGCTCGTGGCGAAAACCATGTGGGCGCGCGGGCAGGCGAGCGGTGCCGACGAGGTGCGCGCGCTGTTCGGCCGCGTGGTGAACCACGACCGCACGACGGCGTGAGGTCGTCCATTCCGGGTGCTACCCGCCGAGACGGACGGAGCTGAGAGGCTCGTACACGGCGCCGTCGCTGCGAAGCGCGCTTTTGAACAGCGTGGCCGTCTCGGCTTGATCGGCAAGCGGGAAGGGCAGAGGCGGCAGGCTTCTGCGGGGAACGCAAGCGCGTCGGGCAAGCGTGACGTGAGGTTTGAACGGCTTGCCGTCGAAAGAGAGCCCGCGCGCGGCAAGCTCTTGCCGCACGCGGGCGGCAAGGCGCTCGAGTTCCGAGGATCGATCGATGCCGAGCCACAGCGTCGTGTCGCTCTCATGGCCGAACGTGCCCAGGCCCGCAGTGCGAAGCGGGATGCGCGGCGAGCCTTTGCACGCAGCCTCCAGGGCTTCCGCAGCGGCCGGCACGTCGGCTTCGGGCACCTCTCCCAAAAACGCGAGCGTAAGGTGGCGGGCCTCGCGTGGTAGGAAGCGGCCCTTCACGACGGCTTCCAGCCGGTGGGCGAGCGCCGACGTGTCATCTGCGAAGCGCGTGGGCAGTTCGAGGGCGATAAACGTGCGCATGGCTGCTTCCTTTCGGAGTTCTCCAGCTGCCAGATGCCGGGCGGCTCCTTTGCCGCGGGCTCGGGAAGGGCGCGGTGCGGTCACGGTCGGCGACGGCGCTGCTGTCCGGCGCGCTTTGCGGGACGCCCTGCGTTCGGCGGCGAGCAGTGAGCCGCACGCGACATCGACCGGCGGCGTTCTGATCTTGCGGAAGCGGCGGCCGGGCGCTTCGGGGAAGCTTCATGCGGCGGCCATCCGCGCGAGGCGATTGTAACCCTTTGGGCCCTTTTCCGCTAGGGTCGCGCGCATACGGGACGGCCTCGTTTTGCGCTCGGCGAGTTCGACGGCGCTGTTATATAATCGACGACTGTAGGAGAATCGGGGGCTGCTACCCCGTGCTTGACGGAGAAGAGGGTCGATGGGAAAGAAACGCGGCAAAACGCGCAAGAGGCTTCTCGCGTATCTGGAGGAGGCTGCGCGGATTGCCGGCGAGGCCGGGCCGGAGGCGGTCCGCGGTCACGATTGCTACCGGGACGGTCAGGCGTTCTATTCCCTGCTCTGGTACTTCCGCAATTGCATCTGCGACGATCTGGACAGGGACCAGCCAGACCGCTATTCGCCGCTTCTCGATGCGTACCTTGGCGCCGACATCCCGGACGTCTTCCATCCCCCGGCGCTCGAGCCGGAGTCGACGCGCGCCGAAGACGAGCTGCTCGAGCGCCTGTTCCCGCAAAGCAGGTATCCGCTCAACGGCAATCAGCGCATCGCCGTGCACAAGGCGCTCCATTTCCCTTTGTCCATCATCAAAGGGCCGCCGGGCACGGGCAAGACCGAGACCATCTTGCGCATCGCCGCGATGGCGGTAGCGCGCGGCGAGCGCGTCGCCGTCGTGTCGACGAATTCCGCGGCGGTGCGACATGTTGAGAAGAAGGTCGATGAAGCGCTCGAGCGTTACGGGCGCAGGAGTCCCGCCGATGCCAAAAGGCTGTTCGAAGGGGATCTCGCGTACCAGGCCGCCTGCAAGCACGTCGCCCTTGGCAGCAAGGGGAACCGGGAGGGGGCCGTCGATCCGTTGACCGGCGCGTCTTTGGCGTTCGAATCGGGAGAGCACGCGTTTCCCAACGGCGAGGTCGTCACGGGGTGGGAGCTGAACAAGGAGTTCGATTCCTTCACGGCCAAGTTCCCGTTCGTCACGAGCACGGTGCACTCTTTGAAGAAGTGTTTCGTCGACGGCGATGCCAAACGTTACGACCTGCTGATCATGGACGAAGCGTCGCAGACCAATCTCGTTGTGGGGGTGGTCGCCATGAGCTGCGCGCGCAGGATGGTGGTCGTGGGCGACGAGGAGCAGCTTCCTCCGGTGATCAGCGACGACTACCGAATCGCCGTGAAGGGCGTTTCCGACGACCTCAAGCCGTTCAAGAAAAAGCGCGTGTCGCCCTACGACATGGCACGCGAGGGCCATAGCTTCCTCTCATCGTGCTACGAGGTGTTCGGCGACGAGAATCCCGAACTGCGCACGATGCTCACCGAGCACTACCGGTGCCATCCCGCCATCATCGGGTTCTGCAACGAGGAGGTGTACGGCCGCGAACTGCAGATCGAGACGCCCGTGCAAAGCGGGAGCGCCCCGTGCCCCATTAGGATATGCTGGTACGAGGGCGACTACCGCGAGGGCGTTTGGCCGCCGACGGCCCCTCCCGAGGAAGAGCCCGACAAGAAACTGCGCGCAACCTGCGTGAACCGCAAGCAGATGGCGATTCTCCGCGAGGAGGAGGGCGCGCAGCTCCTCAGCCTTGCGACCAAGGGGAAGTCCATCTGCATCCTCTCGCCGTTCAGGGGGCAGATCTACCTGCTGAGGGCGTTCGTCCGGCAGCTGCTTAAAGGCGTCGTCGCCGAAAACGAGATCGAATTGGAGACGGGCGAGGGGGAGGAGCGCGAGGCGGTCGGACTCGAGCAGGTGTACACGCTCACCATTCATAAATCGCAGGGACAGGAGTTCGATGTGGTGTATCTCCTTCCTGTCGAGGACGGCAACTGGGAGTGGCCTTGGTCGCAGGGACGGCGGCTCGTGAACGTGGCGGCGTCCCGCGCGAAGGAGGAGCTGCGGGTGATCTTGTCCACGAAGCTCCTCGATGGAGACACCCAGGAGTGGCTCGCAGGTCGGCAGGCGTACGCCAAGAGGCCGGCGAAAAGCGAGGACGATCCCGAGAACCAGGAGATGTTCGTGCGCAAGCTCGTTGAGTACACGCGCCGGACGATCGACGGGCTTTCCGAAGGGGATGCCGAGCGCCAGCGTGCCCATCCGTCGTTCGGGTTCCATCGGTCCGTGATATCGTCGGTGTTCGACGATATCCCCTTCGAGCAGAATCCGAAGAGGGAGGGCGGGGATTACGCTCCCGAACGGTGCATCGAAAAGGCGTTGAGGGCGATGCGCCTCCCCGGATTGGCGGTCGTGAAGCAGGTGACGTTCGACCAGGTGCTGCTCGAAGGCGGACGCATCCGGTTGAGCGATTGCTGCAAAAGCGAGTACGACTGTCCGTCCGAGGCCCACTTTGACTTCGTGATTGTCGAAGTCGCGACCGGGCGGGTGGTGATGGCTCTCGAAGTCGACGGGTGCAACCACCGTTTCAAGAGGAAGAAGGGACGCATCGATTATTCCCAGATGCTTGCCGACGACGCCAAGAACGTCGTGGCGAGGGACGTCTGCCATGCGACGCTCGCGTGGTTGGGGCCCGTGCGCGACGGATCCCTGCCTTGCGGCGCCCAGGGCTTAAGGACAGCTCAGGGCGATTGGACGTGCTTTCCGAGCCGGATGAAGGCCTCGTCGTCGTTCGTGTTCCTGCGCGTTCCGTCCGACGGCAGCACGTTTTGGGAGACCGACGCGCTGCGCCGGGAGGCGCGCCGAATCGGCGCCGACAAACGCATCGCCAGCTCGTACGAACCGCCGACCATCGAGGAGTACGTGCGGGCGCAGCAGGGGATCTTCGAAGGGGGCGAGGCGGCGGAGGTGCGCGTGGCCGAGGACGTGTGGCGCGCGGTGGGGTCGGCTTCCGGCCGCTTCGCCCCTTCCGTTTCCGCTCGGGACTGCGGCTCCGTGTCCGGAAATCGTCCTATGAAGATCACGGAGTGCCTGGCGGAATGGCGAAAGGATGCGCGGCTCGCCAGCTTGCTGAAGGGCGTGAGCGCCGCCGACCTGAACGCTCGCCTGGTGCGGGCGGGCTACCAGGTGCTCGAAGGAGGGGATCTTCGCCGTCGCGTGCCCTCCGAACAGGGAAGGAGCATTGGCATGACCTCGTATCATGGCCGGAGCGCCGACGGACCGTACGTTTGCCCGGAGTACTCCCGGGAGGCGCGAGAGCACTTGGCCGAGCGGATGGAGGATATCCTGCGGGCGTGAGCGGTTTCGGACGCGCAGGCGATCAGAGGAGCCCCTCCGTCGTGCGTTCCGGCGTCCTGCCCGTTAGGCATCGTGCAGCAGCGGCGTCAGCTCGCCGTGCGCGAGGATGACGAGCGAGCGGGTGGCGCGGGAGAGCGTGGTGTAGAGGCGTCGCCGCGCGAGCGGGTCGCCGTCGGGGAAGATGCGGGCCGAGGCGTTGGGCACGATGACCCGGTCGAACTCGAGGCCCTTCGCCAGTTTGAGGGTGATGAGCACGATGCCGCTTTCGGGGAGCGCCGTCGTGTCGTCCGCAAGCGGGGGAGCGTCGCTTCCGAGCAGCGCCTGGAGGCGCTTCGCCTCGTGCTTCCACGGCACGACGACGGCGGCCAGCCCTTCGTCGGCGCGTGCTGCGGCCACAGCCTCGCGCAGCGCCGCGACGTAGGACGCCTCGTCGGGGCAGCGCACGATGGCCGGGGGCTCGTCGGCCCGCTGGACGGCCGAGATGCAGGTGCGCTCGCCTTCGCCGAGCAGGCTTGCGAACAGCCTGGTGATCTCGGGGGTTGAACGGTAGCTCGTCATCAGGCGGCATTCCTCCACCTGCCCGCGCGCGGCTTCGAACACCTCCCGTACCTCGTCGAACGTTGCCGTGCCGGACGCGATGGCCTGGTTCGGGTCGCCGAGCAGCAGGAAGCGCGCGCGTCGGAAGTAGCGCGCGAGCACGGCCAGCTGGGCGGCGGTGTAGTCCTGCACCTCGTCGATCATCACGTACTTCGCATCCGGGTTTCCGAGGCCCGTGAGCGCCATCTTCAAGTAGAGCCATTCGATGGGCGCGAGGCCGTCGGTGCCGAGCAGGCGCATGCCGATGCGGTCGATGCGCAGCCAGTCGTCGTTGCCGACGGCGGCGAAAGCGTCCGCACAGCGCTCGCGCACAAGGCGCAGCGCGAGCGCCCGCTCTTCTTGCTCGTCTGCAGGGACGACAGCCTCGTGGAAGATGCGCATCTGCTCGTCGAGGGTGAGGGCGGAAAGCTCGTCGAGGATCTCGTCGGTGCCGGACAACTGGGCGAGCCTGGCCTCCAGACGCGCTTCGAGCTCCTCGCGCATGAGCGTGACGCGGTGCGGGCCAGCAGGGGCGCGGCGCAGCTTGTCCGAAAGCTTCCGGATGGAGTCGGCCGAGATGAGGCGTCTGCCGCCTGCGCGGATGTCGCAGAAGTCGAAAGGGTCGAACTCGAAGTCTGCGAGGGCTTCGTCGATGCGCTCGAAGGATGCGAGGGGCACGTTCGCCTCGCCGATGCCTCGATCATTCGGCAAAAGGCCGTGCGCGAACTCGTCCCACGTGAGGCTTTCGGGATTGCGCTCGCCGAGATCCGGCAGCACACCTGCGATGTAGTCGCGAAACACCGGATTCGGCGTGATGAGGAAGACGTCGCGAGGATCGAGGGTGCCGCGCATCCGGTAGAACAGGTACGCGATACGCTGGAGCAGCACGGACGTCTTTCCGCTGCCCGCGATGCCGCTCACCAGGAGCACCGGCACGTCCTCGTGACGCACGACGAGGTTCTGCTCCTTCTGTATGGTGGCGGTGATGGCCTGCATCTGCGCTGTGCGGCGCTTCGAGAGCGATGCGAGCAAAAGCGAGTCCTGTATGGCGACGGAGGTGTCGAAGTAGGCGTTCAGGCGGTCCTCGTCGATGTCGAACTGGCGTCGCAGCTTGAGGTCCGCCTCGATGGTGCGTCCGTCGGCCACGTAGGATGTTGGCCCTGTGTCTTGGTTGTAGTACACCTCAGCCACGGGCGAGCGCCAGTCCACGACAAGGCGCCGGCACGCCTCGTCCGATATCCCCGCCGTGCCGATGTAGAGCTCCTTGGGCGCCTGGCCGGGCTTGAACTGCAGGACCACCTTCGCGAAATAAGGCTGTTTGAGCAGAAGCTCGACCTTCGCCAGCTTCTCGGCGTCGGCGTCCTGCGCCGCGTTGTACCCGTCGATCACGCGGTTCATGGCGGCGAAGTCGGCGTACGTCTCCATCGCGTCCGCATACGTTGCGAAGTTCGGGGCCAGCTCCTCGGCCATGGATCGCTTGTCCTCGGCAGCCGCCGCGCGCGTGCGTTCCATCTTGTGCGCCAGGTCGCGTCCGATTTCCCGAATCTTGCCGTACGTGTCCGAAAGGTGATGCTGCTCGTCGCGAAAGATCGGGTCGTCAGGCTGGGTTGGTGTGTCCGTCCGCGTTTCGGACGGTTGGCTGTCCTTTTGCTGCACCGGTTCTCCTTGCAGTTCGTCTATCCCCGTTTCGAGCCTTGGCGGCGTATGCCGCCCTTGCGTCCGGCCGCCTTGTTCGGTCCGAAGCCCGCGTGGAACCGTCCTGGCGCGGGCTTCGGGGGGCGTCCCGTCGCGTTTTTGGCGCGCGACGCCTGCTTCCACTCCGCGCGCCGTGCGCAGTGCGCGTCGTCGCGAGATGCGCTCATCGATCGATCTCCTCCGCGGTTCTCCGGACACCGTCCGGACGGCCTCGCCGTGTCGGCTCCGAGCGGGCCCTCGCTACACCAGCTTGCCCTTGCAATGGTCGATCATGTGCTGCACGGTCTGCGCCGTCCAGCCGGAAAAATCGCGTTTGCACGGCCTGAGCTCGCCGTCCGCCAGCTCGTCGTAGGCTACTTTGATGCGATCGAAGCGCGTCACTTTCGACTCCTCGTCGCGCGTGAGGCACCCTTCGGTCGTCTTGAACGCATCGAGGCCGAGCTTGAGGACGGGATTGTACATGACGTGCGGCTGGTCGTCTTCGTCGAGGTAGGCGACGACGCGCTTCGCCACGCCGATCTGGTTGGCCGCCAGGCACGCGGCATCCTCGAGGGAGGCAAGCGTGTCGAGCAGGTCCTGCGCCACGTCGGCGTCATCGGCGGTGGCCTCCTCGCACGGTTTAGAGAGGAGGGTTTCGTCCTTCACGAGTTCTTTGATCATGGTCGCTCCTTGTCGATGCGCGCCGCTCTCTTGCGGCCTGGGACGGTGGTATGCGATTCGAAGAATTCTATCACGAGGCCCCCGCGCGAGCGGCAATTCTTTCAAGCTTTGGCCCTTTTGCCTTCCCGCTTTTGCGAAAACCTTCCGGGCAGGTGCCCTGCGCGATGCGAGGAGGGCGTCTTCGGGCCTCTCCCGCCACATGCGGCTTTCCGCTGCGGAGGACGCGTTCGTTTCCGAACCTCCTTCGTCGCGCCTTGCCCGCCTTTCGGGAAAGTTGACAAAAAGGAGACTTTTCGATCGGCACTGATGGAGAAAATGTCGATGGGAGGGGGTGTCCAATCGTCGGCTTGTTGCCAAATCGTGGGAGAGTGCATATCATTGCTTTCGATACTCTGACAGAATGCGAGATATTTGCGCGTCTGAGACGCGTTCAGGAGAGTTACTGCATGCAGGAGCGACCCCACAACGAGTTCGGGCGTGCTGGCGAGCGGCCCGCCGGGATGAAGCACGCCGCCGATCAGGGCAGGGTTGGCGCGCACCGTGCGTTTGAGCCTGATCGGCCGCGCGGCGCCGAAGGATCCGCCTACATGCCCGTTGGCCCTGATCTCGCCAAATCCCAGGACATCATCCGCATCCGCAAGAAGCGCAAGAAGCACTCGGGCCGCAAGGCGCTGCTCATCGTTGTCGCGGTGATCGTCTGCGTGTTCGGCGTGGTCGGAGGTGCCGCCGCGCTGTATTTCAACTCCATTAACCAGGCGCTGTCGTTCGAGGACAAAGAAACGATCGAGAGTCTGAAGTCGGTCCTCGAGCCGGTTGTGGTTGATGACGAGAAGGGCGAGCAGCCCTACTACGTGCTCGTTCTCGGCTCGGACGCGCGCGAGGGCGATACCGCGTCGCGCTCGGACGTCATCATCCTCACCCGGGTCGATCCGAGCAACGGCCTCATCACCATGGTGTCCATCCCCCGCGACACCATGGTCGAGCTCGAGGGCTATGGCCGCCAGAAGATCAACGCGGCGTACGCTTACGGGGGCGCGGCGGGCGCGGTCGAGGCGGTCTCCGCGTTTGCCGGGGTGCCCATCAGCCATTACGCCGAAATCCATTTCGAAGAGCTCGAAGAGCTCGTCGACATGCTGGGAGGCGTGTGGGTGGACGTTCCCGTCACCAACGATGAGACGGGTTCGAGCAACTCGGGCATGCATATCGAGGCCGGAGAGCAGTTGCTCAACGGCGAGCAGGCTCTCGCGTTCGCTCGCGAGCGTTACGGCTACGTCCGGGGTGACTTTCAGCGTGCAGACAATCAGCGCATCCTTGCGGAAGCCATCGTCAAGAAAGTTCTCAGCTCCTCGCCGATCGACCTTCCCGGTACTATCCAGAAGCTGGCGGGCTGCGTGAGCACGGATTACGATCTCACCGCCATCATCGATTTGGCGCGGCAGTTCCAATCCACTTCGACGACGTTCTACTCGGCGCTCGCGCCATCTTCAACGATGACGCTCGACGGCGTGAGCTACGTCGTGGTCGACCCTACCGATTGGGCGGCCATGATGGAGCGCGTCGATGCCGGGGAGGACCCCACCGCCGTTGAGGCAGACGCGCCCGTTTCAGACGAGGCTCCGGCCGAGGGGGAATCTCCCGGTGCGGAGGCGGGATCGGCGTAGCCGACCGGCGCTCGAACCAGATGACCGATCCGACATGCGCAAAGGACATCCATGACCCTGCTCGAACTCTTCAAGCTCATACGCAAGCACCTGAACCTCGTCGTGGCGCTGCCCATCGTGTGCGCCTTGGCGACCGCCGCCTTCTCTTGGCTCGCGCTGCCGAACCAGTATTCGGCGAGCGTCTCGATGTACGTGCTGACCAAGGCCAGCGCCGAGGGTTCCCTCGCCAACACGGATCTTTCGGCCAGTCAGCAGCTTGCCAACGACGTGGCCACACTCATCACCGATGAGCGCGTCGCGGAGGACACGGCGAGCGCTCTTCAGATGGATTCGCTCAAGGGGTATAAGATATCCGTGGCGAGCGAGTCTACCACGCGCATCGTCACGCTTACCGTGACCGGAGAGTCCGCCCAGTCGGTGGCCATCATAGCCAACCAGCTGGCCGCCACCACCGACAGCGTGGCGCAGGAGGTCATGGACGTGCAGGCCATCAACGCCATCAACGAGGCGAAAGAGCCCGCTGCGCCCTCTGGTCCGCCGCGGGCCATGTACACTGCCGTGGCGTTTCTGGCGGGCGTCTTCTTGGCGGTGGCCATCGTGGTGGTCATAGACATGGTGAACACGCGCGTGCGCAGCGCCGAGGAAGCCGAAGAGCTGCTGGGATTGCCGGTCATCGGCCGTATTCCCACCATCAAGGATTAGGAGGGAAGAGCCGTGGCCAAGAAGAAAAAGCAGTCGTCGAACCAGCTTGAGATCCAGAATGCCGCGAAGACGCTGTTCGCGAATATCCGCTTTATGTCGGTTGACGATCCCATCAAGTCCATCGTCATCACGAGTTCGGTGCCCAACGAGGGCAAGTCCACCGTATCGGTGAATCTGGCCCAGGCTATCGCAACGTCGGGCAAGCAGGTCTTGCTCGTGGAGGCCGACATGCGTCGTCGCAGCCTGTACGCTATGCTGAATGTGCACTCCTCCGCCGGTTTGTACGCGGTGCTCACAGATGCGGCGCCGCTCAACGTTGCCGTTACCGGGACCACGACGCCTAATCTGTACTTCCTCGACACCGAGCCGAACATCCCCAACCCGGCCGACCTCATCTCCTCGAAGCGCTTCGGACGGCTCGTGCGCACGCTTGAGGAGCGCTACGACTACGTGATCTTCGATATGCCGCCTGTGGGGACGTTCGTCGATGCGGCCATCTTGTCCACGCTTGTGGACGCGACGGTCATGGTGGTGCGCCCCAACCAGACGAAGCGCGCCGAGCTCGTCGAAGCTTACGAGCAGCTCCAAAAGGCCAATGCCAACGTCATCGGCGTATGCGCCACGTTTGTGGAGGGCTCGGGCTCCGAGTACTACTATGCGTACTACACGAACTCGGGCGAGCGCGTGAAAGCCGAAGGCTCCGCGAGCGCTCCGTCCGTTGCGACGCCTCCGAGCCCCGGTCACGGCGGGCGCTCCGGGTCGTTTGCGGCTTCGCCGCGTTCGCAGGCGCCGTACGGCGGCGCGTCCCAGCGGGGAGCGAGGCGGTAAGTGCGCGACCTGCACTGCCATATCCTGCCCGGCGTCGACGACGGCGCTCCCGACCTCGAGGCGTCGCTCGCGATGCTCGAGGCGGCCAAGCGCGTGGGCATCACGTCCATCGTATGCACGCCGCACGTGCGCGACCCCTACTTCGACTACGAGGCCATGCTCGGGGCGTTCGAGCTCCTGCGCGCGCATGCCGATGGGTTTCCGCTCACCATGGGGTGGGAGGTCAATCACTCCAAGCTCATGGAGCTGGGCATGGAGTGGGCCGACTGGCTGCATTTCGACGGCTCGAATGAGTTTTTGCTCGAGCTTTCAAGCCGCTGCCACAAGCACGACTTCGAGGTGTACGAGCGGACGATCTTCGAGCTGCAGGGCAAAGGGTACACGGTGATCATCGCGCATCCCGAGCGCTACCGGGCTATCCAGGAGGACATTGGGATTGCGCGCGATCTCGTGCGGATGGGCTGCAAGCTGCAGGCGTCGGCCGATTTCGTGGCCGGCGGTCGCTTGGGCAAGGAGAAGCGACCGGCGAAGCGGCTGTTCGACGAGAACCTCTACAGCTACATCGCAAGCGATGCGCACAGCGTCGAGCATTACGACCTCTTCGCCGAGGCGAAGCGCACCTACCGAACCCGCGGCGCCCACGCGCGCGTGTAGGGGTGTCGGCGCTTCGGCGGCGGTTTTGCCGACGAGCGCGCGAGGCGTCGTTGTCGCGTTTCGCTGCTGTTCGGACTGCATGCGATGGGCGGGTGTCGCGATGGGGTTTCAAGGTTGCAAGTAATTGGCTTTGCCGTACTCCTCCCATTCGCAACAGGGCTCCCTTCGATCCTCTTCGGATATGATAGGGACTTGCGCTACGGTGACATTAAGCGCCGTTTGAATGAGCGCTAACATGTTGTCTGCTGCGCAGATGGCGAAGGTGGATTTGAATCTACTCAGCGTTCGGATGAAATTCCGTTGCTGTTGCTTGGGATGAGGGTTTTCGCTCGGTTTCGGTTTCGATGAGGCGGGTCAGTTCCGCGACGTTTCCAGGAAAGTGGAATCGGTCGAGGTCGGCTTGCGCGAGGGATCCTTGCGCAAGCATGGCGTCGAGAAGCGCTTTGAAGGGGGGGGGTCGTAGAAGCCGTCGATGTTCAAGAGGAAGCATTCGGCGGGATCGAATCCCAAACGTATTCGCGCCAGGATCTCGGAGGCCTCTTCCAACGTGCCGACGCCGCCGGGCAGTGCGACGAAGGCATTCCCCAGTTCAACCATCTTCGCTTTGCGCTCGCTCATAGTGTCCACGACGTGGAGCTCGGTGAGGTCGTGCTGCGCCACGCCGGCTTCGACGAAGAAGCCAGGTTCCACGCCATGCACCTCGCCGCCTGCATCGAGCGTGGCGCGCGACAAGGCTCCCATTAGTCCGACCGAACTTCCTCCGTATACGAGCGTATGGCCGTTTTCGGTTATCCAAGTGCCCAATTCGCTTGCCGCGTCAGCGAATCGAGGGTTGATGCCGCGGTTCGACCCGCAATAGACGGTGATGTTCATGTATCTCTTCCTTCGCCGGGGCGGGTTTGTCGGGGAGGGATGATCGACGTGCGGTTTCTGAGAAGCCGGGCGCATTCTGGCAGCTTTTGGTCGCCTCGTTCTCGGGTGCAACGTCTCCTGCCGATCAAGCAGGGTTTCTCACTCGCTACGTTTGTGCTTCCCGCGCTTCAGGCTTTGGCGGCTGACGCCTCCTTTGTGCTTGGATGCCTCGTTCGGCCTCTGCCTGTTTTCGGCGTGTGATCGATCCAAAGCGTTCAAGCGGGTTTTCCTTTGAGCGAGAGGGCTTCTTCCCCTTGGGCGCGCTTCCTCTCGATAGGCGGTTTCCCCACGTTTCGCTCTCGTTCTGCCTGCGGAAAGATTCTATCATGGAGCCGCGGACGCGGTCGGCTAAAACCATGCCCGCTTTCGTTTGGCACCGAATCGTCTCAGTAGCAAGCGGGGCATGGGGCGCTGCTAGAGCGTTTTCGCTTTGGCGTTCGCTACCGGGCCGTGAATCGCTCGATCGAGAGGGCATGGCGTTTTTCGAGCGCCCAAAACGTTGCTTGGATGCTTCGCTTCTGCCAAGGAGAATGCCAGTCCTCATTGCGGGGTGCATAGACGTCGAGGACGTAATCCCAGCTGTTCACTATCGTTCGCCTCAATCTGCGCAAAGCGGGGGAGTCGAGGTCGAAGTTTCCAAGATCGAGGAAGGAAACGCCGCTGCTTTCGCATTCCAAGTCGAAGGCGACTGATTCCTCCTCGGTTTTTGAACAATGCCAGTAATTGAGGACGAAATGCCAGTCGTTGAAGTCAGACAAGAGGACAAGGTTGTCGGGGACGTCGAGCTTCATCCGGACGAGGGGTTCTCCGGGTTTGGCGTGGCCGGATCGTCGCATGTCGGGCTTGCCGTCGGTGCGTCCCTGCTGCTTGTACCAAGCCCAAATGGGATACTCGGCTCCTTTGGGCGGCGGTCCGATCCGGGCTTCCATTTTGGAGATGAGCCACTGGTAGGCGGCATGCAGGTGAACGGTGGCGCTGTCCTGCTCGGGTGGAAACACTATGTTCTTCGGTTCGACGAGATAGCGCCCGTTCGTTTCGAGGGCGTCTAGAACAGCGGGGTGCTGGAGGGTCCAGAGGATCATGGATCTATCTCCCTTTTCGAAGAGGAGTTTCGGCGGCTGTTGCTTTCTTTGCGTTTGCACGTTTTGATTGAACCCGCGTTCGGCGAGACCCGGAGGGCTATACTTTTTGGATCTGTATGCCAAAAGGCCCGCATTCGAAGGAGAGCACGGTCTTTCTTCCTTCGTCGTTTTCTTGACGGTAACCGCATGCTTTATCGGACATGCGTTTTGCGATGTCCGATAAGCGTTCGAGATCCGATGCGAGTTGAGCGCCGGGGTTGGTTGCCGCGCGCCATTCGTCATCATTTGATCCCTCGATGAACTCCTCGATCTCCCGGATACGGTCGATGAGCGAATCGCGCTCTTGGAGCATATCCGCATAGCTGCGGTTCTCGATGGGGGGTTGGTGCGGTTCGGGAGATTCTGACATGGTTTCGTACCTCGGCTCTCGATGGCTTGCTGGATGCATTCGCTGACTGGGGCAGTTCTCCTTGCTATGCTTTCTTTCTGGCATCGGCCATGTAGAGGCCGATGCGCACCTGCTTCCAAGGGTCGGCTTCGGGGTTTGCCTGCAGGATACGGGCTTCCAGCGCGTCGGCATGCCCGAAATGCAGCAGGGCGAACGCCATATCGTTTTTCTCGGTTGGCAGATAACCGAGCTTCATGCCATTCGTGCGCAGGGCGACAGCGGAAGGGTCGTACGGGTTGTCCGGTTCCGGTTCCAGGACAAGGGTTGCTCCCGGCGCAAGTTCGCTGATGGCGGCTGGGCCGTCCCAATATTGGAATCCTGCAATGAAGCAGGTGGCGAGATGCCTCGATCATTCGTACACGGTTTCCTCCGTTCGTCTTCTCCTAGGGTGATGATACGGCATCGGCTCGCTCGACCTGTCCCTTTCATGGGACAGGTCTGTTTGCATTCCATCCTGCCCTCCATTTATGCGGGGCATTGCGGAGGCGGGTGGGGCTTGTTGGGGGTTCTGCTCGTTCTGCGAGGATCGTCTCACCGAGTTGCAAGGAGGCGATTTAGCCTTATGTTCAAAAAAGCAAGGAAGGGCGGTCCGTCTTGCAAAAGGGAGGTTCCCAACTCGATCCTTCCGGACTTTTCGACGGCACAGATGGCGACGGCGGTTTGCCCGCATTGCGAAGATCGATTCGGCATAGTGGCCATCGTCGGCAGATGGCTCGACCGCTATTGCCCTCTGTGCGGAGGGGTTTTGCGGGGTTCTTGCTACGACGGGGTGGCGCTTCGGCTTTTGCGAGAGATGAAGGGGGTCGAAATCGATCTGGCTGAGAAACGGCGAAAGAGCGATGAGGCGCGGCGTCGCGTCGATTCCCGTCGACGATGGTGGCGGATGCCCTACCGACGGTATTGGGGCCGTATGCGAGCGAAGGCCGATAGCGAGAGGGAATTGGCGAACGAGGCTCTCCGAGAGGCGCGGACCTGCTATGACGATGCCCGCTATGCGTGGTTCCGTGCAAGCGAATGGTATCCATGCACACGCGCTCCTGTCGCGAGAAGGCTTGCCGAAGGCGATTCCTACCGCCTGATTCTGGCGTATGACAAGAGTGGGCGCTTCTTTCTTAGAGGGGTCGGCCCGGCTCTTGCGGGAGGGTTGGCGGCGGAGTTCGAGGCGTTCGAGTCTTTTCAAAGGTGCGCGGAAGACCCGTCCTCTCCGTTGCATGGTGCGCGGCTCCTGCCGAACTTATGCATGCCGCGCAAGTCGAGCGGGAGACAGCCCGGACGTTTGTGGGATCAGATGGATTTGGTGGTGGCTACGGAGTCCTGCGCGTTCGCCATCGAGATCAAGAGAAGGAACGCATCGGTGCGGGTGGACGCCCCTTTCGATACGGTGCTGGTGGGAAGCGGGGAAGGCGATGATCGTCCGCTTGAAGATGCCGACTGGATGCTCGACCAGAATGCAACGCATGCGATGGCGTTCAGCGATGCGGTGGAAGAGTATCCTTACGAAAGCATCTACGAGGTGCTGCTTTTCGTTCGTCCTCGTTCGTTCGAATCGGATGCTTCGAAGGTTTTCGCTGCCGGGGCGAAGAGGCTTGGGCCGGCCCTGCTAGAATGTCGGTTGGAGGCATTTCCCGGATGCGCGGCAAGGCGGTGTGACTTATGGCGTATAACAGCAAGGCGAAGCTCAAGCCGTTTTATCTGCTTAAAATCCTGCAGGAGGAAACCGATGCCGAGCATGGTCTTTCCATGTCGCAGATCATCGAGCGCCTGGGGCAATATGGCATCAGCGCCGAGCGCAAGAGCATCTACGCCGATATTGAAGTGCTGCGCGAGTTCGACGTCGATATCCGCACTTACCAACGGAATCCCGTGGAGTACGCTATCGAGCGGCGGGACTTCTCGCTTGGCGAGCTGATGCTCATGGTGGATGCCATCCAATCGTGCCGCGCCATCACCGAGCATCAGGCGAGGATGCTCGTGACCAACATCAAAACGCTTGCCAACAATCACGAGCAGGAGAAGCTTGATAGGCGCATCCATGTGGCGGGGCGCATCAAATCGAAAAGTGAGAGCGTTTTCGGCAATGTCGATGCCATCCACGAGGCTCTGCGTCTGCGTCGTAAGATATCCTTTGTCTACTATCGGCGCGGCCTCGATGGGGAACGGCATGCTACGCGGGGAGGTAAGGAGCATGAGGTCACTCCGGTGGGCGTTGCCTATGCCGACGGTTTCTACTACCTTGCCGCATGGGACGACGGACATGCCGATATGGTTGAGTACCGCATCGACCGCATGGGCAAGGTTCGCATCCTCGACGAGCCCGCAACGCGCAATGATGAAATCGCCCGGCGCCGCTACGAGGGCGGCGATTATGAATCTTTTGGCCGCTTTGGCGGCGAGGAGGTTTCGGCGACTCTGACCGTCAAGGCTGACAAGGTGGAGATCGTGCTTGATCGCTTTGGCGATGCGGCCATTCTTTCGAAGATGGATGACAGCACCGCCAAAGCGTGCGTGAAAGTTCGGGTGAGCGAGCAGTTCTTCGGCTGGATTGCCGGCATGGGCAAAGCCGTGCAGATAGCCGCCCCGAGGTCCCTTGTCGGCAAATACCGGAATTACCTGCGCTATCTCTTAGAAGAGGATGGGGTCGGCTGACTTTCGAGCGATAGGGGAGCCGAACCCCATCGAGCTTCGATGAGGATGCGGGTTTCTTCCAAGTCGACGATAAGGCGTGCGTTGCGCTCCAAGCGGATCGACGACGCCTCCTGTCCGATGGCTTCCGATAACGTTGAGACCGTCATCCATGCGAGGCAGAGTCGGTCGTTTTGCTCTTCGGCTTCGGGAGAGCTGCTCGCAACCGCATTTACCTTGAGCGATGTGTCCACGGCTCCTTTCCAAAGGATCAACCTCCCGTCCGGCTCGGTTGAGGCCGCGAGGTCGCACTCTTCGAATCGCAGCAGGAGGGGAGAATCGCGCGCCCAGTTGCCTTCATGGCATTCCCATAGTGCAAGGACATCTGCAAGATGCAGCGTCTCGATGTTGGCGAGGACGTCGGCGGGCGATACTTTGAAGGAGTCTGCGAGGACCAGGCATCCTTTCGCGTCGAATGCCGGACCGGGGTGCGAGGAGGCATCGGGAACGGATGAAGAGTCGTTTGTGCTACCGTAGAGCGAATGCATGCCGTTCTCGGCCATCCGTGCGCCTCCTATCGTTTCTCGGTTTCGAGGGTATTTTACGCAATGGGAACAAATGTGCCTGTCCTTGAAGCGGGACAGGCTTACGGGGCAGGCGTCATTGGCATTCATGTTGGATTAAATCTTGGATTGCTTAATGCTATCGCATGATGGTGTCTTGCATGGGCTGGTGCGCTTGTCTAAGGTGGTGTCTGCGGCAGTGGGCAGTCAAGGGGCGAACGTCAGACTGGGCGACTGGCCCAGTTTCGGATTCCACCCACTTGGCAACTCCTCGCTGAGCGAGGGGACGATATCGAGCGGCGGCGATGGCAACGAGCATCGCGCCATCGCCGCCAAGCCCCGCGACGCCGAGGTGCAGCGTCTGCCGCTCCGGAAGGAGCAGGCGCATGGCAGTCGAATCGACGGGATGTCTGTACGTCAAGGTTCTCGTGCCGATACAGGACACGTACTCAGTGGCGGAGATAGCGATACTCCTGCGCGTGAGCAGGAGCGCGATCTACGAATGGAGCCTCCTCGAGGACGACCTTCTGCCGCTGAGGAGGTTGATGGGCAGGAAGAGGGGGCGCTTCGCGTTCAGGGACGAGCTCTTCAAGTGGAGCAAGCGGCACGCGAAGTGAGCTTCGATGCCTCAAATCTCCAATCGGAGCTGAAAGCACTCTTCTCGTTTCGTGGTCGGGCTCTAACGTTGATTCCTGGACTGCAACAGCATGCGATCATGTTTCTCCGAAACGTCTCCGTAGTTGCGCCTAGTTTAGTTTGGCTTAGCCTGCTTTTCCTCCGATTCTGACCGTTGCGGAATCGATCTCGATGAGAAGCCCGGAGTCGAGTTAGATGCACTCACGGTTGTTGAGCGTATACCGCCTGCATGGCTCGTGGTGGAATGCTTCGAAAGTGACCATCCGATAGTTCTCACAATATGTCGCCGTTTGAACGTGGATGGCATTGAGTGGATCCCCTGCTTATTTCCGGAGGGTGCATCTTGCCGAAATTTCGCTCTTCGGATTGCTTCGATCTCGGATCATACTCGCTGCAAAAGAAGAATGGCAGCCGAGACTTCTGCTGGCCTTGATGGCTCCATTGCCCTAGTGCAAGCACGCATCGTGAGCGAGCTGAGTACTCTGACGCTGGTCTGCGCTATCTATCTTTAGAAGAACGGTAGCATCGGACGCGGGCTTGCCCGGGGTTTGTCAGAAAGTGATTAAAGTCGTCGTTGATGCCAAATGAGGGAAGCCGCCCGGGACTGCGAACTCAAAGCTTGGTGTAGCCGTCATGGCTCTACCGTTCTTTTCTTGATTCATCGAAATTCAACGACGCCGAGATTGTGTTTAGCTTGTCCATCGCATTGTCTGTCCGGGAATCGAACGGGAGTCGGACCCGCCGCGAACATAGGACTTTCGGCTTTGCGTCTCGCTGTGGTCGATATTAACAGCCGACTTCCTCACTGCTTTTATCGCTGCTGGCCATCTCTTCTGATTTCTGCTCTTCCAGAAGCTTGTTTATGCCATCCCTGATTCCCTCTAGCAAGGATACGAATTCGTCAAAGACCTTTTGCTTTACCTTGCCAGCATCCTGGACATCAATTTCATATTTGTTTCTAGGTTCGAAATCGAGAAGTTCGAACAGCGTCTTTGCATTGGTCGAATTGTCCTTAATGACAACCTGCTTTCCCTCGCTATTGCTAAGAACGATCTCCTCCTGCTGGTTGCCTTCTACAGTGATTTTAATTTCGCGCGCCATACGCTTTCAACCTCCTTGCCAGAGCCTGCCGTCCGCCGTCCATGTTTTCCGCGATCCATTCAAGAGCTTCGCAGCCTTCGTCCTCGAGGCATCCAGACTTAAGCGAAAGCGAAAAGCGTCTTTTGTCGTCGCGCGAACCGGATGCGATGATCACGTTGTCTGCGTCTAGGTTGACGACGAGAAGAGGATTGTGGGTGACGAGTATAACTTGCGCCTTGTCCCTCAGTCCCTGGATTGCTGCAGATAGCTCTTTGGAAATCTTTAGGTTAGAGATGTTGTCTTCGGGCTGGTCGATAAGTAGCACATCTGCCTGGGTCACATTTTGATCGAGCAAGACTTCGTAATATATTAGCGCCTTTTCGCCGAAAGTGTTGCCGATAACTCGTTCTGAGGTGCTCTGGCGTTTAACCTCCTGCTCCGTTTTGCAAAGAGAATCCAGAAAAGACTCGAGGTTCTTCTTGACTGCTTCGTCGATCTTGTCGACCTGCCTAGTTCCCCTGACGGCGTTGCACAAGGATTCCTCCGCATCGATTTTTTCGATAGCGGCTTTGTCGAATCCGTCGTTGAACAGGGACTTGTAGAATTCCTCTTCAATCTCTTCGGCTGTTTTGGTCACGTATGGAGCGTAAGACCTGAAGACATATCCGCCAGCACGTTTATCCACGTAGCCGATACCCTGGTCGTAGTATTTCGACAGAGAAGGGAAGGAAGGGTACTCCTTTTTGATGTCCAGAGACGCCTGCGCTTGCTGAATGACCTTCAAGATGACCGCTTGCTTCAGCGTGCTATAGCTTTCGGCTTGTCGATCGAGATTCGTTGAGGTTCTATTCGTGCTAGCCTTGTACTGCGTAATCGAGGTGAGGATGACGTTCTCGACGGAGCTGAACAGTCTTTCGGAGGCCAGTCTTTTCTCGACAGAAGACAAGGCATCATTTAACGAAGCCAGTGCCTCATTCAGGCTCTTCAATTCGTCAGGGGCGTATATGAGTTCGTTGTCTTCGATTTCGGTTTTTAGCTGCGTGATAATTGACCTCAATGCCGCAAAGCGATTTTCGAGCTGCGAGCAGTCTCTTGCCGCGAAGCCTTCGGTTGACACGGATACAAAGAACGTCTTGCGTAGGTATTCCTCCTTCACGGTCAAGGCGCTGCTTGCGGCTTCGTCAAGCGTTTTCTTTGCTCCTGTGCGCCTGCGCACCCACTCCATTACTCGATTTGTGAACGTTGTGATTTGCAATCTGAAGTCCTGGCAGTTAACTTCGGAAAAAAGAGAGCGCCCGTCAGGGTACAGGTCTTTATTGTTGTTGTAGTCGTTAAATAGCTCACCTTGGAATACCGCCTTGCTCCTACTTGGCAGGGCGGGTATCTCGATTCGGTTATTCCTTTTTGCTGCTTTAACATGGCTCTCCGAATCGTTTCCTGAAATAAGCTTAAGAAGTGTTGATTTGCCCGATCCGTTTTCTCCAATGATGACGTTCACCCCGGGGCTAAGTTGCATATCAACGCCATTTACGCTTACTTTTTCCAAGAATGGATAAGAGACACTGTCGATTCTTCCAAATCTGGTTTCGGGCGAAGTGATTGCGAGCAGCAAACCCCTAAACGAGGGAAGGGCTCTGATGGTGGTGAAGACTGGGGCGCCTTGTCTGACGTTCTTGGAGTCGTGGTTGGGATATGCGGCCCATTCGTGACAGTCGATGCCGATAAGCAAGCCGATGGAATTGCAGAACTCGCTCATGTCGACCAGATTGTTTTTTACAATGCCTTCCACATTAGGGCTCTGAATCTCAATTGCGCTAATGTAGCCAATTTCCAAGTAGTCCAAAAAATCCGAGCAGGCATCGCTGAAAGAATTGGCGCCGCCCTTTTGCTCGGGATCAAGGCTCTTCCTTTGATATGCAACCAAAATGACAGGAAGTTTAATTTCCTTAAGAATGGATTCAAAGTCATCTTTCGAATACTTGTGGTCTTTGTTCTTGAGAGCATGCCTGCTCATGACAAGTTCGATGGTCTCGTAGTCTTCTTTTGCTTTGCAGTCAAAATAGGTGAGGATGTGACATGGTTTTGCCGTATCAAGCAAAACATCAAATTCGATTCCTGCGATGATGCCTTTAACCGACGGATATGATCCTAGCCGAATAAGGTTCTCGGCTTCTGTGTAAAGCCTTGAGTCGAACGTATTGTGATCGGTAAAAGAAATTAGATTAATTTTCTCCGTCTCCAATTTTTCGAAGAGTATGGGGAGGTTTTCAACGGTCGACTGGTCAACCACTCCGGCACTCTCTTTATGTTTACTGGCAATCGAGTGGATGTGCAAATCAATTTTTATGTTCTCATTCAGCATTGTGCAGCTCCAAGCAAACCAAGTCGAAGCGATAATTGGGCGAGTTGCTTGATGGGATCTTTAACTTTTCTCTCAAAGCGATCTTGCCGATTATCGGTATATATCAAGCATAGCCGATTCATGGGAAACGAATCGGGCATCATGCCAATTATTCAACATTTTATATGAATAATTCTATTGTGGAGAGCTGACGACCTAAAACTTTATCCTTCTCGTTGCGGAACATAGCGTTTATGATCTCGTCCTCGTCCGGCGAGACCCGGAATGCTATCGTCTTGCTGCGACGGTGCCCTTTGTAATCGACGATCGGCCTGGACATTAGAGCCTCCTTCCTCGGTCAAGCGCCTCGGCCATGTCCGACTGCTTGCTGGGGAAAAGGTGGGCGTAGCGAAGCGTCATCTCGTAGGTCTCGCGCCCCAGCCGGTCCGCTATCGCGATCGCGCCGAACCCCATCTCTACGAGGGGCGAGACATGGCTGTGGCGAAGGTCGTGAATCCGGATGGGCCCGAGCCCGCATGCGGCGCAGCCGCGTTTCATCTCGTGGTGCAGGTAGTTTTTCGTGAAGCCGAAGATGCGGCGCTCGCGCCGCTCCTTCGGGATTGATTCGAGGAAATCGGCGAGCTCGTCTGCGAGGAACTCGGGCATGACCACATCCCTCCTCGATTTGGGCGTCTTGGGCGAGGTGATGACGTCCCTCCTCTTGATTCGCTGGTAGCTCTTGGTGGCGTGGATAAGACACTTTCTGAGGTCGATGTCCTCCGGCTCGAG
The DNA here is from genome assembly GCF_002159915.1 of Gordonibacter sp. An230. Lineage (GTDB taxonomy): Bacteria > Actinomycetota > Coriobacteriia > Coriobacteriales > Eggerthellaceae > Rubneribacter. The sequence goes on from NZ_NFJP01000018.1 coordinate 65,178, forward strand.
CGCGAGGAGCTCGCCGACCCTCAACCCGCACCAGCACAGGATCTCGAAAACGTAGAAGCTGGCAGGCTTGTCCATGACCTCCTCGCTGAACATGAGGTACTGCTCCTTCGTCCAAAACTTCATTTCCGATCCCTGGCGCTCGCCGATCTTGATGGTCGGGGCGGCGGGGCTCTTTCCCAGTCCGTAGTACTTGACTGCGTGGTTGAAGATGGCGCTCAACTGGTTGTTTATGGTTCTCAGGTAGGTGCCGCTGTACGGTTTCCCCTCGTCGTCGTACGAGCCCACCATCTTGTTCTGCCAGTCCATCACGTCTTTGGAGGGGGGTGATGTCGCACATCCTCTTGGGTCCGAAGAACGGCACTATCTTCGTGCGGATGATGTGCTCTTTGGTAAGCCAGGTGTTGAGCTTGAGCCTTGGCCTCACGTCTTCGGAGTACCTCTTCACGAACGCCTCGAAGGGCATCGACATGGACCCGTCGGCGCAGGCCAGGAACTCCGCCTCCCACGCCAGAGCCTCGCCTTTGGTCGCGAACCCCCGCTTCACCTTGTGCTTGCGGTTGCCGTCGATGTCGCTGAAATAGCACTGGACGTACCATGCGCCGGTCTTCTTGTTCATGTAGGCGGGCATCAGCGGACCTCTTGCCTTGGGACGCCGTCGGCGCAGTGGAAACGCTCGTAGAAGTACTTCCGGCTCACCTTCCCCTTGATGGTGGTGTAGCCCCTCTGCTCCATCTCGGAGTTTAGCATCCTGATGATGCGGTAGGCGTAGGGCCTGCTGATGCCGAGAGCGTACACGACCTCCTCGACGCCCATGATCACTGGTTTTGAGTTCTGCTCCATTGCTTCCTCCTGTCGATCGGTGAAGAGAACAAAAACGTTCTGCAATTCGTGACACTAATAGAACGAAAATGTTCGGTCAAGACAAATTGAGAACGTTTTTGTTCTCTAGTATCATGGGAGGAAAAGACCGAAGGAGGAGAGATGATGACGGGAAGCCGCATACGGGCGCTACGAGAGTCGCAGGGGATGACGCAACGGCAGTTCGCCGAGAGGGCCGGCTGCACCGACGCCGCCATCAGAAACTACGAGGCGGGCAGGAGGACGCTGAAGGGCTCCGCCCTGGATGCGATTGCAGGCGCCCTCGGGGTCGCCCCCGAGGCCCTCATGCCCGTTCAGGTCGAATCCGCCAGAGACGCCCTTGAACTCCTCTTCAGGATCGAGGAAGAGTTCGGACTCAGGCCTGTCGGCGACGGCAAGCTGGCGGTCGAGGGAAGAGCGGGCAAGGCCCCCAAGCTTTCCGCTGCGATAAAAGCTTGGGAATCCCAAATCGATGCGCTCGACCGAGGCGAGATAACGCCCGAGGAATACGAGTCCTGGAAGATGGGAATTGGCGGATGCTAGACGATTCGGGGAGGACTTCGAGGGTGCCCCTTATCAGCAGTCTTTTACCAAGAATCCAAGAAGAGGCTCCGAACCTCATCGCATTGAAGCGCGAAGGTGCCTACTGGGACTTCAAGAAGGAGTGGCACAAAGACAACTCCGAGCTGATTCACGACATACTCTGCCTTGCCAACAATCTCGAGAGCGGCGTGTCGTACCTCTTCATCGGCATAGACGAGGGAGAGGGTTACTCGGTGTGCGATGTCGAGAATAACGACCATGCCGAACGGAAAACGAACCAGATGATCGTCGATATGCTCTCGAAGACCAGATGGGACAACGGTCAACCTCCCTTCGCGGTCGTGGAGCCAATGGCGCTTGACGGGGGAACAATAGATATCCTGTGCGTCGTGAGCAGGCGGGAGGATATGCCTTATTCCCTCTCGAAAGGGTCGGGAAAAGTGCGCGCGCATATGGTCCATACGCGACGCATCGACTCCAACACGCCCATAGACGAAGGAGCATCGTGGAGTGAGGTGGAAGACATCTGGCGCCATCATTTTTCACTCGACGAATCTCCTCTTGCGAGAGTGAAGGTGATGCTCGAAGACAAGGAGCATTGGAGGTTTCTCTCCGAGGTGGTCGGCACGGAGGACAAGTACTATCTATACGCCCCGGAGTTTACCGTCTGCCACGATTCGGACGACGAGCGGGACGGCTACGAGTACTACATGCTGAACCAGACAGACCCTAGTCCGAGCTGGTATATGATCGAGATCCGGTATTTCCAGACTCGCATATTCGACACCCTCGGCATCGCCCTCGACGGCGGCAGGTATTTCGCGCCCGTTCCGTCACGTTCCTTCGTGCGCTGGAATCGTCTCAGCCTGGATTTCGATCTCATGTATTGCTACTACACAAAGGACTCTTTGGATTGGAGCCTGAACGAGTTCTTCTTCGACGAGGGCTACGACGATGCCGGGATAGCGCGTAAGCGGTTCCTTGAAACCGTCGTCATCTTCCAAGATGAGGAAGAACGTAAAGGTTTCGAGATGCTTCTTCGCGAACGTCATTTCGAATTCGAGGAGGAGATGACGGAGACCCCCGACCCATACGGCGCAGAACGACTTCCCGAGGATTATCCCCAGGAGGCGAAAGACCAAACCACTCGCGAGCTGAAAGCGATTCCCATCCTCAAGCGTATGCTCGAAGAGTTTAGAGGCGACCTCGAAGGGCTGCGCTTGCCCACTTCCAGGGATTGGTAGTTTGACCCGCAAGCCCTTCGCTGCTACTCGGGAGGAGTAGTAGCGAAATCCGTCCGTCTTCGTGAGTTTGCCAGAATGACGCGCGCGGGCTCCCCGCCAGGGGGCTCTGGCATTCTTGAGTTTCGTTTTTTCTGGTGAGTTTCGTTTGAGTTTCGCCGATTTTCGGCGGCACCCGCAAACCCCTTGGTATCACTGCCTTTTTCTGGCTTGCAGGTTGTTCGGTTCGCGTTGGTTCCTTTCGGCTCCGTTCGCGCCGTTTCAGGCTCGTTCGACCCTTGCCCATTTGCCATGAGATGACATCCGACCATGTATCTACCTGCGGAAACAGAAAAGCTCCCCGAGATTCTCAGGGAACCTTCTGGGTTTTCGCCCGATTGCGAAATCATGTGGCTTGCAGGTGTGGCGGTTCCGAAACGTCGCCATCGGTTGTCATAGGAACCGCAAGAAACCGTATGGTAAATACGAACAAATGTTCTATTACTACTCCCACTCAATCGTCGCGGGCGGCTTGCTCGTGATGTCGTAGGCCACGCGGTTCACGCCCGGAACCTCGGCCACGATGCGGCTCGACACGCGGGCCAGCACGTCGTAGGGCAGCTTCGCCCAGTCGGCGGTCATCGCGTCGGAGCTCTCCACGGCGCGCAGGATGATGGGGTAGCCGTACGTGCGCTCGTCGCCCATGACGCCGACGCTCTTCACGTCGGGCAGCACGGCGAAGTACTGCCACACGGGGCGCTCGACCTCGGGTCCGCCGGCTGTTTCGCGCGCAAGCTCGCCGTCGCGTCGCCCGCACGCCTCGAAGAGCCGCTCGTTGTAGGCGTCCAGCTCCTCGCGCACGATGGCGTCGGCCTCCTTCAGGATGGCCAGCTTGTCGCGCGTCACCGTGCCGATGACGCGGATGGCAAGCCCCGGCCCGGGGAAGGGCTGGCGGTGCACGATGTGGTCGGGGAGCCCCAGTGCCGTCCCCAGTGCGCGCACTTCGTCCTTGAAGAAGTGGTCCAACGGCTCGATCAGGTCGAACGACACGCCTTCGGGGAACGGGATCAGATTGTGGTGGCTCTTGATGGTGGATGCCTTGCCGCCGGTCTTGCGCGCGCCGCTCTCGATGATGTCGGGGTAGATGGTGCCCTGCGCCAGGTACTTCACTGGGCGGCCGTCCTCGGCCAGCTCCTGCGCCACGGCGAAGAACTCCTGCCAGAACTGCGAGCCGATGATGCGGCGCTTCTCCTCGGGTTCCGTCACGTCGGCCAGAAGCGCCGCGTAGCGGTCCTCAGCGTGCACGTGCACGAAGTCCACGTCGAACTGCTGCGTGAACACCGCCTCCACTTCCTCGGGCTCGTTCTTGCGCAGCAGTCCGTGGTTCACGAATACGCAGGTCAGCTGCTTGCCGATGGCGCGAGCGCACAGCGCGGCCACCACGGAGGAGTCCACGCCGCCCGAAAGCCCCAAAATCACGCGGTCGCCGCCCACCTGCGCGCGTATCGCCGCCACGGCGTCGTCGATGATCGAGTCCATCTGCCACGACGGCTCGAGGCCGCAGATGCCGAACAGGAAGTTCTTCAGCAGCTCGTCGCCGCACGCGGTGTGGCGCACCTCGGGATGGAACTGCGTCGCGTACAGCCGGCGTTCGGGGCACTCCATCGAGGCCACGGGGCACACGTCGGTCGCGGCCGTCACCGTGAAGCCTTCCGGCACCCGGCTCACGGCATCGCGGTGGCTCATCCACACGGTCTGCTCGGCGGGCGTGCCGCCGTACAGCAAAGACGGGGCCGCGCCGTCGCGGCCATCGAGGCGCGTGAGGGGCGCGGGGCCGTACTCGCCCTTCTCCGTGTGACCCACCTCACCGCCCAGCGTGACGGCCATGATCTGCTGCCCGTAGCAAAAGCCCAGGATCGGGATGCCCAGCTCGAATATTTCCGGGTCGATGGACGGCGCGTCCTCGGCGTAGACGCTCGCCGGCCCGCCCGACAAGATGATGGCCGCCGGCGCGAGCGCGCGCACCTCCTCGGCGGCGATGTCGCACGGCACGATCTCCGAGTACACGTGCAGATCGCGCACGCGGCGCGCGATGAGCTGCCCGTACTGGGCCCCGAAGTCGACGACGATGACCAGCTGGCCGGTGGATGCGGTGCTCACGGATGGCTCCTTCGTGTCGTGTGCCCGCATAGGGCGCGCAGCGTGCGGCGCGGGGGCGCGCAGAACGCTGCGCGCCCTATGCGGGCATCCCTCTCGTATGCTCGTATGGCGGTATCTTACCCGAAAACGCCGCCTCTCCCGCGAAAGCGGACCTGCCTGCACGCGTTTTGCACGAAGCGCCAGCAAGGTGGGGAGGGGTCCATGCGGCGAGACGCCAGGAAGGTGATGTATCGACGTTGATAAAGTCGACCAAAAAACGCTGAAATAACTACGGTAATCTGCGTGGAGCTTGTATACTGGGCTGCGGGTTCGGATTTTTGGCGAAAGGGGAACGAGCATGAATGTGTATCTGGACGTTCCATTCCAAGAGAAGGACGAGGCCAAAGCGCTCGGCGCCAGATGGGATGCGGGGCGCAAGCGGTGGTACGTGCCTCAAGGACTCGATTGCGCTCCTTTCGAGAGATGGATGCCTGCTCACCTGTACCTGGTGATAGGGTCGCAGCGGTGTTGGAAGTGCCGCGAGGATACGCGCGTGGTGGCATTCGGTATCCCTTACGGCTGGGACGGCGCGCCGTCTCTTGCCTTGCTTCCTCGGCTGGAATGCGTTCCGTACGAGATTAGGAAGTACCTTATCGATCAAGGGATCAGGTACGAAAAGAAGCGCTCGAACACCACTGGGTTGTATTTGTTGAACAACTGCTGCGAGCACTGCGGATCATTGCAGGGAGAGTTTTTCCTTTTCAGCGAGCCCGATAGTCCTTTCTTGCCCGACTCTTCCGACGAAATCTCGCGTTTGAGGTTCCTGAAGGTTCCTTTGCCTTGTCCGGTTTCGGGCTCTGTCTCGTTTTGGGAGCCGACGGGGGAGATGCTGCACGAGTATGCCATGAGCCACTTCGAGGAGCTTGACCTCGACATCGTCGAGCGACTGCGTGCAGAATCGGATTAATCGGTCGGTGCGCGATGTGTCCCCTGTGGTTTCTCCCTGCCTCGCGTCCTCCCTCGTGTACAATCTCGGAGAACGAGCTCGGACCCATAGGGGTGCCCGGAGCAATTGTGTCGAGTCAACCAAGGAAGCCCGCATATGATCATCGAAGCTTTGAAGGCGCTCCTCGTCGGCATCGTCGAGGGCATCACCGAATGGCTGCCCATCTCGTCCACCGGGCACATGATCCTCGTGGACGAGTTCGTGAAGCTGCAGGTGTCGGATGACTTCTTGGCCATGTTCCTTGTCGTTATCCAGATCGGCGCCATCCTGGCCGTCCTCATCCTGTACTTTCACAAGCTCAATCCTTTCTCGCCTCGCAAAACGCAGGAGGAGAAGCGCAGCACGTGGCGCCTCTGGGGCATGGTGGCTGTCGGGTGCATCCCGGCGGCTATCGTCGGGTTTGCCCTCGACGATTGGGTGAACGAGCATTTCTACAACAAGGTGACCGTGGCGGTGGCGCTCATCGCTTACGGCGTTGTGTTCATCGTGCTGGAGCGGCGCAACCGTCGGCGCCTGCGCGAGGCCGAGGCGGCCCTCGCTGCGCCGCGCGGCCGGCACGCTCGTTCCTCGCGCGGAGACGCGGCCGACGAAGCCGAAGCCCAGCTGTTCAGGATCACCGACGTGGGCGACATCGACTGGAAGACGGCGCTCAAAATAGGGTGCTTCCAGGTGCTCGCCATCATTCCCGGCACGTCGCGCTCCGGCTCCACCATCATCGGCGGTATGCTGTGCGGCTGCTCGCGCACGGCGGCGGCCGAGTTCACGTTCTTCCTGGCCATCCCCATCATGTTCGGCTGGGGGCTTGTGAAGTGCGTCAAGTTCTTCGCCGCCGGCCTCGCCATGACGAGCGTCGAGGTCGTCGTGCTCGTCGTGGGCATCGTGTCGGCGTTTGCCATGTCGGTGGTGGCCATCAAGTTCCTTATGGGCTACATCAAGAAGAACGACTTCACTGCGTTCGGATGGTACCGCATTGTCGTGGGCGTGCTCGTGCTGGCCTACTTCGCATTCGAGAGCATGGGTATGCTGCCGTAGGGGTGGGCGCAGGGTCGGATGCGCGGGTGTTTCGCCCTCTTGGTCTTTTGTTCCCCTTCCTTCGATGTTTCCACCTCGTAAAACTTCGCTTTTGATTCATGCGGCACGCCTGAGGGGTGCCGCTTTTGCTATCATGGTGGACACACGAGGGTCGGATGGCGCCATGGCGTCGCGACCACGCTCGTTACCGCTTTTGAGAGTTGAGAGGACGTGCCGATGTCTGAGAGAGACAGCTCCCTCGCGGAGATTCAAGAACATCGCGCCAAGATCGACGAGATCGATCGCCAGATCGTCGCGCTTCTGAACAAGCGCGCCGGTCATTCGCTGGTCATCCGCGGCTTGAAGCCTGGCGCCCATCTGGGTCTGTACGACCCGAAGCGCGAGGAGGAGATTTTCGCGAAGGTGAACAGTTACAACGAAGGACCCTTGTACAACGAGAACCTGCGCGAGATCTACGCGAGCATTCTGAAAGTGATGAAGGAGACGCCGTCGGTATGAGCGAGCAAGTGGAAACAAAGCTTCCGGACTACGGAACCATTACCGACGAAATCACCATTTTCGCCGGTCCCTGCTCGGTGGAGAGCGCCGAGCAGTTCGACGAAGTGGCCGAATGCATCGCGGGCCTCGGCCTTTCGTGGATCCGCGGCGGCGCGTTCAAGCCGCGCACGAACCCGCATTCGTTCCAGGGCCTCGGCGAGGAGGCGCTCTCGATCATGGCGGAAGCGGGCCAAAAGTACGGCCTGAAGACGCTCACCGAGGTCATGGACTCGGCCCACTGCGAGATGGTGCATTCGTACGTGGACGGCCTGCAGGTGGGCGCGCGCAACTTCCAGAACTTCAGCCTGTTGAAGAACATTGGGCACGTCACGCGCGGCTCGCATAAGATGGTGCTGTTCAAGCGCGGCTTCGCGGGCACCATCTCCGAATGGCTTTCGGCGTGCGACTACATCACGATGGAGGGCAACGACAACGTGGTTCTGTGCGAGCGCGGCCTGCGCACGTTCGAGACGGCCACGCGCTTCACGCTGGACATCTCGGCGGTGCCCGTCGTGCACAAGCAGAGCCTGTACCCCATCTGCGTGGACGTGTCGCATCCGGCCGGCGTGCGCGACCTCGTGCCGCCGCTCGCGAAGGCCGCCGTGGCCGCGGGCTGCGACTCCATCATGATCGAGGTGCATCCGAACCCTCCGGCGGCCCTGTCCGACGGTCCGCAGCAGCTCACTCCGGCGCAGTTCGCGGAGTTGGTGGGCCAGCTGCGCGAGATCGCCGCGGTGTTCGGGAAGAAGATCGTGTAGCGCTTGGCGGAAGGGCGCCGGACGGCACGAGTCCGTCCGGCGCCCTTCACTGATTCCGCGAGAGGCCCGCCATGCGCTTCGATTGCCGACGCTGGCGCTGCTGCCGATCGCCCCATTCGCTTTTGCGCCGTATGAGCGGGAGGCGCGGGCTGCTCGGCGATCCCTTCGAGCCGGAATCCCCGGATGTCGGCGAGCTTGGCTTGCAGGATGTGCTCGACGGGCTGCGGGTCGATCACCGTCCCGCCGTTTCTCGTGCATGAGGCAACCTTGCCGACCTGACGTGCATGACCCTGTCCGAATGCCGCGACGAGGTGCCGTCGGGACCATTTCGTCGCGATGGGGCATGCGGCCCTTGCAGCGCACGTGGCTCTCCTCGACCTTCCACGCGTCGGGACCATTTCATCGCGACGGGGCATGCGGCCCCGTTCGACGGGCAGGGCCCTTCGAAGCGTTGGCAGAGCCTTGCGCAGCGGGTCGCCCTGGCCGACGCCGATGGAGGCTTGACAGCGGAAGGGCGGATTTTGGCACAGAATCGGACCTATGGCAGCGATTCGAAGGGCCCTGGGTCGAACTTTCGCTGTTTTTTGGCAAAACCGCAGGTCAGCTTTTTTCGATTCGCCAATTCATTGCCACAGGTCGAAATTCATGCCAAAACGCAGGGCATCCATCGTCGAACAGGGCGTCCGCCGTCGAGCAAAAGGTTGGCAAAGGCCATGCGGGCCTGCCGCGCAGATGCCGTTGGCGTTTGGGAGGACCCTTGCCAACGGGATGGCCCTCCGTCCCCCCACCCCCCGGCCGCGGGGCTCGACCTTTGCCGACGGAACGGCCCTCCGCCCTGTCCGGCCGCAAGGGACTCGATCCGGAATCCCACGGATGCATGTGCTCCCGATCTCGACTCGACGACGCGGCGGATTGGGGCCGTCTGAGCGGGAATCGGCAACAACGGCGGCCCTGCCGCGAAACGGCCCTCCCTCCCTC
>NZ_NFJP01000019.1 GCF_002159915.1 Gordonibacter sp. An230
CCCCTTTTTTTTGCTATGCTATTCCCCGTGCGAAGGTTGCCCGTGCGACGGAAATGATAATATCCGCTCTCACCTTTGTCGAGCGATGACATCCTGTTTTTCTAACGCGACGAGGGACGATGCCGAAAAATCATACGCAGAGTATGATGGGTTGCGCTTCTCCGCGAAACGGGAGCTGGGAGTGGGAGGTGCGGGACGGTGCACAGGGTGCGATACCCGCGCAAGGGACGGTGCGGAGTGCGAAGGAAGGGGGAGGATCCGGCTGGTCGTCCGGCCCCTCCCCCTCCTGCGGTGGGCTACGCCACCGTGATAACCACGTTGTCCCAGCGCTCGAGGGCGGTATCTTCGCCTTCTGTGCCCGCGCCGTCGTACGTGGTCTGTGTGCCCGGTGCTTGGCTTGCTGCTTTGTACACCGTGCACGTGTACTGCTTGTCGGACAGGTCGTCCGCCAAGCTGGTGGCGCTGTGATCGCGGATGGCCTCCAGCCCGTTTTTGCTCTCGCTGGAAACCACGGCCTCCTTCAGGCAATCGCTGACGGTGCTGCCCTCCGGAACCATGATGACCCCGGTCTTCACGCCTCCGTTCGATGCGGTCTCGTCCAGCGTGCACACGATCTCGATCACGCCTTTGCCCTCTGTCGCCACAAGCTCGTCATTGTGGACGTAGTAGAAGCCGTAGGCGGGAGCCGAAACCAGCGAGCATGCGCCCACGAGGGCCGCTGCGGCAAGGATCCTCTTGCCGCGATTTGCGTTGGCCATAAGAGCTCCTTTCTGTAGGAAGCCCCGCTTTTCGCAACGCGCTTTGGATTATAGGGTGTCGCTTTTGCGTCGGTCAAGCGCGCCCAGTTGAGGGTGATTCGGCGTTTTCGCATGTCAAAGCGGGGTGCGTATGATATCTACTTCATTTTCAGCCTTGCAGGATGATGCCTGCGAACGTGCGGTTCCTATAATCGACGGCAGGTTCGCGCGGCGGGGCTACCCTCCCCTCCCTGCCCGCCGCGCGAGCGAATCCGAATGTTTGGGAGAAGGTCGAGAGGAGAGGGGCGCGCGTGCGACTCGACGTCAACGGCGTGTGATCGGGGCGCGAGGCGCGACGCAACGTCGACGTGCGGTGAGGAGGCAGGATGACGAGCGATGCGAATGGGCTTTGGGGCGGTTTCGACGAGGAGTTCGACCCCTTGGCCGTGGATGACGAGGTCATCGACCAGGAAGCTATGGACGACGACAACCCGCTTGACACGGTGGACTACCCCACCATGCGCAACATGCCTAGCGAGATGCGTCGCGAAAGCGTCTACACTCCCGAGCGCATGGGCGGGGCCGAGCAAGCGATCCGCTCGCTTCTCGATCGCAATCCGGGGCGGCGTACGGTGCTGCTGTCGATTGTCGGATGGTGCGCTGACGGGTGCCCCACCAGCGAGCTGACGCGTCGTGTAGATGAAGCGCAACGCGACAACCGCTCGGTGTACGCGCCCACCACGCTGTGCCGCATGCTCGAGCGCGCCGGGGCCCTTGAGCTTGAGATGCCCGAGGTGGCCGACGCGTGCGAAGATGCGGCCGAAGGCGTTGAGTACCTCGAGATCAAAGAGCGCGTCGATCCGGTGTGGCGCGCGAGCGCTGCGGGGCTGGCCGTGCGCGAATCGCTGACGCAGGGCGCGGCGTTTCGCGAGCTGGTGCTGGGGCGCGATGCGAAGTACGCGGAGGTGTACCGCGCGGTGATGGAGGCTGTTGGCGCGGAGCCGCGTTCGAAAGCCTACATTGACGCATTGGTGGACACGTTTCCCATCGTGAAGAGCCCGCGACGGTTCGGCGGGCACTTCATCGACTTGCTGGAACGCACCGATGCGATCGCATGGAAGGATCGCGCCTGGCGGTTGACCGATCTGGGCCGTTCGATGCTGCCCGTCATCCAGGCGATGGGGAAGGAGGACTGACCATGGCCGAGAAGGCGCAGACGGAGCTGCGGGAAGCGCAGATGGCGCAGGAAGCGCGGACGCAGAGCGTGCGGGAAGCGCGCGGCGTGAGCGACGGCCCGGGTGAAGAGGCTGCAGTGGACCTGGCTGAGCTGATGGACTTGCGCGCGCACACCTATGGGATGCTCGCGCGGCTCTACCGCAAGGAGGTGGACAATGAGGTGCTCGGCGAGCTTCAATCTATGCGGTTTCCCACTGCGACGGGCAATGCCAAGGTGGACGAAGGCTACCATCTGCTGTACGACTATCTGCGATCCGCTTGGGACGACAGCATCACCGAATTGGCTGTCGACTACGTGCGCACGTTCATCGGCCACGGCGTGAACGGATACTCGGCGGCGTATCCGTACGAAAGCGTGTACACCTCCGAACGGCGTCTGATGATGCAGGAAGCGCGCGCCGAAGTGCTCAAGACGCTGCGGGAGAACAACCTCAAACGCGGAAGCTGGAGCGAGGGCGAAGATCATGTCGCGTTGGAGCTTGAGTTCATGCAGCGCATGTCCATGCGCACCGCTGCGGCTCTGCGCGATGGCGACGAGGAGGGGGCGGCCGCGCACGTGCTCACCCAGCTCGCGTTCGTGCGGGACCATCTGCTGAATTGGCTGCCCATGCTGACCGGCGACATGCGCATGTTCTCGCGCACGACGTTCTATCAGGGGCTCGCGCAGCTGACGATGGGGTATGTAGAGGAGGACGAGGCGGTTCTGTCCGAGTTGCTGGACGGATAGGGCTCGCTTCGCGCGCGTCTGCCGCATGTGCGCGGCGAGTTGCACGGGCGCGCCCGAACGGCCGGGGTTGTCGCTGGCGGTTCGGCAGAGTGAATGGGGCGGGAACCGCCACGGCGTGCTGCCGTCAAGAGCTGCCAATGGCGGTTTGGCATGAAAAAGAAAAAGAAGTGGCACAGATCGCGTTTTGTGCATAGATTCTCGTCCGTTTTCGCGGTCGAAAGCGCCCCTTCTTCGCTCTGTTTCCAGCAAAGCGCCTGATCGCGATTTTCGGAGCGGTTCCGAAACCCTTCCGACCCATGCACAAGATGCAATCTGTGCCACTTTGGGTGGCTTCCGGTGTCAAGCCGCGGTTGGCCCGGGACTGGCGACGCGAATTCGTAGTCGCTTCAGCAGAAGAGGGGTGGGCAATTCTCCAGACTTATGCGGGAGAAAGCGCGTGACGCTGCCGCGATGGGCAAAGGGGCAAAATCTAGCAGGCCGATCGGCAGATTTGCGGGTGCGCCATTCTCTCTGCATGTCGGGTGATGGCGCGCGCATAACGCGTATGAGTTTAAATGGCGGTACATTATCGGTCGACACATGCAGGGCAAAGCATTTGCGTTTGAAGGCAGGCGAATGGGAGGGGCGTCGGGGCGGGTTGGGTCGATGCCGAGCTTCATCATGGCCAGGAAACGCACTTGTTCGAAACGGGTTCTGCGCAGTCGTATCTGCGGGGTGTCGATCTTTATTCCGGCAGCTATGGGGAAGAGGGTCGCAGAGTTCGATTCTATGATCGGCATACGTCCGGCTCGGGCAAAAACTCTCGGGACGTCGAGGACGAAGGTGTTCGAGAGAGCGTTCGCTGCTTCGTTGGAAAGGTTGTCCATGATTGGCTGCCGCGTGGACGGGGGGGGGGCCGATTGCGGTTTGCTTTTGCGCGTTCGCTGCTGCCTTTCGGGGCTTGGATGGCTCGAAGCGAGTTCGTGAAGCTGCTCGATAGAGACGCAAGCTCGTGCATCGGGGCTTTCGCAGAGGAGCGCACGGCCCCGCGCAACGCGCGGAGCCGTGCTGCGGGGCATCAGTTCAGACCGCGTTCGGACAGCAGGCTCTGGCCGCCGGTGGTGGCGGGCGCGGCGTTGCCTGCCTCGGCCAGCAAGCTCGAGGGGCGCACGACCGCGATGCGCTCGCCGTTCTCGGACCGCACGCGGGTCACCTGCATCTTCGATCGTTCTGCAAGTTCGAGTGAGGCTTTGCTGAAAAACGAGATCGCAAGGTGGTCACGCGCTTTCGAAACGGCGTTGGCGAAGCGTTTGCGCTCGCGGTTCATCGTGCGCTCGCGCGCGTCCTTTGTGCTGACCACTTCGAAGGCGTCGCGGCAGGGGATGAGGCCGTCCACCGTCGCCAGGGCGAACACGCGGTCGTATTCGGTGCCGCACAGGGCGTCGTATGTGGCCACGTGGAGGACGCGCTCGCTTTCGGGCCAAGTGGGTTCGGTCACGCTTGCGCGTGCTAGGCGGTGAAGGGCGGCCGCATCCTCGTCGCCGACGAGCGCGGCGGATACGTCCTCGAATTCGGGTAGGTCGGTCGCGCCGATTGCCCGCATGAGCGCGAATCCGCGCCGCGCGGCGTTCTTCGCGATGAAGTCCTGCCCTTCGCGCCAGCGCTGCGTCAGAATGCTCGCGCGAGGAAACGGCTCGTTGCGTGCGCCGTCGCTTGCGGGCGCGGCGCAGGTGGCGTACGTGGACGCGCCTGCACCGCTCGCATTGCCTGCGGATACGGTGCGGCTTGCGGTGTCATCCGCATGCCCGTTCGCAGCGTCGCCTTCTGCCGCAGCCGCCATTTGGGCAAGCGCCTCGTAGAGCGAGACGCCCTGGGCGTCCGCTAAGGCCGCAAGGTTCGCCCAGGCGTCGCTATTGGTGAGGTGGTTGTCGAAGCCGCACCAGCTGCGCCAAGCGGTCAGGTCGTGCGGGTTGGCCAGCAGGGAAAGCTTCGTGTACGCCACAAGCGCCCGCGCCCGCGCGCTGTCGCGCGGATCGCCGCCGATGGCGGTGAGCGCTCCGGCGGTCGACACTTCGAAGCCGCGCGTGCGCAGCAAGCGGGCGACCAGCGCCGCCCAGCGCTTGTCGGGCACGAGTACGCAGGTGCGGCTTTCTTTCGGGTTGCCATCAGTGCTCGAGAGCGAGCGGAGGTACGCGGTCAGGCCGTTCAATTCGTCTTCAGGCGAGTTCCATTTCACTGCCTCAAGCTCGTTTTCCCGAGTGGGCATGTGCGCGTGATTGGCCTTGAACATCGGGTCCATGTCGCCTTGGTCGCATAGCGCGTCGATGAACGCCGTGATGGCGGGACGCGCGAACGCCCCTTCCAAGATGAAGGTGCGCACGTTTCGACGCACGGTGTCGAACTGGGAGAACCCGCGGGGGTTGGGGTGATCGGAGGCTGCGGTGATCGTCTGGTTGGGGTTGCCCGCCACGATGAGCTGCGCGCCCGCTAGCAGGCACAAGCAGGTTTGCTGGGCGCGGCTGAGGTTTTGGAAGTCGTCGCACAGCACATAATCGTACGATGCCCGCGCTGTTGCGCCGACCTCGCTTTTCAGGAAATCCGCCGCGAGCGCGGGAGCTTCGTGGCGCACCATGGCGCCGCGCGAGACGAGCGTGCGGACGAGGTGGTCGAGAACGGCCTGCTCTTCGCCGGTTACGCACCATTCGCTTCGGGGTTGGAGGTCTTCCATCTGCTGGTAAAGGTGTTCCAACATGCGGCGCAGCTTGCGCAGGGGCATCCCGAGCGTCTTCATGTCCTCCACGAGGAAGCCGTATTCGGCAGCGGTCAGCACGCGCGGTACGCGGTCGGTTGCCGCGCGTGCCGCGGGGGTGTCAAGTACGTGCGCGCATATGCCGAGCGGCGTGCGCACGGCCACGCAGGCTGCCTTTTGCGCGTGTCGTTCTCCCGCAAGCGCCGTTAGGCGGCGGCGAAACGCCTGCGCTGCGAAGCCGCTTGTCGTCTCAACCAGGATTGAAGCCGGATCTGCCCCATCGCTTATCAGGTGGGCCGCGCGCCGCGCCAGCGCCTCGGTCTTGCCGCTGCGGGCCGGCCCTTGCACCTTTGCGATGCGCCCGTCGAAGGATGCGATGTCGTCCAGGCTGCTCATGCTGCACGTGCTGCTCATGCGTGGGCCTCCCTTTCGGCGTGCGTGCCGCATTTGGCGGTTTCGGCGGGCTCGACGAACGTCGCGGTTGCCGAATCGAACAGGCGTGCGCTTCCGTCGGCATATTCGATCTGCCACAAGCGGTAGTCCAGGGCGAAATCGGCCTCTTCCAAAGCGTAAGGGTCGCCCGTGTCCTTGTCGCTGCTCATCTTGGCCTCGTCGCGCTCCGTTGCCTGCTTGCTGTGATCGTCATGCGTCTGCAAGGTGCGTTCAGCTTCGTTCGCGGGGGCGCCGGGCTGTTCGCCGTCCAAGGAGGCTGCGCGCGCCGTCAGTTCCGGCGATTCCAAGAACGCGTTCTCGGCCGCGCGTTCGGCGGCTTCGGCCTCGGCTGCCGCGCGTGCGGCTTCGGCCTGCGCGCGCGCCTTCTCCTCGACCTCGCGTTGCGCTTTGGCTGCCAGCCCGGTCTCACGCTGCCGTTCGTACTCTCCGGGAGCGGGCATGAGCACACGCTTCACTTCGCTTCCGAGCGCTCCGTTGCCGAACGCTTCGCGCAGTCTGGTGATCGTCTCGCTGGTTGCGGGGTCGACGGCGCTTGCGCTGTCGCAGCGCAGCATCGCGACGAGTTGGCCGTTCTGAAGGTTGAGTTCGTACCAATCGAACTTTAGCGGGTCGCGGCCTCCTTCACGCTGGCGGCGGTTGAAGATGCGCATGTTGTTGCCCACCTTGTGCAACTCGTTGCCTATCCAGCGTTCGACGACGTCGTTCCACAGCGCGTTTTCTTCCTTGTCGTTCGGGTTGAGGTAGCGACGCGTTCCCATCTTAACGAGGAAGCGCGCGATGTTGCCGATGCTGCCGAACTCGCCTGTGCCCGCTGCTGCGTTTTCGCCGACGGCGCCGGTTGTTGGCTCCGCTTCGCCGATGGCGGTGTTTGCGCTCGTTTGCGCGCTGGCGCTTTCTGTCGCCTGGATGGCGCTGGCGGTTTCGAGCGCCGCGCTGGCGCTTTCGTCGGCGGTCGCGTCGCCGTCATGTGCGACGACATCCGTTGCCGTATCGGCGTTCGCATGCGCGGCTGTTTGGATCTTGGCGGGATGCGTGCGCACGAACGTTTGACAAACGTGGGCGTAGCAGCGGCCGACCTCGAGACGCAACGCTTCGGAGTCAAGGCGCTCGTCGATGTCGAGCACGAGTGTGAGGGATGGATGTGGTAGTGCCATGGTGCCTCCTCCTTTATATGATCTATCCGATCATGAAATGTTTCATGTGAAACATTTCGAACGTTGGGGTGCCAAACGGCGACGAGCGGGTGGGGCGCGCCGCTCGGCGACCGCGCGGCGCGCGTCCATCAGCCTCGCGCCTGCGCGCCCGCCGATCCGATCATGCTGGCCCGCGGCTCGCGCACCTGCCGGCTCGCGATCCGCGCGCCCGCTGATCTGCGACCCGCGGGTCCGCCGACTCGCGGGCCGCGGTTCTCGCCCGCGCTGATCCACGACCCGCGGTTCGCGCCCTCGTTGGCCCGCGACCCGCGGCTCGCGCGCCCGCTCGCCCGCTGGCCCGCGACCCGTGGTCCGCGCGCCCGCTGGCCCGTGCCCACGCCCGCTGGCCCGACCCCGCTGGCTCGACCCCGCTGACCCGCGACCCGCGTTCTCCGCGACGCGTGTCCGAACCAATAGAGTGCGCCCGCGTCGCGACCCTCTCGTGTTCGCGCCGCGCGCCTCGCTGCGGCCGTCACGCCTCTCGCGCCCGCGAGCCCGCGCCGCGGCCCTCTCGCGCCCGCCTCAGGCAAGGCTGCAAGCTCCGCGCCCGGCTTCGTCATCCTCAGTATAGGCGCGCCTTCCCTTGCGAAATAATCCGCTGGGGATGATATGCGCTAGCCGAAGCATCCACCCCTTATGATTTGGGGTTTTTCGCCCTCTCTACAATACGGGAACAGGTGGGTCGCCTCCCGTTTTGTCCAAATGACGTTCGCCGTCAGCTGCGCGGCGCGCAACGGCGAGGCGGCCCTCAGGCAAGCCGAAGGAATCGAGAGGAAGAAAGAGAGGAGGGGCATATGGCGAAGCTCACGCTCACGCGCCGCAGCTTCTTGAAAGCCGCTGCCATCGCCGGCGCCGCGAGCACGGTGGGGTTTGCTGCGACGCCGTCCACCGCATTGGCCGAGGGTCAGGACGAATCTGCGGGAGAGATCAAGCGCATCCGTTCCTGCTGCCGCGCGTGCGGCAAGGTGGAATGCGGCGTTTGGGTGACCGTGCAGGATGGCAAGGTCATCAAGGTGGAAGGCGACGAGTCAAACGCCCACAGCCGCGGCCACTGCTGCGCGAAGTCGCAATCGTCCATGCTGGCCCTGTACCATCCCGACCGTCTGCGCTACTGCATGAAGCGCACGAACCCCAAAGGAGAGGACGATCCCGGTTGGGTGCGCATCACCTTGGCCGAGGCGTTCGACGAGGCGGGCGCGAAGTTCAATGAGATCGTTGAGAAATACGGCGGCGAGGCCAACTTCGCCATGGGCGGCACGTCGCGCGTGTGGGCGCAGCCGCCATACGGCACGTTGAAGTCCATCTTCCCCACGCCGAACGCGCACCTCGCCTACGAGATCTGCAAGGGTCCGCGCCACTTCGCCGGCATCCTCACCGACGAGATCGGCTCTCCGTGGATGGAGGTCGAGCAGGGTCCGCTCGTGTACGTGCAGTGGGGCACCGCAGCCGAGTACTCCAACTACGACTCCACGAACCGCACGGTGGTGGACTGCAGCCAACGCGCGTACAAGCACATCCTCGTCGATCCGCGTATGACGCCGCTTGGCAAGGAGGCCGATCTGTGGCTGCCCTTGCGCGTAGGTACCGACCTGTGCCTGTCGCTCACCTGGCTCAAGTGGATCATCGACAACGAAGCCTACGACGACCTGTTCGTGCGCCGCTGGACGAACGCCCCCTTCCTATGGAATCCCGAAGAGGGGGGTCGCACGGTCAAAGGGTGGTTCATGGAGATGAACGGCGGCATCGACATGGAGAGCCGTATCCTCACCGAGGCCGACCTCGACCGCGAATGGGTGAGCCAGTGGTGGGAGCCGGCCGATCCGCGCTACAGTTACCGTCGCTTCATCTGCTGGGACGAGAACAACAGCAAGCCAACGTACTGGGACGCCGAGGCCTGCCAGTGGGAAGGCGAGAAGCACAAGATTCCCACCACGGGCACATGGATCGAGCATCCGTACAAGCCCATCATGGCCGATGCGTGGCTGCCCGATCCGTCCCACTTCGCCGACCCGGCCGATCCGACCTACGACGCGTATTGGAACGAAGGCAACGAGGGCGGCAGGAAGTCCAACCCGCTCGGATTGCCCAAAAGCCCTGCGCTGTTCCCCGGAGGCGTCGAGGTTAAGCTCGCCGACGGGCGCACCATCATGGCGGGCACGGTGTGGGAGGCGTTCAGCGACAGTCTGTCCGAGTACACGCTTGAGTACTGCGAAGAAGTAACCGAGGTTCCGGCCGACAAGATCGAGGAGGCTGTGCGCATCTACACCACGCGCTTGAACCCCTTGCACGGCAACGGCGGCATCCACTACCAGTTGGCTCCCGACCAGACGGGCCACGCGGTGCAGAACAGCCGCGCGTTGCAGCTGATCGCCTGCATCACCGGCAACTCCGACGAGCCTGCCGGCAACCGCGGTTCCTCCAAAGCCGAGGTGGACGGCTGCTGCGGTCGCGCGAACATGCTCACAACCGACCACGAGCCTAAGGACTGGGGCATTCGCGAGGGTGTGGGCACCATGGAGCTGGGCGACACTCCGCGCGACCTATCCGTGGAGGACCAGATCCCGCTCATCCAAAACTTCGTGCAGTACCTCATCGACGAGAATTCGCCTTTGGCGGAACGCTACGGCAACCACGTGCCCACCGACGAGGAGGCTCGCTGGATCGCCGAACGCAAAGGCGGCGACTACAAGGGCAGTCGTGCATGGCCGGGGTTGACGACGCCGTTCGATTCCAATGCAAAGCAGATATCCGCCGAGCGCTTCCCGCTTCTGCGCTACTGGAACCGTTGGGCCGACTCGACTGCCATTTGGGACTCCATCAACGAGATCGACACCCCGTACCAGATCCACGGCGGTGTGTGCATGTCGGGCGATTTCATGAACGAGTCCAATCTGCTCGAGGCATGGGAGGCCCTCACCCGTCTAGACTTCTGGCTCGACTTCAACCTCTGGTCCTGCCCGAACAACGGGTGCGCCGACATCATCATCCCGTGCTTGCACTGGCTCGAGGTGAACACGGGCCGCGTGTCGCAGGGGGCGGGCGGCATATTCGGCGCCGGCCAGCGTGCGGCCGAGCCGATGGGCGATTGCATCTACGATCCGGTTGCCGTCATCTGCCTGCACCTTGCAATGGCCAAGGCGCTTACCGGCAAGGAGCATCCCACGCGCGCCGACATACCTGCCGAGCGCCGTGCGGTTTTGTGGAACGACCGCGACTTGAACTACGACGGCTGGAACAATCTCGACTACAACAACTTCGTGCAGATGGGCGGCGACGTCACCTACGAGCAGCAGGAATACCGCGTGTTGAAGGATGCCACCGACTGGTGGCGCATCGAGGAGTTCAAGGACAAGGAAAGCAAGCCGGAGCAGGTCATTCCCGCGTTCCCCGACTATGCGGCAGCCGAGAAGCCGGCCGAGCCCATCAACGACGTGGCCGGTCCGGACTTCCCCGAATTCGCCGCGAAGTTCCAGGAGGAGGGCTGGTTCGACTGTCGCGCGTGGCATCCCGAGCGTTGGGGCACGTACCGTCGATGGGAGATGGGCTATCGCCGTCAGCAGGGCGGTTACAATCTGTACGCGGCCGTTGACGAGAAGTGCGGATTCATGACCCCCACCGCCAAGGTGGAGGTGTGGTCGACCATCGCTGAGTCGTATATCGGCGACGACACCGAGACGTTCGCCGCGACGTGCAGTCCCGATCGCGCCGCCTACGACGGAACTGTTCCCGACATCGACAAGTTCCCGCATTGGTTCGAGCCGAAGAACTCCAAGGTGCAGGCGCCGCAGTACTACCATGCCGATCAGGCGGACCAGATCACCACGACAGACGCCTACATCAACGAGAACTATCGCGGCGACCATCTGCTGGAAGATTACAGGGCGGCCCTTGTCGAGCATGGCGACGATCATGCGTTCATCATGACGACAGGCGCGCGCCAACCGGTGTACTTCCATTCCGAGCACCGTCAGCTTCCGTGGTGTCGCGAGTTGTGGCCGTCGCCGCGCTTGGAGATCAACCCCAACGACGCGGCGCGCATGGGCCTCGAGCAGGGCGACTGGGTGTGGATTCGCAGTCCGTGGGGCGCCATTCGCGAGGTTGTGGATCTGTACTACGGCATCAAAGAGGGCACGGTCAATGCGAACCATGCCTGGTGGTATCCTGAGATCGACACCGCTTCCCACGGGTTCGAGCTGGTCAACATCAACTGCTGTATGGACAAGTACGCTCAGTGCTGGGTGTGCGGCGCCTCCCAGCTGCGCGGCCTTCCGGTGGTCATCTACAAGGCCACCGAGGACAACAGCCCGTTCAACAATCCGGTGCCGTGCGATCCGCAAGGCAACCCCGTCATCACGAACGCTAACGACGAGCGTTTGAAGGAGTGGCTCTCCAACGATCCTCGCTTGACCGACGTGACGGCTGAGATCACGTTCCATAACCCGCAGGCCACCGGCTTGCAGCCGTCCATCCAAAGCCCCGAGCTTTTTGCGAACGGCAAGCTGAACAGCGGCTCGGTCGAGGTCGGCGAATTGGGCCAGTATTCCAAGAACCATCAGTAGGAAGGAGGTTGGTCAATGGCAAACTATGCGATCATTACGGATCTGAACCGCTGCACCGGATGCTTGGCATGCACCGTGGCGTGCAAAGCCGTCAACGGCGTGCCGGTGGGCGACTTTTGGATCAAGACGTTGCGCGTGGGGCCGCATCCCAAGACGGACGGCGCCCAGTTCCCCGACGTCGAGATGTACTTCCTTCCCGTTCAGTGCCAGCATTGCGAGAATCCCGAATGCGTGAAGGTGTGCCCCACAGAGGCATCGCACATTCGCGAGGATGGCACCATCCAGGTTGACAAGAGCAAGTGCATCGGCTGCCGGTTCTGCGCTATGGCGTGTCCCTATGGCGTGCGCTACCTCAACGAGGAGGAACGCGTAGTGGAGAAGTGCACGCTGTGCGAACAGCGCATCTCCCAAGGTGAGCTGCCTCAATGCGTGTCGCAATGCGGCGCCCGCGCCCGCTTTTTCGGCGACCTCGATCAGGGTGTGGACGCCTTCGAGGCTCCCGCGCACCCCGACAGTCCGGGCTGCCAGTACGACGAGATGACGCAGACGCGCGTGAAGCTGAAGGACTACGTGGAGGCGTACACCGACAACGACATCCACCATCTCGTGGACGCAGGCAACAAGCCCAAGCTCATGTACCTCATGCGCGAGGGTCGGAAGTGGAGGGAGTAAGCTATGAATCCTGAATGGCCTCTGATCCTCTTCACGTTCTTCCTGTGCGTATCTGGCGGCACGCTGGGCATGCAGGGCTTGCTGTGCGTGCTGGGCAAGGGCAAGAAGATGCAAGCGGCGTCGCTTGTCGTGTCGCTTGCGGCGCTGGCGGTGGGCGGCATCTCCGTGTTCATGCACCTGCAGCATTGGGAGCGCATCTTCAACGGGTTCGGGCACATCACGTCCGGCATCACGCTCGAGTTCATCGGCTGCATCGTGTTTTTCGTGGTGCTGGTGCTGTACTTCCTCATGATGCGTCGATCCGAGGACGGCATGGCTCCGAAGTGGTGCGGCGTGCTGGCCATCATCGCGGGGTTGGGGCTGCCGGCCCTCACGGGTGACAGCTACCTCATGCACGCGCTGCCCTCATGGAACACGCCGCTGCTCATCGTGTACTACCTGGTGAACGCCGTGTTCATGGGCGGGTTGGCAGCAACCGTCATCGCGGCGCTGACCAAGGCTGATGATGCGAGTGATCTGGCGGCGCGCGCGGCGCTTGCGGGCGGCGTCTTGCAGCTGGTGGTCGTGCTGGCGTACGCGCTGGTCATCAACGGGTCGGCAGGCTTGTACTCGGCCGAGATCCAGTACTACTTCGATCCGACGCTGCCCGATGTGGCCATGGTCGATCGTGCCGGCATCGTGGGCGGCATCATCGCAGGCGAGCAGGCCGTGCCGTTCTGGCTGGGCGTCATCGCGGTGGGCGTGGTCGTACCGGCGGCGTTGGCGTGGCTTGCGCAGCGCCAAAAGGCGACGGGGACGAAGCTCGCGGGATATGCGGGCGTGGCCCTTGCATGCTGCGCTGTGGGCGGCATCGTGTGGCGCGTCATCCTCTACGTGGTGGCGATCAGCGTGTTCGCGCTGTACTAGGTGCGTTGGCTGGGCGCGTCGGGAGGCGCGCCCAGCGGCAGGTGGCGGACGCGGGGTTGCGTGCCGGTTCTGCCCGATCGTTCGTCCCTTTTGCTCGTGCGAGCGGTTTTCGAGGTTGTGCGTTTGGCGGTCGGAAGTGTTCTGGTCGGCGCATTCGACAGTTGAGCGAGGCGGTTTGACATGCGGACGGAGGGCGCTGTCGGGGATTCCCCGGGTTTTCTCGGCCCTCTTGCCGCAGCTTTTCCGCAGATGCAGCCTCTCGTTGCGTTTGCGGGCCTCTTGGGGCACGAGGGCTTTAAGCATGTTCGGACGCTTGCCCTGCCTGAGAAGCAACAAGCGCGGCACCGGTCTTTCGATGGGCGCGTGGAAGGGGCGGAGAGGCGGGGGCAAAGCGGCTTGCGGTGCTGGGCTCGCTCGGCAAAGAGGCGGGGTGCTTCGCCTGAAACGCTCTACGACCTTCGAAAGCGGCGGGCGGGCGCGCCTCTCTTTTCCGGCATCCGTTCGCAGACGGGCGCCGGAGCGCGGCTTTGGCTGGCGCAAAGAGCGCCGCGGTGCCAACGGGTGCTGGAGCGGTGCCGCAAGCTCGCTTCTCCCTCTTTTGCCGTGCCTGCGCAACGCGACCACGAAAAACGAGGGCGATGCGGCTGTCGGTGCGCTTGTCGAGCGCGCCGCGCGGCGATGCGGCGGTCTTTCCCGATGCGTCACTCGGCGGCCGCGCTTGCGCGAGTTTGAAAACGCATGACGGAGGGGGCTTGGGCTTCGATGCGCGGCCTCGCTTTTCGCGATGCAGCCTCAAGCCCCCTCGCTTATGCGTTTTGGCGAGTCTTCGCTTGCCTGCGGCTCAGAGCGGGCAAGTGGGTTTTTGACCAGCGAAGAGGAGGCGTGCTATGAGTGAAGATGAGAAAGGTGCGAATGTGCGATCCGCCTCTGGAAAGAGGTACGCGTCGATGCGGGCGCACGACGGCGGGGAGCTTAACGCAGGGGCCGCCGGCAATGCGGGCGATGCAGGCGACGGCGCCAACGAAAGCGCGTCTGCGGATTATGAGAGGGCTGAGGAGCCTGCGGGGGCCGAGGCAAACGCCAACTCCAGGCGCGTCAAACAGCCGATGGACGTGTCGCGGCGGTCGCTGCTCGTCGGCGCGGGCGGTACGGCAGCGCTTTTGTGCTTGGGGGCGCTGCGCTACGCGGGGCACAACCCGCTCGTGCGCCCGCCGGGAGGGCAGGACGAGGAGAGGTTGGTAAGCGCCTGCATTCGCTGCGAGCGATGCTACGAGGCGTGTCCCCAGCATGTCATCGTGCCGGCCCATATCGAAGACGGCCTTCTGGGCATGCGCACTCCGGCTTTGGGCTTCGACGCTGCTTGGTGCGACTTCTGCGCGAAGGGCAACGGCGGCGTGCCTTTGTGCGTTGAGGTGTGCCCGACTGAGGCGCTCATGCTGCCTGAAGGGGCTGCGGCCGAGAGCACTGTCCTGGGGCTGGCCGTGATCGACGAGGCGCAATGCCTGGCATATCGCGACACCGGTTGTCGCTACTGCTACGACGCATGCGTGGACGCCGGCTACAACGCCATCGAGCTGTCTGACGAGGGCGCGAATCCGCACCCTCGCGTTATAGCTGACAAGTGCGTCGGCTGCGGTGCGTGCGAGAGCGTGTGCGTGTCGCTGACGACAGGCTCTATCGCCTCCGGGGCGACGGAGCGCGCCGTTGTCGTCCGTCCGTTGGAAACGCTGCGAGAGGAGGCCTGGTCATGAAGGCAAGCAAGGTTCGCGTAGTTGTGGCCGCCATCGTGTTCGTCGTGCTGTGCGCCGGGCTGATCGCCGGCATGCAGCTGGGGACGCTGTCGGGCTTCGGGTGGGATGCCGTCGCCGCTCTGTGCCCGCTCGGGGCTATCACCACGATGATCGCCTCGCAAACGTTCGTGCCAAGGGCGATCATCTCGTTGATCGTCATGGCTGTGCTCGTGTTCTTCGTGGGTCGCGCGTTCTGCGGGTGGATCTGCCCGGTGCCACTGCTCGAGCGGGTGCGAGGCTTCTTCCGGTCGCCAAAAAAGCGCCGGGAGCACGAAAGGGCGCGTCGTGACGAAGTGCTTGCTATCGCGCGCGAGGAGATGGGGTTGGAGGCTCTGTCTTCGGATGCGGCGGCAGGCGATGCGGCGGCAGGCGAGAAGGCGTGCGCGCGCGGTTGCGGTTCGTGCGGAGGCTGCGAGGAGATGCGTGCGAAACTCGACTCGCGCCACTACGTCCTCGGCGGCGCGCTGCTGTCCACAGCCGTGTTCGGCTTCCCGGTGTTCTGCCTGGTGTGCCCCATTGGGCTCTCGTTCGCCACGGTGCTGTTGGTGTGGCGGTTGTTCTCGGCCGGCGATATGACGTGGTCGGTGGTGCTGGCTCCGGCCGTGCTCGTGGTCGAGCTCGTCTTCTTGCGCAAATGGTGCACGCGGTTCTGCCCGCTGGCGGGCCTCATGAACCTCGTGTCGAGGTTTGGACGCATGTGGCGGCCCGTCATCGACGATGCTGCATGCCTTGAGACAGCCACGGGCTCGCCGTGCTCGCGCTGCGCCGAGGTGTGCGACGCCGATATCAACCTGCGTCATCCCGGTTTCGGCGAGCGAACCCTCGCCGACTGCACGCGCTGCCGCGCCTGCGTGGATGCGTGCCCCGCCAATGCCATCAGCATGCCGTTCATTGCGCGCAAGGGCATGGGTTCTGCCTCGACGGCCGTGGGGGTTGCAGACGGGATTGCGGCTGTTTCCGCTGGGGTGGCTGGTGGCGGCGTGCTTGGCGCTGATGAGGTCGCGACGGCCACGACGGCCGGTGGTGCCCGGACGGTGGGCGGCGAGGAGGGGCCGGCGGCCGGGGTTGGCGTGATATCGCCGGCGGGAGCAGGTGGGGGCGACGTGCAGAGCGCGCCTTTGTTCGCTGATGGCGGCGATGGGGCGCCGGCGGCTTCGGCGGACGACGCTCGGCTGGATGGCGGCGGGGAGGGAGCGGCACGATGACGGCCGGGGTGCGCGCGGCTTCTGATGCGGGCTTTTCGGACGGGGTTGCCGCAGTCGATTCAGTGCCTGGCGGATCTCCGATTCCGCTCGTAGACGCTGCGAAGCATGCGGGGCTTCCCGTTTCGCAGGCTTTCTCTGATACGGCGCCGCGCACGTCCCGCGAAGGCGCGCGGCGTATCGGCTGCCGTAGCATCGTGGGCATGCTGACGGGCGTTGACAGCGTCGCGATCCGCGTGCGCCAGGAGCGCTGCGCCAAGGTGCGCAACCGCAACGTGGCGTGCCTGAAATGCGCCGAGGCGTGCACGTCGGGATGCATATCCCTCGTCGACGGGCAGCTGGCGGTGGACGCGTCGAAATGCGTGGGGTGCGGCACATGCGCCACGGTGTGCCCAACGTGCGCCCTCGAGGCGCGCAATCCCAGCGACGCGCAGCTTCTGCAGGCGTGCGCGTCCGTGCGGTGCGGCGACGAGGTGGCCGTCGTGTGCGAGCAGGTGCGCCAAGCGTTGGGCGGGCTGCTTGACGAAGGTCGCGCGGCAACGGTGGTGTGCGCGGGCCGCATCGACGAGACGCTTGCGTGCGCGCTGGCCGCCGAGGGCGTGCGGCGTGTGCGCATGGTGTGCGGACGTTGCGACCGATGCGACCAGCAGCACGGGCTGGACGTTGCGCGCATGGTGGCCGAAAGCGCGAACGACCTCATGAGCGCATGGGGGAGCGATGCTCGCGTGCTGGTTGGGCAGGAGGTTCCCGCTTTCGCGCTGCGCGACGGTGTCGATGCCGAGGATGCGTGCGCGTTGCTGGAGGCGCGCTTCGCGCAACGCTGCGGCAATGAGCCGTTGCGCTCGTCGGCTGAAGGGCCGACGGCCTCTTCGACGTCCTCGGAGGCCGGGACTGCTTTCGCGACTGCGTTCGCGCCGGAGGTTTTCGCCCCCGATGCCGAGCTCGGTTCCGGCTTTGTCTCCGCGCCTGCATCGGCATCCGCGCCTGCCGCAGCATTGTCTTTCGATGCCGCATCGGCGCTTGCGCTCGGATCCGATTCCGATTCCGTGTCTGCGCAAACGTCCGCTCCCACGCCGGACTTCAGGTTGCGCGTCATGGAGGACGGCACGTTGCCGCATTTCGTTCCCGACCGGCGCGAGCGCCTGCTCGACAGCCTTGCCCGCCTCGGCGATGCCCCGTCGGGCGCGCTGGCGAGCCGCCTATGGGGATGCGTGGTCATCGACGGGACGCGCTGCTCGTCGTGTCGCATGTGCGCCACGTTCTGTCCGACGGGAGCCATCCGCAAGTTCGACGAGGAGGACGGCACGTTCGGCGTGCTCCATAGTCCAAGCGACTGCGTGAAGTGCGGAAGCTGTCGCGACGTGTGTCCGGAAGACGCCATCGTCTTGCGCGACGAGGTGCGCGCCTCCTTCCTCGTGGAAGGTGCGGCGCATCGCTACGTCATGCGCCCGCGTGCAGTGGAGCTGGGAAACGCCCAACAGATCGTCAACACCCTGCGCGAGCGCATGAAAGGCACCGATATATTCGAGCGATGAGGGGTGGCGAAAGGGCAGCCGATATTGGTTTGACCGCAGGCGGGACGAATCTGCACAAAAACCAGCGATGTGTAATTGCCCTCTGGGTCTGCCGCATCGTGCGGAATCAGGTTATCAGAAAAGCGCCTGATCAGAGGGTTGGCATGTTCGCTTCAACGTGGAGCGGTTCGTTTAGATATGGCGTTTCGGCCTTCGGAACGTCCAACACGCGGGTTTTTGTGCATCTCGGGCGGCTCTTTCTGCTAAACGGCTATGCTGCGAGCTTGGCCGGCCCGCCGCGCGCAACCTTGCCGGTGCTGCACAGGGTTTCTTCGCCTAGCGAAGAGCTTTCAGCGGTGTCCGGCCGCAAAGAGCCCGGCCCAATGGTCAGCGAGCGCAGATTCTCATCGATGGCGGTTTGGCGGCGAAGGGTCGCTCGCGCTGCGGCAGCAATCTGGCGAATTTTGCATGCAAGGGGCCGCTCGCGCTACGCCGATTGTGCCGCCTCGTTGGACGTGGCCCTAAAGGTTCTCGCCGCTTGGCTCCGCTGCCGCATCTGGTGCGCTACGGGCTGCGGCGCGCTTCGCGGTGCGCAGCGGGATGTACTCGCTTGTGACGATACCGGCGAAGATGAGGGCGAATCCGGCGAGCGAGAGGGGGCCGAGGGTTTCGTTCAAAAACGCGACGGAGAACGTTGCGCCGAACACCGACTCGGTGGCCAAAAACAGCGACGCAGGCGCCGGATCGACGTGCGCCACTGCGATGTTTTGCAGCAGCAGCGCGATACACGAGGCGAAAACGGCCAGGTAGGCAAGGCTCGCCCAGGTGTCTGGGCCGAGCTCGAGGAAGTTCGGCATCGGCTCGAACGCCACTCCCGCCGCAAGCCCAAGCGCCCCCGCCACGAGGAACTGCACCACGGTGAGCTGCGCCATGTCGCATCCGGGCGCGAACCTTGCGGTGTAGAGCACATGGAAGCCCAGAAACAAGGCCGACAGCAGCGTGACAAGGTCGCCGAAGCCCAGCGAGAATCCCGACGCCCCCGCGAACGACACGCAGCCCACGCCCGCCACGCATGCCAGCGCCGCTGCAATGTTGCAGCGGGTCGGGCGAGGCCCGCGAAGCGCCCAGCCGAGAAACGGGATGATGACGCAGTACAGCGATGTGAGAAACGCGCTGTTCGAGGCGGTGGTGTCGGTGAGTCCGGTTGAGTTCGACCAGTACGACAAGAACAGCATTGCGCCCAGTGCAGCGCCTTTTCGCAGGTGGTCGAGGTCGAGCGTGCGCTTGAGGCGCGGCAGCAAGGCGACTCCCAAGACGACGCCCGCTGCCGTGAACCGCACACCCACAAGCCAGGCCGGCGGGAACGTGTCAACGGTCGTCTTGATGACGACGGTTCCCAGCCCCCAAATGGTCGCCGCCGCAAGCAGCAGCGCTTTGTAGGCCCACAGCGGGGCGGGGGCGTGTTGGAAGGGTCGCGTCATGCGCGGCATCATAGCACGGCTTTGCCGTTGGCGGTTGGAACGTCTTGCGATAACCGTCTCGGAATCGCCGGAGCATGAGTGCTTTGCGCGGCCCCTCCAGGTGCGATCGGCCTCCCTGGATCCCTGTTGAATGCATCTTGCCGACTTCGTCTGTGCCGTGCGATTCGAAAGTGTGCAATGTGCGACTGTCGCATACCAGCCGTATGCCACTGCATAGAGCTTTGAGGGACCCCGTAACCGACGGTGATCGGATTCTCGCGTAAGATGGCCGACGAACCGAATCCGTTTGGGGATAAACAACCAAAGGGCGATTTCCCAATTCTGTGAATCCCGCGAAGCAATTCCTGATGCGCCACAATTGCAAGAACAAAGTAGAATTACGCTTCTAGCATACAAAGTATTAAACGAGGGAGGATGCTAGTTTGCTAGTTGAAGGATGCGTGGAATGATCGTCTATCGATATGGGAGGCACGCTTCAAAAGGTTCGCAGAGCGCTATACGTATGATTTTCGAATCGATTTTTTTGTTTGCTGCGGTCGCTTTGTGCTTTTCGCTCCTTCAAGTTTTTGTGTTCAGGGTGTACTTGATTCCCAGCGGATCGATGGAAACCACGGTCATGACGGATGATAGAATTGTAGCCGAAAAGGTAAGCTATTATTTCCGTGACGTAGAGCCAAGCGATATCGTGGTATTTGAGGATCCTGAGATTCCCGGTCGAACTCTGCTTAAGCGTTGCATCGCTGTCGAGGGGCAGACTGTAGAGTTGCAAAATGGGGAAGTGATCGTTGATGGAAAGAGGCTCGTTGAGCCTTATACGCATGGAAAGCCCACCGAAGAACTGCAAAGCGATATAACGTATCCGTATACGGTTCCAGAAGGATGTATATGGGTCATGGGAGACAATCGAACTAATTCTCAGGATTCCCGTTATTTTGGCGCGGTGCCGGTATCAAGTGTTCAGGGGCATGCGGTTTTTCGATATTGGCCGCTTTCCAGCATAGGAGTGATTGACTAGAGGCGAGGCCCTGCCGAAGTGTGATGACGATGCGCTTCGTGAAGGCGGGATGGGGCAGCTCTCAAGTGCGGCGAGGCTGTCGTGTTCGTGCGGAAAGGCGGCGTCTCTCTTTTGGTTCTGTCGAAATTGCACGCCTCGGGCAAGTGCTCCATAGGCGGGAGGAAGGATGTTTCCTTGCGCGTCTGCAAGCGCGACGCTCCTCCTTCGTTCGATCGCCGTCCGCGTTATTCTTCGAACAGCGCGATGACGTCTGCTTTCGATGAGGCGCCGAGCTTGGCGTACAGGTGGCGCACGTGCGTTTTGACGGTGTTTTGCGAAAGGAACAGCTGCTGCTCGATCTCGGCGCGGCTTTTGCGCTGCGCGATGAGCGCCATGATCTCCGTTTCGCGTGCGGTCAGGCCGTGACGGGCGGCTATGTCGTCGCAACGCGCCATGAAGCGCTCGCGTGGCCCCGGCACATGTAGCCGTCCATCGAGGGAGATGCCCGACGCGCCCCAGTCACCGTTCACGGCTTTCTCGCTCGTCCACACGAGCGCGCACAGCAGCACGAGCGCGATGCCTCCCAGCGCCATGCCCACGAGCAGCGTCGGATCGTCCAGAAGCCCGCCTTGGATCAACGTACGGCGAACGGTGGCGCCTGCGAAGATGGCGGCTTCGCTGAGGGCGCGTGCGATGGCGAACAGCCTGAGCGTGGGTACTTCGAACCGGTAGGCGATGTTCGCAAGCACCAGCAGCACGAAAATGGTGAACCACACGTACGCGAGCTTGATCAGAAACGACACGACGAAGCCCCATTCAGGGCTGGCGAAGGGGACAAGAGCCAGCGCCACGATGGAGAGCGGAAGGCCCACCTTCGCCAGAAAGCGCACGTCGATACGGTTTCTGCGCATGAGCGCCATGGCGATGACGACGACGCCGGCCAGACCCGTTGCCACAACGCGATGCACCGCGCCCATCCACACGGCTCCCGGTATGAGCGAGCCGGCCATTCCCGAAAGCAGCCCCGCTGCGGCCATGATGCCGAGCAGCTTCCAGGGAAGCGGGTGGCGCACGCCCGTCTGCCGGGGCCGTTCGGCGGGCAGGAGGCGGAAGCTTAGCAGCGCGCACGCAAGCGAGATGAGGGGCAGAATCGCGGTGGCCAGGATGGCGTACGGCGGGCGCATCGTGCTGACGACGAACGACACGGCTGCCGCCACGATGCAGGACGCCGCGCCGTACATGAGCGTCTGCGTGGCTCCCATCTGGCTGTACGCTTCTGCCCAGAGGCAGAAGAGGAACGCTCCGCCGATGGCCGTCACCGTGGCGGCGGCGAAAACCGCAACCGCCGGAGCTCCGGCGGGGATGAGCCCGAGCCCCACCGTAGCCGTTCCGAGGGTGGTTAGAGCGACGAAGCAGGCGCTCGTCTTCGCAAGGCGGCTCAGGCGGCCTATGCGCGAGGCGAGCAGCGCGAGCACCACGAACGTGCCCACGTCTCCCAAGCGCATGCCGTTGTCGAAGACGTCGCGCAACCCTTGGTCGAAGCCGAGGCCGGGGAAGATGGACGCCACGTGCGTGCAGCAGAGCCATGCGACGAGCAGGCCCATCCCCAGGAACCGCAAGGGGTAGAACAGGCGGGACAGCGGTTCGTCCTCGGTTGGCTGGTCTTCGGGCACGAGCGCGCGCACCACGTCGCTTGATTTCACGGACTCCTCCTTTGCCGTGCCATTGTACCAGGAGGCATGCGTTGCGGCCGCCTTTTTGCGCCCCTCGTGCGCGCTCTCCTTTGGTCAAGCCGCCTTTGACAGAAGGCCGGGCTTGCTCGCTGCACGCAGCCTCGCTGGTTTTTCAGGGCTCTTCTGCTCACAGAAGCCTCCTGCGGCGTCGACGAGGTTTGCGCGGTGGATCGGCTCGCATCGACGCAGGTTTGCTGGCGAGCCCTTTCTCTCTGGTAAACGGTAGGCCGTCGTTGGCATAAACCGGGGCGATTCGCCATATGCAACCCTGTCGGCGTCGCAGGGGATCACTTTGCCCAAAAGGGCGCTTCCGCAGCGTTCGGCCGGACGGGACTCGGCTCAAGACCGGCGAACGCAGGTTCGCGTCGACCTCGGTTGAGCGGCGGGGTTTTCGGTTCTGGACAAAAACGAACGGGTTCTCTATTTCTGTTCGAGAATAGAAAAACATCCTCTGCTTCCAACCAGGCGTTTTGCCGGAGCATTGGCTGCGGTGCTTGAATGGCAGCCTTTTTCGGGCAGAAAAACAGAGGAGGCCGTCGTTTTTTGTCCACGACTGTTTTAATTACCATGAAGGTAAGGCCGACAGAGAGCGGACCGGCGTGCCACGCAAGCTCCGCATGCGTTTTGGAAAACCCTTTCGTCCAACGGAGGGGTTTCGTCTCGTCTGGTCGCAAGGGATCCTCGTTGGGCGAAGGGGTCATGCGAAGCGCCGGAAGGATCCTGCGCGATTGGCGATGGGCGCTGCGCGCTTGGGCGCGGGGCGGGAGGAAAAGCGGGACGGTCGTCCGTTCCGCGCCGCCTAATGGGGCGCTGCGCGTTTGGACTCGAGGCGGGAGGGGTGAGGCTGGGGGTGAGCGGGCAATTCACCCCTTGTCGCGGGCGTTCACCCGCGACAAGGAGCGCGCAACAGGGCATGATGACACCGGAGGTTCGAGGGTTAGTGCGTGTTTGCAATATGGATGGCGCGCGCATGGCGTGGCGCGGTCGGTGCGCCCACGGCATGGACGGCGCGTGCGGCGCGCCCGAAACGCGAGGTCTTTTGAAAGCGAGCGTGTCGGGCGAGGTCAGCCAATGCGTACGACGCGTTCGACGCGCGCAGGCGCGTCGCCCTCGACATGTTGGAGTTCTACGGAGGGAGTTCATCATGGAAAACATCGAGAAGGGCCTTTCCCGTCGCGCGTTTCTGGCGTTCGGTGGCGTCGCGGCGCTTGGAGGCGCGGCGGCGCTCGCGGGATGCGCGCCCCAGTCCGCTTCCAACGCGGACAAGTCCGCCACGGATTCCGATGCCAACGAGGCCACGACGATGAAGACCGCTGACGAGACGAAGGAATGCGACATCGTCGTCGTGGGCGCGGGCGGCGCGGGCCTGTGGGCCGCCGTCGAGGCCGTGCGCGCGGGCAAGAGCGTCATCGTCATCGAGAAGGGCGGCAACGTTGGCGTGGGCAACGGCGCGCTGGCGGGCGGCCCGTTCATGGTGGGTTCGAGGCTGCAGCAGGAGGCCGGCGTCGACTTCACTGTGGAAGAGGCGTTCACCCACATCATGGAGTACGCGCACTGGTCCACGAACGCGGCGGCCGTCAAGGCGGCGGTGGAGATCTCCGGCGAGACGGTCGATCAGTTCACCGACGTGTTCGGCGTGCCCACCGGCTTGCGCCCCGACAACTACGGCGCCGGCCACGCGTCTGTGCGCGCGAACTTCCAGGGCGACACCGAGGCCCAGGTGAAGGGCGAGGAGCGCATGAAGCCGCTGCAGGAGTTCGTCGAGGCCGAAGGTGGCGAGTTTCTGTTCAACACCGCCGGCAAGCGACTCATCATGGAGAACGGCGCGTGCGTGGGCGTACAGTGCGAAGGCGACGCGGTCATCGACGTGAGGGCGAAGCAGACCATCGTCGCGACGGGCGGCTTTTTGGGCAACGTCGAGATGATGAAGGAGAAGTTCGGAACGTTCGTGAACCCGCTCGGCAGCGTGCTGTCCACCGGCGAGGGCATCGACATGGTGCAGGCGGCGGGTGGCCAGCTGTCCACGCAGTGGGGCATCGCAGGCAACGAGTTCACAGGTTCCAACCAGCAGGCATCGGGCTTGTACGAGCGCGACAACGCCGCGTTCACCATCGGCATTTACGGCACGCTGTTGGTGAACAACCAGGGTCGTCGCTTCAGCAACGAGGGCAAGTTCGCGAACCTGCCGTTGGCGTTGGGCGGGGCCATCTCGCTTGTGGGCGGGAAGTATTACGCCGTGGTCGACCAGGCCTACATCGACGGGCTTGCGTCGGGGACGGACGCGTGGACTCTGTGCGGCGCGGATGCCGAAAACTGGCGCACCGGCATGATGACCCTCAAGGACAAGCCGCTCAAAAAGGTGGAAGAGGGCCTCGAGACGGGCCAAGGCGAGGGCTGGGTGTTCAAGGCCGATAGCATCGAAGAACTTGCCGAGGCCATCGACGCGCCCGCGCTCGTCGAGACGGTCGAGACGTACAACGCCGCATGCGCCGCGGGCAAGGACGATCAGTTCTACAAGCCGGCGTGCTTCCTGCAGCCCATCGTGACCGGCCCGTTCTACGCGTTGCAGTACGAGCCGAGCGCGTGGGTGACCATCGGCGGCATCCGCACGAACGACCGTTTGCAGGCTATCGACGGAGACGGGTTGCCCATCGCCGGGCTATATGTGGCCGGCGCTGACAACGGCACGCTCATGAGCGCTCCGTACTGCGATTACGAGGGCTACTCGCTCATGTGCGCCTACTGCGGCGGTCGTTTGGCCGGTCGGTACGCAGCTGCTGCCATCGGGTAGCGTTGGCCGTGCGGCGAGCGCCCGGGGGCAGGCTCTCGCCGCACGGTGTTGGCGATAGGACGACGGGTGGGCGCTTGCGTGCGGTGGCGACGGTGAGCGCTCTCTCGTTGGCATCTGCGTCTTGCAAGATGGCCGATCCTAAAGGCTTCGGCAGGTTTTGCTGTGCGTCAAGCAGGTCAAGCGCCTCATCCAACGTCTGCGCGGCGGCTTGCTCGCGTGCGGCTGTCGTCGAGTCGTCGAACGGTCGGGATCCTTTGCAACATCGATGGGGCTGAGCGAGGCGCGCTAACTTGGCTCATGCCAACGGCGGATTAACAGAGGCGCTTCGGAGTTTTGGCACAAATTTTGACCTATGGCAGGAATTGGGGCGATTTCAACCCGCGAATCAAACGTTTTCCCAGTTCGTCTATCTTGATGACTGCTAAAAATTGCCATAGCTCCAAATTTATGCCAAAAGATCGGGAGCCCGCTGCTAAACCGCCATTGGCGTCGGCCGGATCGAGTTGCTGCGCAAAGTTCTGCCAGCGTTTCGGAAGATCCCGCCTGTCGGGCGGGGAGGCGTTCCAAAACGCCCCATTGGGGGAGCTCGGCTCGAGGCCCGGCGGACGCGGATCCGCGCCAACGGCAGCTTGGCGGCGGAATCGGGAGTCTCTCTCAAACCGCCGTCAGCAGGGGTCGAATCGGCCGCTTCGCACAATCTTGACTGCGCTGCGGAAAGTTTCCTCATTCAGCAGGGGTGCACAGTGCTAGTCGCAAAGAGCCTGGCTCGAGACCCGGCGGACGCGTATTCGCGTCAACGGCAGCTTGGCGGCGGGGAATGCGCTGCCGGCGGGAAGGTTGGCGCCAATCGCGAGGTGCGCTTTATCCGCAAGGAGTCAGGCTCGCCATATCGAGAACGTTTTTCTGCTCGCTTTTGGCTTGGCCGATCTTTTGCATTGATGGGATGCCGTGTTGTCCGGGCGGCTCGGGGCGCAAGGAAGGATCGCCCGCGCCCCGAATCCGTTCTACACGGCTTGCTCTTTGGCGGCGTTCTGCCCGGCAATGCGTCCGTTCACGAGGCAGTCCGCCGTGGCGCACGAGCCCAAACGGCATGCGCCGTGGATGCCGCCTGCCGCTTCGCCTGCCACGTACAAGCCGGGAATGACTTTCAGGTTCATGTCGAGGGCGCGGCATTCCAGGTCGGTTTTGACCCCGCCCATGCAATGGTGCACCTTCGGCCAGAGGCGAACGCCGTAGAACGGGGCCTCGTCGATGGACTGCGCGTCTTCGGGGATGGGCTTTCCGAAGTCCTCGTCGGTCTTGTTGGCGACGAACGTGTTGTACCGGTCGATTTCCGCCTTCACCGCGTCGACGGGCATGCCGTAGTGCTCGGCCGCCTCTTCAATGGACGAGAACTCGGTGGCTATGCCGGCTGCGAGCGCGTCCTCGAGGCCGCTTCCGTTGTCGTAGAGCGCTTTCTTGCAGGTGATTTGGACACAAGGCTGCCCGGTTTCCAGGATGGCGTCGGCATAGCGTTTCCGATCGGTCAGCTCGTTTACGATGCGCTTGCCCGTGGCTGCGTTCAGCGTGGGCGCGTAGCTCGCCTGGCCGTCGGTGTAGAAGGCTGCCACACCGTAGCCTTGCTCGTCGGGGCTCATGAAGGGCAAGAGCTGGATCCAATCGGTGTGAACCGCCATTGCGCCGGCGGCAACTGCGGCGCGCAGGCTTTCGGCTGTGGCTCCTTCTTGATTCGTGCAGTCCACGGAATCGTCGAGTCGCGGATCTTGCGCCATGCGGAACTCCAAGTCGCGGCCGAACCCTCCGGAAGCCAGCACCACGGCCTTGTTCGCCTTGATGGCGACCGGCGTGCCGCTCTCCGCGTCGTTGCCGTTGGGCTTGTCGTGCACGATGGCCCCGATCACACGCCCGCTGTCGTCCTTCACCAATTCGGTGAGCATGCGCTTCGTCTCGATTTCGACGCCCATCTCTTCGAGCTTCGCAACGAAAGGACCGGTGACGTTTGCCCCGCCTCCCTCGCCTTGCGCGATGGAACGCATGACGGTGTGGCCACCGTAGGGGTAGAGGAAGTACTCGCCGTCGTCGTTTTTCGCCCATGTGGCGCCCATCTCGATGGTCCATTCCCACGTTTCGTTTGACTTCTCGGCGATCATGCGGCACTTGTCCCTGTCGTTGAGGTACAGGCCCGCCACCATCATGTCGTCCACGTATTGATCGATGGAGTCTTGCACGCCTTCGCGCTCTTGCACGCTCGAGTTGCACACGGCGAAGTCGCCCGCAGCAAGCGAAGAGTTGCCGCCCGCGCGGTTTGCCTTCTCGATGACTTTGACGTCGGCGCCGGCGCTCTTCGCTTCGATTGCGGCGGCGAGGCCGGTGTATCCGCTTCCTACGACGAGGACATCGCACTCCTCGCTCCATTTCGTGTTCGAGCCTTGCGCCGTCGCCTCGTTCCGTTCGCCTTGCGGTGCACATCCTGCGAGCCCGAGGGTTGCGGCGACGCCGGCCATCGCGGCGCCCGCGATGAACGATCGGCGGGAAACTTCCGTGGCGTTTCTCATAAGTTGCATCCTCCTTGATCGATGTCGAGAACGCTTCGTCGTCATTGCGCGTTCCACCGGTTCAGCGTAGAGGCGATCATCGGCCGCGCGCACCCCACCTAGTGCGGGAAACTGCGAAACCCCCCTGGAGGTGGGGTGGGATCCGGCGCGCGGAGGCTCGATGCGGGACACGCCGGGCGCACTCCGTTCCGAGAAGAGTGTTCTTCGACGCGTGAAGCCGGGAGAAGGCGCTGCATGCTCGATAGGCTGGGCGCGCTCGGATGTCCGAAGCCCCCCTCCTTTGAGGTCAAGAACGCTCGATGCGCGAAAGGATGCTCGTCAGGTGGAAAGTGGACGTTTTTTTGGTCAGGAAACCCCGTTCGGGCATAGAATCTTCCGCTTTGCGATTTGGAGGATGTTTGTAGCTGGCGAAAGGCCAGGTCGATGAAGACGAAGTTGGCCGAGGGCGCTTCGAGGCGTGCCAGAACGGAGGTTTTCCGGCCAAAATCAGCGTGTTTTTCTGCACGAAAGGGCGCGAAAGGCAAACAAAGCGCGACGCGGGGTGTGTCTTGCCGTTCGTACGGTCGAGTGCGTCGACGGAATCGAAAAAAGGGGTGAAGCGCGATGCCGGGTATGGCGTAGGCGAGGGGAATCCATGCGCGGAGGGGTGGCGCGTCATGCGGGTCGTCATGCTGATGTGCGATGCCGGGCATGGCGTGCGGGTCGCACGCCGACGTGCGGGCGGTCAACGGCATCGCGCGGGCCACGGCACCGATGCGAGGCGCCTCGCGGGACGCGCCGATGCGCTGTGGATCGGCCCTGTGCAGGCCAACGCGGTGGCGCTGTGTCGGCATCGCGCGGAGTGCGCGCTGATGCGCCCGCTTGCGTCGTTTGGGCGCCCTGCGCGGCCGGTCCCCTCAAGGGAGGTGGCAGAGAGGCTGCCGAAGAAGCCGAAGGGCGGTCGTTACCGTGTCGGGTGCTGGAGCGCGCGGCAGGTTTGCGGCAGGGCGATCCGGGAATCGGCCGAATCATCCTTGCGCAAGGTCGATGATCTCCTGTTTGCTGTGGACGTCGAGTTTCGCATAGATGGTCTTCTGGTAGCTTTTCACGGTGTTTTTCGAGAGGAACAGTTTTTCGCAGATGAATGCGAGGTCGCGTCCTTGAGCGAGCAGGATCAGGATGTCCCTTTCGCGGTTCGTGAGACCGTGCTCGCTGGCGAGCGCATAGCAGCGCGCCTCTTGCGCGTCGTGCTGTTTGCGCGAGATCCTGTCTAGCAGTTCGTCGGCCGCACGAGCTTGTTTTTCGGCCTTCTTGCGCTCGTGGGAGTTCGCCATCCAGATGACCATGAGCACGAGGTACAGCAGGAAGAAGGCGACCGCCACCATGCGCACGAAGTCGGCGGTGCTCCCTATGCCCAGGTGCCATGCGATATTCTGTCCGATGAACAGCCCAAGGCGCGGCAGGGCGTACGCCAGCGATACGCCTGCAAGCAACCGTTTCCCGTCGCGAAGGTACGTCGTCGCCACTAAGAAGAGCAGCGAGAGCATGACGAGCTTCCATCCCGCAGCGGCGAGGATGTTCAACGACACCGCATACTCTTCAGGGAGAAACGGAAGAAACAGGATGCCGGTTGCGAGGACGCCGAACACGACGTTGAACAGCATCGAGGGGGAGGGGGTCGAAGGCCTTCCGAAATACAGCAGAAACGCAACGGCTGCCGCAATGCCGCCGAATTGGGAGATGCGCAGCGATGCGTCGAACGAGAAGCTTCCGTTTGTGGCGGCGGTGTCCACGATGCCGTACACGACAGACAGCGCGAACGTGCACACGCCCGGCACGAGGAACGCGTCGAGGAAGTCGAGGCGGGAGAGTTTCGGGGTTGCACGCGGCGTGTCGATCGACGAGGCGGATTCCGCAACGGAGCGCTTGCTGCGACCTTGCAGGGCGAGGACGAAGCAACCGATCGAGCCCGCCAGGCATGCGGCGTACATGACGAGCCTAGCCGAGAAAGGTAGAAGGTCGATCACCATGCCTGCGATCATGCCGCCGAGCGACATGGTGCCGCAGGCTATCGCGATCATGCGTGGCGGGCAGGGTGCGAAGAGCCAGAAGTAGCTTGGCATCACGAAGCTCATGCCGACGCCCGCGGCGATGACCGATGCGACGAACGCTGCGTCAGCAGCTCCAAGCGAAGAGGCGATGGCCATTCCCACGATGGCTGCGGCGAACGCGGCGAACCCGATCACAGCCAGCATCGCGCGCCTCGATGGCGATGCGAAGAACGCGATGAGCGAAAACGCTATGGAGCCAAGGAATATGGAGGGGTTGAGCACGTTGTCGAACGCCGAGATGGGGAAATCGGGTCGTCCGGCAAGCCAGCTTGAGTAGAAGAACGACACGCACACCGTGTATGCGAGGGAGAACCCCGCGATGGCGACGAGACGACGGCGCCCCTCTTTGTCAAAGGTTGCGTCGAGTCGTTGGCTTTCCGCTGCCATGCCCCTTCCCTCCGTCGTGTTGCCGCTGCGGCGATACGCGCGTCAACCTATTATAGGCAATCTCTGCCGGAGCGCCTCGCTGATCGGTTGTCCTTTGCCGGGCTTTCGTCCTTCGTGCGCATGGGGAGTTGGGCGCGTCGCTTCTCGAAAGAGCGATGCGTGCGGGGGCCGTCGAGCGCTCGATGACGTATGGGGCCGCTTTCTGGGACGTTGCCGCTCGAGGAGCGCGGGGTGCGAGCCGTCCGACGCATCGACGGGGCGCGTTCGCGCGCTCCGTCTGGGCGAGTCGCGCGCGTTCGCGTCGACGAGGGCTGAAACCATGCGTTGGCGTGCGTTGTCGGAGCTCTCCCGGTCGCTTCTTCAGCATCGCCTTGAGGACGAAACCTCGCCGACGCGCTTCGTTGAGGGCGTCGCAAGGCGTCTTCTATGGCCGAGCATGGGATCTGGCCCTTTTCGCTCGAATGCGGGCGGCTCCGTCACCTGGTTGGGGGCGCGGGGGTCGTTCGCGCGGCGATGAGGTTGGGACCGTGCGGCGGTATGGCGGGAAGGCGGCCATGGCGCCCTTCGCGGTTGACGGCGAAGCGGGGGCGCTGGGCGTTGGAAGATACGGCGGGGATGCCCATCCGAGTGGAAGGCCTCTGGGTGCGCCCCCGACGCGTCGACGAGCCGGAGCGGGGTTTGCAAGGGCTCGGCGTCGGTCGTTGCGCCTTCGGCGGTTCCCGAAAGGGGCTCGGCGAAACCGGCGCGAGGACCCCCTCTCTCTCCGTCTTCGGACGCCGCGATTCGGGTGACGTCCCTCTCCCGCCTCCTGCACCTGACCGTGCGCGCCGTTTGCCGAGGGAAAAGTTCGCCGAACGGAACGCGGCTCGCACGTCTTGGTCGTGCGGGCCGCTTATCGGGGGCCGTGTTCGGTGGGCGCGTCTTTGCGGAGAAGCGTCCGATACGCCATTGCGCCGGCGCCTGCCAGCACCACGGTGAGCGCGGCCACCGCCGCTGCGCCGAGGTAGTTGCCGTCCCCGAACGCTCCGGCTGCGAGCGTGGAGGACACGATGGAGGGGATGCGGCCCACGGTGGTGAGGGCCACGATGCGCATGAGGGGGCTTTTCCCGAGGCCTGCCACGTAGGTGAGCAGGTCTTTCGGCGTGCCTGGAACAAGGAAGCACAGGAAGAGCATCAATTCGAAGCGCCGTGCGTCGCGCAGCCAGCGCATCGAGGC
Organism: Gordonibacter sp. An230; assembly: GCF_002159915.1. Lineage (GTDB taxonomy): Bacteria > Actinomycetota > Coriobacteriia > Coriobacteriales > Eggerthellaceae > Rubneribacter. The sequence goes on from NZ_NFJP01000019.1 coordinate 30,965, forward strand.
TATCTTCTCGGGAGGGAAGAACAGCCCCACGATCTTCAGGCCGAATGCGCGTACGAGCAGCATGACCGCCGCTGTTCCGAGCGCGCTAGCCGTGAGGCACCATAGCGTGCCCTCGAGGGCGCCGAACGCGTATCCGGCGGCCAGTTCAAGCGGCTCGCCCGGGAGGAACGTGATCACGATCTGGGCCATGTTTGCAAGAACGAACGCGACGCGGCTGAACGCTCCGGCCTCGTCCACCCAAGCTCGAAAGCGCGGCGCGTCGGCCACGAATGCAAGCAGCTCGGGTCCGTGCAGCGCCCACAGCACACCGATGCCTGCGCACAAAAGGGCGAGCCCTGCTATCGCCGCCGCCCTCTTTCGCATGAGAATGCGGCGTTCCGCCTGATGGGAAGCTGGCGTTTCACGTGAAACATGTGTTGTATCCGCCGCCGGGCGCATTTGGCGCACCGTCCGGGGCGAGGCGCTGCCGGTTTCGAGTTGCTCCGAATGGCCAGAATGGAGCGCTGCCGACAAGGTGCTCTTCTGTTTGGAGAGGGGCGCTGCTGGTGCGGAGTCCTTCCGACGGGGCGAGGCGCTGCTGGCAGCGCGCCCTTCCGGCGAAGTGCAGCATCCTGCTGGCCCGTCGTTCGTCGGAACGGTCTTGCTCTCCGACTGTTCGGAGGGGTTCGGGGCGCTCTTTCGCTCCGGGGCCTCGGCGCCTGCGGGTATGGCTTTCTGCTCGCGCACCATGCCGCAGCGAGAGGGGGCTTCGCTTTGCCGAGCGGAATGGCGTTCGCGGGTGAGGACGGCCGGGGCCTCGGCAGATACGGTGTTCATGACGGATGCTCCGTTTCTCGATGCGGGGTGCGTGCGAATCGATAGTACGGGGCAGATATCTACGTGCGATCAACTCCCAGCGCATCCATCGCTATACGGCGTGTCCATGGCGAATCGGGCGACGACGCGCGCGCCGCCCTCGGGACGGTTCGCAAGCGATAGAGAGCCTCCGTGCCGTTCGCACAAAAGCGAAGCGATGTTGAGGCCCAAGCCGAAATGGCTTTCCGAGGGCGTCTCGCTGAAGAACGGAGCGCAGCCACGCTCGAGGGCCTCGGCCGAGAAGCCGGGACCGTCGTCGTCCACCGTCAGAGCGAGCATTCCTTCTCGCACGTCGAGCCGTGCGTCCGCACGCGTGCGGGCGAAGCGAAGCGCGTTGCTGACGAGGTTCTCCGCAACCTCGTCTACGATGGCGCGATCGACGCGCAGCGTTGGGCGCAGGGCGTCGCATGTGGAGCTGACGGACAGTCCGAATCGCTTGCCCGCGGCGGCGGCCAGCTCGCGTCCGACATCGTCGATGCCCGTCGCCACTGCGTCGAACGCCCATTGCTCGGGCGCGGCGACGCGGTCTTCCAGCTTCTGCAGCCCGCTCATGGCCTCCACGTAGCGCTCGAGGCGTTCCACCTGCCGCGATAGCGCCGCCGTCGACGTCTCCAGCTGTTTCGCCGACGCGTCGCCGGCGCGAAGGCGCGCATCCAAAAGCTCCACCTTCCCCTTCAGGACGGTGAGCGGCGTGCGCAGGTCGTGCGCGAACGCGGCGTTGAGTCGCCGGCGCTCTTCGGCCGTGCGCCACAATGCACGCTGCGACGCCACCAAAGATGAGCGCATCGTCTCGAACGAGGCGGCCAGGTGGCCCAGCTCGTCGTCGCGGTTGTGCTCCACGTGGAAGTCAAGGTCGCGGTCGGCTATCTTCGACGCCGCCGCATCGAGCGCGGATATCCCCGGTTCGAGCCGCGTGCGGAAGAACCTCCTGGCCGCCGCGAAAATGCATGCTCCGAACCATAGTGGGAACATGGCAATCGAGAGGAGCCCGAACAGTGCAGAAAGGGCCGTCGCGCTCGGGCTGGGCGCGGTGGAGAGGTAATAACCGACTGGGGAAACAGGCATGCGGTCGTTCGGCATGCCCGTTTCAGCGACCGCTCCCGACTCGCTCGACGAATCCGCTTCGTCTTGGACGCCCGGCTCGGCAGTGCGACCTTCCTCGTTTTGCGCGCCTCCGGATACGAACGCGGCCAAGGGGCTTTCGGGGTGCTCGGCCACCCACGCGGCGAACAGGGATCGGGCTTGGGCATCGTAGACGGCAAGATGGTCGACGGGCAGTGTGCCGTCATCGCTCAGAAGCGCCTCCAGCTCGTCATGCCCTTTCAGGTACACCTCGAATGCGCCGCCACGTGCGGGGTCTTCGCCGTCTGCCCCGTTCGCAAGACCCTCGCCATCTAAGGTCATCTCGTCGTCTGCGGAGATTTCGCCGCTCGGCTCGCCTGCGTTCTTGAGCTCGTTCTCATTGCCGTTTTTGCTCGCATCTTCGCCGTTGCCTTCACGTTCATCTGCGGTTTCGTCTTCATTCCCGCTTTCGCTCGCATCCTCGCTCGTGTTGCCGGTGCCATCTGAATCGTTCTCGCTGCCTGAACCGGAATATCGGTACTCGTAGGGATAGGAGCTTGCATCGAAGATGCGCATGCTCGATCCCAAAAGATTTGCATCCAACGGCTCGCGGTCGTCGTAAGAGACCCGCACGAACAGCTCCGTGCCCCTGTCGTCAAGGCTTATGCTGCGTGCTGGATGCAGCATCCCGTCAGCGGCGTCGTACACGAACAGTCCCGAAACCTCGACTCCGTCATCGGACACGCGGCTTTGCAGGCCGCTGAACAGCGATGCCGTGGTGGAGGACAGCACGAGCGCCATCATCAGAAACCCCAGCATGTACACCATGAACGATGTCTTGAGCGACGCGTTGCGCCAGCGCTCTTTCAGGCGGGCGAAACGCCGTTGCGATCCTGATCGCGCATGCGTGTGGGCGCCCTCGGTGGGATGCGCGGGATTTTTCGGCGGTTTCGCTAAGCGCGCCACTTGTACCCCATGCCCCAGACGGTCTCGATAGGGTCGTGCGCAAGGCCCGCTGCGGTCAGCTTCTTGCGGATGCGCCTGATGTGCTCGGTCACCACTTGCGGGTCGCTCTCGTTCTCCCATCCGCCTACCCGCTCGTGGATGCGCTCGCGTTCGAACACCTGCCCTGCATGTTTCGAAAGGAACGCCACGATGTCGAACTCGCGACGCGTCAGCTCGATGGGGGTTCCTGCCACCTGCGCCGTGCGCGCGCGGTAGTCGATGACGAGGTCGCCGTCGAAGCGCACTTCGGCTCTCGCGTGTTGGCGGCCTTCGCGCGCAAGGTGCGCCCGCACGCGTGCGCCCAGCACGGCAAGCGAGAACGGTTTGAGCACATAATCGTCCGCGCCAGCCTCGAAACCTTCGAGCGCGTCGACGTCCTCCACGCGCGCGGTGAGGAACACGATAGGGCAGGAAAGGTGCTCGCGCAGTCGTCGGCAGACGGTGTAGCCGTCGATAAGGGGCAGGCCCACGTCCAGCACGATGAGGTCGGGGCTGCGCTCGGCACGCTTGAGGGCCGTTGCGCCATCGTGCGCGGTGAGCACGCGAAAACCCTGGCTGGAGAAATACTCGTCCAGCAGCGAGACGATGTCGGGCTCGTCGTCAACGACGAGGATGGTGCCCTGCGACGGGCGTGTGCTCTGCTCCATTGCCCTCCCTCGCTGTTCTGCTGTGCAGGTCGCTTGCGCGGTGCGGGTCTGCGGCGTGGTTGCGCGATGCGGACCGTTCGGTGCGAGCGGGAAGTGTACCACGAGAATGTCGAGAAACGATCAACGGGAAAGCAGGCTCCTCGCTCGAAGCGCTTCCTCGCTGCGAGACGGCGCGCTTCGCGGGCGTTGCCGTGCTTATTGCTGCTCCTTCCTGCCGTGCCTGACGCGCCGCGCGTTGCCCCGCCTCATTCGCTTTGTCCGGGTTCGTCTGTGCGTTCCGGGCGCGTCTGTCGGATCCGTCTTCTCTTCTGCCGTTCGCCGTTGGCTTCGCTGCCGTTCCGCCTGCGCCCGCCCTTGCGAATCTGCGCTTCCGCCGGCATGCCGTTCGCGTCTATCTTGCGATCCTGCTGCCGTCTTGCGGAGCGGGGAGGCCGCGAGACGGCGCACGCACGACATTGCCACGTCCTTTGCCGCGCTCTACCAGTGGCACACCACCACGTCGCCCTCTTGGATGATGCCGTACAGCGACTCCGCCGATGCCACCGGCAGGTTCACGCATCCGTGGCTGCCCGCGCCGTTGCGGTAGAGCGAGCCGCCGAAAGCCGGTTGCCAATAGGCATCGTGCAGGCCGATCACGTTGCCCACGAACGGCATCCAGTACCGCACGGTGCTCACGTACTTCGAGCCGTCGAGGTTCGTGCCTTCGAGCTTTGAGGGGCTTTGCTTGCGGTTGAGCCAGTACACGCCCGTGGGCGTATCGTGCGAGCCGTTGGGGGTGCCTGTCACGCACGGCGCCTCCCATGCGAGCGCGCCTGATTCATCATAGAAGCGGACGTGCTGCTCGGTCAAATCGATGTCGCAATAGCGTGCGCCCCAGTCTTGCGCTCCTGTTCCGTTGAACGCCGCGCCCGTAGTTGTGCACGGCATTTCCACCTCGCCCACGACGCCTTCGTCCACGCTTCTCCTCACCACATCGAGCAGCGCGTCGCGGTCGACCGTCCAACCGTACGTGCCGCCTGCCACCGTGACGGCTTTTCCGTCGGGACGCGTGAAGGAGCGCTCCGATCCCGCCGTGGTGCAAGAGGCGGCCGCTTCGTCCACCCAGGCCGTGAGCGCCGCATCGTCAAACGAGGGGACGAGGTTTTCGTCGAAGCTCACAAAGGTGGAGAGCAGCTCCGGATCGACCTCGGCCGCCACGGCTCCGCCCATTGTCAACTTCACATCGGCTTCGATCAGCTGGTTCGCGGCGTCGACGGCAGCGTCCAGATAGCCGTCGGTGGAGCGCAGCGTCGGCTGCTGAAGATGGGAGGCCGTCAGCCTTACCTTGGGTTCCATCGTCGCGAGGGCCTCGCCCACCGCCGTCATCACCGCTTCGGCGTCCAGCGCAGTTCCCGCAGACTCTTTCTGCGCGGTGAACGTGCCTTTCGCCTTGTCGAACGCCACCGTGGCATCAACAGGCGGTTTTGCCGTTTTGTTGAACTTCTCCACTGCGGCGCGCACGGTCCTGCCCAGGCTGCCCTCGCTATAGGAGGCGGCCAGCCTGTCTTGCATGTTGTGGCTTCGTGTGACTTCGAGGGGCCACAGCCACGGATTCGTATCGGATAGCATGCTCTTCACCACGCGGGGCGCGTCCATATCCATGCCCGCTTCCTCGGCCGTGAGGTTGAGCGCGAATCCTTGGCCCGACACGTCGACCTCGTAATCTCCCAGGCTGTCGACGAGCACCCGCTCCGCATCGGCGGCTTCCATAAGGGAGATGTCATGCTCGCCCATGACGGTGTTCGGCAGGAAGCGGTTCATGAAGAAGACGGCTCCGGCTACGTAGACCACGGCCACCATGCCGAGCGCGACGCCTGCCGCTTTGGCGAGACGGCGGCGGGCGCGCGGCTTGCTCTGCGGGCCGGGATTGGGCTTCGGCGCCGCGCTTGGGGGCGCGGTGCGGGGCGTTCGGGCCGCGGTGGCGCGCAAAGGATGCTGCGAAGCCTGCGTGTCGCGTGCGGGAGAGCCGTGCGGGCGTCGGGCGCCTTTCGCGGATGCGGCGCGCGGTTGCCGAGCGTCTGTCGCGGACGAGCCGTGCGGGTCTCGGGCGGCTGGCGTGGCTGCGGGCAAGGCGCCTTGGGTGGATCGCGCGGTGTGCGCGCCTTTCGCTCTTTTTGCGGCGGAGTCGGCGGCTGCGGGCTTCGTTGAAGGGGGTCGCGCGGCGCGGGCTGCATGCCGCCCGCGCGATGCTCTCTTGTTCTTTTTGCTCATAGGCGCTCTCGTGTGCGGATGAAATTTTCGTCCTCTATTGTAGCGAAACGGCGGCGCTCTGGCGTTGGGATTGCGATCCTTTTGCTCTGGAAGCGATCGAGCGGCGCTTTGCGCTTTCGCGCTCCTATGCGACGTGCCCGAATGGCCGTCGAAACGCCATTCGGAAGCTGTGCGGCGCTGCGAGGACGCGATGCGGTGAGCGCCCCAGGCAAAGGGCTTGGCCTGACGGAGGGCACCGGTGGCGCCCTCCGCGCATCCCGGGCGAAAGACGGGCAAAAGGTGGGTGTTTCCGATCCTCCCCGATGGGGTGCCGAGGGGCATGGATCCGGAAGCAGAAGGGCTGCGAAGCAGAGGAGCCACGGCAGAGAGGGCGGCGCGCGGGATGTCGAACGGTGCAAAGATCGGCCCATGTGGAAATGTCGATCAGGGAAAAGAGGCCCGGTGGAGGCTTCCTGATCGTTTTGGCCATCCCCTGGCGCTGGCGTCTCATAAACGATACAATTTTAGTGTCAAATATGGGTCGGGCGTTGGAGGCGGGCCGATCTGATCGAAAAGGAGTGCAGCATGAATGCGATGTCGGATGAACAGGTGATCGATAGGATGACGGTTGACGGTGTCGCGGTGAGCGTGACCTATGCGCATGAAGACGATGCGCGCGTGAGCGAGCAGGAGGTCCGCGCCTACATTCATCGTGGCAGCGCGCAGCATCCCGACACTGCTGTGACGGGACTTGCGTTGGAAGTTGACGGCGACGACGTCGGCATCCGCTACGAGCTGGCGCCGACGCCCTTCGACCGCATCCGCCGCATCACCGGCTACCTGGTGGGCACGATGGACCGCTGGAACGATGCGAAGACCGCCGAGGAGTCCGATCGCGTTAAGCACAGCGTCGCGCGGGAGGATCGGGCGTTCGCGTGCGCCAACGGCTGCTAGCGGCCGAAAAGCGCTCTTTTCAAGTTGCGGGCCGTGGCGAATTGCCGCGGCCCGTTTCGCGCATGCCCTAGGCGCTGTCACTTCCCATATTCCCGCGAACGTGCTGTGTTCTCTGTTGCAGAAAGCCGATCAGGGCAAGGTGCGTATGCGATCAATGAGCTCTTGTTGGGAATGAACGTCAAGCTTCATGTAGATGTTTTTGACGTGGGTTTTCACGGTGTTCTTCGACACGAAAAGTTTCTCCTGAATAATGGCGATGCTTCGTCCTTGCGCAAGCAGCTTGACGATCTCCGATTCGCGTGGGGTGAGCCCATATCGCTCGATCGCGCGTTCGCACTGCTCGGACAGCTCCCGTTCGATGGCGACTCTGTCATCGGTGTCTGTTTCGGAGACGGGCCGTACGTCTTCGATGAGCGTGCGGAAGCTCACTTTGCCTAGCAGGAGGATGCCGTAGGAGGCGAACAGAAACGAAAGCGCCACCGAGGCGATCACCGCTGCGTCGGCGCTGGAATTCATGAGATGTCCGACAAGCGCGCCAACTTCGAACCCTATGCGAGACACGCCGTACCCAATTGCGAACAGCGGCACCGAGCCAAAACGGTTGCGCCGTCCAATTTCCGACAAGACAAGATAGAAAACGAACGTGAAGCATGTCGATCCTGCTGCGAACAGCCAAGGACTTGACAACGAAAGCCCTCTGGCTGCGTTGTTCGGAAGCCCTGCCAGAGGAACCACGAGAAATCCGCACAAGATAAGCAGGCAGGACAGCTTCACAAGGGCGTCTCCATCAAGTCGGCGTCCTGCGGTTGCGGCGACGAGCAGTGCGGCGAGCGGCAAGATCGAGAACTCTGCGTTTTGGGGAATCCCGCCGTCTGCCAGATAGGTGAGCGCGCAGCCGGTGGCGAGGTTGAAGAAGGCGAACGTGAGGAACACGATATGCGAAAGGGGGATGAAGGAGCGCGGGTTGGCAATGGAAAGATCTCCGAGCCGCTGTCTGCCGCGCGTTCTGAGCATTGTCGACGCGCCACCTGCATGGGCGAGCAACAACGATGCGAACGGTGCAGCCAATACGTACGCGAACACGATATGCTCTGGCAGCAGGCCCACTGCGAACGCGAGCGGATATTGCGCTACCAACGCCGCCAGAAGCACGGTGTACGCTCGGAGATAGTCGAGCCTCACCAAAGTGAAGCAGGCGAACAAAGGGACGACTGTCCGTCCTCCTACGGACAAAAGCACGGCACCTGCAAACGTGATCAATGCGGATTCCCACAATGCGCCTAGGATGATGCACCCGAGGCCTGCAGCTGCTGCGCAAGCGAAGCTGAGCGCCATTTTGAGGGAGATGAACGGGAACGGTCGCCTCATGGCGATGCCTGCAATCGCGAACAAGGTGAGCGCGCCGACGATGGTTGCCGCATCCTTCGCCTGCGGCGCGAAAGAATAAAACAGCGGGAACACATGGGTGTTCACGAGCGTGTCGAGCGAGAACAGCAGCGTTAAGCTCAAGCAAGCCGCTCCGCTGGCGAGCATCTTGTTCCGCTTTTTGTCCATCGAGCCCCCTCTCGTGAGGCAGATTCTACCAAACGGCAAGCCATTTTTTGGAGGCATCGCACTGGCGTTCCGCCGCGCTGTCGAATTTCACCTCGCCGGGGTGAATTCCTTCGGTTCCCCTTCTGCGAGTGAAGCGGTTGCTCGGGTCGCGGCTTACCATGCCGAGCATGTTCTGCTCATGGACATCGCCGAAAGGCGGAGCAAAGCACGGTAGAAGAAGCTGATCGACAAGGAGGGATTGCCATGACCGATTGCACGCGTCGCGATTTTCTGGTTGGTGCCGCTGGGGCGGGTGCGCTCGCTGCGTTCGGACTTGCAGGATGTGCGCCGATGAGTAAGGAGGAGGCCGCCGAGAAGGCGTCAGCCCAAGCGCAGGCTGAGGGGACGGTGGCTTCGGCAGGTGCGGGCGAGTGGCTAGGAGAGGCTCCACAGATCGCCGACAGCGACATCGTCGAAACCAAAGAGACGGCGTTTCTGGTGGTGGGTGCTGGCAATGCCGGGCTTGCCGCTGCTGCTACAGCTTGCGAGCTGGGCCTCGATTTTTTGTTGTGTGAGAAAAACGATTTTGTCATGACGCCGCGCAACTTCTTCGGCGCTATCGACACGAAATGGTCGAAGGCGGCCGGTATCGAATACGACCGCAATCTCATTCTCAACGAGCTGGCGCGCTACGCTTCCTTCAAGTGCAACATGGACCTTATCAAGGTGTGGATAAACGAAAGCGGCGAGACGTTCGATTGGCTCGAGCCTTTCATGGCCAAAGGTGGCAAAAAACCCATGTTCCAAGGCCCTGTTTTCGAAGATCCGTATGACTCCGGCGAAGGCGGCGGGCGTTATTACATTCCACCTATCCAGCATCAGTACGTGGACGAGACGTTCAACGCCTATTCCGATCCGCAGCGCAACGAGCTTTTGGAACAGTACCTTGAAAGCGAGGGCCATCCTACGCTGTTCAAGCACGAACTGGTGAAACTGGTCAGGGAAGGCGAGCGCGAAGGGCGTGTGGTCGGTGCCGTCTTCCAAACGCCCGATGGATACGTTCGGATCGATGCGTCGAAGGGTATCTTGCTTGCAACTGGAGGCTACCAGGCCAATCCCGACATGATCAAGGCGTTGCAGCCGCTCGTTCCCAAGATCGTCACCACGAACGGCTACATGTCCGAAAACGATGGCGCTGGCATCAAGGCGGCCATGTGGATAGGGGCGGACAAGCAAGCCGAAGGCACAGCGATGATATTCAATCGAGGCGGGGTTCAGCCTGAGGTTTCTGCAGGGTACGTTTTGGACAAAGACGGCAAAGAGGTGTTTCCCGGACAGTTCTCCCAAGTGAAATTAGGTAGCCAGCCGTTTCTCAAGGTAAATAGGGAGGGACGCCGTTTCGTGAACGAATCGTGCCCCTACGATTTCTTGGACCACGCAGCGAGCGAGCAAACCGATGGCGTGTGGTGCCAGATATTTGACGCGAACGCCAAGGAGGACATCGGACGTTTCAGCACGCTTGGTTGCTCGAACATCAAAAACACTTTCGTGAACACCGACCTGACCATCGACGACTACATCTCCGATTGGGAAGCTGCGGGCGTGTATTGGAAGGCTGACACCCTCGATGAGCTTGCTGAAAAGCTCAAGCTGCCTGCTGACCAGTTGAAACAAACGGTTGATCGCTACAACGAGCTGTACGATGCCCAGTATGACGAAGACTACGGCAAAGAGTCGTATCGTCTCTCGGCTATTCGCACGCCCCCATTCTACGGCGGTTGGTTTGGCGGAAATCTGCTGTGCACGCTCGATGGTCTGCGTATCAATGCGGATATGCAGGTGCTTGACACGGAGAACCGGGTCATTGACGGCTTGTATGCGGCCGGAGATTGCTCGGGCGGCATGTTCAGCGGCAACTATCCTGAATACTACGCTGGCGTGGCCGTTGGTCGAACGGTAACGTTTGGCCGTCATGTGGCGCGTCGGCTTGCCGGGGATATCTGATCGTTCCTCTCCACCGTTCTGAAGCTTTCAGTTGCTTTTGGGCTGCGGTCGTTAAACTGCGGCCCGAAGCGGTGATGCCCAAATCGCCAGCGGCGCTCAAGTCGATGCTGCGTCCGGCGAGCGGCGCGTTTGCATCTCCCGCCGATGGGCTGAATCGAATCGTCGCAGATGCGCAAAGCTTTGCATAGTCGGAAGCGAGGGGGCTTTCGCTGTTGTCGCATGGACTTCTGCAAGCGATCCGCGTGTTTTTGCGCGCTCTTTCAGAGATCGGCGCGCTTACTTGCATCGATCTTCCTTTTTCGATAGAAAAACGCGTCGCGATGCAGTTTTGAGGAAGCTTCGAGCGAAGGCTTGTCTTGCAGGTGCGTCTCAAGCTTGCGCCGGGTGGTTTTTAGAATTTGACGATGAGATGATCGGTGCGGGCGGATGGTCGTTCCAGTCCAGCCGCCTTCATGCGCAACGGGCGGATGCGCGGTTCTTCCGCGATGGTCCGCCCGTTGGTGCGAAGGAGCGGCTTTGGGCCTGCGCTCCGAAGGCCGCCATGCTTTTCGTTGGCAGAAACGCGTTGGGCGCCACGATGGAGAACCCGGCTACGGGGCCGAGGAATCCATCGAAGTCGATTCCGGCTCCGAAATGGCCGATTCGATGTCTTTCCGATTGCTCCTTCAAATGTCGTCTTGATCGGGAGAGGGGACGAAGGAGCGCCTGGCCGGTTTGGCTGCAGCGTCCGTGAGGATGGTTCCAGTGGCGATGCCCGCCGGCTACGTTCATCACGTTGTCTCGGTCGACTTCTCTAAAGCTTCCTCGCGATTCTCCCCGTGCAGCTTATGCGGCTCGGTCTGTCCGGTTGTCGTCTGATCGCGCGCGTGCGCGGCGTGCGCTGCTGGCGTAAAGCGCGATAGTGCTAGAATGCCATGGGCCAAACAAGAAGAAAGCCGAGCCGGCTCATCGGAGGATCCATGACGAAAATCCATTCCTGCACCTGCTCCATTGACGCCGACATCGTCGATGCGTTTTGCGCGCTGCAGAAGGGCTTCACCGATCAGTTCGTCTACTACCGCAAGGACCGCCCCGTGCGCTTCATGGGGCTCGGCCGTTGCGTCGCGCTGCCGACGCTTGACGACGTGGAGTGCGAATTGGAGGGTCCCGAGGCGCAGCAGCCGGTGTTCTTCTCGTTCAACCGCTTCGATGCGGGCAACCCTGCCCCTGCTGACGAGTTGTTCGAGGCGTTCCCGCGCCTCAAGTTCATGCTCCCCGAAATCGTGCTGATGGAGACGCAAGAAGGTGCGTTTTTGCAGGTGAACTCGCTCGGGCCGGTGTATCCGGGACGCATTGGGCGATTCGTGCGCCAAGCGACCGACGCCCCGCCGCGTCGGCGCGAGACCGTTTCCTATCGGTTGGAGCCGGACTCGCGCGAAGCGTGGCGCGAGTCCGTGGCGGCGGCGCTGAACGCCATCGGCGAGGGGCGCGTGGAGAAGGTGGTGCTCTCGAGGCGGAAGCGGCTGGTTGCGGCGCGTCCGTTCTCGTCGAAGGACGTGCTGGTGAACCTCATCGACGGCTCGGCGCGCGGAACGGTGCTCTTGTACCGTTACGCCGACGTGTTCTTCTGCGGATGCACGCCCGAGCTGCTCGTGCGCAAGCGCGGCTGCGAGGTGGAGAGCATGTGCTTGGCGGGCACGTGTCCGGCGGGCGGTTCCGAGGCTGAACGCGAGCGGCTGGCCGCCGCGCTCATGACCGACACGAAGAACCGTGCCGAGCACGACTACGTGGCGCGTTTCGTGCGCGAGGTGTTCAACCGCACGTGCTACGACGTGGACGTGCCCGCTCGTCCGGACATCTTGTCGCTTGCTCACGTGCAGCACCTGCACACGCCCGCCCGCGCGCGCATGCTCGAGGGCATGGGCCTGTGGGAGATGATGGGCGACCTGCATCCCACGCCCGCCGTGGCCGGAGCGCCGGTGGGCGAGGCGCGCATGTTGCTGCGGCGCATCGAGGCGTACAACCGCGGGTTCTTCGCAGGCGCGTGCGGCTACGTGGACGGCGCTGGCGACGGAGAGTTCTCCGTGGCGCTGCGCACCGGGGTGTTCGACGGCGAGGTGGGCTGGGTGTACGCCGGCTGCGGAATCGTGGACGGCAGCGTGGCAGACGACGAGTACGACGAGATCGATTTGAAGCTGCGGACGATCCTGAGCGCGTTCGACGGCGAGACGCGCGGCGATGACGCGGCGGCGAGCGGCGGCGCGTGAGGCGAGCGGCGGCATGCGAGCCGCGCGGAGGCGATGAGCGTGTGGCGAGCGCGCTGCTGCAGGCGAGGGTCGCGGCAAGCCATGCGGAAGCGGCGAGGCGCATGAGGGCGTGCACATTGGCCCAAAGGGCTGCGACGTGATGTTTTGCGTGAAGCATGCGCTTGCAAACAGGGAGAATGCGCGGTAAGCGATATGGTTTCCTCAGCGGGCGCGCAAAGGCCCTTTCAGGATTCGCAGGGAGGTGCAATGCGTCCGGCGTTTCCCTGCGAATTGGGCGCATCTATGAAAAGGAGCGCCCGACGAGCGCGTTGTCGTTCGCAGCCGGTCTGCGAATGGCTGCGGGCGCGATGCGGTCTGTGAGCGACGCGACGGGCAGTGGCGACGATGCGCCGATGTGCGGCAGTGCGAACAGGAGCGCTGGCGTGCGGCGGAAGTGCTAACGGTGCTGGCGTGCGACGATATGGCGGATGCCGGCGCGTCGGCAGGTGCTTCACGTGAAGCGCCTGCTTTTATAGGGAGAGCAATTGGGAAGGAACGTGCGATGAGTGCGATGGGCGAACGCGCTGGCGCGGCTGCGGGCGGCGCGGGCGACCGTGCGGGCGCGAGCGCGGAAGGGGGTGTGCGATGAACGCGAGGGCTGGGAGCGAGGGTGTGCTCGCGAGCGGTGCGAGCGGAGGCGCGGGCAAAAGCGCGGGCGCGCCTGCGGGCGGAGCGGCCGATCCGCGCGCGACGGCGCTGTTCCTGGGCGCGTTCTTCGACGAGCTGGCGAGGTGGGGCGTGCACGACGTGGTGGTGAGCCCCGGCTCGCGCTCCACGCCGCTGACGATGACGGCGTTCGAGCTGTCACGGCGCGAGCCGGAGCGGCTACGCGTGTTCGTGGACGTGGACGAGCGCGGCGCGGCCTTCTTCGCGCTCGGGCTGGCGAAGGCGAGCGGCCGTCCGGCCGCCGTCGTCTGCACGTCGGGCACGGCGGTGGCGAACTACTATCCGGCGGTCATGGAGGCGGAGTCGTCGCGCGTGCCGCTCGTGGTGCTCACGGGCGACCGACCTCCGCGGCTGCAGGGACTCGGCGCTCCGCAGACGTGCGACCAGCTGAACGCCTACGGCAACCATGTGCGCGCGTTCCGCCAGATGCCGCTGCCCTCGGGCGACGGCGCCGCGCTCGCGTTCGCACGCCAGGTTGCGCGCGAGGCGGTCATCGCGGCGGGCGAGGAGTGCTTCGGCGGTCCCGTGCACCTCAACTTCCCGTTCGACGAGCCGCTCAAGCCCGACTTCAGCGCGGAAGGGCTGTTCGAGTCGGCGCGGCGCCTGGATGTTTCACGTGAAACATCCGTTCCCATTTCGCAGCAGCTTGCGCCGAGCGACGCCGGGCGTCTGGTCGCGCTGCTCGCGGACCGGCGCGCGCTCGTGTACGCGGGCGAGGGGACCTGCACAGGCGAGCTCGAAGCCGGCAAGGTGCTCAATTGGGCGCGAGCTTTCCGCCTGCCATTGCTCGCGGACCCGTTGTCCGGCCTGCGGTCTTCGGACGATCCCCTGGTCATCGACAACTACGACTCTGTGCTCGGTCCGGGCGGTGCGGCCCCCGACGGCCTTGCGCCCGAGGTGGTCGTGCGGTTCGGGCGCTATCCGGTGTCGAAGAAGGCGACGCAGCTGGTTGCCGCCGCGCGTCCGGTGCAGATTGTGGTCGATCCGCTGGAGACGCGGGACTGCAACGCGGCCACCGACGTGTTCGTGCGCTGCAGGCCGTCAGAGCTGGCGGGGTCGCTCGGGTTCGCGTACGACGTGCAGACGATCGACTATGAGCCTGACGACGTGCAGCGAGCCTTCGCGCGGGCGTGGATCGACGCGAACGATGCCGCGCGCGAGCGCATCGTGGCGGTGGACGACGTGGAGGCCGGCTTCGAGGGCGCGTTCGTCCGGCGGGTCGTGGAGCTTGCGCCGGAGGGATCATGCCTGTTCGCGGCCAACTCCATGAGCGTGCGGGCGCTCGACACGTTTTACGTCAAAGGAGGGAAGCGCCTGGCCGTGCTCTGCAACCGCGGCCTCAACGGCATCGACGGCACGGTGTCCACGGCGCTCGGCGCGGCGCAGCACTTCTCCCAGACCACGCTCGTCACGGGCGACCTCACGCTGCTGCACGACTTGAACGCGCTCGCTCTCCAGCGCGAGCTGCGCGTGCAGCGGGAGGCGGCATGCGCCTTCGCCTCGTCCGATACGGCATCCCGTGAGGCGGCCGGCGCCGCCATGCCCGGTGCTGCGACCGATACGGCGCCGGGCAACGCTGCGCCCGGCACGGGCCCGAGCATCGTCATCGTGCTGCTGAACAACAACGGCGGCGGCATCTTCGACATGCTGCCCCAGAAATCGGAGGACCCGTATTTCGAGCGGCTGTTCCTCACCCCGCAGGACGTGGATTTCCAGGCGGCCGCGCAGGCGTTCGGCGTGCCGTACCGTGCAGCGGGCACCGTGGAGGCCTTCGACGAGGCGTACCGCGAGCTGCTGGGAACGCCTGGCATCTCGCTCATCGAGGTGCGCGTGCCGCTCGTCGGCCTCAAGGAGCGTTACGCGCCGTACTGGTAGGGGTTCAGGCTCCTGTTTGGCAGACGTATATATAGTCAGAACAGTCATGGACATAATCCGAGGCTATGAAAAGGAGCATTCGGCCGGTGAAAACGAGACCGAAGCAAGCAGGCTGCTGAGCAGACGTGTTGCTTGCCCACAAAGACTCCGGCTTCGAAAGCGCCGCCCGCGCCGTTCGATTTTCGACCGTAGCCTCGTATCCTGTCCACCATCTTCTGTTCGCATCGACACTGCAGAGAGGAAGGCCGCACCATGGCGAAACGGGAGGAATGCTTCCAGCACGACGGCGTGCGCTACCGCTTCGCCGTCTGGGGATGCGAGGCTGCCGGAGCTGCCGGGGCCGCGCCCGTCGTGCTGCTGCACGGCTTTGCCCAGAGCGCCGCAAGCTGGGATGGCGTGGCCGAGCCCTTGAGCTGCACGCGCCCTGTCGTGGCGCTCGATCTCGTTGGCCACGGCGGCAGCGACCGGCCAAAGGGCGCTGCCGCCTACGCGCTCGAGGCGCAGGGCGAGATGCTGCTGGCGTTCCTCGCATCCGCGCTTGGCGAAGCTGGCCCCGCCGCGCCAGGAGGCCCGGACGAGCGCTTCGCCGCGCCGGTGCAGGGTTCTCGGAAACCCGTGGTTGTGGGCTACTCGATGGGAGGGCGCGTCGCGCTTGCTGCCGTCTGCCGGCAACCGGGGGCGTTCGCCCGTTGCGCGGGGGGCCTCGTGCTGGAAAGCGCCGGGTTGGGCCCGGTTGACGAGCGCGAGCGCAAGGACGCTGCCGAGCGCGATGCGCGCAACGCCGCCGCCCTGCGCCGCGACGGGCTCTCCGCGTTCATGGATGCCTGGGAGCGCCTGCCCCTGTTCGCCACCCAGCGAGACCTGCCCGCCTCGACCTGCGAGCGCGTGCGCGCGGGCCGCCTGGCGAACGACGCCGAAGCCCTTGCCCGCACGTTCGAGCACGCCGGCCAGCATGCCATGCCCTCCCGTGGGGACGTCCTTGCCGCGCTCGCCTCGCTGCGCGACAGCGGCGTGCCGGTGCGGTATATCGCCGGTGCGCGCGACGTGAAGTACCGCGCGCTTGCCGAGGGCTTGGAGGACGAGGGCTTGTGCGAGGTGCGCGTCGTGGCCGGAGCGGGCCACAACGTCCATCTCGAGGAGCCTGCGGCCTACCTGCGCACCCTCGAGGGCTTTCCCGGATAGCATCGCGCCGCTATGGGCTGGCCTGCGCGCAGGGCGAAGAGGCCGGTGGCGGCAGCTGCATCGAAAAACGCCCGATGGAGGTTCGGCGACGTTCGCGCGCGCAGCGGAGGAGCGCAGGCGCGAGCGGCGATGGAAGCGTGATGCCGCAGCGCATTTCCGTGCGCCGCGCCGTTCCGCTTTCGAGGCGCAATGAGCGTCCCGCAAGCGCGGGATGGCGCAGACGCGGGATGGCGGCGACGATGGCGGCGGGATCCCGCAGGTGGGAGAGCGCGCGTTCTCCGACGGCCGCCGTTCTTTTTCGGAATTATTTTGCGTTCGGCCGCTCAAGGTTGCGTGGCGCGCTAGTATATGCTCACTCCATTTTTCTATTGGACATTCCTCCCTACCTGCGTGCTCGGATGGCCGATGCGCGCAACGAAAGGACGGCCATGGGCGACATTGCGTGGCAGGCGGGCAAGGCATACCGCGAGATCATCTACGAAACCTGCGACGGCATTGCCAAGATCACCATCAACCGGCCCGAGCGCCGCAACGCCTTCACGCCGCTCACCGTGAACGAGCTCTACGACGCGTTCACCGCCGCGCGCGACGACGCGGCCATCGGCGTTATCATCCTCACGGGCGCCAACCACGGCGGCCGCCACGAAGACGAGGCGTTCTGCTCCGGCGGCGACCAGAAGATCCGCGGCAACGGCGGCTACGTGGGCGAGGACAGCATTCCGCGCCTCAACGTGCTCGACCTGCAGCGGCTCATCCGCGTGGTGCCCAAGCCCGTGATCGCGATGGTGAACGGCTACGCCATCGGCGGCGGCCACGTGCTGCACGTCCTGTGCGATTTGTCCATTGCGGCCGAGACGGCCAAGTTCGGCCAGACCGGCCCCAAGGTGGGCAGCTTCGACGCAGGGTACGGCGCGGGCTATCTGGCGAACATCGTGGGCCAGAAGAAGGCGCGCGAGATTTGGTACCTGTGCCGTCAGTACACGGCGGCCGAGGCGCTTGAGATGGGTCTCGTGAACAAGGTGGTGCCGTTCGACGAGCTGGAGGCGGAATGCGTCGCCTGGGCGCAGGAGATGCTGCAGTTCAGCCCCACGGCGCTGCGCTTCATGAAGGCGTCGTTCAACGCGGCCACGGACGGCCTCGCGGGCATCCAGCAGCTTGCCGGCGACGCGACGCTTCTGTACTACACCACCGACGAGGCGAAGGAGGGCCGCGACGCGTTCAAGGAGAAGCGCGCGCCCGACTTCACGCAGTTCCCGAAGTTTCCGTAAGGCCGCAGAGGGGCCGGGCGGATCCTTTCGGCCTCGCCGCGACGTCCGTCGCGCGATGGACGGGGAGGACTGCGATGTCCGAGTGCGGCAAAACGGCGGAACCGAAGGATTGGCATCCGGCGAACGACATGAGAGGAGCGGGCTCCAGCAACGATGATCAGCGCGTTTGAGAGCATGGTGCGACGGCATCCGCAACGCACGTGCTTCACGTGCGTGGACGAAGCGGGCGAAGCGCGAGCGTACTCGTATCGCGAGACGCGCATGCTGTCGGCGGCGCTTGCCCGGCGTTTGCAGCATCGTGGCGTGAGCCCCGGCGACAGCGTGTCGGTGGATTTGCCGAATTGCGCCGCCTACGTGTTCCTTGTGCTCGCTGCTGCGTACGGGGGCTTCTCGCTTGTGGTGCTGAACAATCGCCTGACTGCGGGGGAGAAGCTCGGGCGCCTCATGGAGATCGAGCGCAAGCCGGGAGTGAACGTGGCGCTCCGCATCGACGAGGACTCCGCTGAGCGGCTGATGGACGAGGCCGTTTCCCTTTTGACGGGCGAGGTCGGAACGGAGGGATCCTCCCGCGGCCTTCGCGCTGGGTCGCGTTCCGCGCCAACCCGTCCCCGCCGCATCAGCTTCACCGCGCGCGAGAGCGCGCTCGTGGCCGAGCCGCGTTCGGCGCGTGGGCTCGGTCGCGCATCGACGGGCAGAGCCTCGCTGCGACGCCGCGACGAGATGACCCGCCAGGATGCGGTGGAAGGCGTCATCCACTTCGCCGAACATGCGGCGCATGTCTTTGATCGCGGGGTTCGTGCGCTCGTCATGTTCACGTCGGGAACGACGGGCCGTTCGAAGGCGGTATCGCTTACTTGGGAGAACGTTTGCTCTGCTGCCGAAGCTTCCAACGCGGCGCTCAACCGTCGCGGCGAGGGGCTGTGGCAGGCGGCGCTGCCGCTTTGCCACATAGGCGGATTCCAAGTGGTGGTGCGCAGCCTGCTGAACGGAACACCTTTCATCCTATACCGTCGTTTCGATGCGGCCCGCGTGCTCTCCGACGCTTCTCGGCGCGGCGCAACCCACATCTCGGTGGTCGACAAGATGCTTCAGGACATGCTCGCGGCATGCGCAGAGCTGTCGATGGACGTCATGCGCCGCTATTCGTGCATCCTGCTGGGTGGCGGGGCCGTGAATCCGCGCACGCTCGAACGCGCCTTGGCGGTGGGCGCGCGGGTGTATGCGAGCTACGGTATGACCGAGACGTCAAGCCAAATAGCGAATTGCCTGGTGACTAATGCATTTCGCGGGGGGTTGCGGCTCATGCCGTCCTATCGCGCGCATATCGTCGACCCGGGCGAGGACGGCTTCGGGCGCCTTGCTGTCAAAGGCCCCGGTTTGTTCGAGGGCTACTTGAACGCCCGGGCGGCTTACACGGTGGACGGGTTCTTTCTCACGGGCGATACGGCCATGATTCGCGATGGCCTGCTGTATGTGAAGGAGCGCACTGACGACATGTTCGTCTCGGGTGGCGAAAACGTCTATCCTGCCGAGATCAAAGGCCAGATCCTACGCGTGCCGGGCGTGGCTGACGCCCACGTGTTCGGAGTTCCCGATAGCGTATGGGGTCGTCGTCCCGTGGCGCTCGTGGAGCGCGATCCGGCATACGCTTTGTCTGCTCCTGCGCCGCTTGCTTCTTCGTCGCGCTCAGCGGTGACCGCGAATCGTGCGTCCGCGCAAGCTCCCGCTCCATCCGCAGCCGATTCCGCTGTCTCAGCGCGGATGGCGGACCGGCAGCTAACCATTGCCGTTCGGGACTATCTGGGCCCTCGGCTCTCGAAGCTCTATCGTCCCAAGCACCTCTGCGTGCTCGACGAGTTTCCACGCACCGGCATCGGCAAGGTTGATCGCGCCGCGCTCGAACGTCTCTACGACCAGCGCATAGAGGTCGAACGCGTTGTGCTGCATCGCTTGAGACTGCCGTTCTCGATGCCGTTTCATACGCCGAAGGGCACGCTCACGCAGCGCGAGTCGGTCATCGTGGAGGTGGTCGACCATGCTGGCCGCACAGGATTGGGCGAATGCGTGGCCTTTTCCACCGATTGGTATCTGCCCGAGACCATCGAGCAGGATGTCCGGGTGCTGCGCGATGTCTTGGCTCCGATGGTGCTGGCTGAGACGTTTCTCCATCCCCGCGAGGCGAGCGCCGCGTTCGCCTCCGACCCTCGCGTCGCTGCGTTCCCTATGGCGTGCGGCGCGCTCGAGCCGGCGTTGTGGGATCTGTACGGCAAGATCGTGGGAAAGCCGTTGTGGCAGTTGGTGGGCGGCGAGGCCCAAGGCGGCATCGCGGAAGGGGGCGTGTCGGTTCCGGCAGGCGCGGTGGTGGGCTTGGGATCTCCGAGCGAGACGTTGGCTGCGGTGCGCCGCTGCGTTGAGGCGGGATATCGCCGTGTGAAGCTTAAAGTTGTTCCGGGTTCGTCCGTCGCGTGCGTGCGCGCTGTGCGCGCGGCGTTTCCTCAGCTGGTCGTTACGCTTGATGCCAACCAAAGCTTCACCGAGCGCGATATGGACGAACTGCGCGCCCTCGACGCGTGCGGTGCGGCTTGGATCGAGGAGCCCCTCGATCCTCGGCATGCGCCGCAAGGCGTTTCGGGCGACCTGTTCTCGCGCTTGGCGAAGCTCCAGGGCGCGCTGCGCACTCCAGTGTGTCTGGACGAGTCCATTGTGCGAGCGCGCGATCTCGCTCGCGCGCTCGCACATCCCGAACTGCGCTGCTATGCCGTGAAGGCGGCTAAGTTCGGCGGCGTTCAGCCCACTCTCGATTTCCTCGCCGTGGCACGTGAGCGCGGTATCGACGTGTGGATGGGGGGCATGTATGACACGGGTGTATCGAAGCGGCTGCATGCCGCATTGGGAACTTTGCCCCAGGTGAAGGCGCCTGGCGATATCGGCTCGACCGCGCGCTACTTCTCGCAAGACGTCACTGATCCTCCCTACACTGCGGAACGCGGCTTCGTCACGCTCAACCGAATGGGGCACGAGCACGGGCTGGGATGCGATCTCAACAGGGCGGTGCTTGCGCGCGTGCTGGTCGACCGCATCGTGATCGAGCGATAGGCCGACTGTACTCGCGCCTTGTGATGCGGTGTCGGGATCTTGGTCGACTGCGCCGTGATCAAGCGCGTGGGCGGGTCAGACGCCCCTTCGTGCCGTGGTTTCCGGGCATTCGTTCCGCTTGCTGTCGTAGAGGCGTTGACGGTGCTGGAGGGCGAGATGCCGCTGTGGGTGCGATGCGGGCGCGAGGGCGAGGAAGAAGGCTCGTTTTGCCGTCAAGCCAAGATCGTGATGGGCGAGAATTCGTCAGATTGTGGATCGAGGCCCTTGCAACCAAGCGAGTCGGAGGGCCTTCTCGTTCGACGATCGAAGGGCTCGCCCAAATGTCGGCGGGATTTGCTCGGCGGGCCCGCATGGCTCCTGTCGAGCTTGGTTTTGGCGGTGCAATGATGCCTCGGAACGCAAGATGCACTAGATTGCCACCGAATTCACGCTTTTTCGGGCGAGCGTTGGGCTCAATCTCGCAGTCTCGGGCTCTCTTCTTAAAGAAATATGTGGCCAGTAGAATCAGGGTGGCATGTCGAAGGGCGCAGGCGGTAGCAATCTGGCGCGTATCGCGTTTCTGGTGCCTTGCCTCGTGCGAAAGGGCTAAGAAGGCGAACGCTCTGTCCTTTCTCCGTTTGGCTTTTCGGGCGTGGGGAGGTGTCTCGAATCGGTTTTTCTTTTCGCCGCGCGCTCGGGGCGAAAAATAGTGCATGACAATCGCACGACGCGCGGTTCGGTGGGGTATGATAGTCACCATCGACAAACGAGGAACGGTGATCCCATGAGCTCATCCGCATCGCAGCATCCTTCGGCGCCCACCGCGACCGCTGGTTCGACCGCGTCGTCCACTCTCGACAGCGGTGCATCCGACGCGGCGCACGGCAAGGGCAATCTGGGCATTTTCCGTCTGGCTACCACCGTCATCACGCTCATCATGGGCGGTGGCGTGTTCACGCTGTCGGGCGATCAGGCGGCGGGCGGTGCGAGCGGCGCGGCCATCCTCACGGCGTGGAGCATATCCGGCATCGGCGTGCTGTGCCTTGTCATGACGTTCTACGCGCTCTCGCGCATCAGGCCCGAGCTCAAGGGCGGCATCTACAGTTATGCGAATGCCGGCTTCGGCGACTTCCTCGGTTTCAACAGCGCATGGGGCTACTGGATCAGCGCGCTTCTGTGCACGGTGAGCTTCTCGGCGCTGCTGTTCGGTGCGCTTGCGTACTTCTTCCCCGTTTTCGGCGAGGGCACCAATCTGGCATCGGTGATAGGGGCCAGTCTTCTCATCTGGTTTTACGTGTTCCTTGTGTCGCGTGGCATCAAAGAGGCCACGGGCGTGAACGCCGTCATCACCATCTCGAAGTTCGCACCCATCTTTGTCGCCATTGTGGCCATAGTCTTTCTTCAGAAGTTCGATCCGAGCATCTTCATGGCCAATTTGGCACAAGGGGCGGATCCGGGCATGCCGTTCTTCGACCAGGTGAGCAGCACCATGATGGTGACTATCTGGGTGTTCGTGGGCATCGAAGGCGCAGTGGCCATCTCGGGTCGCGCGAAGAAAGAGCGCGACGTGGGCAAGGCCACCATCATCGCGTTTGTGTGCGTGCTATCCATATACCTTATGGTGAGCGTGCTGTCCATGGGCGTCATGCCGTTGTCTGATCTGGCCGAGCTGCCCAACCCGGCGCTTGCCGGCGTTATGGAGCATGCGGTTGGGCAGTGGGGCGCCGTCCTCATCAACGGCGGCGTGGTGCTGTCGCTGGTGGGAGCGATGCTGGGTTACACGGTGCTGTCGAGCGAATCGCCCTACGAGGCCGCAGAGCAGGGCGTGTTCATCAAGTCGTTCGCCACGACGAATGAGAAGGGCGCGCCCATCGTCACGCTGGTGGTGACGAACGTCATCGTGGAGGCGTTCCTCATCATCATGCTGTTCTCGGACAGCACCTACCAGTTCTTCTACACGTTGTCGGCGGGCATGATCTTGCTACCGTACCTGCTGTCTGCCGCGTATTTCGCCAAGCTTGCGTTCACGAAGCCGGATGCGTTCGCGGGGAAGATCGGCGGCAGCATGGTGCTGTGGCGCGTTTTCGGCGTGTTGGGCGTGGTGTACAGCTTCTTTTTGGCGTGGGCGTCGGGCGCGGTGGGGCTCACCATCATGTCGCTTCTGTATGCACCGGGCATCTTGGTGTACGTCAAGGGCAAGAAGGAGCGCAACGAGCCGTATCTCAAAAGCGCGCTCGACAAGGTGGTGGTGGCCATCATCTTGGTTGCGGCTGCGGTGTCCATCGCGTTGATCGTGACGGGCCAGGTGGCCTTCTAGCTCGGGCATGGTTCCGCACGGGAACGATGTCGTGCGGCCGTGCTGCTGTAGCGTGTCTGTCCTTGCTCTCGTCGGAAGGGATTTGGGAAGTCGGGCCCAATGTGATCATGCGGGCATGAAGCGTGCCGAGCGCGGCGATTGGTGCGTGGTGCGACGAGCGGACTCGTTCGGGGCGCGTGCTGCGCGATGCGAGAAGGGGTGCGCTTTGCGGCACCGGCTTTCGGCCTTGGCTCCATGCGGCCTTGGCGCACGGGCGCGCGATGCAGGACTCGTGCGAATGTGCGACGATTGACGTGGTCCGACATGCGGCCGGAGGCGAAATGGCGGGCAGTTTCCGTTCCAGTAGCCGGAATGCGGCATGCGCGTCCGTGCAGCATGGAAAATGCTACGACCGCATGGGGAAGGCGCGTTCGCCATGCGGTTCGGGCGGCGGGCAAGGTGCGGTAGGACGCAGGGCCCCGAACCGTTTGGCGCCATTGCGCGGGCAGATGCCCGATTCCCCCGGCCGCCCAACCCTTTCTGCTGTATGACCGCCTGGCACTTCCGCTCTCCAATTGCCTTCTGCGGTTCGGCGATTCGCGGCGCGTGGTCGATAGGTGCGAAAATCGATGGTGCGCCATTATCTCGTTTTCCTTTGGTCGAACGTCCTTTACACTGTCGGTCAGAGGTTTATCATGCTGGCGCGCACGCTCGCGTCGGCATGCGGAGACGGGCTGACAATGGAGGCGGGCATGGAGCTTTTGGAAGAGCGCATCAGGCGCGATGGGGTGGTGAAGTCGGAGGACGTCCTCAAGGTGGACAGTTTTCTGAACCACCAGCTGGACATTGATCTGTTCGACGCTATGGGCGAGGAGTTCAAAAGGCTGTTCTCGGACGCGCCCGTCACGAAGATCCTCACCATTGAAGCGTCCGGCATCGGCATTGCGTGCGTGGTGGCGCGGCACTTCGGCGTGCCGGTGGTGTTCGCGAAGAAAGCCCAGTCCATCAACCTCGACGGCGAGATGTACACGACTCGCATTCAGTCGTTCACGCATGGTCGCGTATACGATGTCATCGTGGCGAAGAAATTCCTCGGGCCAAACGACCACGTGCTTATCATCGACGACTTCCTGGCGAACGGCTGCGCGCTCAACGGTCTCATCGAGCTGGTGAGCGAGGCGGGTGCCACTGTTGAGGGCATCGGCATCGCGGTGGAAAAGGGCTTTCAGCCAGGAGGGGCCGACCTGCGCAAGCGTGGCTATCGGCTGGAATCGCTCGCCATCGTGGAATCGATGGATCCCCGCACGGGCGAGATCGCGTTTCGGCGCGAACCCACAGCGCGGGCAGCGGATTCGCGCGTCGACGAGGACCCAAAGGTTCACGGCTCTTTCGGTGATTCTGCTGAGCTTGGTGGCTCCGTTGGGTCTGACGATCCCGCTAACGCCGAGTCCGGCCACGTGGCTTCGGCTTCTCCGACCGATCTCCCTGATTTCGCTATCTCTTCCCCGCCGGCTGTCGCTTCGTCGAGCGTTGGTGCGTCCTCAACGTCAAGCGGGGGCTCGGAGGTTCGCGCATGAGGCCGCTCGTCCAGGAGGAGCTGCTTAAGCTCGATGGCGACGTTCCGCTTCTGCGCGCGGTGCCTTACGGCATCCAGCATATCCTGGCCATGTTCGTGGCCAACCTCGCACCCATTCTCATCATCGCTGGCGTGGCGGGCTTGGGCGACGTGCAAACCGGCGCGCTCGTGCAAAGCGCCATGCTCATCGCGGGCATCGGCACGCTCATCCAGCTGTTTCCCCTGTGGCGCGTAGGATCGGGGCTGCCTATCGTCATGGGCATCAGCTTCACGTTCGTCACGGTGCTCACGGGCGTGGTGGCCACGTACGGCTACAACGCCGCCATCGGGGCCATCATCGTGGGAGGCGTCTTCGAGGGCGTGCTGGGTCTGTTCGCGAAGTACTGGCGGCGCATCATCTCGCCCATCGTGGCGGCTGTGGTGGTCACGTCCATCGGATTCTCGCTGCTCAGCGTTGGCGCGACGTCGTTCGGCGGCGGCTCGGGCGCGGCTGACTTCGGATCGCCGCAAAACCTCGTGCTGGGGTGCGTGTCGTTGGCGGCGTGTTTGGTGTTCCAGGTGCTGGCGAAGGGCAAAACCAAGCAGCTTTCGGTGCTGTTCGGCCTCATCGTCGGCTATGTGCTGGCTGTGCTCATGGGCAAGGTGGATTTCAGCGGCTTCTCCGATGTGGGGCTGTTCGCCCTGCCGCAGATCATGCCGTTCGCGCCGGAGTTCAACCTAGGGGCCATCGTGTCGGTTGCGCTCATCTTCCTGGTGTCGGCCACGGAGACGATCGGCGACACGACGGCGCTGACCATGGTGGGCCTCAACCGCGAGGTGCGCGAGAAGGAGCTGTCGGGCTCCATCGCGTGCGACGGTTTCGTCAGCTCGCTGTCGGCGTGTTTCGGGTGCTTGCCCATCACGTCGTTCTCGCAGAACGTCGGGTTAGTGGTCATGACGAAGGTGGTGAACCGCAAGGCCATCGCCACCGGTGCCGTCGTCATGATCCTCGCGGCGTTTCTGCCGGTGATCAGCGTGGTGTTCTCGTCGCTGCCCGAGGCGGTGCTGGGCGGCTGCACCATCATGATGTTCGGCAACATCATCGTGAGCGGTTTCCAGATGATCGCACGTGCCGGGTTCTCGCAGCGCAACATCACCATCGCGGCGTTGTCTTTGGCCGTGGGCATCGGGTTCACGCAGGTGGGCGATTTGTTCGCCATCTTCCCGGAACTGGTGCAAAGCGTGTTCGCGCAAAACTGCGTGGCCGTGGTGTTTCTCGTGGCCATCGTGGCGAACCTCGTGCTGCCGAAGGATGCCGGTGCCGGGAATGTGGCTGCTGCGGAGCATGAGGGCGCTGCTGCTGACGGGACGTCAGCTGCTGCGGACGTCGCTGAGATCAGGACGTCGACGACGGACGGCGCAGATGCTGCCGCACTGGGCGCAGGTGCTGTCGCGACGGCAGCCGCAGGAAGCGCGGCTGCTGCTGCGAGTGAGGTATCAGCTGAGGAAAGCTCGTTGGCTGCAGATGGGCTCAGTGCCGAAACGTCGGGTGCGGGCGCTGCTGCCGCGCCCATCGAAGAGGACGGCGGTCTGGCCGCGGTGTAGAGATCGTCGACATAGGGCTTGCGTGTGGTTGAAGGCCCTTTGCTTGCCGATGGGAGAGGCCCTTCGCGTTGCAAGGCTATGGATCGGAAGGTTTCTTGCGTCTGCGACAAGCGCACGGCGAGAGGCGCTCAAGCGGCGGAGACGGCGAGGTCGCCCGGGAAGGGGAGGGTGACCTCGCCGCCGCAAGGGAAGACGTCCGACGATCAGGCTCGGCTCTTTGCGTCGATCATTTCGCGCCCTGCCGCATTGGTGCCGGCCATTCTGCCGAACGAGAGCGCCATCGCCAAGCTGATGCCCGCCACGGTTACCGGATATTCCACGAGGAATCTGCCGCCCATGCAGTTGCCTGCCACGAACAGCCCCTCTATGGGGTTACCCTCGTCGTTGAGGGGTTGAAGCCGCGAATTGCACTCCAAGCCTCCCATGACGACGAGCATCCCGGCGAGGTCGAACCGGATGGCGTAATACGGAGGGTTCTCCACGGGGAACAGCCGAGTGGGAATCTTGCCGTAGTCCTCGTCCAAACCGTTGTGACATTGTTCGTTGTAACGTTCGATCTCGGCTTTCACCACGTCTTCGGGGAGCTCCATCGCCTGTGCGAGCTCTTCGATGGTGTCGGCTTTCACGGTGGCCCCTTCTTCGATGCTGCTGGGAGTGGCGATTCCCAATAGCTTGAGGGACCACCCCGATTCGACAACGGTTGTCAGCTCGGCAACCTCCTCGTCGGTTAGATAGTGGTTTGCGTATCCGTGTCCGTCGGGCATGAGCGCGATTTGCTCGGGCCATTTGGAGTCGAATATTTGCCAGCTTTGCTTCTGGGGTTGCCGCGACATCTGATCGGCGATGTTCTGTCCGGGGATATCCTCGTTCATGAAGCGTTTGCCTTCCATGTTGAGTTGCAGGTACGAGTTGATCCCCATCGCTCCGCCCATATGGTGCGTCATGGGCGCGAGCGGACCCAACTCCATGTGAGCGCCCGCCCACATGCCCATGCGGTGCCCGTCGCCGGTGTTGGCGACAACCCCCTTCGCATCGTTGTTGTAATACACGCAGGAGAATTCGTCTGCCCACGGCACGTAGTAATCGCGCATCTCTTGGTTTCCGCCGATGTCTCCCGTGCAGAGGCACACTGCTTTTGCATTGATTTTCGTGTACGCGCCGTCTGCGTCGTGCACGTACGCGCCCACTACTGCTCCCGCATCGTTGGTGATAAGCTGCTCGGCCCAGGTGGAGAACATGGTTTCCGCTCCAGCGGCGATGGCGGCGTCGTAAGCGGTTTGGCTTGCCCAGTTCGCGTTCGGGTTCGTGGTGATGCTCCCGTGGAAATACGGATAGTATTCTTTTTTATAATCATATCCTTCCAAAGGGGGAAAGCACTTCGGGCGAATGTAGTTCGTCTTGTCGGTCTGCTTGTTCGCCCATGTGGTTGGCAACACCTCGTAATCTGCTCCGTCGATGTACCAGTCGAAGTCTTCTCCGGAATGATCGTACCAGTATCCGAGAAAGTCGGGGTTGGGTCGGTAGCACATGTCTTTCATGAGCTGGTTGACGATTTCCGATTTCGGTGCCCACTCGATACCGAGTTCCTTTTGAATACGGCTTCCAACGACGCCGAAGTCGCCGGCGTCGGCGATGACGCAGAGCTCGGACTGCTTGTCGACGCCGATCACGCGAACGCCCGTTTCCGCTGCGGCCTTGAGGGCGGCAAGTCCTGAAATTCCGAGGCCGATCACCAGGACGTCGCATTCTTTTTCTTCTTTGACGTCGGCAGGCGCTTTCGGCGGCGTCATGAACGAAGGGGCTGAGGCGCTTTCTCCCTGCACCGCCGACGGCGCGTCGTCGGCAGACGACGTTGCGGTTGCCGGGGCGCAGCCTGCCATCCCGGCGCTCGCCGCAGCTGCCGCCACAGCGCCCAGTCCGATGAACGCCCTTCTGCTAAGGTTCTGTTTCTGCATGCCCTCTCCTCTCCTCGGTTATCCTTGACAGGCACCTTGCGTGCCGGGGATAGTGGAGAGCATAGGGGCTTGCGCGCCGGGCCGCCCCCTCCGAATCGGCCGGTTCAAAGCGCGCTTTCTCAAAAAGCCCTATCCGAAACGGGTAAAAAAACGAAAAGCGCCTCGGTGCTCGTTACGCGTGCGGAGAATATGCGGTATGGTGTACCGAGCGAGGAGGGGAAGGTTTTGGGGTCTTTTCGCTTGGCAAAGATCAACCATCTGAACGACGGGTTCGCTTTGGCCGGGTACGCCTTGTACTCGGTGTACGCATGCCTGCTTTTCCATTCCCCTACTGCGATCTCCTCTCTTGCTCCTTTTGGCGGGGTTGCGACGTTCTGGTTTCTGATAGCCCTTCTCACCGGTCGGGTGTGCGGGTATGTCTTCTATTCTCTGTGTCCCTCGAGAAGAGTTGCGCCTCGGCATTCGCAGATGGCGTTGCTCGCGATTTTCGGCTTGGCGTTGCTTGGCTTCGTCGTCGTGGGCATGGCGCTTTCCTTCTCGCCGATGGTCTTCGACGTGGTTGTAGCGCTTCCATGGCTTTGCGCGGGCGCATTTGCGCTGGGGGGCGCCGATGCGGCGCTGGTGGTCGGCTTGCTGGGCCGTCTCATCGCTTTTGATCTGCGCAATTCGTACTTGTTTCTTGTCGTGAGCAACATCGTTGCCGTGCTGGCATACTACGTGCTCACGTTTCTTCCCCGATTCCTTTCGTTTCCGGCGGCGGCTCTCTTCTTCTTTTTGGCGTTGGCATCGTTGCTCTGCGATCAGAGGGTGGTGACGGATCGATCGAAAAGCGAGTACTCCGCTTTTGTTTTTCGGGGCGCACTCTTTCGGCTTTGGCGACCGATACTGGGCGTGCTGACGCTGGGGTTCATGGCTGGTCTCATACTGCAGATATCCGGCAGGGAGGAGATCGCCCTCGAGGCGTTCCAGCAAAGCTCCGTGTTCTCGAGCCTTCTTTTGTACGTCGTGCTGCTGGTTGTCGCCCTTGCCCTTCCAAAGAACATCGATCTTGGTCGCATTTACCAGGTGGCGATCCCGATCTCGGCAGTGAGTTTTCTGCTGCTTCCCCTTGTATGGAATTCGGCTGGCGGCATCGTCAACTCTTTTGCGAATTTGGGATTCATGCTTGCGCTGTTGGTGCTCACCTGTCTTGTGGTTGGACTGGCTCGGGATACGGGGGCTCCTGTGTTTTCGCTGTTGGGCGTGGCGTATGCGACGGCATACCTGTCGCAGTGGGGCGGCATGATCGTCGGTTTCTGCAATGCGTCTAGCATTGGACGAGGGACGCTGGCGCTGACTGCCATTGCGCTCGTATCGGTGTACTTGCTTACTGTGCTGTCGTTGGCGCTTTTCAAGGACAAAGGGTTCCGTGGGTTCGAGGACGACGGCGCTGCTCCGGCCGAAGATCGGCTTCGTGGCGTGCAGGTGGAGGGTGCATCGTGCGGGGAGCGGTGCGACGAGATCGCCGAGGCCTATGGTTTCACGGAGCGCGAACGCGAGATCGTGAGGTATTTGGGCCAGGGGAACACGATTCACGCCGTTTCCAAGCGGCTATACATTTCCGAAAGTACGGTGAAATACCACGTTAAAAGCATTTACCAAAAACTTGAAATCCATACGCGACAGGAGCTCATCGACATGATTGCACAAAGGGTTGAAGAACCGAAAGGCTAGGTTGGCGTCTTCGGCTAGGTGGTGTCGCCGGCAAAGTGCACTTCCGGTCACGGGAAAGGGCATGCCTGATCTTCTATTGCATCCCAATGCAAAATTGGCTTTATGAGCGGTTTGGCAATCTTGGGATCACGGTGGGCGGTGATAGGAGGAAAAAGCCGAAGCAGGATGTTTATGTGCGATCTCAATTAAGCTCGAAATGCTGCAACGAATAGCAAAGTCGCTTATCAAGTGTTATTCTTGCGTAGAAAGGAGCTGCCGTGTGCGCGCTTTTGAAAACGGGAGCATTTTTGCGTTCGCCAACGCGGTGCACTCTCGGTGCTCGCCGGTTTTCGCGTTTTTGACACGAAACTATTCACTCATCTTTTTTCCCACTTATGGAAACCTACGGGTTTCTGGCTACAAGGGCGTGGTCAGGGGGTTCCATGCCGTACGATATCGTGGCGAATAGTCATATGAAGGAGGACCATCCGCAATTATGCCGATAGCACTCAGTTTGCTGCTCGTTCTTTTTTTCCTGCTCATGAATGCGTTTTTCGTTGCGGCCGAGTTTTCGCTTGTGCGCGTGCGCAAATCTCAAGTCGAGATACTCGCCGACGAGGGCCGCAAAGGTGCCAAGCATGCCAAACTTGTCGCTGAAAACGTGAACGCCTACCTGTCTGCATGTCAGCTGGGAATCACGCTCGCTTCGCTTGCTTTGGGCTGGCTGGGCGAACCGGCGGTGTCCAAGCTGTTCGAACCGTTGTTCAACGCATTGAACGTTCCCGAGGCTGCCATGCACGGCATTTCGGTGGCCATCGGCTTCGTCATCATCACCGCGCTGCACATCGTGGTGGGAGAGCTCATCCCGAAGTCGCTCGCCATCTTCTCCACCGAGCGCTACGCGCTGTTCACGGCCGCCCCGCTCGTATGGTTCTATCGCATCACGTATCCGGTGATGTGGCTGTTCAACAGCATCACGAACGGCGTCATGAAGCTGCTCGGCCATGACGTGGCCAACGAGCACGAGGTGTACACCGACGAGGAGATCAAGCTGCTCATCGACGAGAGCACCGAAAGCGGCCTCATCGATCCCGAGCAGAACGAGTACGTGGACAACATCTTCGATCTGGGCGACAAAGACGCCGAGGCCATCATGACTCCGCGCACCGATGTCGTGTGCATCGATCTTGAGGATCCTCTGGAGGAGAACCTCGAGACGGTGCTTCGTTACAAGTACACGCGCTATCCCGTGTGCCGCGACAGCAAAGACCACATCATCGGTTTCGTGCATGTGAAGGATCTTTACACGCTGTCGAAGGATGCCACGATCGACGATTTGCGCATTCGCACCATCCAGGCCGTGCCCGAAAGCGTGTCCATTGCGAAGCTGCTGCAAACGCTGCAAGAGAACCGCACGAAGATCGCGGTGGTCGTGGACGAGCACGGCGGTACGGCAGGCATCGTCACCATGAGCGACATCATGGAGCAGATCGTCGGCCGCATCGATGACGAGTACGTGCATGGTAGCTCCTACGAGGTGGTGAAGATGGAGGACGGCAGCTACCTTGTCGACGGCTCTCTGCCCATCGACGAGGTGGGCGAGCTCATTGGGTTCGAGCCGGCGGAGTCCGACGAGTGCGAGACGGCGGGCGGTCTTCTGCTCACGTTGTTCGACCGCATTCCCGACGAGGGAGACTCGGTCGCTGTTGAAAATGGCAACGACAAGGCTACTTTTACAGTGATGGATATGGATCGCCATCGCATCGACAAAATTCGCGTGGTTGTGGAGCACGTGGAGCCGGAGAGCGACGGAACGGAGCGCTAAAGGCGTCTCCCGTGCGGCCGGCGATGAGCCCTTGGCTGCTTCAAGGCTGCCGGGTTCGATCATGCGCTTCGCGGGCGGGGCTTCGTCGATGGGGGTGTTCGCATAGGCTTCCATGTTTGATGCGCGATGGGAAGGTCGAAGAGGATTCCCCTTGTTGACGGGCGGAGTTCTTTCCCGTCGGGGGCTCATGCGATGGTGGTCGAGAAGCGCTGCGCCCAAAGAGCCGAACCGCATTCAAGACCGCGCTATGCATTGTCGGTGGGCATGCGGGATGGTTGCCTGCGCTGTGGTCCGCACGCGATGCAGGCCATGTTGCCTGCCGTGGTGGGAGGGTGCGATCTAAGGGCTAGCTGCGCTCAAGCCCCATGAAACGCTCGGCGTTCTTCCCGAGCATCTTCTCCAGTTCATCGTCGGTGAATCCGAGCGAGGTGAACAGGTCGAATTCGCGCGCGGGATCCCACATGGGGAAGTCTGAGCCGAACATCACGCGGTCGGTTCCCCACATGCGGGCAAGTTCTCGCGTGCGTCGACTTCCGAGGAATGCCATGGAGCTGGACGCGTCGATGAACACGTTCTCGCTGTGGAGGAGATCGTAGGCGATTTCAGGGAGCGACCAGCCGCCGAAATGGGCGGCATCCACAACGAGGTCCGGAAACGCGCGCAGGATGCGCTTGAGGCGGCGCGGATGCGAGAAGTCGGTGCGGTAGTCTCCCGTGTGCACGATGAGCGGCATGCGGCCTTCGATCATCTCGTAGACGCACATGAGGCGGGGGTCGTCCATGTCCACTTTCTGCGTGTCCGGATGCAGCTTCATGCCGACGAGGCCCAGGCTGATGGCTCGTTCGATTTCCGCTTCGGGATCGGGAAAGTCCTGGTGCATGGCCATGAAGCCGATAAATTCCTCGTGTTCGCGGCATTGCGCAGCGATGAAGTCGTTGATGGCGGTCACCGCATGTGACGATGTGGCCACCGAGTGCACGACGAACCGTGATATGGGTGCGAGCTTTTGCGATTCCAGCAAGTGCTCCGCCGTGCCTTTGCCGTACATGTCGACAAGGTAGAACTCGCCTACGGCATTCACGGCGCGCTCGGCTATCTTGTCGGGATAGATATGGGCGTGGACATCGATGACGGTCATACGTGCTCCTTCGCGGTTTGGTGCGCCCTGAGCGTGGAGGCGTTGTTGCTCGTTCGCATCTTTGATTGTAGTCTAACTGGTCGGGACGTACAGTGGGCAATCGGCGGAAGCTGGCGGGCGCGATGCTTGCGCGAGGTTGAGGTGCGGACCTCTGCGGGCGTCCTGAGTAAAGGAGGTGCTTGTGGCATTGTGAGAGCATGTTGTTCAGGTTGTCGATTGGCGTGCGGCTTGCAATGTTGGCCAGATCTTCTTCGACGGTTCGTTCTCCTGTTTTGGCTCGCTGGGGTCGCTACGCATCCTGCGATGCGGTTTCTTTTTAAACGTCGTGCAGAAAAGCATAGCGGGATCGGACGAAAGGACGCAAGAGCGCTGACCTTCCTGCCTTTTTATGAATATTTCGTGAATTTCCGGGAATGTATTTGCGCCAACAAGATAACAAGGATAATATTCATCCTTGCCGCTTTTCCTGCTTGACATATGCGCAAGCAGGAGAGTAGGCGCCAATGATGCGGGGTGGAGCAGTCTGGTAGCTCGCCGGGCTCATAACCCGGAGGTCGTAGGTTCAAATCCTGCCCCCGCGACCAGAAACTAGCAGGTCGGAAGCTGAATTTGGCTTCCGACCTTTTTGTATTTCGGGGTGGAATTTGGCTCAAGTGGTCGCAAAGTGGTCGCGTGGGGCAATTTGAAGTAAACTTTCCAGATCGGCATCATTCAATGTGCGCGATGAAAGACTCATTATTCATAGTAGTTGAGATTAAAATGTAACAAGGGGAATTGTGGACAACGAACTTCATTTGTTTGACGATTCTGAGGGTGTACCTATAAGTCAGTGGGATTGGCGAACGGCAATGCTTCTTGACCATCCGTTTGATCAGCACCGAGGGCTGATTGAAGAGTGGTCAAAAGACTTTTATGACAGGGATAACAAAATCGTCAAAGAGTTTCAAGCAACCTTTCGATCTGCATTTTGGGAACTGTATCTCAACAATGTTTTTAGAAGTTTAGGCTTCAAACTTGGGAAGCCGCAAGAAGCTCCAGATTTTTCTGTAGTCGAGCCATGCAAGATGAGTATTGAGGCAGTTGTAGCTAAAGCTAAAAAGGATAGTCCTCCTGAATCAACGCGAGGAATGCTTGATCATTTGAGTATGGTCGAGCCACCTTGGCTTCATAAGGGGTTCAATGAGCTACTCAATGAATCAATTGTTCGACATTCAAACGCCCTTTGCTCGAAAAGGGCGCTGTTTGACAGCTACAAGAAACGCGGAAAAGTATCCGATGATGAACCCTATGTCATTGCGCTTTCTTCCCATGATCAAATTCGAAGTGGGGCCGAATATATTTATCCAATGATGGCTTTGCTCTATGGCTGCTACTATGATTCCAGCTCGGATAAGTACACGATTAAAGACAATGTTGTCAAGCCTGGGAAAAACGCAACCATACCCATTGGATTATTTGCCAAGAAAGAGTGGGCTTGCGTATCAGCTGTTTTGTATTCGTGTACGACCACCATAGGAAAACTCGACGCCCTTTGTGCTTCGCAATCCGAGAATGCACAAAACGCCGTGTGCTTTGTTTGGCGCGACTATTCAAAAACGGAAGAACCATACTACTTGCATCATGTAACGCCAGAAACCCCCGAGATATTAACAGAGGGATTGTTCGTATTCCATAATCCCTTCGCAGACAATCCTGTTGCTCTAGAGACGTTCTTGCATCCGGGAATTGAGCAGTTGGGATCGGTGGGGAATGGCCAAGGAATAGGTTTTTGTTCTGACGCTCCTCGCCCAATGATCGCCCGAATTAGCTTCGACAAGAGGCTCGGCGGTCTCTATTTTCCATTAATTGAGGAAAGGCTGAACGCTTACAACTTAGGGCCAGATAACTCGCGTCTTTACCTCATCTGACTACTACGATTACAATTCATCGGTCAGTTCGCTCACCTTGACGCCTAGCCCATCAGCAATTTTGCATAGATTCTCGATGCCGATGTTGCGGCGTCCGTTTTCGACGTCCACGAGATAAGTATGCCCAACGCCGATCATCAGCGCAAAACGACGCAGCGAGATATCTTGCGCTTCGCGCTCGTTTCGTATTCTCTGGCCTAACTTCATTTTTCTCTCACTTATGTCCATGCTGTCAGGCTATGTGGTACTATACTCCCATTGGTATCAAATTTATGACCAATCAATAGGAGGATGAAATGCCGTTTGAGAGAATAAGGCCCGCGATGCACGCCATGATCGCGGGCATGTGCGCGCTGCTCCTCGTTGCGGGCATGGTTCCGCTGATCGGAACCGCATACGCCTACGGCGAGGAACAGCCCGCATCGAAGCAGCAGAAGGAGCCGGAGCAATCAGCGCAAAGAGATGAGGAAGGCGTTGAAGAGTCGGCTGCGGAAACGATGAACGCCCCCGCCGAAGCGCTTCCTGTAGCGAACAGCGACGAGGTCGACGGCGAAGCAGAAGCAAAAACGTCAAACAGCACCGAGGTCGTTAAGAAAGAGCTGACCATCGCCTCGCATTCGGGATCGTGGATGTTCATCCCGATAAGAAACGTCACCGACGAGAACGGGAACGCCGTTGAACGCGAGCTGTCCGGTCGAATCGGGGTGTCCGTCGATCTTGGCAAAGTCCACAGCAACGGCTCCGGCGTGATGGTGGACGAGAACGTCAAGATTGGCGAGGGCGCAGGGGAGATCAACAACAGCGAGAACCTCCCCCACTGCGTCCGCGTTGTCGCCCCCAAGGACGCCCGCGGCTACAGCCCGAGTTATGCCAACGTCGTGCTCTCCGATTCGAACGATGATGGAGCCTACGACAAAGCCGCTATAAGCTACGTCTATCCGGAACTTGTCAACGTTACTGTTGTGAACGCCCAAGGACAACCCGTGAAAGCGTGTGTGAGGGTGGGCGACGCCACGAGAGGGCTTCCGGCACCCTACGTTTCTCATTACTGGGTCTACAACGGAACGCCCAGCTTAACCGTTGACAAGAACGGGTGCTTTCCTGTTGGCTGCCATCTGGACGGCGATAAGCTCGTAATAGACGTTGCCCCCGCCGATCCTCTCGGAAGCGACCAGATAGAAGGATTCCAGATCGGCGCGGAATACTATGCACCCGACGGCGTTATCAACGATGTGAAAGCCTACGGGAGCGTTCACAGCGATTTCGCGCCAACGGAGAGCGGGGACTGGTGGTCGGGGACGCGGGCGTCAAGGTGTCAGGCACGTTGAACGGCATCAACGTGCCTATGGGTGCCGAAGCGTCGGTGAACGCGATCCAGCTGACTTCCGGAGCATCATACGAAGAGCTTGCAAGCCGAGTGGGCAACGGCGTGCTTGCGGGTATCTTTGAGGTAAACCTGATCGTCAACGGCAAGCAGGTTCATGACGGGCTCGGCTCGTTAACAGTCGCGTTCCCCGTCGATACGAAGTATAACGGCCACTGGGTCACTGTGTGGCACAGGCACAACGACGGCTCCATCACTTCCGAACGTGTCATGGCCGAGAACGGAGTAGTTACGGTGACCGTCACAGATCTTTCGAGCTTCGCGCTGGAAATCGAAGAGCTGGCTAGCTCGGAAGACGCAAATGCCAAAGACGAGGGAAGCGCGACGAATAGCAAGATAACACCGCTCGCCAAGACGGGCGATCCTCTGTCTTGGGCGGGCCTTGCAGGATTGGCCCTAGCCGCCCTGGCAGCTTGCGGGGCGGCGGCCATGGGCCTTCGCAAAACACGATAGCGCTGAGCGCAGACGAGTCAAAGTTCGGTGGCAGGGCGCTAGGATTGCTTTCCGGCGCCCTTCTCTTTGCAGCAAGGCGCAATCGAGGAGGAGGGGCGGCGAAGATGAAAAGAAGGGCCGTTGCGGGCATCGTTGTCTCGGTCGTTGCGGCACTCGCCGTCGGTGCCGGGCTAACCTGCGCACAGGAGCAGGAGCATCAACGGCAGATCAGGGAGCACGACCGGGCAGTTCACGCACTCTACGAGGAGCGAAAAGCCGAGCTGGACAAAACGGCCGCATCTATCGATACGGATGCTGACAAAGCCGCTCTCTTCGTTGCCTTGGACGAGCTGGAAGAATTCAAGGAAACGTTGGAAGCCGACGAGCCGAGCTTTCTGCTGCATGATGGCACGCTTTACAAGCACGACGATCTGCTAGACGAAGTTGGTGAGCTGGGCGAAGCTGCCAAAGCGCGCGTTGTGGAAGGCTACGAGGCACAGCTTGCCGCCCTCACCCTTGACCCGAACACCGAGGGTGTCACCAAGGAAGCCCTCGCCGAGAACGCCGCAGCCCTGCAAGTCCTCGCCGACGGGGTGGAGGCCGACGCCGAAGAGCGCGACGTTTGGGGGTCGGAGGGCGAGCGCGCCACTTTCGCGGCCAAGGTGGCCAAGGCGGTGGAGGCCGATAATGCGAAGATCGCCGAAATAGGGGAAGAGAAGCGCGTGGAGGCCGAGCGCATCGTCGCAGAAGAGCAGGCAGCGGCGATAGCGTCTACGAACCAAAGCTATATTTCAGATTTGGGATACTACGATGGCGGGTACAGTGGATATTATTCTAGGAGCAGTGGGGAAGACTTCTCCGGTGGTTCTTCTAGCGGAAACACCTTGTACTGGTACCAGTGGGGAGACGAGCCAATTGTGACTTACGAGAGCATGGACAGCGACGGAACTCTCCATGGGGGAAATGCTGATGGCATGAATATTTGGGGCGATTAGATTATAGGGAGAGACGGGGCGGCTCTCATCCCTCCCTACTCTGCATCGCTCCTCCTTTTGCTCGTCGCCGAGCACCGAAGGCTCGTGAGGTAGCGGCTCATAAGAAACGCGCTGTCAACTAAGACGGGAAACCAATCTTTCGGCCGCTCTTTCCTCGCGTAGCGCAGCAGTTCGCAGAACTCGGTGATCGAGTGATCGGCGCAGAAGTCGATCATCTGGCCTATGACCTCGTACCGCCCCGCTTCGCTCGGCTTCAGGAGCGCCGCCAAATCAGCCCCGCCGAACTCCTCTATTTCTCCGGGGTCATACTGGGCCTTGTCCGGGTCGTCAAGGTGGGCGAGGTAGCGAACGTATCCCCGCAGGGAGCGCACGTACTCGGCGCTCTTCGTCCCGTTGAACGGCTCCATGAGCGCGTTCGCCCGCTTCTGGGTTATCGGCCCGTCGCTCATCAAGATAACGTGGCGGTGCGGCTTCTTGGGATTGCCGCATTCGTCCACGTCGCGGTCATGCAAGGGCGAGACGAGCGCGGGCATGTGCATCCCGGCCAACAGCTCGCGCCAGTTCTTTGGGGCGCTTTCAGGATAGAGCACGAATGCCCAGTTACGCGTCTTGCTCGCCCTGCGCCCATCTTCTGCCATGTCCGATCAAGCCTCCTTTCAGCAATAGGCACTTGACACGGAGGGGGCGTCGTAGTCTGCCCCCTCCGGGCCTCGCGTTCCGCTCGGCGCGGCGCTCCCCGCCTCCGCTTCGCTGCGGCTCCCGAGCGCCGCCAGCGGGTCGATGGCGTATTGGGGCGCGAGCGCCCTTCTCATCGTGTCGCCAAGCTGCGCCTTGTCCATCCTCGGCGTCTCGATGAGTTCGGGCTTGTCGGTGAAGCCGGCCATCATGTAGAGGCCCTGCCCCGGCTGGTAGAGCCTCGCGGGGAAGGAATGGCCCTCGCCGAACAGCATGCGGTGCTCGATGCCTCCGGAGGAGCCGAGGAACACGCGGAAGCCCATTTGCGAGCGGGATTCCGAGCTGATGTTGTTCGTGTTGGGCGACTGCATGACCGAGACGAGGTTGACCCCGGCTTGACGTCCTTGCAGCGTTATGGCCTTGATGTCGGCGTCGAAAGCCTCTCGCGACTTCTTGTCCAACGACGAGACGAACGCCGCAAGCTCCTCGATGACCAGGAGCACGGGCGCGAGGCCGAAATCCGCGAAATCGGCTTGGAACAGACCCCGCTCCTCTCGCTCGCGTTTCATGCAGGCGTAGCGTGCGGACATGATTCTTACGACCTCGCCGACGATGCTCCGGATGCCGTCCGCTTCCCACGCCACGCGCTCGGACGGCATGAACGCGGCCAGGGACGCGAGGTCGCTGTTCTTCGGGTCGCAGAGGTACAGAGCGCAACCCTTGATCGACGCCATCGCCAGCAGGTAGTTGGCGAAGTAAGACTTCCCGTAGCCCGTGGTGCCGCTGATCAGGGCGTGCGGTGCCTTTCGGAGCGACCATGAAAGGCCTTTCTGGATGGGAATGTCCCAGCAGGGCGTCGCTTCGGCGAGTTTCGCCATATGCTCGTACATACCCATACCGTCAAACCTGCTCGCTCAAGTTGAAGGCGCGGCTCCTGCTTGCGTCGTGCAGGATGAAGAGGGCCACGTCGTCGTCATAGGATACCTTCTCTACGTCCCAGCCGACGAAGCCGCAATCGCGCAGTGCCCGGTGCACCGCTCCCTCGTCCATCCGCTCGAAGCCCTGCTTCTGCGCGCCGAACGGCTCCATGAGGACGTAACCCCGGCCCGACAAAAGCGAGACGCGCGTGTGGAGTTCCATCGGGTAGGCTTTCTCGACCTCGCGGCCTGTCGCCTCGTCCATTCGGAGCGCTCCCGTCCTTTCGCAAAGGCCGAGAGACACGACGCATTCGGCAAGGTTGCAGTAAAGCTCGACAGCGGCCCTGCGATCTGCCTTGGTCGGCTCTTCTTCGAGTTCGATTAGTGCGAGATATCGGTTCGGGAGCCATTTTGATGCCTCCTCGAAGTTGTTGCATCGAGCAGCCTGCTTTTTGCCGATCATGGTCGTCCGCTTCCGCGAGCGTCGTTTCTGCACAACGGTGAGGGTTGCGCAGATAAGCGCGAGCGGCACAGCCAGCGACCACGGCAACGGAGACGCTTCCGCATCGAAGCAGAAAGCCAAGCATGTCACGGCCACGGCAGCGGCGGCGAAGATCGCGGGGTCGGCCAAGGCCTTGGCAGCTTTTCGGCATTCGGCAGCGAACGGGTCTGACGAATCGTCGGCCATTCGCCCCGTTGGCAGCCAGACTGCCAGTCTATCATGTCTGCTTCTCAAGGGTTCCTCTTTGTTCGGTTTTCAAAAAGCCCCGACGCGGGATGCGCCGGGGCGCGGGGGCGGTTTAGCCCTTTACGGCGATCTTTGCGATCACCGATAGCTCATTCTTGAAGTCGCCCCAGATCACAGCACGTTCGACGGACTCCACGATTACTTCCGTCGAGAAGGGCTTAAGCTTCGAGTACGCGCTGGGAGACGTATCCCGTACCTTCACAATGAACTGGCCTCCGAAGTTAGACACCTCTCGACCGGTCCCGTAGTCAGTAGCGTCTTGCGTGACCATTACGGTGATCTTCGAGCCGAGGACGCCGGAGACGGCTCCTGTGCTGTCTCGTTCGTCCCACTGCTCTGCCTTCACGAAAACTAAAGTTTTACCGGTTAAAAATTTGTCAAGGTCGAAGCTCTGGAATGCCGAAAGACCTTTCATACTCATAATTCTGTCTCCTCTCGCTCATTGACATGATTCTTGATCTCACTCCCCTTTGCCGTACCGGCAAAGGGGAGTATTCTTCGCTCAAATGCGTTTCGGCCATGCGAGTTTGATTTCCCCATGTTCACGAATGAACGCCTCAAGTTCATCTTCGTCTACAAAGGGAGTTCGCCCTACATAGGTTGCTCTCATCTGATGAACGATGAGAAGCGCCTTGCTGCGTCCGCATGAGAACATTTGGGCAATATCCTGCCAGCGGAGTTTCCTTGTCATTTGCATCCCCTTTCCCGTTGGTCGCAAAAGCTTCTCGAAACAACGGGAAGTGTAATAACCCCTTTGCCAAATGTATTACGTTTGTAGGACGTGCTAGAATGATGGCATTCAAACTTGAGAGGCAGTGATGGGTGAGAGCAAGCAAAAGTCTGTATCTGTCCGCATGTCGGATGATCTGCGGAAAAGAATCGAGAATCTTGCTAGCGAAGCCGGCAGCGACAGGAGCAAGACAATCATCGCGCTGATCGAAGACGGTTTTGAAAGTCGGAAGTATTCGGTCTTAGATGAAATAAACGATGATTTGAAAGATATTAAATCGAACTTACAAGAAGTAAAGAAAGCTCTCGACTCTTATAGCCCGGTCATGCAACGATTTCGCAAATATTTAAGCCCCGCGCATAAAGGGATCATTGTATTTAAGTACGCGGCACTTTTTGTTGCCGTGCTTGTTGCTCTGTTGCTTTTGATGGGAATTCTAAAATTCTTTATAATCTAATTGCTAAATAGTCCGTCATCCCAGCATGCTTCCGATTATCGTTGCTGCCTCCCGGTCGTTCTGTTCGATGGCGTGGGCATATATATCCATCGTCAGGCTCGCGCTCGAATGGCCTAGGCGGTTCTGCACGGTTTTAATATCTGCACCGCCCCCGATTAGAAGAGTGGCTTGCGTGTGACGCAGCTCGTGGAAGTTGAAGCCCTCGTAGCCGAACGCCCGGTAGCGCTTCACGCCATGCTTGTCGGCATACTCCTCAACCACCTTGAAGCCGCCTAGCCCGTGGTCAGCGAACCACTGGCGACGCCAACGGTTGAATACGTTGGGTTCGATGAAATCTCCGTGCTCGTTCGTGCATACTGGCATAGCGCTCGGAACGCCAGCGCCTCCGTTGAATATCGACGCCTGCATGGTGCGCCATTCTTTCAGGAACGCTACGGTTCCTTCATCTATGGAAAGATTCCTCTTGGAAGTCTTGCTTTTCGGGTCGTGTCGGTTGCCCTTGCTGTCGAGCTGTTTGTCTATGCGTATACGTCCGTTGTCCAGATCGACGTTCGCCCATACAAGGCCCAGCGCCTCTCCTCGGCGTATGCCTGTAGCGAGGGCGAGCCATACAGCGACGATTCGCCCGTTTCGCGGGGCCTCTTTCAGATCGCGCGCTAACTGCATAGCCTGTTCTGCGGAAAGGCTCCTGCGCTCTCGCGCGGCAGGTCGCTTGACGCCCTCTATCATGTCGCAGGGGTTGTGGGGGATGACGCCTTCGCGCACAGCCTGCTTCATGATCTGCCGCAGCTTGGCATGGAGCTTGTGCAGGGCGCTCGATGAAAGGCCTTGCTTGCGGAGCTTCGCATAGGCGTTGTTCACGTCGGCGGTTGTCAGTTCCTCCACGAGCACCTTGCCGAAAAGCTGCTCAATCCGAGAGATTTCCAGTTCGTCGCGCTCCAAGGTCAGGGGAGACAATGCGCCTATCGTCTTGCGGCGCTCGTGGAACTCCCTTGCGTATTGCCCAACGGTGAGGCCTAGTGTCTCGCCGTTTAGTTCCGCTTCCAGCTCGACGCGGTACTGTTCCACGGCTTGGCGGGCCTTGGCTTTGTTTCCATGCACGGTGCGCTGGGGTGACCACCGCAGCTTGCCGCCCGGCTTTTCGGGAGGCAAGCGAAGGCGTATCCGGTAGACGTGCCCCCGCTCGACTTCGGTGATGCTTCCTTCGCCTTGTATGGTTATGCGTTGCCGAGCCATGCTATCTCCTCTTGCAAGCGGTCAGCCGTTCTTCTGGCAGTGTAGCATCGTAGGTG